>CAXSFZ010000012.1:57473-63498 GCA_964236905.1 uncultured Solirubrobacteraceae bacterium | reverse complement strand
AGGAGTCGATCCGCGGGGCGGACGTGTTCATCGTCCAGCCCACCTGCGGCAACCCGACCACCGGCGTGACGCCGAACGACGCGCTGATGGAGCTGCTGGTGATGATCGACGCGGCGGTCGGGGCCTCGGCGCACCGCGTCATCGCCGTGATGCCCTGGTACGGCTACTCGCGCCAGGACAAGAAGTCCGCGCCCCGCGAGCCGATCAGCGCCCGTCTGGTCGCCCGCATGCTCGAGTCGGCCGGCGCCGACCGCGTCCTCACGATGGACCTCCACGCCGGCCAGGTGCAGGGCTTTTTCCAGGTCCCGGTCGACCACATGACGGCCACCATGATGCTCACCCAGTACTTCCGGGACATCCGCCTGGAGGACATGGTGGTCGTCTCGCCCGACGCGGGCCGCGTGAAGCTCAACAAGAACTTCGCCCAGAAGATGGGGGCGGGCCTCGCGATCCTCAACAAGGAGCGCCCGGCCCAGCAGGTCGCCGAGATCACCTCCGTCATCGGCGATGTGGCGGGCAAGACGGCCATCATCGTCGACGACATCATCGACACCGCCGGCACGCTGCGCGCCGCCGGCGAGACCGTCCTGGCCGCGGGCGCCCGCACCGTCTACGCCGCGGCGACCCACGCCGTGTTCTCCGGCGGGGCCTTCGAGAACCTGGCCGCCTCGCCCTTCCGCGAGATCGTCGTCACCGACACGATCCCGCTGCGGCCCGGCGCGCCGGCGAACGTCCGGGTGCTCTCCTGCGCGGACCTGCTCACCGACTCGATCCGCCGGATCTTCACCGACGACTCGGTCTCCGAGGTCTTCGGCGGCGAGAACCAGCTGTTCTAGCCGGGTTCCTGGCCGGCTCGGCGATCCGTGGTGCGCGCGGCCCCGCGCGAGCCAGCGGCGATCCGTGGGGCGCGCGGCCCCGCACGAGCCCGCGGCGATCCGTGGTGCGCGCGAGCCCGTTCGGAGTGCGGCCCGCTGAGCGGGCTCGAGTCCGAACGCCCTCGTGGTGTGCCGCGGGCCTGGTCCGCCGTCGCGTGCGCGGTCCACGCCGCAGTCCACGTCGACCCGACCACGCGAAATAAAGAAACAAGGTGCGTAAGACGCACCAGAATGTTCACACTTGGTACCGTGCCGCTGTGCTTGACGCCGCCCAGCTGTCGTCCGTGGGTGGGCCGCGATCTGACCAGGCGGTGCTCGCGCGCCCGGCGAGAAGTGGTGGAGGGCGCCAGGCCGTCTCGGCGCAGGCCTTCGCGGCGGTCGTCCTGGCCGTCATCGTGATCCTCGCGGCGCTCGGGTTCGGCGTCCACCACGCTGGCGTGCCGAGCGCCTTCGACCTCGACGGCGAGTACGACGTCCCGGCGCTCTGGTCCGGGCTCCTGCTCCTCGCCGCGGCCGCCGCGACGT
Organism: uncultured Solirubrobacteraceae bacterium; assembly: GCA_964236905.1. GTDB lineage: Bacteria > Actinomycetota > Thermoleophilia > Solirubrobacterales > Solirubrobacteraceae > Paraconexibacter. The sequence continues at coordinate 62,098 of CAXSFZ010000012.1, read as the reverse complement.
GGAGCGCCCGGCACCGGCTCGGCCGGCGGGTCGTCGCCGTCGCCGTGCTGTTCGCCTTCATGGGGGTCGACGAGGTCGTCTCCATCCACGAGAGGCTCGAGACCGCCACGGGCGTCGACTGGCCGCTGCTCTACCTGCCGCTGATCGTCGTGGGAGGCGTCGCGTGGCTCCGGGTCCTGCGTCGGCTGCGGGGTGACGGTGAGGGTGGAAGCGCTTCGCGCCTGCCCGCGTGGGTCTGGGTCCTGGGCGCGGCCGCCTGGGGCGTGGCTCAGCTCCTCGAGTTCTGGGAGTGGGACGGCGACGTCAAGCGGGCTCAGTACTTCCCCAAGATGTACCTCGAGGAGTCCCTCGAGATGCTCGGGAGCGCCGCCTGGCTGCTCGCGATGCTCCTCGCCGTCGGCCTGGTGCACACGCGCCGGCGCCGGGTGGCCGCAGCCCGCCCGCAGTAGGTCGAGGGCGCTGAAGCCGCGGTCCTCGGGCCGCCGACCGTGCTTGCCCCGGCTCAGACGAGGCCGGACCCGACGCGGTGATCGTGACCGTCGCGGCGCCGCAGGGTGCCCTCGGCGGTGAGGAGCGTGGACGGCCACCGTGCCCTTCGTCCCGCCCACGGTGGAACGCACGAGGACCGCCCCGGACCGAGCGAATCTCGTCGCCCGCGACGAGCGCCGGGGACTCCACCGGGGCGATCGCGTTGGCGGTGCTCGAGAGCTTGCACCGCGTCGGTCTGGCCGCGGCCTTCGCGTCGGCCCCGGCCCGCACGCGGACGGGAGGGCAGGGGAGCAGGAGTCGGTGCGGCGCGGCGCATAGGCGGAAGACCTCCCGCCACCTTTCCGCCTTGCGCGTGGCCCGCGCCGGGCGGCGGCGTGGCGGTACCGTCCCGGCGTGAGCTCGACCGCGGCCGCCGTCCTCCAGCAGCGCCTCGGGCTGAGCGACGACGAGCTGCTCGCCGTGCTCGGGGCCGACCCGCTGTCGGTCGTGGCGGGCGACCTCGACGACAAGCCGCAGCTGCCGATCCTGCTGAAGCTCTCCGAGGAGGCGGCCGAGCGGGTCGACGGCGACGCGCTGCGTCGCTGGGTGCGCACCGCGGGGCCGGCGGGCCGGCCGCTCGAGCACCTCCTCGGGCAGGACTTCGCGGCCTTCGAGGATGCGCTCGCCACGCTCCAGGAGCGGGGCTTCGTGGTGCGCGCGCGCCGCTGAGGCCCTACCGCACCGCTTCGGCGGCCTGGCTCTTCTCGGTCCGCTTCGGGCCCGGCCAGGCGCCCGTGAGCGACGCGAACCCCTTGGCGCCGCCGCGGTCGACGACGGCGCGCACCACCTTGAACGTCACTCCCTGGACCGCCGCCGCGCCGAGCACCTTCGCCCACGAGGTGTCGCGGGTGGTCGGCTTGGGCGGCTCCTCGTCGTCGAAGATGCCCCACACGGTGCTGAACAGCTTCTTGGACAGGAACCCCGCCAGCAGCCCGATGACGATCCCGAACGGCTTGTAGATGAGCTTCATCGCGCCCGAGGGTACACCTGGACCTCACGGGTTTCCGCCCTGCGGTCGATGGAGACGTCAGCCCCGAGGAGGAGGATGAGCAGATGGGAGAGCCGCGCGAGCACGAGGACGAGGGCGCCGAGGAGCTGCTGCAACGGGCGCTGCTCGACCCGGACGCCTCGGCGGCCGTCGCGCTGCGGGTGGAGGGCCTGCCGCTGAGCGAGGCGCTCACCGTGGTCTTCCACGGCCGCCGCGACCTCGGGACGGTGCAGACCTACGTCGCCCACGGCGGCCGGGTGGCCGGGGAGGCGATCGGCGCCGGGGAGATGCTCCGGGTGCCCTGCGACCTCGACCTCGCCGAGGCGGCCACGCGCGCCGAGGCCGAGCAGCTCTACGCGGAGCAGGCGCGGGTCCTGCGCGACGCGCTCCAGGCCGCGGACACCGTCCTGGCCGTCTGGCGCGACGCGCTCGCGGCGCTGGCCGACAGCCCGGTCGGGGTGGACCGGTCGATCGAGCTGCGCCTGGGCCTGCCGGCCCACCGGCTCATGCCCGTCGCCCTCGTCGATCGCGAGCACCACCTCACCGTCGCCCCGGTCTGCTCGGCCCGGACCCTGGCCGCCGGGCTCCCGCCCATGGGCATCGCCTGCGCCCAGCAGGACGTCGCGCACGTCTATCCGCTCCCCGACGACCCGGAGCGCTGCCTCGGCGACTTCGCGCAGCGGGTCGCCGACCATGCGCGGCGGATGGGCGCCCAGCTCGACAAGCAGGAGGCGAGCGTCCGACGCTTCCTCGAGCTCAACGAGCCGGAGGGCTTCGACCAGGCGGGATGACGCCCGCGCCGCCGAGCGCGTCCGCGTGGCATCGTGCGCCGGGTGCGCCGCCGCCTGCTCATCGCGCTCGGCGTGGTCGTCTTCCTCGCGATCTCCTTCCAGCTCGCGCGCCTGCTGACGGCGGAGAACGGGGAGCGCGCGGCGATCTTCGCCCTGGTGCGCGACGAGGCGCGCGGCGACGCTCGCGCGGTCGCCGGCCGCCTCGTGAGCTGCACCGGCGCCTGCCCGCGCGAGATCGCGGCGACCGTCGCGCGCACCCGGCGCCCGGGCGAGGTGAAGCTCCTGCGCCTCGACGCGGGGACCAGCTTCGCGCTGGGGGAGCGGGTGGGGCGCTCGCGCGTCGCCTGGGCGGCCGACGTGGCCGGCGGAAGCCCCGCCGTGGTGCAGTGCGTCACCGTGCGGCGCCGCTGGAGCGTGCTCTCCGGCGCCTCCATTAGCCTGCTGCGCCTCAGCGCCCCGCTCCCCCTCGAGCAGGGCTGCTGATGACTCCATGAGCCGCTCCCGCCGCCTCCTCGCCCTCTGCACGCTGGCCTGCGCGGCCCTGGCCGCCGCGGCCGGGCCGGCCGCGGCGCAGCGCCCTGCCCCGTTGCCGGAGAAGGCCCTCTACCACGCGGGCCCGAGCGGCCGGTTCCTGATGAACGGGGAGTGGCTCTTCCGCCTGGACCCCGGCAACGTCGGCGTCGCGCAGGGCTTCGCCGGCCAGACGGGCCGCAGCGGGTGGAGCCCGGTCAGCGTCCCGAACGCGTGGAACGCGACCGACGAGAGCGAGGCCTCCTTCACCGGCGGCGTGGGCTGGTACCGCAAGGACTTCACGCTGCCCTCGAGCGCGGCGCGGCTCGACTGGGTGACGCGCTTCGAGTCGGTCAACTACCGCTCCCGCATCTACCTCAACGGCAGGCGCCTGGCCGAGCACACCGGGGCCTACCTCCCCTTCGAGGTGCGCCTGCCGCGTTCGGTGCTCAAGCGCAAGGGGGTCAACCGGCTCGTCGTCCGGGTGGAGAACCGCCGCACCCCGAGCGACTTCCCGCCTGCGGGGCTGTCGGTCACCGGGACGCCGACCGGCGGCTGGTGGAACTACGGCGGGCTGCTGCGGGAGGTGTACCTGCGCCGGGTGGACGGGGTCGACCTCTCGCCCGTCGTCGTGCGCCCGCGGCTGCCCTCGCCGACCGGGGCCGCCACGGTCGAGGTCCAGGCGACCCTCACGAACTCCGCGGCCAAGGCGACCCGGGTGCAGGTGGGCGCCACGGTCGGGAGCCGGAAGCTCGCCCTGGGCACCGTGACGGTCGGCGCCCGTGCGAGCACCACGGTGAGCCGGAGCCTCCGGATCGCCCACCCGCGGCTCTGGTCCCCGGACAGCCCGTACCTCTACGACGCCGAGGTCCGGGTCTCCTCGGCGGGGAAGGGAGCGGCGAAGCCGCGGGTGCTGCAGCGCTACGTGCTCAAGACGGGGATCCGCTCGATCAAGGTGGTCGACGGGCAGTGGCTGTTGAACGGCCGCAAGCTCGACGTCCGGGGCGTCGGGCTCCACGAGGACGACAAGAAGCTCGGCTTCGCGATCGACAACACCATCCGCGCGCGCGAGATCGCGGAGGTCAAGGAGCTCGGCGCCACCCTGATCCGCTCGCACTACCCGCTGCACCCCTACACGCAGGAGCTCGCCGACGCCCGGGGCATCCTGCTCTGGAGCGAGGTGCCGGTGTACGCGCTGAAGACGACGGAGCTCGCGAAGGCGAAGGTGCGCAGGCTCGCCGCGGAGGAGCTCCGCGCCAACATCCTCGCCAACGAGAATCACCCGTCGATCGTGGTCTGGTCGATCGGGAACGAGCTCTCGGCCAAGCCCGGCCCGGTCCAGGGCTACTACATCGCCCGGGCCGCCGCCCTCGCGCGCGAGCTCGACCCCACCCGTCCCGTCGGCCTGGCGGTCGCGGGCTACCCGTCGGCCGGGTGCCAGCCGGAGTACGGGCCGCTCGACATCATCGGCCTCAACGACTACTTCGGGTGGTACCCCGGGCCGAACGGGCAGATCGCCGACCGCGAGGGGCTCGGCCCCTACCTCGACACGCTGCACGCGTGCTACCCGCGCAAGGCCGTGATGGTCACGGAGTTCGGGGCGGAGGCGAACCGCAGCGGGCCCGTGGAGGAGCGCGGGACCTATGAGTTCCAGACGGACTTCGTGGACTACCACCTCGGCGTCTACGCGACCAAGCCGTGGTTGGCTGGCGCGATCTACTGGGCCCTCGAGGAGTTCCGCGTGCGGCCGGGATGGCAGGGCGGCAACCCGCGCCCCGACCCGCCGATCCACGAGAAGGGGCTCATCA
>CAXSFZ010000012.1:37221-57463 GCA_964236905.1 uncultured Solirubrobacteraceae bacterium | reverse complement strand
CGGGCATTCCTTCTCGCAAATCTGGCAGGCTACGCAGCGCAAGCCGGCCTGGGCCGAGGTGCAGCGCCTCTACAAGGCGACGGTCCAGCTCGGTCCCTGAGCGTGCGCCTGGGGACCCGGCCGCCCGAGGCGCACGGCCTGCGCGTCCGGGCGCCGCTACCATCCTGCGTCGCTCATGGCCACCAAGACCGACTCCACCACCCTGAGGATCAGCGCCCGCGAGGTCGGCCATTCGCGCTCGACCCGCCGCCTGCGGCGGGCGGGAAGCATTCCCGGCATCCTCTACGGGCGCGGCCGCGACAACCTCTCCTTCTCCGTCGACGCGCTCGAGCTGCGCCACGCGCTCGCGGCGACCGGCGCGGTGCTCGAGCTCGACCTCGACGGGCAGACCACCACCGCGGTCCTCAAGGAGTCGCAGGTCCACCCGGTCCGCGGGGAGATCACCCACGTTGACCTCGTGCGGGTCGACGTCAACCAGCCGATCGAGGCGTCCGTCGCCATCACGCTGGTCGGCGTGGACGAGGCGCCCGGCGTCAGGGACGGCGGCGTCCTGGAGCAGCCGACGCGCGAGGTGACCGTCGAGGCGCTGCCCAACGAGATCCCCGAGGCGATCGAGTTCGACGTCGCCGACGCGCAGCTCGGCGACACTGTGTTCCTCGATGCGCTCACGGCGCCGGCCGGGGTCACGCTCGTGCTCGACGAGACGGCGGCCGAGACGCCGCTCTTCACGATCACCGCCCCGCGCTCGCTGGCCGAGGTCGAGGAGCTCGAGACGGAGACCGAGGTGGTCGGCGAGGGCGACGCGGCGGAGGGCGCAGGCGACGCGGGCGACGGCGAGGCCGACGCGAGCGCCGAGGGCGCCGACAGCCCCGAGTAGTGCGCTTCGGGGGCGGGAGCGCTCCCGTCGACTGGCTGGTGGTGGGGCTCGGCAACCCGGGCGGGAGCTACGTCGGCACGCCGCACAACGTCGGCTTCCAGGTCGCCGAGGCGCTCATCGAGCGCTGGGGACTCGGGAAGCCCGCCAAGCGCTGGGCGGGGCGCTACGCCGACGGCCGCACCGCGCCGGAAGGCCCGCGGATCGGCGTCCTGCTGCCGCAGACCTTCATGAACGACTCGGGCCGCGCCGCCGGTCCCGCCCGCGGCGCGCTGAAGGTGCCGCTGGAGCGGGTCGTCGCGGTCCACGACGAGATCGACCTCGCCTTCGGCGAGATCCGCACGCGGCTCGGCGGCGGCCTGGCCGGCCACAACGGCCTCAAGTCGCTGAGGGCGGGGTTCGCCTCGCCGGAGTTCCACCGGGTGCGCATCGGCGTCGGGCGCCCGGACTCCACCGACCCGGAGATCGTGGCCGCCTACGTCCTCGGGCGCTGGCGGCAGAGCCGCGAGGAGGTCGCCGACCTGGTCGACCGCGCGGTCGCCGCCGTCGAGGCCCTCGTCACGGCCTGACGGCGCGGCGCGGTCCAACCGGCCGGCCCCCAGCGAACCGCCGCCGCCACGCATGAAAGGGGCCTGACCCCTTTCATGCGTGGCCGCGCGCGTGTCGAGGCGAGGGGGCCGAGGTGGTCGTGGGGCGGCCGCTTCGGCCCTCCGGGCCGGCAGAGGAGGCGCCGCCCGGCCGCGTCGCGGCGGGCCGGCGAGCCGTGGCTAGAGTGCTTCGCAGGGTCCCGGCCGCGCCGCCTCGCGCGCCGCGTCGGGCCTCCCCAGAACCGTGTCGCTGCGCCCGCTCCTCTCCCTGCTCGACCAGGATCCCAACGGGGTCGCGCTGGCCCGCGACGGCGGGCGGGCGTTCGTCTCGCTCTCCATGCGGCCGTTCCTGGTCGGCGCGCTGCTGGACGGCGTCGACGGGGCGGCCGCGCTCGGCCGGCCCGCGCTGGTGGTCGCGGGCGACGACCGCCAGGCGCGGGACCTCGCCGCGGACCTCACGGCCTGGCTGCACCCGCGGCCCGTGCGCTTCTACCCGAGCCGCGGCGTCGCCTACGAGTCGCACCTGAGCCCCCCGCCCCATCTCGTCGGGCTGCGCGTCGCGGCGCTCGACGCGCTGCTCGCCGCCCAGCCGGCGGGCGCGGTGGCCTCGCCGTCGGCGGGGATCGCCGAGGGCCGGGGCGCCGCGGGCGCGACCGCGACGGCGGACGGGCAGGAGACCGAGCCGCCGGTGGTCGTCGTGAGCGCCGTGGCGCTCTCCGAGAAGGTCCCCGATCCCGCGCTGCGTCCGCACGCCCACACGCTCCGGGTCGGCGACCTGCTCGACCTCGAGGAGGAGGCCCAGGAGCTCGTCGCGATGGGCTACGAGCGCGTCGACCAGGTCGAGGACCGCGGCCAGTTCGCGATCCGCGGCGGGATCCTCGACGTCTACCCCGCCACCGAGGACCGGGCCCTGCGGGTCGACCTCTTCGACATCGAGATCGAGTCGCTGCGCTTCTTCTCCACCTTCACCCAGCGCTCCCTCGGCGAGGCGACGGCGGTGGAGATCGCCCCGGCGGCGGAGCTCGCGCTCGACCACCGGGCCGGGGTCGAGGCGGCCGGCCTCCTCGACGAGGACGAGCGCCCCGACGTGAGCGACGTCCTCCCCGTCGACCGCTTCCACGCGCTCCTCGACCTCGTGCCCGAGGACGCCGTGGTCCTGGTCGCCGCCGAGGAGGAGATCGCCCCGGCCCTGGCCGACCACTGGCAGGACGTGTGCGCCGCCTTCCACGACGTCGAGGCCCACCAGCTCTACGTGCCGCCGCAGGAGCTCGCCGCCCGGCTCGAGCAGGCGCACGTCCAGCTCTCGAGCATCTCGGGCGACCAGCCCGTCCAGTTCCGCGCCCAGGCCGCCGACGTCGCGGCGCGCTCGCTGAAGGACGCCGAGCCGGAGCTCGAGAAGCTCGTCCGCGGCGGCTACCGCACCGTGGTCTCCTGGCCGCGCCGGGGCGAGGGGGAGCGCGCCGCCTACAACCTCGCGCGCCTGAAGGCGCGCTGGATCGGCGAGGCCGAGGCGGGCGGCAACCGCCTGGCCGAGCCCGAGCTCGTCTTCACCACCGCCGCGCTGCGCGACGGCTTCGTCGCAGCCGGCATCCGCGTCGCCGTCATCCCCGAGCACCGCCTCTTCCGCCGCAAGCGCACGGAGCGCACGGGCGGCCGGAGCGCGGGCGCGCGCCGCCGCGGCGCGCTGCGCTCCTTCGCCGACCTGCGCACGGGGGACATCGTGGTCCACGAGGACCACGGCCTCGCGCGCTTCGCGGGCTTCGACACGAAGACGGTCGGCGGCGTCACCCGCGACTACCTCGAGCTCGAGTTCGCCGGCACGGACAAGGTCTTCCTGCCGGTGGAGCAGCTGGCCAAGATCTCCCGGTACGTCGGCGCGGGGGGCAACCACCCGCCGCTCTCCAAGCTCGGCGGCAAGAGCTGGGAGACGATGAAGACGCGGGCGCGCCGCGCCGCGCAGGAGCTCGCGGGCGAGCTCATCACGCTCTACGCCGAGCGCCGCCGCCGCTCGGGCCACGCGTTCGAGGCCGACTCGGACTGGCAGCGCGACTTCGAGGCGAGGTGGCCGTACACCGAGACGGCCGACCAGCGCGACGCGATCGAGGTCGTCAAGGCCGACATGGAGCGCGGCCAGCCCATGGACCGCCTGATCTGCGGCGACGTGGGCTACGGGAAGACCGAGGTCGCCCTCCGCGCCGCCTTCAAGGCCGCGGGCGACGGCAAGCAGGTGCTCGTCCTCGCGCCCACGACGATCCTCGCCCAGCAGCACTTCGGCACGTTCTCCGAGCGCCTGCGCGACTTCCCGTTCACCATCGGGCAGATCTCGCGGTTCCGCTCGCCCAAGGAGCAGCGCGAGACGATCGCCGCCTTCAACGACGGACGGATCGACATCCTCGTCGGGACCCACCGGGTCCTCGGCCGCGACATGCGCCCCAAGGACCTCGGCCTGCTCGTGGTCGACGAGGAGCAGCGCTTCGGGGTCAAGCAGAAGGAGCTGCTCCGCCAGCTCAAGCTGCGGGTCGACGTGCTGGCGATGAGCGCCACGCCGATCCCGCGCACGCTGCAGATGTCCCTGGCCGGGCTGCGCGACATCTCCGTCATCGAGACGCCGCCGGAGGGCCGCCGCCCCGTGAAGACCTACATCGGCGAGTACGACGAGGAGCTCGTCAAGCAGGCGCTGCGCCGGGAGAAGGAGCGCGGGGGCCAGGCCTTCTTCCTGCACAATCGGGTGGAGAGCATCGACGAGACCGCCGAGCGGCTCCGGGGCCTCTGCCCCGGCCTGAGCTTCGTCGTCGCCCACGGCCAGCTCGAGGAGTCCGAGCTCGAGGAGCGGATGCTCTCGTTCCTGCGCGGGGAGGCCGACGTCCTCGTGGCCACGAGCATCATCGAGTCGGGCATCGACATCCCGCAGGCCAACACGCTGATCGTCGAGCGCGCCGACATGTTCGGCCTGAGCCAGCTCTACCAGATCCGCGGGCGGGTCGGCCGCAGCCGGGAGCGCGCCTACGCCTACCTCCTCTACCCCTCCGCGGCCGCCCTGACCGAGGACGCGCAGAAGCGGCTGAGCGCGCTGAGCGACTACACCGAGCTCGGCGCGGGCTTCAAGATCGCGATGCGCGACCTCGAGCTGCGCGGCGCCGGGAACCTCCTGGGCGACGAGCAGAGCGGCCACGTCGCGGCGCTCGGCTTCGAGCTCTACATGCAGATGCTCGACGAGGCGGTGAGCGCGACCGCGCCGGGGTCGGGGGACGCGGACGCCGAGCCCGTGCGCCTGGACGTCTCCGTCGACGCCTACATCCCGGCCGACTACGTCCCCTACGAGCAGGCGAAGGTCGACGTGCACCGGCGGATCGCCTCCGCCCGCGAGGTCGCCGAGCTCGCCACCCTGCGCGAAGAGCTCGAGGACCGCTTCGGCGCGGTGCCCGAGCCGCTCGACAACCTCCTGCAGCTCCAGCAGGCCCGCATCAAGCTCGGCCAGGCCGGGGCGCGTGCGGTCTCCTTCCGCCAGGGGCGGCTCACCGTGACCCCGGTCGACCTGGAGCCCGCCCGGGCCGCGCAGCTCAAGGCCGAGCTCCCCGAGTCGACCTACGAGCCCGGCCGCTCGCAGTGGAGCGTCAAGGTCCCCGACGCGCCCGACGCGCGCTTCCCCGCGGTGATCCGGGCCGCGGACGTCCTGCTCGCCCTTACGCGGGCTTGAGGAGCTCTCCTCTACCCTGCCCCGCGTGCTGCTGAACTTCCGCCGTCCCGCCCTCGCCGTCTGCGCCGCCACGCTCGCCGTCGGCTCCCTCGCCGCGTGCGGGGAGGAGTCCGTTCCCGGCAACGCCGTCGCCCGGGTCGGCGACACCGCGATCAAGAAGGACGCCTACCAGCACTGGCTCTCGGTGGCCGCGCTCTCGCAGGCGGCCCAGAGCGACCCGACCGCGGCGCAGACCGGCAAGAAGCCGGCCGTCTCGATCCCGCAGCCCCCGGACTTCAAGGCCTGCATCGCGCAGAAGGCCAAGACGGCGCCCAAGCCCGCCAAGGGCGCGCCGAAGCAGACCGACGTGCAGTTCAAGGCTCAGTGCAAGACGGAGTACGAGACGCTTCGCGACCAGGTGCTCCAGTTCCTCATCTCCTCGCAGTGGATCCAGGGCGAGGCCGGCAGCCGCAACGTGAAGGTCACCGACGCGGAGGTCAACAAGCAGTTCGCCTCGACGAAGAAGCAGAGCTTCCCGAAGGACGCCGACTACCGGAAGTTCCTCTCCTCCTCCGGGATGACCGAGGCCGACCTGCTCTTCCGGGTCCGGCTCGACACGCTCTCCAACAAGCTGCGCGAGGCGGTCATCAAGGGCAAGGACAAGGTCTCCCAGGCCCAGATCGCCGCCTACTACGCGAAGAACAAGGCGCGGTTCGCCACGCCGGAGCGGCGCGACCTGCGCATCGTCCTGACCAAGACCGCGGCGCGCGCCGCCCAGGCCCGCAAGCGCCTGGCGGCGGGCGGCTCCTTCAAGGAGGTCGCGAAGAAGTACTCGATCGACCAGGCCTCCAAGAACCAGGGCGGCTCGCTCCCGGCGGTGGCCAAGGGCCAGCAGGAGAAGGCCCTCGACGATGCCGTCTTCGCGGCGGCGAAGGGCAAGCTCTCCGGCCCGGTCAAGACGCAGTTCGGCTACTACGTCTTCCGGGTGCAGAAGGTCAGCCCGGCCACCCAGCAGACGCTCCAGGCGGCCACGGCGAGCATCAAGCAGCTGCTCGCCTCGCAGAACCAGCAGAAGGCGCTCGACACGTTCGTCAAGACCTTCCAGAAGAAGTGGAAGGGCAAGACGAGCTGCCAGGACGGCTTCGTCACCCAGGACTGCGACAACGCGCCGAAGGCGGCCACGGGCGCGACGGGGACCACCGGCACCTGAGGCCGCCGTAGGATCGCCCCCATGGCGTCGGTGCGCGTGGGGGAGGAGGTCGCCGAGCGCGACATCGACCCGGACGCCGAGCAGAGGGTCACGAACCTCGAGCTCTTCTTCGACCTCGTCTTCGTCTTCGCGGTCACCCAGGTCACCCGCTTCATGGCCGGCGACCCCTCCTGGGCCGGCCTGGCCCGCGGGACGGCGGTGCTCGCCGCGATCTGGTGGGCCTGGGTCGGCTACGCGTGGCTGACCAACGTCATCGACCCGGAGGAGGGCGTCGCCCGGATCGTCGTCTTCGTCGCCATGGGGGCGATGCTGGTCGTGGCGCTGGCGATCCCCGGGGCCTTCGGGGCAGACGCGGCGCTCTTCGCGCTCGCCTACGGGGTCGTGCGCGTCGTGCAGATCGTGCTCTACGCCTACGGCGCGCGGGATGCCGACATGCGCCACTCGATCGCCACGCTCGCTCGCAGCACGGCCATCGCGGTGACCCTGCTGCTCGTGGCCTCGGGCTTCGACGGCGCCGCGCAGGGCGCGCTCTGGGCCGCGGCGCTCATCATCGACTTCGGGGGGCCGGCGCTCTTCGGCGTCGGCGGCTGGCAGGTCGCCCCGTCGCACTTCGCCGAACGCCACGGGCTCATCCTCATCGTCGCCCTCGGCGAGTCGATCGCCTCGATCGGCGTCGGGGCGGAGGAGACCGCGCTGACCGCGGGCCCGCTGGTGGCCGCGGCGCTCGCCGTGGCGACCGTGGCCTGCATGTGGTGGGCCTACTTCGACGTCAGCGCCCTGGTGGCCGAGCGGCGCCTGCACGAGCGCGAGGGCGTCGAGCGCAGCCGGATGGCCCGCGACAGCTACTCCTACCTGCACCTGCCGATGGTGCTCGGGATCGTCCTGCTCGCCCTCGGGGTCAAGAAGGTCCTCGCCCACGTCGGTGAGCCGCTGTCGGTGGAGATGGGCTTCGCCCTGCTCGGCGGCCTGGCGATCTACCTCCTGGCGCACGTCGGCTTCCGCCTGCGCAACACCGGGACCCTCAGCCGGCGCCGGGTCCTCGCCGCCGTGGTGCTCCTCGCGCTGGTGCCGCTGACCCCCGAGGCGGACGCCCTGGTGGCGCTGGCCGCGGGCACGGCGGTCATGATCCTCCTCATCGCCTACGAGGCGATCCGCTTCGCCCCGGCGCGCGAGGAGATCCGCCACCGGGGCGCCTCGCGGCCGCCGGGCTCCTGATCGCCGGCGGGGCGGCTCGCTAGCGTGGCCGGCATGGACGCGGTGGATCGCCTCGATGCCCTGACGCGCCGGCTGCGATCCGAGTGCCCGTGGGACCGTGAGCAGGATGCGCGCTCGATCGTGCCCCACACGGTGGAGGAGGCCTACGAGCTGGCCGACGCCGCGTGGAGCGGCGACGACGCGAAGCTCCTCGACGAGCTGGGCGACGTGCTCTTCCAGGTGCACTTCCTGAGCCTGCTCCTCGAGGAGCGCGGCGCCGGCTCGCTCGAGCAGGTCGCCGAGCACGTCCACGACAAGCTCGTGCACCGCCATCCGCACGTGTTCTCCACCGTGGAGGTGGCGGACGCCGGCGAGGTGCTCTCCAACTGGGACCAGATCAAGCGGGGCGAGGCCGGCCGCGAGCCCGGGATCTTCGGCGAGGTGCCCGAGAACCTGCCGGGGCCGACCTACGCGCGCAAGCTGCTGCGCCGGGCGGCCACCAGCGGGCTCCACGTGGACCCGCACCCCGTGGCCGAGACGGCCCGCGCGCTCGAGGCGGCGGATGCGGAGGACCGGGAGGCGGCCTTCACCGCGGTCGGCGACGCGCTCTTCGCGGCCGTGGACGCGGCACGCCGCCTGGCCGTGGACCCGGAGCTCGCCCTGCGCGCGGCGGCCGGTAGGTTCTCGGGCCGGGTCGAGGCCGCGGAGCGCCTGGGCGAGCGGGACGGCCGCGCCTGGGTGGACTTGAGCCCGCAGGACCGACGTGACTTCTACGCGCAGGCAGGGGACCCATGAGCAACATCGAGCAGGTGCACGCCCGGCAGATCCTCGATTCGCGGGGCAACCCGACGGTGGAGGTCGAGCTGACGCTCGCCTCGGGCGCCTTCGGCCGCGCGGCGGTGCCCTCCGGCGCCTCCACGGGGGAGTTCGAGGCCACCGAGCTGCGCGACGGCGGCAGCGCCTGGGCCGGCAAGGGCGTCGGGCGCGCCGTCGCGAACGTGAACGGCGAGATCGCCGATGCGGTCCGGGGCAGCGACGCGGACGACCAGGGCGCGCTGGACCGCGCGCTCATCGCCCTCGACGGGACGCCGAACAAGTCGCGCCTGGGCGCCAACGCGATCCTCGGCGTCTCCCTGGCCACCGCCCAGGCCGCCGCCGCCGACGCTGGCCTGCCGCTCTACCGCCACCTCGGCGGTGAGGGCGCCGTGATCCTCCCGGTGCCGATGATGAACGTGCTCAACGGGGGCTCCCACGCCGACAACTCCGTCGACTTCCAGGAGTTCATGGTGGTGCCCGCGGGCGCGCAGAGCTTCTCCGAGGGGCTGCGGATGGGCACCGAGGTCTTCCACGCGCTGAAGGCGACGCTGCACGACGAGGGGCTCGGCGGCGGCGTGGGCGACGAGGGCGGCTTCGCGCCGAACCTCGCCTCCAACGAGCAGGCGCTCCAGTACCTCGTCCGGGCGATCGAGGCGGCGGGCTACTCCCCGGGGGACGACGTGGCGATCGCCCTGGACCCGGCCACGAGCGAGCTGTGGGCCGACGGCGCCTACGACTTGGAGCACGAGGGGCGCCGCCTCTCCTCCGAGGAGCTCGCCGCCTACTGGGGCGAGCTCGCCGCGATGTACCCGATCCTCTCGATCGAGGACGGCATGGACGAGGAGGACTGGGCCGGCTGGAAGGCGCTGACCGACCGGCTCGGCGGCACCGTCCAGCTCGTCGGCGACGACCTCTTCGTCACGAACACCGAGCGCCTGAGGCGCGGCATCGAGGCCGGGACGGCCAACTCGATCCTCGTGAAGGTCAACCAGATCGGCACGCTCACCGAGACCCTCGAGGCGATCGCCATGGCCCGCGAGGCCGGCTACACCGCGGTGATGTCGCACCGGTCCGGCGAGACCGAGGACGTCACCATCGCCGACCTCGCCGTGGCCACGGGCTGCGGCCAGATCAAGACGGGCGCGCCCTCTCGCTCGGACCGCGTCGCGAAGTACAACCAGCTGCTGCGGATCGAGGAGGCCCTGGGGGACGCCGCGACCTACCCCGGGCGCAGCGTCTTCCGCTCCTAGCGCCGCCGCCGGCGTGCGAGCGCCGCCGGCGCGCGAGCGGCAGCCCGCGCGCGAGCGGCAGCCCGCGCGCACGGACATCTCCCGTCCGCCCGCGGCGTCCACGGGCAGGAGCGGCGGCGGGCGCGGCGAAGCGGGCAGCAATGGCCGCCGCCTCCCGTCGCCGCGTCGACCCCCACGCCGTCACCTCCGCCCCGCGCCCGCCGCGGCCCCGGCCCCAGCTCGTCCCAGGCGACGGGCAGCGGATCCGCTGGGACCGCCTCGGGCGCACGGCGATCCTCGTGGTCTTCGCGGTGGTCGCGCTCCTCTACGTCGGGCCCGCCGCGAAGTACTGGAGCGCTCGCGGCGAGGCGGCGAACCGCCGCGCGCAGGTCGAGCAGCTCCAGCGCGAGCACCGCGAGCTCGAGGCGCGGCGTGCGGCGCTGCGCAGCGGCGACGGGCTCGAGGAGGAGGCCCGGTCCCTCGGCATGGTGCGCCCCGGCGAGCGGCCGTTCGTCGTCGAGCACCTCCCGAAGGGCCGCTGAGCTCGCGGCGCTAGCCTCGCGGCGTGGCCTCGTTCGAGCTCGTCGCGCAGGAGTGGAGCCAGGGCCGGCGGCGCGCCGCCGAGCTGCCGCCGCAGCAGCGGGTCGCCGTCGACCGCGTCGTGGACGAGCTCGTGGCCGAGCTGCGCCGGCGCCTCGGCGGCCCCTTCACCGTCGACGAGCTCGTCGCCCTCTACGACCGCGGCACCTCATGGTGCATGGAGCTCGCCTACGCGCTCGCGCCGGGCGCGCCGTGGGCCTGGGATCCGCGCACCACCGCCGACGCCGCCTTCGCCCGCTACGTCCGCGAGGCGCAGGACTACGCGGGCGGCCGCCGCCTGGTCTCCGAGGACTGAGCGGCGGCTCCGGCGGCGGCGCCGGCACGCGCGGCTCCGGCGCCACCGGCGACGCGGGGCACCGCCCGGCGCGCGCGGCTCCGGCCCGCCCGGCGCCGCGTTCGGATTGCGGGTCGCTCAGCGGGGCGAGATCCGAACGGGGGCACCTCGGCGGCTCGGCGACGCGCTCAGGCCGGCGCGCGCGTGAAGGCCCAGACGGTGCCGACCGGGTCGAAGCCGAGCTTGGCGTAGAGCTCCCGCGGCCAGTCGTCCGCGTCGGCGACGACGAAGACGAGCGGGGTGCCGTCGCCCCGGGCCGCGTCGAGCGCGAGCGTGCAGACCGCGCGGCCCAGTCCACGCCCGCGGTGGGCCGCGAGGGTCCCGACGTCCTCGAGCTGGGCCACGCCGTCGCCCGAGAGCAGCGTCGCGTGCGCGGCCGGCACGCCGTCGGCCGTGCCGACGAACCGCCGGGTTCCCCGCGGGGCCGCGGCACGGACCGCCGCTCGCGCCCGCGTGAGCTGCTGGACCACCGCCTCGTCCCTGCCGTGCGGGAACTCGCGGGTGGACGCGTTCTCGACCTCGGCGTGGGCGGCCACGCCGGCCTCCCGGGCCAGGCCGGGGCCCGCGGCCCGGTCCGGCGAGCGCCGGAGCACCATCACCACGTGCCGCTCGGCCGTGAAGCCCGCGGCGGCGAGCGGCGCCCGGAGCGCGGCGCCGAGCGCCGCGGCGTCGACCTGCGCCTTGCGGTGCCCGAGCCCGGCCTGCGTCTCCTCCAAGGCGTCGAGGAGCGCCGCGGGCTCGGCGGTCGCGACGGTGACGCACAGCATGTTGACGATGTGCGCGTCGGGGACCGCGTCGTCGCGGAGCGCAACGCCCAGCGGGTGCGGCGTGGCCGACGCCGCGGCGCGGACGTAGCAGTCGCGCTCGAAGGCGAGGGCGGCCGCCAGGGCGGCCGCGTCGCCCACCTCAGCCTTCGGCGTCGGCCGCGTCCGCGTCGGCGGGCCCGGCGTCCTCCCCGGCGCGGCGGATGACGATCTGGTCCTCCTCGACGGAGACCAGGACGGGACGGTGGCCGGCCCAGTGCTCGGCGTAGATCGGGTCGTCGGCCACCGCGGGGTCGAGCCAGAGGCCGTAGCCCTCCTCGCCGTGGTCGAAGGTCGCCTCGAGCGGGGCGGCCTTGCGCGCGCGCCCGCGGCCGCCGCGGCGCCCGCGGCGCCGGGGCTTCGCGTCGTCGTCCTCCTCCGGCGCCTCGCCGGCCTCGGCGCGGCGCGCCGCCTCGGCGGCCTTCGCCTCGGCCTCGGCCGCCTCGCGCTCGAGGCGCTCGGCCTCGGCCCGCTCGAGCTCGGCGGCGATGAGCTCGTCGTCCTGCGCGCGCAGGTCGATCTCGTCGTCGAAGTCGGCCGCGACCGCGGCGCCGCCCGTCTCGGCGTCGGCCGGCGCCAGCTCGTTCTCCTTCTTGAAGGTGTCGATCTGCTGGACCGTGACCTCGAGCTGGTGCGCGATCCAGGCGTCGGTCCTGCCCTGCTGGACCCAGATCCGGATCTGGTTGAGTTGCGGGCGCAGTGAGCGTCGAGCCATAGGCCCGGACCCTAACGCAAGGGCCTGCACCGCCCCTGCTTCCCGGGCCTCAGCGCATGACGTAGTAGAGCGTCTCGAACATCGCGACGGCCACGAGCACCGCGGTGGCGATGAGGACGAGGATGAGCAGCGCGAACCGCAGGGAGCCGCGGCGGTGCACCCGCGCGCGGCGACGCTCGTCGGCGCGCGCGGCGACGTCGCGCTGCACGGCCGTCCGGTGCTCGCGGCTCGCGTAGGTCTCCTCGACGAAGGCCTGCTCGAACCGCGCAAGGCTCTCGGACGCCGCCATTCGTCCAGGCTACCTAACACTGCCCCCACAACCCGGTATGGGTGGCGCGGGCCCGGGCCTCGACGCCGCGGAAGCGCAGGGCGTAGCGGTCGTTGGGGGCGATCGTGAGCGTGCGGGCCCAGCCGCCGGCGAGCAGGCGCTCGTTGACGAACAGCCCGTCGCGCGCGCGGCGCACGTAGGCCAGCAGCCGGCCGTAGCGGTCGCGCGGCTCCACCCCGACGACCAGGCGGACGCGCTCGCCGTCGACCAGCCGCTCGTTCTCGTGCGAGGCGGCCTTGCCGAAGCACTGGACCGGGGTGCCGGGCTTCTTCGTCTCCGGCGTGTCCACGCCGATGTAGCGGACGGTCTCCAGGCGCCCGTCGAGGCGCACCTTGATGGTGTCGCCGTCGACGACGCGCTCGACCCGCGCCAGCCCTGCCGCCTCCGTGGTCCCCCGGCCGAAGGAGTCCAGCACGTCGAGGCGGTCGCCGAACCCGGCCGCGACGGCGGCGAGGACGAGGAGGCCGAGGGCGGTCCGGAGTGACATCTCCCGCGACGCTACGGCCCGCCTCGGCCGCCGTGCACCGCCCGTTGCAGCTACGGCGCAGACGCGCGCGCCTTTCGTCGCGGTCCGCGCGGATCCCGCGCCTGCCGCCGGGCCGGCGCGGGCTCCGCGGGCCTCTCGCCCAGGCCCGCGGGGCCCCGCGGGCCTAGGCGATCGTCACCTCGGGGGAGAGGTACACGTCCTGGATCGCGTTCAGCAGCGCGATCCCCTCCTCCAGCGGCCGCTGGAAGGACTTGCGGCCGGAGATGAGGCCCATGCCCCCCGCGCGCTTGTTGATGACGGCGGTGCGGACGGCCTCGGCCAGGTCCGTCTCGCCGGAGGAGGCCCCGCCCGAGTTGATGAGCCCCGAGCGCCCCAGGTAGCAGTTGGCGACCTGGTAGCGCGTGAGGTCGATCGGGTTGTCCGTGGTGAGCTTGGAGTAGACGAGGTCCGAGGTCTTGCCGTACGGCTCGCTCTTGGCCAGCGCGGTGTAGCCGCCGTTGTTCTCCGGCAGCTTCTGCTTGATGATGTCGGCCTCGATCGTGACACCCAGGTGGTTGGCCTGGCCGCTGAGGTCCGCCGACAGCGAGTAGTCGACGCTGTCGACCTTGAAGGCGTCGTTGCGCAGGTAGCACCACAGCACGGTGAACATGCCGAGCCGGTGGGCCTCCTCGAAGGCCTCGGCGATCTCGACGATCTGGCGCCGCGACTCCGGCGAGCCGAAGTAGATCGTCGCGCCGACGCCCGCGGCGCCGAGGTCCCACGCACGCTGGACCGACGCGAAGCGGATCTGGTCGTAGGTGTTCGGGTAGCTCAGGAACTCGTTGTGGTTGAGCTTGCAGATGAAGGGCAGCTTGTGCGCGTAGCGCCGCGACACGGCGCCGAGCACGCCGACCGTGGAGGCCACCGCGTTGCAGCCGCCCTCGAGGGCCAGCTCGACGATGTTCTTGGGGTCGAAGTAAGCCGGGTTCGGCGCGAACGAGGCGCCCGCCGAGTGCTCGATGCCCTGGTCGACCGGGAGGATCGAGACGTAGCCCGTCCCGGCGAGCCGCCCCGAGTTGGCCAGCCAGTTGAGCTTCCCGAGCGTCTGCGCGTTGCGGTCGGAGTCGATCCACAGGCGGTCGACGAAGTCCGGCCCCGGCAGGTGGAGCTGCGCGGCGGGGATCGTCTGGCAGTCGTGGGTCAGCAGGTCGGCATCGTCGCCGAGGAGCTCCTCGAGGCGCGTGCTGGACATCTCGGCGGTGGTCATGCCGTCGAGGGTACCCGGACCCCACCCCGCTCAGGGCAGCCGCGTCAGCAGCTGTCCCGCGACGGCCTGGGCGACGTCCGCGGCGTGCGAGAGGGCCAGCCGCCAGGAGCCCGGGCGGCCGTCCACGCGCCGGGCGGCGAGCACCATCGCGTGGTCGGGGAAGACCACCACGGTCACCCATTCGGCGGTGATCGGGTCGGAGGCGTCGAGCCGGTGCGTGTGCAGCCGCGTCCCCGGCCAGGCGTCCTCGTCCGCGCCGAGCAGCGCCGTGCAGCCGAGCACGCCGGAGAGCCGCGCCAGGCGCTCGCCGACGGCACGCCCGTCGTCCGGCGCGCCGAGGGCGGTGGTGAGCGCCGCGCCCGGCACCCGGCGACCGCGGCGAGCGCCGGGCGCGCGTCCGCACCGCGATCCGTCGGTTCGGCGTCGGAGACCCGGGGCATTCGTCAGGAATTCCGAGGCACCGGAAGTTGAACCGCGATCCGGTCGATTCCGAACGGGTGGCGGCGTGGAGCCCCAGTAGGCTCGCCCGCATGGAGCACGCCTTCACCCCGACGGCGCACGGGCCGTTCTCCCTGGGGGTCGAGGAGGAGCTCATGATCGTCGACGGCGAGTCCCTGGATCTCGTCAACGCGATCGAGGGGCTCCTCGAGGCCGCACCGCACGAGGACATCAAGCCCGAGCTCATGGAGAGCGTGCTCGAGGTGGCCACGAAGCCGTGCCGCGACGTCAGCGCGATCGGCACCGAGCTCCGCGCGCTGCGCCGGCAGGTCCTGAGCATCGCCGCGCAGGAGGGGTTCGGCATCGGCTCGGCCGGCACCCACCCCTTCGCCATGTGGGAGGACCAGCGCATCGTCCAGCGCCCGCGCTACCGCGACCTGATCAACGCGCTGCGGTTCGTCGCCCGGCAGGAGCTCATCTTCGGGCTCCACGTGCACGTCGGCATCGACGATCCCGAGAAGGCGATCCACGTCGCCAACGGCATGCGCGTCCACGTCCCGATCCTCCAGGCGCTGAGCTGCAACTCGCCGTTCTGGCGGGGTGACCGCTCGGGGCTCATGAGCACCCGGACGCCGATCTTCCGCGCCTTCCCGCGCGTGGGGATCCCGCCGGAGTACCGCGACTGGGCGCACTACCAGGCCGAGATCGCCTTCATGGTGGAGTCCGGCGTGATGGAGGACTACACGTACCTCTGGTACGACGTCCGCCCGCACCCGCGCTTCGGGACGGTGGAGATCCGCGCGTGCGACGCGCAGACCCGCGTGGAGCACACGCTCGGGCTCACCGCGCTCATCCAGGCGATGGTCAAGGAGCTCGGGGAGCACTACGACGCCGGCACGCCGCTGACCGCCTACCCGTGGCAGATGCTCGACGAGAACAAGTGGCTCGCCGCCCGGCACGGGATGGACGGCGAGCTCGTCGACCTCCCGACCACCGACCGCATCACCTCCAAGGCCCTGGTCCGGCGGCTGCTCGAGCGGCTGCGCCCGCACGCGCAGGACCTCGGCGGCGCCGACGCGCTCGACGGCGTGCAGGACCTCCTCGACCGCGGGACGGGCGCCCACCGCCAGCTCGTGGTCTACGAGGCCAACTCGGACCTCAAGGAGGTCATGCGCGAGATCGTCGAGGCGACCGGGCAGTGACCCACCGCGCTGCGGCCCGGCGGGAGGCGGACGGCGGGCGGGGCGGGCGGGCGGGGGCTTGGTAGGCGGGTGGGGCGCAGCGCGCCGGGGCGGGGCGGCGCCGGGGCGGGGTGGAGCCCGCCGGGGTGTTCGGAGCTCGGCCCGCTGAGCGGGCTCGGATCCGAACGGGCGCCCGGCGGGGCGGCGGCGCCGCGCGGGCTTGGTAGGCGGCCGAGGCGCTGGCGGCGCACTCGCGAGCGAGGCGGCGCTGGCGCCGCGCGGCGCGGTGGCCGGGGCGGCGCCGGCGCGTGGCGCAGCGGCCGAGGCGCCGGCGCCGCGTGGCGCGGCGGCCGAGGCGGCGCCGGCGCGTGGCGCAGCGGCCGAGGCGGCGCCGACGCCGCGTTCTGCGACATTCGGATCTGAGCCCGCTGAGCGGGCTCGCATCCGAACGGGCGCCCGGCGGGCGGGCAGCGGTCCACGTCGGGCGCCGGCGCCGAGGCGGCGGGCCCGGCGCCGACGCGTCGGGCCCGGGAGGCGGGGAGCCTCAGGCCTGCGCGCGGCGGCCGGGACGCCCTCCCGAGGCGCGGCGGCCGCTGCGGCTCAGATCGAGCCGGAGCGGCGCTTGGGCGCCCCGCGGCGGGAGCCGCCCGCGGAGCCCGAGCCGCCCGGCCGGCCGGCCGAGGCGCCGCGGAACGCCGGCGCGCTCGAGGAGCGCTGTGCGCTCGAGGAGCGCTGGCCGCCGCCCGCGGGCCGCGGCGGCTTGACCGCCTGGTGACCCGGCTGGCCGCGGTGCGCCTTGGAGCGCACCGCGAACGGGTGCTCGAGGCCGAGGTCGTCGGCGATCGCGGCGACGTCGTGCACCTCGTCGGGGCGCGTGAACGTCGTCCCGACGCCCGTGCGGCCGGCGCGGCCCGTGCGGCCGATGCGGTGGACGTAGGCGTCGCGGTCCTCCGGCGGGTCGAAGTTGATGACGTGGCCGATGCCGTCGACGTCGATGCCGCGGGCGGCGACGTCGGTGGCCACCAGCACGCGGACCTGGCCGGCCTCGAAGCGCGCGAGCGCCTTCTCGCGCTGGCGCTGGCTCTTGTCGCCGTGCATCGCGACGGCCTCGACGTGCGCCTTGCCCAGGCGCTGCACGAGGCGGTCGGCACCGCGCTTGGTGCGCACGAAGACGAGGGAGAGGTCCTCCTCGGCCGTGAGCTCCTCCACCAGCGTCTTGAGCTTGTGCTCGTGGGCGACGGTCAGGAACCGGTGCTCGACCATCGCGATGTGCGAGACGGTCGCGATCTGCTCGTGGCGGCGCGGGGCGCTCGTGTACGCCTCCGCCACCCGGCCGGCCTCCCCGTCGAGCGTCGCGGAGAAGAACAGGGTCTGCCGCTCGCGCGGGCAGAGGGCGACGATCCGGTCGACCGCGGGCTTGAAGCCCATGTCGAGCATCCGGTCGGCCTCGTCCAGCACGAGCGTGCGGACGTTGGAGAGCGAGAACGCGCGGCGGCCGAGCAGGTCCTCGAGGCGGCCCGGGGTCGCGACGATGATGTGCGACTTCGCGGCGGCGCGGGCCTGCTTCTCGAGGCCGACGCCGCCGTAGACGGCGGTGATGCCGAGCGCGCGGGCGTGGGCGAGCGGGCGCAGGTCGTCCACGATCTGCGAGGCCAGCTCGCGGGTCGGGGCGAGCACGAGCGCGCAGGGGCGCCGGGCGACGGGCACGTTGGCCTCGACGCGGTCGACGAGCGGCACGCCGAAGGCGAGCGTCTTGCCGGAGCCCGTGGGGCTCTTGACGAGGGTGTCGTGGCCGGCGAGCACGTCGCCGATCACGAGGGACTGGATCGCGAACGGCGCCTGGATGCCGTCGGCGGCGAGCGCCTTCGCGACGACCTCGGACACGCCGAGGTCGGAGAACGTCTGGGTCATGTGGTCCTTCGGATTCGGGAAGAGGCTTCGAGCTGACCTCAAGCGAACCGCAGGGGTGAGAACGTGACCTCGCGGGCGACCGAGACAGGCCACCCATGGGCTCAACGGTAGCAGCGGTCCCGGCGCGCTCCGGCGGGCGGAGGGCGCGGCCTATCATCGATGGCCGATGGCCGGTCCCCCCGATCTCTTCGTGATCTGCAAGAACTGCGGTTCGGAGGTCAGCCCGTACATCACCGAGTGCCCCTACTGCGGGAACCGCCTGCGCAAGCGCGCGCCGAAGATCGAACGGGACGCCAGCGGGGAGTCGCGGCCCAAGGAGCGCCGCCAGCCGCGCCCGTCGCTGCCGCGGCTCAAGGCGGGGGAGATCCCGGGCATCCGCGTCGACGCCGACCGGCGGCCGTACGTCACGAGCGCGCTCGTCGTCCTCGGCGCCGTCGGCTTCCTCGTGCTCGCGTTCGTCGGCCGCGGCGACATCGCCCTGTTCGGCCCGCCCGGTGCGCAGGTGTGGCGCGTCTTCACGACGCCGTTCGTGGACGTCGGGACCTGGAGCCAGCTGGCCTGCCTGCTCTGCGTGGCGATCTTCGGCACGCTGCTCGAGCGCCGCCACGGCCCCGTCGTGGTGCTGGTGGTGTGGCTCGCCGCGGCGTCCGGCGGCGCGGCGATCGTCGCCGGGGTCGACAGCTTCCCCGTCGTGCTCGGCGCCGGTGCGGGGGCGCTCGGGCTGCTCTGCGCCTGGCTCGTCCCGGTCCTCCTCGCGCGCCGGGCCCGCCCGCACGAGGACGACGACGCCGACCTCCTCGGCGTCCTGGTCATCGGCCTCGTGGTGGCGGCGCTCCCGATCGCGACCCCGTTCGCCTCCGCGCTCGCCGAGGCGTGGGGGATCGTCGCGGGCGGGCTCGCGGGGCTCCTGCTGGCCCGGCTCCGGCCCCGCTAGAGCGGCCGGAGCCGCCGCGTAGACTCGGGGCCGTGACCGACCCGGAGTTCACCGCCGAGCAGGTCGACGCGGCCGTCGAGGTCCTCTCGGATCCCGAGCGCCTCAAGCACGCCCAGGAGGTGGTCACCCACGCGGCGCCCGCCCTGCAGCGCATCCTCAACGAGGCGCTCGACGAGGGCGGCTACCTCACCGCCTCCGGGGCCTCGGTGGCCCAGGCGGCCGGCGCCGAGCCGCTCGAGGCGCGGATCACGGCGCTGCGCCAGCTGCTGGCCGAGGAGACCCGCCTGGGCATGCTCGTCGGCGCCACCGTCGGCTTCGAGCTGGCTCGGGTGCTGACGAGCGGCCCCATCCCCACCACCCCCACCCAGGAGACCTAGCCCCATGGAGATCCGCTGGCTCGGCCACGCCGCCTTCGCCCTCACCCACGACGGCGTCACCGTCCTCATCGACCCGTTCATCACCGGCAACCCGTCCGCGACGGTCGAGGCCTCCTCGCTCGAGGCCGACGCCATCCTGCTCACCCACGGCCACCAGGACCACTTCGGCGACGCGATCGACATCGCCAAGCGCACGGGAGCGACGATCCAGGCGATCACCGAGATCGGCGGCGAGATCAGCAGCGCGGGGGAGGTCACCGCCATCGACACGAACCTCGGCGGCACCGCCACCTACCCCTGGGGCTCGGTCCGGATGGTCCCGGCCTGGCACACCTCCACGACGCCGAACGGCACGCCGAGCACCCCCGCCGGGCTGGTCATCGAGTTCGGCGGCAAGGTGATCTACGACCTGGGGGACACCGCGCTCTTCTCCGACCTCGCGCTGCCCGGCCGTCGCCGGCCGATCGACATCGCGATCATCCCGATCGGCGGCCACTACACGATGGACGCGGAGGACGCGGTGGTCGCCGCCGAGCTGGTCGGCGCCCCCGTGGTGATCCCGCAGCACTACAACACCTTCCCGCCGGTGGCGGCCGACGTGCAGGCGTTCAAGGCGGCCGTCGAGGCCGGCGGCAAGAGCCGGGTCGAGGTGCTCGAGGTCGACGGCGTCTACGCCGCGTGAGCGTCACCCACGCGATCGTCCTGATCGAGGTCGAGCGCGACGCGATGCCGAGGTTCGGCGGGACGCTCGCCGACCTCGAGGGCGTGCAGGAGGCGTGGTCGGTGACGGGCGACTGGGACTTCGTCGCGATCGTCCGGGTGCCGCGCCACGAGCTCCTCGCCGAGGTGATCACCGGGCAGCTCCTGCAGCTGCCCGGCGTCTCGCGGACCCAGACCATGGTGGCCTTCGAGGCGTTCAGCCGGCACGACCTCGACGCGATGTTCTCCGTCGGCGGCTGAGCTCGCCCCGCGAGCGACGGGGACGTCCCGCCGCGATCGCCGGGAGGAGCGGCGCCGCGCGCGTCGAAGGCCCCGGGGTGCGTCGCGTCCGGATCCTGCTCTGCGTCCTCGCCGCAGGCGCGACGCTCGCGGCCTGCGGCAGGGGCGAGTCCCCCGGGGCGGACGCGGGGCCGGCGAGCACGCCGACCACCGCGACCACCGCGCCGGCACCCGCCGCCGCACCCGCCCCGCCCGTCGCCGCCACCGGCCCGAGCGGCGCGAGCGGCGCGAGCGGCCCGAGCGGCGCGGGCGGCGCCTCGGCCGACACGGCCGGCGCCGGCACGGACGGTGCCGCCGGCGCGC
>CAXSFZ010000012.1:0-37211 GCA_964236905.1 uncultured Solirubrobacteraceae bacterium | reverse complement strand
GCTCAGTCGGCCCTCCGACAGGCTCAGGCCCTCCGACGGGCTCAGGCGACGAGGAGCCGATCCGCCAGCCCGCGCGCTTCGAGCTCGGCAGCGTCTCGCTCAAGCCCGCGTCGGTGAGCGTGGCGCCGTTCCTCGCCGTCGAGCTCACGGTGGTCAACGTCGACGAGGCCGTTCACGTGGTGAACCTCGTCGGCACCGACGTCGCGTTCACCGTCCAGGGCGGCCAGACCGAGCGGCGCACGTTCCCCGGGCTGCGCGCGGGCCAGTACACGTTGAGCGTCGACGGCGGCGCCCGGGCGGCGTCGCTCGTGGTCGGCGACGAGGCGGTCGGACCCTAGACTCCGCACCCGCATGGCCCTCCTGCGCCCCGAGTTCGGCCCCGGCCTGCCAGACCTCCTGGCGCCGCGGCTGCGCTGGACCGTGCGCCGCACGCGCATCGTGCTCATCACCGCCTTCGCGGTGCTCGTGGCGGTCCAGGGCTTCCGGATCCTCACCTCGGACACCGCGGGGCTGACCCGGGAGGTCGTCGTCCGCAGCCCCGTCGCCTTCACGCTCGGCTACCGGCCGGGGTTCAAGCGGATCACGCCGCAGGGCGCCGAGCTCGTGCGGCTCCAGAGCCGGCCGAGCCGGGCCGTCGCGGAGAGCTTCACCGTCTCGTCGCTGCTCGTGGCGCCCTACCGCGGGGAGCCGGCGGGCGTGCTGCCGGTGCTCGCGGCCCGCGACATCGCGCCGCTGCGCGCGCGCTTCCCGGACGGCTTCCGCTACCGGGGGGACGGCCGCGGCCGCGTCGGCCCGCTTCCGGCCCACCAGCTGCTCTTCCAGACGCGCATCGCAGGGCGCCTCGTCTTCGGCAAGCGCTTCTGGGTGCTCCCGGACGAGCCCGGCGCGCGGCGCGGCGCGATCATCACCATCCTCTCGCAGGCGTCGCGGACCACGCCGTCGGTGAGCTCCGTCGGGGGCTTCGGCCTGGCGCGGCCGACGCTCCGGTCCTTCGCGTTCGGGGCGGGATGAGCGAGGCGCCCCTGGCCTGGGAGGAGTTCGCCCGCGTGGACATGCGCGTCGGGCGGATCCTCGAGGTCCTCGACTTCCCGCAGGCGCGCCGCCCGGCGTGGCGGTTGCGGATCGACTTCGGCCCGGAGCTCGGCGAGCGGCGCTCCTCGGCGCAGATCACGAGCTACGCGCGCGAGGAGCTCGTCGGGCGCCTCGTCGTCGCGGTGGTGAACTTCCCGCCGAAGCAGATCGGCCCGGTGATGAGCGAGTGCCTCGTGCTCGGCACCTTCTCGGACGGGAGGGTGCTGCTGCTCGATCCGGCGCCGGGTGCGGCGCCCGGGGACCGGGTCGGCTGAGCGCTCAGGGGCCCGTCGTGCCGGTCGCCGGCGGGCCGGCGGCCGGGGGTGCCGGCTCGGCGGACGCCGGAGCGGCCTCGGCGGCAGCGGGCGCCGGTGCGGCGGGCGGCGGCGGCGCGGGCGACGGCGGTGCCGCGGGAGCGGGCGGCGTCGCGGGCGGAGCGGCCGCCGCCGCGACGGCGGCCGGTGCCGGGGCAAGGGTGACCGGAGCCACGGGGGCCGTCAGGGTGCCGGGCCGCGGGCCCGGCGTCGGGAGCGCGCTCGGGACCGGAACGCCCGGCTCACCGGCGCTCGAGGGCAGCGCGGTGACGTCCGAGCCCGTGTCCACGACGCCGTCGGCGTCCTCGGCAGCGCCGGTGGCGCCGGTGGCGCCCGAGGCGCCGGTCGCGGCGGTGGCGGCCGCGTCGGTCCGCGCGGGCGCCGCCTCCCGATCCGCGTTCGCCGTCCGCTGCTTCTCCGCCACGGGCACGAGCTTGGCGGGCGAGTGCGCGAGGGGCTGGGGGGTCGTCGCCAGGACGCGCGGCAGGACGGGCGCGGCGAGCGCGGCGGGGCCGGCCGCGACGACCGGCCGCCGGATCCGCCCGTGCCGGGAGTGGTCGACCTCGACCGCCCCGGCGGTCACGATCGCGGCCCCGGCGACCACCGCGGCGGTCTTGGTCGCGAGCGTCGCGAGGCCGGCGGTGACGGCGCTGCCGGCTCCCGCACTCACGCCCGCCCCCGCGGCGGCCGAGCCCCCTGCCGCGCCGGCCGCCCCGGCCGCCGAGCTCGCCCCCTGCGCGACCAGGAACTTCTTCAGCAGCAGCAGCGGGCCGACGGGGAAGACGGCGGCGAGCTGGCGGGTGGTGTGGGTGAGCTGCTTCTCGAAGCCGGCGCAGCGGTCGCAGTCGCGGACGTGGCGCCGGACGGGCGGCGACTTGCGCCGCAGCCCCTCGGAGACCTCGCCGAGCTCGGCGCGCACCTCCTCGCAGGAGAGCCCGCGGGCCTCGGCCGCCTCGGCCAGGCCGACCCGGGCGCGCACGAGCAGCGACTTGATCGCCGGGACCGTCGTCTCCATCGCCTGGGCGATCTGGTCGTAGCTCAGCGCGTCGATCTCGCGCAGCAGCAGCGCGGTCCGCTGCGTCTCCGGCAGGCCCTGCACGTCCCCGACGAGCTGGCGGAACTCCTCGCGGTCGTGCACCTTGTCGGCCGTCGAGGTGCCGTGCTCGGCGAGATGGACGTCCATGGAGTCCACCCCGATCGCGGTCTGCTTGCGCAGGTGGTTCAGCGAGCGGTTGCGGGCGATCCGGTAGAGCCACGGCCGCACGTTGATCGGGCGGTCGTCGGCCAGCATCGCGTTGAACGCCGCCGCGAAGACCTCCTGCAGCACGTCCTCGGCGTCCTCCTTGGAGGCGAGCATGTGCCGGCAGAAGCCGAGCAGGCGCGCCTGGTAGCGCGCGACCAGCACCTCGTAGGCCGACTGGTTGCCCCGGCGGGTGAGCGCCACGAGCCGCTCGTCGCCCTGCAGCCGGAGGAACGGCGTGGGCCCGCGGAGCGCGGCGCGGTGCTTGAGGGAGGCGACTTCCATGAGGGCCGTCGGGAGCGGGAACGCACGGGGCGGCCGCGAGTTGCGTCGGGCCACGGTAGCGGCGCCGCAGGGATCCCGCAGCGCTCCCTCACGCGTTCCTCACGAGTGCCCGGGGCGGGGCTCGAACCCGCACGCCCTCTCGGACAGCAGCTTTTAAGGCCGCCGCGTAGACCAGTTCCGCCACCCGGGCCCGGGCGGAGCATCGCAGGGCGGCGCGCCCGGGGTTCGCCCGCCGCCTCCCGCCCCGGTCAGCCCAGCGCGCGACGCGCGATCGCGAAGGCCTCGGCCTGGAGGCCGTGCTCGGGGTGGTCGAGCGCCCACTGCACGGCCTGGCGCGCGACGCCCTTCGGGTGGGCGGTCGCCCATACGGTCGAGGCGTCGGCACCGGCTCCGGGATCCGCGGCGGCGGCGAGCACCCCGGTGGCCACGAGCCGCTCGAGCGCCGCGAGCGCCTCGGGCTCGAGCTCGACCGCGCGCGCCATGAACGCCTCGACGTTGCACCCGGTCACCGCCGGCCCGGTGGACCGCACCGCGACGAGCGGGAGGTCGCGCGGTGCGGCGGCGATCAGGTCGCGCGCGGTGGCCGGTGCGCTCTGGCGCCCGCCCAGCCGGTTGAGCGCGTCGAGCAGGGCGGTCTCGGAGGCGTGCACGCGGACCATGGTGGCGACCCGGCGCGGCCGCCCCGCACCGGCCGGGTCACGGCGACCCCGCCTTCAGGCCACCGCGGCCTCGCGCACGGCGAGGGGAGCCAGGCCGTGGAGCAGCGCGTCGGCGACCTTCGCGGAGCCCGTGACCTCGAGGGCCGACACGTCGGCCTCCGGGCCGAGCGCGGCGATCCAGGCCGCCTCGGTGCCCGAGACGCGGGCGTCCGCCTCGGGCTGCGAGCGCTCCTCGACCGACATCGTCCCCCGGTCGGCGAAGACGACGTAGCGCTTCTGCTGGCCGTCGCGGCGGTGGACGGTGAGCTCCGCCTCCCCCGCGAAGCCCGCGGGGACGGCGAGGCCGGGGACCGAGCGGAACACGGCGCCGACGTCGACGAGCTCCTCGGGGCGCGGCGGGCCCCAGGCCCACTGGTAGCCCCAGCGCGAGAGCGCGCCGATCACCGGGAGCAGCGCCCGGGCGCGCTCCGTGAGCTCGTAGTCGACGCGCGGGGGCACCTCGCGGTAGCGCTGACGGGTCAGCAGGCCGTCGGCCACCATGCGGTTCAGCCGCGAGCGCAGCTGCTCGGTCGAGATGCCCGGGAGCGTGCGCTGGAGCTCCACGAACCGGCGCGGGCCGCCGACGAGGTCGCGCACGATGAGGAGCGTCCACTTGTCCCCGACCAGATCGAGCGCGCGGGCGTCTGGCGCCCACTGGTTGTACGGGTGGCGCTTGGGGGGCGGTGCGGTGGGGATGACGCTCCTCCTCGGGCGTTGCGGTTGAACGAGACGGCCGCTGCAACGGACCTTACCTCTGGACTTCGGCGTCCAATCTCGTCCACCGTGTTCTGGACAGTCGTATGACCGGAGTATGCCCGCAGATCGGGTGATCCAACTCCGACCACTTCGCGCAAGTTTCGTTTCGGCGGCTCGTTGAGGGCTGTCGATGCCACAACGAACGGACGACCCGGGAACGAGGACGGCAATGGGCGAGGTCATCTCGTTGGACGAACACAGGGCGCGGCGGGCGGCGACGCACGGCTCGCGCACGCACGGGTGGGCGCGCCACGCCGGCCCGCGCCCGGTCACGACCTTCTCCTTCGACCTCGTCTCGCCGGCGACCTACTTCGCCGCCGAGCGCGTCGAGCAGCTCTTCCCGGGGGTGGTCTGGCGGCCCGTGATCGCCCCGGTGGAGCTCGCGGAGGCGCAGCGGCCGGCGATCGTCCAGGCGGCCGCGGTGCACGTGGCCACGGCCCGGGCGGCGGAGCTCGGCATGCCGCTCGTGTGGCCCGAGCGCTTCCCGGCCTCGGGCCGCGCCGCCATCCGCGTCGCCGCCTGGGCCGCGGAGCGCGGCCAGGCCGCGAGCTTCGTCCTGGCCGCGAGCCGGCTCGCGTTCTGCGGCGGCTTCGATCTCGACGACCCCGAGATCCTCGCGGAGGCCGCAGCGGCGGCGGCCCTGCCCTTCGAGGAGTGCCTCGGGGTCGCCGGCGATCGCTCGCGCGACGCCGCGCTCGAGCAGGCGGGCCGCGACCTCGCCGCCGAGGGCGCCGAGGAGCTTCCGGTGCTCCACGTCGGCTCCCGCGCGTTCTGCGGGGAGGACCGCCTGGCGGAGGCCTCCGCCGCCGCGCGCGGCACGTGGCTCGGGCGCTCGCCCGCGCCGCTGGGCTCCTCCGCCGGTTAGGGGAGCTGGACGCCGCCCGCGGCGGCCGGGAGGATGGGGTGGTGCTGCGCAGGGTGCTCGAGTGGCTGGACCGGCGGCTGGGGCGCCGCTACCTGCGGGTGCTGCTCGCGGCGCAGCTCCAGCTCGCCCACCTCGTGGTGCTGGGCGGCGTGCTGCTGCTCACGCTCTTCGTCGAGGTCGACGGCGACCAGCTCTGGCGGCTCGTCCTGGTCTCGCAGGGGCTCGTGGCCGTCGAGACGACCGCGGTCTACCTCCTGCTCAGCCGCCTGCTGCGGCCCGCCGACCCGTGGCTCGACGGGGACCGCACGCCGGACTCCGCCTGCCGCGCCTGGCGCGCGGTGGCGGGGCTGCCGAGCGACTTCGTGCGCCACCGCTTCGGCGGCGTCGCGGTCCTCTTCAACATCGTGCCGATCTCGGCCTACGTCGTGGTCGAGCTCCACCGGTCCTGGTGGCCGGACTTCGGCGCCGTGGTGGTCGGCGCCGCCGTGGTCCTGCTCTACGGCACGCTCCTGCGCTTCTTCGCCTTCGAGGCGATCACCCGGCCCGTGCTCGAGCGGATCTCGGCCGACGTCCCCGCGGACGTCGCGCTCGAGGAGGCGACGGTCGGCCTGCGCACCCGGCTGCTGCTCGCGCTCCCGGCGATGAACATCATCGGCGCGGTGGTGGCCAGCGGGCTCTCGAACCCCGACCGCTCCCTCGCGGGCCTGGGCCTGGGCGTGGCGGTGGCCATCCTCGTGGCCTTCACCGTCTCCCTGGAGCTCACCCTGCTCCTGGCCGCCTCGGTCGTCACGCCGCTGCAGGCGCTGCAGCGCGGGACCGACCGGGTCGCCGCGGGCGATCTCGACGTGCGGGTCCCCGTGCTCGGCTCCGACGAGGCCGGGCGGCTGTCGGCCTCGTTCAACACGATGGTGGCGGGCCTGCGCGAGCGGGAGCGCCTCCACGCCGCGCTCGGCGCCTACGTCAACCCGGGGGTGGCCGACCGCGTGCTCGCGGAGGGCACGCAGCTCAGCGGCGAGGAGGTCGAGGTGAGCATGCTCTTCGTCGACATCCGGGGCTTCACCGCCTTCGCCGAGCAGGCCAGCGCGCGGGAGGTGGTGAGCGTGCTGAACGCGTTCTTCGCCCGTGTCGTGCCCGTGGTCACCGCGCACGGCGGCCACGCCAACAAGTTCGTCGGCGACGGCCTGCTCGCCGTCTTCGGGGCGCCCGAGCGGCGGGAGGACCACGCCGACCGGGCGGTGGCCGCCGCGCTCGAGCTGGTGGTGCTCGTGCGGGCGGAGTACGGCGAGGCGCTGCGCGTCGGCGTCGGCGTCAACTCCGGGCCGGTGGTGGCCGGCACCGTGGGGGGCGGCGGCCGGGTCGACTTCACCGTGATCGGCGACGCGGTCAACACCGCCGCGCGTGTGGAGGAGGTGACGCGGGCCACGGGCGACGACGTCCTCGTGACCGAGGCGACCTGCGCCGCGCTGACCCGCGACCACGGGGGCTTCGCGCGGCGCCCGGGGGTCAGGCTGCGGGGCAAGCGGGCGACCGTCACGCTCTTCGCGCCGCTCCGGGCGCTCGGGCCGCAGGGAGCCGAGCTCCCGACGCTCGCGCTCCGGGAGCCCAGCTGAAGCCGGTTCAGCTAGGGTCGCCCCGCGGATGACGGCAGAGCCCTCCCTCACACGCCGCGGCGCCGCCACGCGCGAGCGCCTGCTCATCGCCGCGGAGGCCGAGCTGACCGAGCGGGACGGCGCGCTCGAGGTCGCGTCAGTGGCGGCGCGCGCGGACGTCTCGGTGGGGCTGCTCTACCGCTACTTCGGCTCGAAAGCCGGGCTGGTCGCCGCGGTGGTCGAGGACTTCTACGACCGCTTCCACGCCGAGGCGTTCGACACCGATCCGGCGCCCGGGGCCGACTGGGCCTCCCGCGAGCGGGCGCGCCTGGAGCTCACGGTCGCCTTCCACTACCGCGAGCCGCTCGCGGCGGTCGTCCTCTCGCGGCTGGCGCGCGAGCCCGAGGTCGCCGCGGTCGAGGTCCGCCGCATCTCCCGGCTGGTGGAGGCCGCCGCGGAGAACATCGCGGCGGGCCAGCGGCGGGGGGAGCTCCCCACCATGGATCCGCGGACCACCGGCGCGGTCCTCGTCGGCGCCGTGCGCGTGGCGCTCGGCGAGGCGCTGTCCCGACGTGGGCGCCCACGGGCCGACATGCTGGTCGAGGACCTGTGGCGCTTCATCGTCAACGGCGTCCAGTACACGGGCGACCGGCCGGCCTGAAGCACACCGGTTCCGGGAGCGCAATCGACGCCTCGTCGGTTCGTTCGCAGTCGCACACCCGCTGGACGGACGTTGGATGGCCCGCTCCGGCGCCCGCCTGGAAGATCCGCCAGACCGCAGCGGAGCCTCCCACTCCCGCGGTCGCAGTCATCGGCTCTGCGCCACGGACGACCCCCTGCCCGTCCGGCCGGACCGAACTTGGAAGCCGCCCGCTCGGGCGGCTTCCGTGTGTCCGGGCCGGGTCAGCCGCCCGCGGCGAGCGAGAGCGCGGCGCCCCGGAGGATGTCGTGCTCGGAGACCTCGACCGCGTCGAGCCCGAAGGCGCCCATCGCCTCGAGCAGGAGGAGCGTCCCGGCGAGGATCGTCGGCGCCCGCGCCGGGTCGAGCCCGGGAAGCGCGCGCCGCTCCGCCTCGGTGAGCTGCGCGAGCCGGGCCGCGATGCGCTCGCAGGCGGCCCGCTCGAGCCGGTAGCCGTGCACGCGCGCGGGGTCGTAGGGCTCGAGCGCCTGGTCGAGGGCCGCGAGCTGCGTGGCGGTCCCGGCCACGGCGATCCCGGCGGCCACCGACCCGCGGACGTCGGCCGGGACGGCGCCGGCGAAGAGCGCGCCGACCTCCTCGCGCAGCCCGGCGAGCTCGGCGGCCGTCGCGGGGTCGGCGTGCAGGAAGCGCTCCCCCTGCCGCACCGAGCCCGCCTGGGTCGAGACGTGGAAGGCGACGGCGCCGCGCGCGCCGACCACGAGCTCGGTCGAGCCGCCGCCGACGTCGATGACCACGACGGGGTGCGGCGCGTCTGAGGCGCGGGCGCTCGTCGCGCCGAGGAAGGTGAGCTGCGCCTCCTGGTCGCCGCTCAGCGTCCGCGCGTCGAGCCCGAACTCGTCGCGCACCCGGGCGGTGAAGGCCGCCCCGTCGGCCGCGTCGCGCACCGCGCTGGTGAGCACCGCCATCGTCGTGCCGACGTCGTGGGCGTCGATCGCGGTCCGGTAGCGCGTGAGGGTCTCGACCACGCGCTGGATCGCCTCCGGCGCCAGCGCCCCCGAGGCGTCGACGCCCTGCCCGAGCCGCGTCACCGTGCTCAGCCGCTCGAGCTCGCGCACCGCGCCGTCGGCGGCGACGTCGGCCACGAGCAGCCGGGTCGAGTTGGTCCCGATGTCCACCACGGCCACGCGCATGGCGTCGCAGGCTACGCGACGCGCCGCCGGGAGCCGGGCTCCCGCCCCCCGGCGTGGGGGTCCGGGTCAGGCGCCGGGGCTTCGGGCCGGGTGGGGCAGCGGGCGCCCGTCGAGGCCGGCGAGGAGGTTCTCCACGGAGCGCTCCGTCATGCGCGCGCGGGCCGCGTGGGTCGCCGAGCCGACGTGGGGGAGCACGAGGAGGTTCGGCGCGCTGAGCAGCGGATCCCCGGGCGGGAGCGGCTCGGGGTCGGTGACGTCGAGCGCGGCGGCCCCCAGCCGCCCCTCCGCGAGCGCCGCGTGGAGCGCCACCTGGTCGACGATGCCGCCGCGCGCGGTGTTCACGAGCACGGCTCCGGGCTTGACGCGGGCCAGCGCGTCGGCGTCGATCAGGTGCCGGGTCTGCGGCGTCAGCGGGCAGTGGAGCGAGACGACGTCCGCGCGCGCGAGCGCCGCGTGGAGATCATCGTCGCGCCCCACCCGCTCGACCTCCATCCCGAACCCGGCCGCCCGGCGCGCGACCGCCTCGCCGATGCGCCCCGGCCCGACGAGCGCCAGCCGCGCGCCGTGGAGCTCGAGCCCGAGCCAGCCGCGCGGCTCCCACGCCCGCCACCCGCCGCCGCGCACCGCCTCGTGCCCGGCGACCAGGTGGCGCGCGGCGGCCAGCAGCAGCGCCCAGGTGAGATCCGCCGTCGCCTCGGTCAGCACGTCCGGGGTCCGGCCGACCGCCACACCGCGCGCCGCACAGGCCGCGAGATCGACGTTGTCGGTGCCCACGGCGTAGTTGGCCACCACCCGCAGCCCCGGCGCCGCCGCAAGCAGCTCCGCGTCGACCCGGTCGCTCACCGTCGTCAGGAGCCCCTCGACGCCCGCCGCCCGCTCCCGCAGCACCGCCGGCTCCGGCGGCAGCTCACCGTCCCAGACGTCCACCGCGTGCAGGGCCCGCAGCCGCTCGAGCGCGGCACCGGTCAGCCGGCGGGTGACGAGGACGCGGGCCACGGGTACCGCGGAAGCATGACCGAGTCCGAGCGTCCGTACGACCCCCCGCCCGAGGACGAGGCGCCACCCGGGGCGGAGCCGGCGCCCCCGGAGGCCGACGGCCCCCTCACGCCCGAGGAGGCCGACGACGAGGCCGACCCGCCCCCGCCCGACGCGACAGAGGCGCGCTTCCAGGGCGGCTGAGCACGCCACCCGGCCCCCCTCACCGGTGCTACCATGCGCCCACGCCGCGGGGTGGAGCAGTCTGGTAGCTCGTCGGGCTCATAACCCGAAGGTCGCAGGTTCGAATCCTGCCCCCGCTATACGGAAGCCCGCCTCTCGCCAGGCGGGTTTTCGTGCTTTTCGGGCCCGCTGCTGCTCGGGCAAGCCGCGGAATGGACTTTCCTCGCTCCGCCGCAACCGGGCAGCGTCACACTCGAGCCGAGTTGGCCGAAGACGCACCGACGCTCGAGGCCGACGCGCTGCGCCGAAGGCGCTCAACACCATGGTGCAGCGCAGGCCGTCGGCCGCCAACTCGTCGGCACGACGTCAAGGGTCGGCGTCACGGTTGCGCATCGACCGCCCGCTGGAAGTTCTCGGCCAGGCCGCGCAACTCCTCGATCGCCGGGGCCGCGGTCGGGGCCATCCGGTGCTGTTGGGCGGCGAAGGCGGCGCCGAGGCGGACGTAGTAGCCCGCGGTCGCAGAGGCCGGGGCGGAGAAGCGCTTCCAGACCTCGGCCCCGGAGGCACGGAGGTCGGCGCTGATGGACCGGGCGTTGTGCAGCTTGTCCGCGAGCGAGACGAGCAGCCCGCCGGGCGACTTGTGCGCCATGCCCTCGACGTAGGCGGCTTTGCGGACCTCCCACGCGGGCTTCGGGGTGACGTCCGTGTCGGAGTTCTCGCGGACCATCGTCCCGACCGCCTCGCCGAAGTCGCGGGTGATCTGCGCCTGCATGTCGGGTCCTCCTCCGTCCTCGACCGCGTCGTGGAGGAGCGCGGCGATGGCCTCGTCCTCGCTTCCGCCGAGCTCGAGGGCGATGCCCGTCACGGCGAGGAGGTGGGAGACGTAGGGGATCTGCGTCGACTTCCGCAGCTGCAGGCGATGGTGCGCAAGCGCGAGCGCCATGGCGCGGTCGAAGCGCTCGGTGAGGCGCGGGGTCTCGGCGTACGTCTCGGGCATGTGGCGATCCTCTCAGGCGTGGTCGAGCCGCTCACCGGCTCGCACGTCAGGGTCGCCGGTGGGCCGGATGTCCTGACAGTGAGCGACCACCTGCAGCGCCCCGCCCGCCGGTGCCGCTGGCGCCAGGACGACCACGGCAACGCGGTTCCCATGGCTCGCCTCGACGACCGCGATCTGGCGGACGCCGCCTGGGGAGGGGAGTGAGAGGGTCAGATGGAGGTCGCGCATCGCTCGCGCCAGGTCCGCCGGACCGGCGACGGATCTGACGTGTCAGATGGGGTCAACGTCGCGCGACCTGCGCCCCGTGAGCTCCTTGACCTTCTCCGCCCTGGGCACCGCGATGGACGCCGCCGGCGTTGAGGTCGGGGTCCGCCTGGCCGACGCGGGCAGGCACGTGATCCGCCTGGTCGACCATCACGGATGCCGCTCGCTCGAGGTGCCCGTCCGCCGGAGCTTCGATGTCGAGGCGCTCGTCATCTGCTGCTCGCTCGCGCTCTGCCCGGACGGGGCCCTGGCCCGACGGTGGCCCGAGCTCGTCGCGCTCGCAGGATTGTCCGTCGACGGTGATCGCCATGTGGGAGTGTCAGACCGTGGCCGCCCGGAGCGACTCTCCTAGCGTGGGGAGGCACGACGATGAGCACCTGCGCAGGTTCATCGTGGCCCGGAAGGGCGGCGACGCCGACGCCATGCGGCACGCCTGGGAGGAGCTCGTGATCGCCTTCCAGCCCCGCATGGACGCGCTCGTCTACCTCGCCCACCGTGGGCAGCTGAGCGACGCCGAGCACGAGGACGCCGTGCAGCGCGCGATGACCCGCTTCACCCTCAAGCTGGCCGGCACCTTCCAGGGGTCCTCCATGGGCGAGCTCGTCAACGCGACGAAGCGGCTGTGCTCCTTCGCCGTGGCTGACGTCATCCGGGAAGCCGCCGAGTACCGCCGGCGCCACCGCTCGCTCGACCAGGGCTGGGACGGGGCGCCGGAGGACGATCGCCCGGCTCCGGCGTGGGAGGTCGACGTGTCGCGCGAGGCCTACGAGCAGGCCGAGCACGACGCCGACACGGAGGAGTTGCTCGCCTGGGCGTTGCCGCAGGTGCTCGAGTCGCGGCGTGGCGTCGTGGAGCGCACGTTCGCTGGGGAGACGCTCGAGGAGATCTGCGGCGCGCTCGACCTCTCGCGCGAGAACGCCTACCAGCGGCGATCACGCGGGTTGAAGGACCTTGGCAAGCTGCTGAAGCAGTACGACGCGTGATGTCCGACTCCCCCGACCACCTGCTCTCCGACTTCATCGACGACTGGAACGCCGGCCGGCGCCCCGACGTCCGCGGTCTCCTCGAGCGCCTGCCGGCCGGGCCCGAGCGCGAGGAGCTCGCCGAGCAGCTCACGCAGTGGCTCGAGGTCGCGCCGACGCGCGCCTACGACGAGCCGACCCGCGCCGCGATACGCGCCGAGCCCGCCGTGCAGCGCCTCTTCGCCGCAGCAGACGCCGAGACGGGCCTGTGGCCGCAGGTGCTCCCGGCGCTTCGTGAGCGGTCGGGGCTCTCGCTCGCCGATCTCGCGAGCCGGCTCGCCGAGCGCTTCGGCTTCGGCGCCTCGGAGACCGGGCGCACCGCGGGCTACCTCGAGCGCATGGAGCGCGGCGAGCTCGAGCCCTCGCGGATCTCGCGCCGTCTGCTCGATGCGCTCTCCCAGGCCCTGGGGACCTCGGCGGATGCGCTCGCGGACGCGGCGAGCTTCGGTCGTGGTCTCCAGCCGGCGAGCGCGGGCGGAACGCTCTATCGCAAGGACGAGGGGGTCGAGGCCTGGGTCGCCGGGGACCTCGAGCTCTTGAGCGCCGCGGCGTTCGAGCCTGCGCCGGCCGCGCCGCTCGATGACGTCGACCGGCTCTTCCTGGGCGGCCCGGAGGGTTAGCGAAGCAGCCGGGTGATCGCGGTCGCGAGCCCCGGTTCGGCTTCGGCCTCGCCGCGCAGGGCGGCCGCGAGGCGACCGCCCTGCAGCGGCGCGGAGAGGTACGGGAGCTCGCCCAGCTCGGCAAGCTCCGCGAGCCGGTCGGTGAACGGCTCGCAGCCCAGCCGCTCGTAGGCGGCGCCGTGCTCCCCGGCCTCGATCGCCGCCCGGAGCTCCGCAAGGCAGTCCGCACTCGCAAGGCCGTGCTGGCCGAAGCGGAAGAGCGTCATGAGGGCGCTCGTTCCGTAGCGCGCGGCGATGCCCACGACCTCGTCGAGGTCCGGGTCGTCACGTGACGCGCGCGCCTCGAGGGCCGCGCGGGGGATGAGGAGCTCCGCGGCGAACGCGTTCGCCGCGACCTCGTACGGCGTCGTGTCGCGGCCGCTCAGCGTGGCGATGGTGTCGACCGCGAGCTTGCCGTCGTGCTTGCACCACGCGTGCCCGAGCTCGTGGGCGAGGGTGAAGCGCTGCCGAACGAGCGCCTGGGTGCCGTTCACCCAGAGCAGCCGACCCCCCGTGCACGCGCCGGCGTCCCCCTCGGACAGCGAGGCGACGACGACGGGGAACCCGGCCTGCGCTTCGACGCATTCGAGCAGGCAGGGCAGCGGCGCGACGGGGTCGAGGCCCAGCTCCGCGCGCGCTTCGCGAGCGCGCTTGGCGCCTCGGTTGCGGTGCTCGGACACGACGGCGGAGGATGCCAAGCTCCCCGTGCCCTCACGTCAGGCTTCCTGCTCTCAGCGCGACCTCCGTCGGATGAGCTCCTTCGATGACGACGAACCGCCGCTGTGCCGCGTGACCCTCCGCGACGGGACGGTCACCCTCAACCGCTGGCGTCCGGGCATGGGGCCCTTCGGCCCGCTCAAGGCGGGCTACCTCTCGGTGACCGCGGCCCTCGCCGACCTGCACCGCGCGGGGGAGGGCGAGCTCGACGTCGTGCCGGTCCGGGGCGTCCCGTGGAGCGAAGATGCGACCCAGACGCTGATCGCGTGGGCGGCCCATACGGGCTACCGCCGGCTCTGGCTGCCGGATCGGGTCGCCGACGTTGAGGCGCTCGCGGAGGCGGAGCGCGCCCGTGTCACCTGCCCGAGCTGCGGCGCCGTCTGGGAAGACGAGGGGACTGTCTTCTGGGAGCGCGTGCGGCGCGACGGCTGGTTTCCCGGAAGCTGCCTCGCCTGCGGCGGGTCCTTGCCCGAATGGGAGGCGTGCGGCGCGCCGTGTCAGACCGGAACGCCCCCACCGCGACACGGAGACATCAGCAACGACGCCGGGACGGCACCATCCGGCGACAACCTGATGGAACGGGAACCCTGGACCAGCGTCTTTGCGAGCTTCCCGAGGGGCACCCGGACGCGCAGCGCCGCCACCGGGCAGATGATTAGCTCGTTCGCGTAGGGCTGGCCGGGGTGGACGTCGCACCAATCCCCGGCGTAGCGCGATCGGTTTCTCGAACAGTCATTGTCAGGTCGAGGCGCTTCGGCGCCGACCTACTGCACGACGTTCCCACGACGGAAGGACGCCCTATGGCTCGCTACAGCCACGCAGACCGAACGGCCATCGATCAGCTCGTCGATGTGTGGCGTACCGAGTGCCTCATCGGCGACGGCTCGCTGCTCTTCGCCGACGAGGCTGTCTGGACACTTGAGAACTTCGAGGCTTTCTTCGCTGCCTACAACGACCGCCTCGACTTCGGCGAGGGTGACTTCGAGCAGAAGTTCGAGGCTCAGATCGGCGACCAATCCCAGACCGTGACACGGCTTGCCGGAGAGGTCGTTGCGATCTATTTCCTGTTCGCCTCGCGGAACACCGTGGGGCCGGAGCGCAAGCGCGCGGTCATCGGAGCGGTGCTGTCGTGGAACGGCGACGCGCTCGACACTGAGAGCCTTACGCACCGCGCGCTCGGCCACGAGATCGGCGGCCCGGGTCAGGCTTACAACAACCTGCGCTGGAAGCACATCGCCTACCTGGTCGCCGTCTTCCGTGACTTCAAGGGCCTCTCCGTCGAGGACCGCACCGCGCTGCTCGCAGACGCATGGCAATTCAAGTCGTGGCTCGGAGAGAACGATCGCGACGGAGGCGAGCAGATGATGCGGCACATCCTGCTCCACCTGCTGTTCCCCGACGAGTTCGAGCGCATCGCCTCGGGCACGCACAAGTACCGGATCGTCGACCACCTTCGTGCGCTGATCGCGGAGATGCCGAACACCGACGAGACGCCGGTGGGCGAAGAAGACGTCGATCGGGCGCTGCTGGGAATCCGGCGGCGCATCGAGCAGCTCCGCGACGAGCAGCGGATCGACCTCGACCGTCCGGTCGACTTCTACGAGGGCCTGCTTAAGCGTGTCTGGGATCCGCCGATGGCCGACGACGACACGACGAGCGGCCTCACGAACCTGTCAGCGCTCGAGTTCAAGCGCCAGGTGGTCCTCTTCGGCCCGCCCGGCACGGGCAAGACCTTCGAGGCGAAGGCGCTCGCGAGGCGGGTGCTGCACGCAGCGGCTCTGCAGCGCTGGAAAGCCGTCGCCTACCTGACGAACTACGAGCGTGTCGATGAGATCGCTCGCGAGCAGGTGCGGCGGCTCCAGCTCCACCAGGCCTACACCTACGAAGACTTCGTCCGAGGGCTCAGGCTGACCGACGGCGGCGGTCTGGCGCCGGTCGACGGCTATCTCCTACAGCTCTGCGACGAGATCGACAACACGAAGGCGACGGCCGACGGCCTGGCCCGGTTGCCGTGGGTCCTGGTGCTCGACGAGCTGAACCGCACCGACGTCAGCCGTCTGTTCGGTGAGGCGTTCTCGCTGCTGGAGGATCGCGGCGCGTCCGTCGACCTTCCCACCCTCGACGAGAACGGAGAACGCCGAAGCATCCGCCTACCGGCTGACCTGTACGTCATCGGGACGATGAACCTGATCGACCAGAGCGTCGAGCAGCTCGACTTCGCCCTGCGCCGCCGCTTTCTGTGGATCCGTTCGGGCTTCGTGAAGTCGGCGATCGCCGAGGTCGTCCGCGAGAAGTGGGAGTCGACGGAGTACGCGGCCTACCACCCCTGGTTGCGGATCGCCGCCGACGTCGAGCGACTCGCCGCCAACGCCCAGCGGCTCAACGAGGAGATCGCCGACTCACGCCTGCTGGGCGAGCAGTACGAGATCGGACATACCTACTTCTTCGACATCGCCGGATTCCTCGCCCGGTGGGACGCCGTTCGGACGTGGGGCCAGAGGCCCAAGGAGTACCTGTTCACCCCGAAGGGGCAGAGCCGGCCGCCGCTCGACGACCTGTGGGAGCACTCATTGCGGCCGCTCCTGCACGAATACCTCGCCGGGGTCGATGCCCAGAGCCGCCGCGAAGAGCTGAAGGCGCTCCGCAACGTCCTCGTGACCGGGAAACGGTGAGCGCACCGAAGCTCCTCGTCGGACGGGATCTCTCCCCGTTCGATCCGGCGCCGACGGCGGAGCAGGCCGCGTGGCTGACCGCGCTCCAGCTCCACCTTCGCGCCTCGGAGCACGTGATCCGTCTCGGCGAGCCCGTCGACGACGACGAGCACGACCTGGTGGTCTTCTGCGATCCGGCCGGTCGCTGGCAGTGCGGCCGCTACATCGGCGAAATCCGGTTCGCGGGAAGGACCCTGCGCATCGAGCCGCGTCTCGGCATGCCGGCGATCGAGCGCCTGCTGGCAAGCGCGACGAACCTCATCGGCGTGCCTGGAAGCGCGGCGGGCCGGGCAGCGGAGTCCTTCATCGCCCGGCTGATGGCCGCCGTTTGGTGCCGCGCGTTCGATAAGGCCGCGCGTCACGGGCCGCCGGCCTTCCGCCGTCAGACGTCGTCGGAGGGCCTGAACGTCCGCGGGCACCTAGATGTGCGCCACACGGCCCGTCTCCGCGGAGTCGGCTCGCCGCACGTCGCGTCGGTCATGCGCGGCCGTGACCTCGACAACGACGTGACCCGCGCGCTCGTCTGCGCCGCACGCGTCCTCACCCAGCACATCGGCGACGACCGGTGGCAGACCCGACGCGCGCGTGAAATCGTCCCGCTGCTCCGCGGCGCCGTTGGCGCCCGGCCGGGCCTGCCGACCGAGATCGAGCTTCGCCGCGTCCGCTACACCCCGATCACCCGGCCGTACCAGGAGCTCGCGGCGCTTTCGTGGCGCATCGCCCGCGCCGAGGGCTTCGCGGTGACCGACGACGACGGCAACGCGGATGGCCTGCTGCTCGACGTCGCCGAGCTGTGGGAGCTTTACGTGCTTGGATGCGTCCGCGCCGCGGCCGCGGGCCTCGAGGTCATCCACGGCACGACCGACGCCGCCAAAACGCACCTGTTAAAGAGCCGGCACGACCACCATCGAGGACTGGGACGCCTGCTCCCCGACGTGCTCGTATCCGACGGCGGCGGTGCCGTCCGTCTGGTCGCCGACGCCAAGTACAAACGCCTCGTCGACAGCGCAGAGCGTCCGAACGGCGTCGATCGTGGCGACCTCTACCAGCTCACGAGCTACCTCAGCCGCTTCTCGCCAACCGGTGATGCAGCTGGTGCGCTCGTCTACCCCGGCGGCGACGACGTGACGCTGGCCACCGCGGAGCGCTTCGGCCCCTGGCAGAGCGCGGGCGGGCACGAGGTGTGCTTCATGAGGCTGTCACTGGACGAGCCGACGGCGGCGGGGCAGATCGCGACGCTACTGTCGGAGCAGTCCGCGGTGCAGTGGCCGGCGATCCGCGCTGACCCGAACTAATCAAGAGGAGTACTGAGCACCGAGCAGCCGACCGCGTTACTCGCCCGGGCCTGTTCCGACGGCTTGCGAGACGAGGTCGTCGAAGCTGGTCGCAACCCGGTAGTCCGCTCCAAGCGCCTCGAAGTGACGGCGGGCGCACGCGATCTTCGCGTTTTCCGAGCCCCGGCGTGCCTCTTCGTCGAAGCTGCTCTTCGTCTCGCGTACGAGGTGGACGCGGGGGTGATCGCCATCGTCCCAGCAGACCGCCCAGTCGGGGTTGTACCGACCAATCGGCGTGTCGACGGTAAACCAGTCGGGCAGCTTCACGAAGAAGCGCACGCGATCGTCGGCGTCGAGGCGCTCAGCGAAGGCATGTTCGACTGAGGACTCGAACTCGACGTGGGAGAAGGGGCTCTTTTCGGCGTTCTGCACCTCGTACATGCGATCGACGTAACGCGTGATCTCCGCGGTCGCGTCGGGCTCCAGCGAACGCATCTCCCAAAGCGCTCCGTCGATGCGCTCGTACGCGATACCGTCGATCAATTGCTCGCCGAGCACCCGGCGCACGATCCGCGTGACCTCCACCGTGAAGGCGTGAGGGTTGCGTCGGAACTCGTCTAGGCGCGCGCACCCGTTGAGGATGCGAGCGAGGGTGACGCGCGTGAGGTCGGTCGCGTTCTGCAGCTGGCCAAGGATGTCGGGCAGTGTCTGCGGCGCCGCGGTCGCCACGGCTCGCCCGGGTATCGAGACTCCGGTGCGGATGCCGGCCTCCGTCACCGACAGGTGCGCGAGCTCCGAGCGCACCAACGCCTGCGGGACCCCGTCCATGTCGTCGATCGCCTTGACCGCGTCACGCACGATCTGCTCAGAGTCGACGGTGACGCGGTAGCGCGTCCGCCCGGCGATGTCGGCCCACAGCGCCTGGAACCCCGGGTCGAGCGTGACCGCCTTGCGGAAGGTGACTGGTTTGCGCGCCCGGGCGTTGCGAACCGGAGGCCGATCGTAGCCCTCGAGAATCAAGCTTACCCCGGCGCGGCACTCGCTGAGCTCGGCCGGCATCGGCAGCATGAAGCCCTCCTCCGCTGGCGTGAAGCGCGAGGTCAGTCGACCGCCTGCGTCGAGGATGCCGCTCGACTGCAGGTGCTCCCAGATCGTCGCCGACCGTTCCGCGCCGAGCGTCCACCGCTCGTCGTCCGCGCGTTCCTCATCGATGTGATGCGCGACGCGAGAGAACGCTGTCCGCGTCACGACACCCCAGGTCTGGCCCGTCTCGTTCTCGTAGTCGACCTGGAGCCCCCGCGCGAAGCCGTCATAGGACTCGTTGGCGATGACCGTGAGCCGCGCGACGTCGCGGTCGTGGACCCGCGCGCCCGCCTGGTCGACGGGCAGCCGCAGCCCGCGCCCAATCTGCTGGCGACGCGAGATCGCGGAACGCGCGTGGGTCAGCGTGCAGACCTGGAAGACGTTCGGGTTGTCCCAGCCCTCCCGCAGGGCCGAGTGGGTGAAGATGAACCGCAGCGGCTCTTCGACCGACAGCAGTCGCTCCTTGCCGCTCATGATCTTCGCGTACGCGGAGCGGTCACCCTCGCCGGTCCCGGTCGAGTCCTTGGCGCGACCCTTGGCGTCCTGGCTGAAGTAGCCGTCGTGAACGTCAGCGGGCGCGGGATAGGTCAGGTCCCTGTAGGCGGGCTTGAGCAGCGCAGCTGCCAGCTCGGCCTCGAATAGCTCTCCGACGGGCCCGAGCCGCGCGCTGCCGTCGGGCTCGTACAGGCGGTAGTCGGCGACCGCGTCGAGAAAGAAGAGGGAGAGGACCTTGATCCCACGGGCGGCGAGTGTGTGCTCCCGGTCGAGGTGGTACCGGATGGTCTCGCGGATCTGCATGCGCTGCACGTCGCCGACCTCCGCGCCGCTGAACGCCCCGAGCCCCACGGCCGTGCCGCCCGTGAACTCGATGCTCTCCTGCCCGACGCCGAAGGCGATGTCGTCGACGATGAAGCCGTCGCGGTACTCCGCGCGGCCTTTCGCCTTCACGCTCAGGTCGTCGCCGCGCTTGACCCACGTCTTGGTGCGGTTGGCCCGCTCGCCGATCCCCGCGTTGATCTCCACCTGAGCGCGGCTCTGCGCGGCGTCGACCTTTAGCAGCCGGACGTGCGCGGAGTCGAACGTGGCGGCGGCCACGATGCCGTCGACCTCGATCTCCTTGACGAGTCGCTGCTGGAACGCGTCGACGGGCCCGAGGCGGTAGATCAGGTTGTAAGGGTTGCGCGGCGTCGCCGAGTAGCGCAGCGTGCAGAGCGGGTTGAGACGGTCGATCGCCGCGCGCGCCGCGTTGCTCTCGAAGTTCTGCGGCTCGTCGAGGATGACGACCGGCCGGACGGCCTGGATGAACTCGATTGGCTTGCGCCCGGCCATGGCGTCGTGTGGGCGGTTGATGACGTTGGCGCTGGCTTCCTCGCCGCTCTCCAGCGCGTCCTTTTGGAAGGCCTGGATGTTCATCACGAGGACCTGCAGCGAGCTGGCCGTCGCGAAGC
Organism: uncultured Solirubrobacteraceae bacterium; assembly: GCA_964236905.1. Taxonomy (GTDB): domain Bacteria; phylum Actinomycetota; class Thermoleophilia; order Solirubrobacterales; family Solirubrobacteraceae; genus Paraconexibacter. The sequence continues at coordinate 17,230 of CAXSFZ010000012.1, read as the reverse complement.
TGCGGACGGTGGTCAGGCGCTTGCTCTCGTAGACGTCGGGGTCGATCGGCGTGGCGTAGCGCTTCTTGAAGTGCTCCGCCGTCGACCGCAGGCTCTCCAACACGCCCTCACGGATGGCGACGCTCGGGACGACGATGACGAACTTCGTCAGACCGAAGCGCTGGTGCAGCTCGAAGATCGAGCGCAAGTACACGTACGTCTTCCCGGTCCCCGTCTCCATCTCGACCGTGAAGTGCCGGCCGTCGAGCGTGGCCGACGCGGGAAGGCCGTTGCGTCGTTGCACCACCTGGAGCTGGGCCAGGAGACTCTGCTCGAAGGCGGCCTCGTCGCTCGGGGCCGGGTTGGCGAAGCCGAGCTCGACGATGTCGAGCTGGCCCGGGGCGGCCGACGCAAGCTGGACCTCGGTCCCGCCGCCGAGCGCACCTTCGAAGAGGTCGCACGTCGATTCGATCGCGGCGAGCTGGTGCGGCAGCGACGCGTCGTATTGCAGGTGGACGTCGGGTTGGCGCATGTCAGAGGAGCAGGAGCTCGATCGGCGTGTCGCGGTGCTCGTTGAGGGTCTTGAGGTGCTGCAGCGCATTGACCTTGACCTCGTCGCTGGCGCCGAACGCCTCCTCCAGCAGGATCAGCTGCGCCGGCTCGAGCGCGACCAGGGCCTCGAACTGGGCGAGCGTGATCGCCCGGGCGAACGAGGCGACGAGCGCGCCATCCGCGACAGAAGCCAGCGTCAGCCCTTCCGCCGTCGTCCACGTTGTCGGGGTGACAAGGTCGAAGCCACGAGCCAGCAGCACCTCTACGAGCAGCGCGTCGTCGTCACGCGATGGGTTCAGGTGGCGCTCTGCGGTGAACGTAATTTGCTCGTGCTCCCCAGGTTCGAGTCGCGAGGGGGGCTGAGACGACGCGTCGAGTCGGTAAGCGCGAAAGCCGAGGTCGAGCGGTGGAGGGTTCGAGTTACGCAAGCCCTCGGCTACTCGTCGCATTCGCTCCCTCGTGATCTCCGCGATGGTGTCGTACGGCGACTGGTCGACTTGCTCGGCGAGCTGCACAAGCATGTAGCGGTGTCTCGTGCCGCGTTCAACGTTGAGGTCGACTACGGCTTCGCCCAAGGCCCCCGAGCCCGCGAAGAAGTCCACAATGATTGCCTCACGGTCGTCGCCTGTGACGTAGTCGATCAGCATCCCAAGGACACTTGGATCCTTCGGGTTATCGAATACGTTTTCACCCGCAAATAGACCGCGAAGTCGCTTAACCGCTACTTGGGACTGCGCGTGGATGTAGCTGCCGAGCACTTGCCTGCCGAGTCCTGGCTCGTCGTCATCCTGATCGACTGCGCGCAGGTGCGCCTTCCGGAACGGTGGTTGCCGGTCATCTTCGCGAAAGACCACGAGGCCGAGGGCGATCTGCCTTTGCATCTCCTCCGGCTTCGAGAACCGCCAGCCCGCATCCGGCACTGCGCAAGGTCGACCGGTCCTGGGGTGCAAGACGTCATATCGTGGACCGCCTCCACCCGGCCAGGAGATGTCACGGTCTCGCCATGGCCCACGGCCATCGACCTGCTTGTATCGCGAGAGCTTTTTAGCGGGAGCATCTGGGGCGAGGCCCGAAAAGAAGCTTCGGAGCGAAGCTTCGATCGCTCGATCATCCGCACCGTGCTTGTTGCGAAGACGTTCGTACTCTTGCCACAGTGCCTCCGCTCCAGGGTGGGAGCGCCTCCATTCGGTGTTGCGCCTCCGGAGGACCGAGACCGAACGCGCGTACACGATGAGATACTCGTGTCCCACGCTAAAAAACTTCGCGTCGTTCTTGCGGGTCTTGTCCCAAACGAGCTGCGCGATGAAGTTCTCTTCACCGAATATCTCATCGAGGATTGCACGCAGCCTTGGGGCTTCATTGTCGTCGATCGAAACAATGAACACGCCGTCGTCGGTGAGCAGCGACCGCGCAAGGTGCAATCGCGGCCACATCATCGACAGCCACGAGGAGTGGTAGCGGCCACTCGTCTCGGCGTTCGCACGCAGACGCCCGCCGTTCTCGGTGGTCTGCCCGGAGAAGCGCAGGTACTCGCCGAGCGGGTCGCGGTAGTTGTCGGGGTAGACGAAGTCCTTGCCGGTGTTGTATGGCGGGTCGATGTAGATGAGCTTGACCTTGCCGTGGTAGCTGCGCTGAAGCAGCTTGAGGACCTCGAGGTTCTCGCCCTCAATGAAGATGTTCTTGGTCGAGTCCCACTCGACTGAGTCCCCCTTGACCGGCACGAGCGTTCCCGCGGACGGGCGTTGAGCGAGGCGGACCGCAGCGGCCTTTCCGGGCCAGCTCAGGCCGAAGCGCTCGGGCCCTTCGTCGGGGAGATCGCCGAGCAGCGCGGCGAGGGCGTCGAGGTCGATCTTGCCGTCGCGCACAGCGTCGGGGTAGAGCTCGGCGAGCGCATGGGCGCGTGGTTCGACGGGATCGGCGGAGCGCAGCGCAAGACGGTAGGGCGCGAGATCGTCGCCCCGGTCGGTGTCGTGGTCCGGACTCATCGCAGCTCCCAGTTGATCGTGAAGAGGGTTTCGGAGGTGTGCTCGGTTTGCAGGGCCTGCTCGATCTTGTCGAGCATGGCCTCTTGGCGGCCGTCGACGGTGCCGGCCGCAGCGTCGTAGTCGCGGCGGGCTGCGTGGAGCTGACGTTCGAGCTGCAGCTTCTCGCGCCTGAGCGGCAAACGTTCTGGCTCGGTCCCGGCGGCGCGGATCGCGCGTGCCTGATCCTTGATGGCTCGCTCGATCTCGCTGACGTCGCTGCGCAGGCGGTGGCGCTCGTCGTTGGCCCAGCGGTCGAGCTTCTCGTACTCGCCGCCGAGCCATGCCGCGCGGCGGTCGCCGAAGCTCTCGAGTCGGTCGGCCTGCAGTTGCTCAAGCCGCGTTGCCAGTTCCGCGGGCAACGCGGTCGCCGCTTGAGGATGCTCGGTGGCCGGGACCTGTAGGAGGCGGGCGATCTGGGGCTCAGTCAGCTCGTGGCCTGAGCTGGTGACGGCGGCGAGCAGCAGGTGCTCCTCCTCGTCCTTGCCCGCGATGGTCAGCTTGACCGCCCGCATGACACCCGCGTCGCCGACGCGGCGCTCGAGCTCCAGCGCCGTGACTGCCCACCCGGTGTAGTCGAAGCGCACGCCGACGGCCTCGCTTGGCCGACGCAGAGCGGTCGCCAGTGCCCACTGCGCGACCGGGTCTGTTAAGCGGAGGTGATGCACTCGCTCGTCGTCTTGAGGGCGAACGAGGGAGTAGACGCGCGGCACCTCCAGATCGAGACCGTGCGGGGGCTCGATGATCGTGAGGTGGCGTGAGGACGCATCGAAGTCGGCGCGCTCCTTGAGCGCGAAGCGCATGACGTCGGTGAGCAGCTCCTGGTGACGGGTGACCGCGGAGCGACTTGCGTCGAGGCGAACTTTGAGTCGGTCGTGGACCTGCGCGTCGAAGTGCTCGAGCAGCTTGGTGCGCGTCACCGCCATCTGGGTGTCGATCGCGTCGGCGAACTCGAGCTGCAGCTGCTCGAAGTCCGCGTCGATTGCCTCCCGGGTGCGGCAGCGTTGATAGATCTCGCCGATCCGGCGTTCGATGTCGACGCCGCTCTCGATCGAGCCGAGCACCTCGTCGCTGGCGCCGAACACGCCCTCGAAGAGCCGAAATTTCTCGGCGAGCAGCTGATAGACGCGCTGGTCGGCCGCGTTGGCCTGGTTGAGGAAGTTGACGACGAGGACGTCGTTGCGCTGTCCGTAGCGATGGCAGCGGCCGATGCGCTGCTCGACACGCTGCGGATTCCACGGCAAGTCGTAGTTCACGACGATCGAGCAGAACTGAAGGTTGATCCCCTCGGCGGCCGCCTCCGTGGCGATCATGATCTCCGCGTCGTTCCGGAAGGCGTCGACCAGCGCCGCACGCACATCGATGGCGCGAGACCCGGTGACGCGGTCCGAGCCGGCGTGGTCGCGGCGCCACTGCTCGTAGATGCTCTTGGCGGTCGCGTCGGAGTTTGTCCCGCTGAAGCGCACGACCTTGCCCGCGTACCCGCGATCGGCCAAGAGCGCGACCAGGTATTCCTGGGTGCGGCGCGATTCGGTGAAGACGACCGCCTTGCGCGCGGAGCCGAGCTCCCCTGCACGCGCGAACGCGGTCCCGAGCGCCGCGAGAAGCGCCTGGCCCTTTGCGTTCTCCGCGATCCCCTGCGCGAGATCGCGGAAGCTCTCGAGCTCGGCGGCCTCGCCTGCGAGCGCGTCGAGCGCCTCGCGTGAAAGGGCGGGGTGGGGCTCCGCCTCCGTTTCGGTCACCACCTCGTCGGCGTCGATGACGCCCTCGAGCTCGGTCTCGAGGAGCTCGTCGATGAGTTCCTCGTCGTCGGTCTCAGTCACGGCCGGGCGTCCGCTTCCGGCCGCGTCCGCGAGGAGCGCCTCGCCATCACGCACGGTGCGCTGCAGGCGCTTGACCATCGTGTCGAGGGCTCCGGCGATCGCGAACGTCGATGAGGCCAGCAGCTTGCGCAGCACGAGGGTGATGAGGCTCCGCTGCGCGTTCGGGAGCGCTAGGAGTTCGTCGCGGCGCAGGTAGTCGGAGACGAGGTCGTAGATCTCCTGCTCCTCATCGGTCGGCCTGAACTCTTGAGTGATCGGCTCGCGGTTGGTGTAGCTGACGTACTCGACCACTTGGCGGCGCAGCGTGCGGTGGCAGAGCGGCTCGAGGCGAGCTTTGAGCTCCTCGAAGCGCTCTCCTTCCTCGCCGGCTCGCCCGTACTTCTTGGCGAAGGTCTTTTGATCGCCGAAGGCCTCGTCGTCGATCAGCGAGACGAGCCCGTACAGCTCGAGCAGACTGTTCTGCAGCGGGGTCGCGGTCAGGAGCACCTTGGGGGTGGTTGCAAGTGCGGCCTTAATGCTCGTCGCGATCCTGGTGCCCTTGTAGACGTTCCGCAACCGGTGTGCCTCGTCGAGGATCGCGAGATCCCACGGCACCGTCATCAGCAGCTCTTGCTGGCGCGCAGCGAAGTGGTAGGACGCGATCACGATGCGCGGATCGCGCTCGCCGGTCCGGTCGAACGGGTTGGCTTCATCGGCGGCCTTGAGGGCCCGGCTGTCGAGAATGGCCGAAGGCACGAAAAACTTCTCTTGCAGTTCGTCACGCCATTGCGTGCGCAGGCTGGCCGGACAGAGCACGAGGATGCGAGTACGACCTTCGGCCCGGTACTGCGTGGCGATGAGCCCGGCCTCGATGGTCTTGCCAAGCCCGACTTCGTCGGCCAGCAGCGCACCCTTGGAGAGTGGATTCTGAAAGGCGAAGAGCGCCGCGTCGACCTGATGAGGGTTCAGATCCACCTGCGCGTCGACGAGCGCGCGTGTCAGCTTCTCGGGGTTGTCGGCCGCGTGGCGAAGCGTGAGCTCCTGGGCGGCCAGGTGTGCCTGAACGTGGGTGGGGCGCGCCTGACTCACGAGGCTGATGCTTCTTCGCCCTCGCGGACGGCCGCGACGGAAACCCGGAAACCGAAGTTCTCGAGCGTCCTGGCAGCGGCGCGCAGACTGATCACGCTGAAGAACGGAAGGGTCAGCGGCGTCTCGCGGATCGACCGGGTGATGACGACGAAGGTGATCTCGTGGTCAGCGGGATCGGGACGACCATCCGGAATGAGCGCCGTCAGGGCCGGATCAATCTCCTCGACGACCGCTCGCATTCGCTGGCGGAAGTCAGCGTCTTGCAGTAGCCGCTCCGCGCTGTTGACGCCCTGGGAGAACAGGTGGCTGAGCGTCGACGAGCTCCCGCGCATCTTGACGTGGATCAACCCGCCGGCAGGCGTGAGGACATCGCAGACCTCCATGCTGTCCGGCCCGTCGTCGTAGACCAGCCGACGGTCCATGCACGCGCCACCTAGGTGGCTAGCGACCTTCAGGTTGTAGGCCTCCTCGTCGCGGCCAGGGTCCGCGGACGGGAGGCCGTCGAACGTCGGGAGGGCATTGACGTCGGCGTACACCCGCTCGCGGTAGGCGAGATCGACCCGAAACCACTGGCCGTCCGACAGCACGAAGAGGTGCCCGTCGTATTCGGTCTGGAACACCAGGCAGCGCCAGATCGTCCAGCCACGCATCACCTCGTCGTCGTTGGCGCGGATCGCGAACAGTTTGTCGCGCTTCAGCAGCTCTACCGTCTTGGCCTCACCGGCGCGGCGATCAAGGTACGCGCTGATCTTGGGATCGTGGAGAAGCTCCTCGTGGCCGCGGCCACGCCGGCTGAAGCGAAAGCCGTCGATCTCCAGCCAGTCGAGCACCTCGGGTGCTGCCAGGTGAACATCGTGGAGGTTGCGAGTTTCGAGGTTCTTCAGGAGTTGCGACTCGAGGGCCGCTAGCCCCTCGGTGTTCTTCTCGACGCGCAGGTGGTCGATGAAGTCGAAGTGCTGGCGGTAGCGGTTGGAACGAAACGCGGCGAGCAAACGCTCCGCTAGGGCTGGCAGCTCGGGTACCTGCGCACGGGTCTGAATGCTGAGGGAGTCCACCCCGGTCAGGCGCTTGCCGAAAGTCTCATCCTCGGGCGAGCCGGTGACTGCGCGCAGCATGTCGGTGCTGAGGTCCAGGCCGAAAGTCGAGAGGCGTGAATCGCGGCTCGCATCGCGTCGGGTGTGCAGCGTGTTCTCGTCGATGGTCTTCGCGTCAACGCTCTTCAGCTGGTCGGGCGCAACGCAATTGAGCACCACCTTCAGGCCGAAGTCCTGCTCGACCGCGTCCGGTTCGAGGAGATGACGCCCCTGGCCGAAGGTCGCGGCCATGAGCCGGTCGCCCGCCGGGATCATGAGCACACCGGATGCTGACGCGGTGAGTAGCTCATCGACCGGGCCATCGACATGGTGCTCGACATAGCTGCGCCATCCGGCGGCCAGCGGCGCGCGCGCCGCTGTGAAGAACGAGTCAACGCCGTCAGCAATCGCAGGGACTCGATACTTGAAGACGTCATCTGGCTTTCGGAGCGCCGCCAGCCGCGCTGTTCCCTCCTTGAGCAGAGACAGTGACAAACGTTGGTAAGGGGGCTGGCGGGTGATCATCGGCGACTAAGAGTGTGGGGTCGCAGTTCGCGCTCGCACGCACTCTGATGCGGACATTACGTGCTGAAGCCGGCCGTCTCAGCGCACCGGCAGAGCATGTTCACCAGCCGCATGTCCTCCACCGTCTGACATCGCGCCCCGAGCAGCTGCGGCGAGCACACCACGACCGCGAGCGCCTGCGCGCGTGACACCGCGACGTTAAGGCGGTTGCGGCTGAACAGGAAGCTCATGCCGCGCGAGACGTCGTCGCCGCTGGAGCTCGCCATCGAGAACAGCACGACCGGCGCCTCCTGGCCTTGGAACTTGTCGACGGTGCCGACGCGAGCGGCGTCGGGCAGCCGTGCCTTGAGACAGCGCACCTGCGCGTTGTAGGGCGCGACGACGAGGATGTCGTTGAGGGTGAGCGGGTGGCGGTCGCCGTGTCGGTCGACGTAGGTGCCGCCGTCGAGGAGCCGAGCGACCTCGAGCGCGACGCGGTCGGCCTCCTCGGTCGAGCTGCCGCGGTTGTCGGCGTGCTCGACGCCTATCATGCGCAGGCCGCTGCCCGAGAGTCCGGGTGAGTCGACGCGGTGGAGCTCGCAGCCGGCGACCGAGGAGAGCCTGCCGTCGTACATCGTCGCCGAGACGAAGTCGCTGACCTCCGGATGCATGCGCCAAGAGGTGGTCAGCAGGACGCCGCGGTCCGGCGGCACGGTGTCGTGGTCGCCGAGCAGGTGCTCGAGGACGGACGCGCCGGTCCCGACGGGATGGGTGCCCTGGCTGACGTGGGCGAGCTGCTGGGGGTCGCCGAGCAGCACGACGCTGGTGGCGGCCCCAGCGACGGCGATCGCGTGGGCGAGCGAGACCTGCCCGGCCTCGTCGACGAAGAGGACGTCGACTGAGCCGACCTGATCCTCGCGGGCCCAGTGCCACGCGGTGGCGGCGACGAGCGTGATCGGGCCGTCCTCCTCCTCCGAGGGGCGCTTGGCAGAGCAGGTGACGCGGGCGCTCTCGTAGCCGTCGTCCTCCTTGGTGCACTTCTTCCAGCCGCGGAAGGTGGTGCGGGCCTCATCGGCCGCGTCGTCGATGGCCTCGACCAAGTTGTTGATCGCCTTGTGGGAGGTGGCCATCACGCCGACCGACAGGCCGCGCCGCAGGAGGTCGGCGGCCAGGCGCGCGCCGGTGTAGGTCTTGCCGGTGCCGGGAGGCCCCTGAATGACCAGGACGCTGCGGTCGAGGCCGCGGACCTGGGCCTTCAAGCGCTCGAGGTCAGACGGGGCTTCGCCGAGCAGCGGCGTGCCGGGGACGAATCGCGGCGGGCGGCGCAGCAGGAGGTCGCGCGCAGCGTCGGCGCCGTCGGGGCCACTCGCGGCGATCGAGTCTGCGAAGCGGAAGAGCGCGTCCTCCTGCTCGCCCGTCCGATACGGGCCGCCGGGGCCGATCGCCACGGGCGGGTCCTCGCCGTACTTGGGACCGCGCTTGACGACCACCAGGCCCTCGGCTTCGTCGATCGCGACGAGGGTGGCGGCGCGCTCGGCCAGCGGCTCGTCGACGTCGCCGGGGCTGAGCTTGAAGTTCTGCGGCGGGAACGCGAGCGTCCACTGCAGCGACGCCTTGCCGACCTTCTCGCAGTCGATGACGGCCAGGTCCGCGATCGCCTCGTTGTCCTCGTCGCGCAGCTGCGCGAGCGTCCGCTCACGCCGGTCGAACATCGCCCACCACACCGGCTTGGCTTCGCGCCGGTGATAGCCGACGAGGCCGAACGTCATGCGCCGCGCGCGCTGGCCGGCGTCGTCCTCGCTCTCGTCGTCGGGCAGGCCGACGAGCAGGCTGTCCCGGAGAGCGTCGACACGCGTCTGCAGCTCGAGCGCCCGCTCGCTCGGAAGAGCCGCCGGCTTGGGCGCGAGCGACGCGAGCTCGATCCCAAAGCGGGCCTCGGCCTCGGGGCGGCGCTCGAGCAGCCACGCGTACAGCGCTCGCGTGCTCAGGCAGTCGTCCTCGTTGTAGCCGGCGATGCCGTCGAGGTGCCCCTGCTCCCCATCCTCCAGGTAGGCCTGCCAGCGTCGCAGCGAGCCGATCGCGCCGCGTAGCTCAGCGTTGCGCTCGAAGCCGAAGACGGGCTCGAGCGCCTTGAGGCCGTAACCCTCCGTGCCCGCGCGGATGGCCTGGCGGACGATGCCGTAGAGGTCGACGAAGACCTCGCGGCGCAGCAGGTCGTCGAGCTCGGCCTCCCGCGTGGAGTGGCGCGCGACGAGCTTCTTCAGCGCGACGGTCTCATACGAGTTGTAGTGGAAGACGTGCAGTTCGGGGAACTGCCGCAGCCGCTCGGCGATCCAGTCGATCCACGTCTCCAGCGCCACGCGCTCCTCCGCGCGCGACGTCGCCCACAGCGGGAGGTAGACCGGCTCGCCGGTATCCTCGTAGACGGTGCCGAAGAGGTACTCGAGGCCCTCCTCGCCCCAATTCGGATCGCCCTCGAAGTCGAAGTGCACGTCACCGGCCGACGGCTGCGGCAGACGGCCGAGGCCACGGTCGTGCTCAGGCTCGAGCACCTCGTAGAGCGGGCGCTCCAGGCCGCGGCTGCGCAGCTGCAGGTCGGCCTGGGCGCGGAGGTTGCCGAGCGTGAGCACCGGCAGGCGCGGGACCGTCCGCTCCGGCGGAAGCGTCGCGAGCGCAGGGAGCGTGTGGACGCCGCTGGCCTCCAGCTTCAAGCCCTGCGCTCGGTAGACCGTCGCAGTGAGCGAGACGTGGTCGTCCTCGCGGCGCCGGCGGTCGCAGACGTGCCACCAGTGGCAGAAGTCGCAGGCGCCGACTTTGTAGGGGTAGGCCGGGTCGGGTTCGGGGCCCTCGAGCTCTGCTTGGCGGTCGAGGAACTGCGCACGGACGTTCGCGGCGTAGGCCTCGAACTCGTCGGGGCGGAAGGCGGGGCGCTCGCCGTCACCGAGCATGAGGTGCATGCGCTCCGGCGCGAGCCCCTGCAGGCGCGTGAGCTCTTCGTTGTAGAAGAGCAGCTGGAAGATGTGCCGCGGGTCCGCGTGGCTGCTCAGCTTCGCGTCGTGAACCTCGTAGGACCAGTCACCGAGTTCAGACGGCGTCCTGACGCGGATGAGGAAGTCAGGGAAGCCAACCCAGCCGTCGCGGAGGAAGCAGGCCTGGTGGATGATCTCGACACCGCGCTCCATCGCGTCGCGTGTCCGGGCGGCGAGCGTCTCGCGGTCGGCCTCGTCGTCGGTGAGCTTGGCGACCTCGCGGCCTTCAGCAATGAACTTTTCGAGGATGTCGTCCTCGTGGCGGATGCCGCGGTCGAACAGCAGCTGCATGTCCGGCGGCTGGCGCTTCTCGCCGAGGTCACCGCGCCGCTCGAGGATGTCGAGGTAGGTGCGGTGCTCGCAGCCCAGGAAGCGCGTGAGGGCAGACGGGGAGAGCGCGAAGGACTGGGCGGGCGGGGGCATCGGGGAGAGGGGTCGGCGGCGGTGAGGTCGGTTTGACACCGCGTGCGCACGGTACATCCAGATTTCGGCTAGGCGACCTGTTCGGTCTCAGCGACCAGCTCCGGCAGATCGAGCGTGCGCGCCGCGCTGTCGACGCCGTGCACAGCCGGGAGCTCCTTCTCGGACTTCGCGCCGAGGTCCTCAAGGCGCCGCAGCTGCGGCAGCACGCGGCCCTCAAGGGAGCCGACGGACTTGTTGTAGGTGTCGGTGACGGTAGTGAGATGGCGACCTACCTTTGCGTATGCGTCGAGGAAGACCGAGCAGCGCCTGTGCAGCTCGCGGCCGGCGGCGGCGATCTCCAGCGCGGACTGCTCGACCTCGGCCTGGCGCCAGCCGTAGTGGGTGGCGTGCAGCAGCGCGAGCAGCGTCGTCGGGGTGGCGATGAGCACGCCGCGGTTGGCGCCGTGCTCGAGCAGGCGGGGGTCGCGGTCGAGTGCGGCGACGTAGCAGGCCTCGTTGGGGACGAAGCAGACGACGAACTCGGCCGAGCGCTCGAGCTTTGCGTGGTAGGCCTTGGTCGCGAGGGCGTCGAGGTGGGTGCGCAGCTGGGCGGCGTGGCGGTCGAGGTGGCGATCGCGCTCGGTGTCGTCGCTGGCCTCCAGCGCGGTGAGGTAGGCGTCGAGGGGGACCTTGGAGTCGACGACGATGTCGCGGCCGGTCGGCAGGTGCACGGTCATGTCGGGGCGCAGGCGGGCGCCCTCGTCGCCGTCGATCGTCGCCTGGCTGTGGAAGTCGACGTGGTCGGTCATCCCGGCGATGCGCACCACGTTCTTGAGCTGCATCTCGCCCCACGAGCCGCGGACCTGGGGGCGCTTGAGCGCTGAGACGAGCGTGCCCGTCTCGGTGCGCAGCTTGCCGAGCTCGCTGGCGGTCGTCTCGAACATCTGGCGGATGGAGGCGTGGGTGGCGTGGCGCTCGCGCTCGAGGTGCTCGACCTGGCTCTGGACCTTCTTGAGGTGGTCGGCGATCGGGGCGACGACGTCCTTGATCTCCGTGGCGCGGAGCTTGAGCTCACCGGCGGCACCCTCGCGATCGGCCTTGCGCGCTTCCAGGGCGAGCTGGTTGATCTGCTGCGTGGCGCCCTGGAGGACCTCGGTGGAGATGGCCTGCATCTCGCGGCGGAACTGGTCGCGGTTGCCCGACAGCAGCCCGACCTTGTCCTCGGTCGCCTTGTGCAGCTCCACGAGCTGGTCGCGGTGGGAGGTCTCGAGCTGCTCGCGCAGGCGACGCTCACCGCTGAGTGCCGACGTGGCGATCACGTGGGCGTTACGTGCGGTGGCTAAACGGCCGAGGGTGAGGACGAGCGCGGCGGCGAGGACGACGATAAGGAGGATCAGAAGTGCGAGCATGGGGCCAGGGTCGTCGCTCGGTCGGCTGTCCTGACAGCGATCGTGCAGGGCTGCCGATCGACCAGTAACTGGCCGCCGTGGCCCCGGAAGAGTTCGGGCGAGGTGCGGACGGCGACGATCGCCGACCTCGCGCTCGTCTGCGCGAGGTTCGTCGGGCCGAATGCCCCCCGCTATACGGAAGCCCGCCTCTCGCCAGGCGGGTTTTCGTGCTTCTGGGCCGCCGCTTCGCTGGATCTTGCGTGGCCCCAAAAGTTGTCCTGGCCGTCGCCGGGAACGATACGCCGGCTGAGGACGGATCCGCGGGCGCTTGCGCCCCAGGCCGGCTCTGTCGCAACGCGGTTGATGCGTCGTCAAGACGCGGAGGCCGGCCTTCGCGGTGCGCCAGGTTGGCCCGGCCGACGCGGACCTCCGCGCGATCAGGTTGTCTGTTCGCTGTCGTCCCTGCCGAGCGATTGCTCCAGCGGGGTGCGGATGGCGGGGGTGACGAGCGCACCGTTGAGTCTCGCGAGAAGTCGCGAGGCGGCTTGGTCGATGGCGGTGCGGGCCTCGGCTCCTCGGTCTGCGATCGCCTTCGTGCGCAGTTCGCCGTCTGAAGCGATGGTCCACGATCCGATGATCTCGCCGTTCCACCACAGCGTGGGGCCGATGTTGCCATTTCGGTCGAAGACGTGGTGCGGGTCGATGCCGAAGAACCATTCGCGGTTCTTCCATCCCATGGGCGTGGGATCAAGGGCCGGCAGCAGCGTCACGATCGAGGTGGCGGGCGAGTCACCGTCGAGCTCGCCGCCAGAGCCGGCGAGGAGGATTCCGGCTTGGCCGTGCAGGTCGACGTCTTCGATCGCGAGGTCCTTGAGCGCGCGGCGAGTGGTGGTCTTGTTCCATCCGGTCCACCACTGCAGGTCCTCGGGGGTCGCCGGGCCGAAGCGTGCCAGCCAGCGCCGGGCGAGGTCGCGTTGCGCGGTTGCGGTGTCGACCAACGCCAAGCCCTCTGGCCACCACCGTGACGCAGGTTCCCAGCGGTGGTGGCGGCTGGTCCAGGGCCCGGTCGGGGCGCCGCGGACGAGCCGGCCCTCCGCGCTCATGAGCGTGAGCAGCGACGTGGTGACGTTCTGCGGGCGATCGGACGGCGCCTTGGCCAGGATGCGTGTCCGCAACGCCGGCACGTCGTCGGCCAGCTGCGCTCCGGTGGCCGTGCCGCGCCGCGCGAGCGCCTGGTCCACCCGATCTTCCAGGCTGGCCAGCCAGCTCCCGACATCGTCTTCAACGACTGGTTCGCTGCCGTTGCGCTCCAGTTGGCTGATGAGGCGCCGACGGAGCATCGCGGCCAGGGGCGTGCTGACCGCGGCTTGCACCGTCGGGATGTCCTCACACGGAAACACGAACAGCGTGCGACGCATCGCCATCCACCGCACCAGGCTGCGCCGCTCGTACATCGCGCCGGCCACGTCGGCCAGCGTCGATGCGTTGCTGCGCGCGAGCACCGACAGGTAGATCGACGCCGGATCAGTCGCGTGCAGCGCGATGACGGCGCGGGTCGCCGCCTCCGGGCTGTCGGCATCGCCTGACAGATGATGTCGACGCACCATCGCGTCGCGTCGCTGCTGCACCGTGATCGTCCGCATCGCGCTTCCCATCGTCGTCCACCGTATCAATACCGATGCATATCGATATGCATTGGTATCGTTACTGCCGTGAGCAAGGACGCGGCAGCCGCCGGTGCGAACGATGCAAGCACCACGTTCGAGCAGAAGCCGCGCTCGCGCGCGGGGCGCAAGCGCGATCACAGTCGGGACGCGGTCATCCTCGATGCCGCGCTGGCCGTCTTGTCCGAACGTGGCTATGACGGCATGACGATCGACATGGTCGCCGCGCGTGCCGGTTCGGCGAGGGCGACGGTCTACCGTCGTTGGGAGACGAAAGCCCACCTCGTGCTCGAGGCCGTCTCGCGGATGAGCCGCGACGACGTCGGCCTCGATCAGCTGCCGGACACCGGCAGCCTCCGGGGGGACATGATCGCGATGATCCTTCCCCTCGGCGACGAGGAGCAGCAGGTCCGCATCCAGGCGGTGGCCGCTCTGCTGTCGCTGTCCCGAACCGACGCCCGCCTTGCCGAGGCCGCGAACGGCGCGGGCATCGGGCCCTGGATCGAGGTCAACCGCATCCTGATGCAGCGCGCGGTCGACCGCGGCGAGTTCCCGCCGCCGGGTGACATCAACACGCTCGCTGAGCTCATTCCCCTGATGTGCTTCTCGCGTGCCGTCCAGCGCCAACCGATCACGCGCGACTTCAGCGTCGCCCTGATCGACGGCGTGGTGATCCCCGCCCTGCGCGGCGGGCCCTGACCCATGGCCCCGGGCCACCCTCACAGAGCTCTTGCAGAACCAGAAGAAAGGCAGACCACATGAGTGTCAGCACCACCACCCACGTCAACTTCCGTGGCCAGGCCCGGGAAGCGCTCGAGTTCTACAAGGCCGTGTTCGGTGGCGAGATCACAATCGCCACCTACGCCGACATCCACGCCGTCGAAGAGCCCGCCCAGACCGACCAGGTCGCCTTCGGACGCGTCGACGCCCCCAACGGCTTCACCATCATGGCCTACGACGTACAGCCCTCCAAGGGCCATGACCCCGGCGAGAACCCCTTCTACATCACCCTGCAAGGAACCGACGGCGACGAGATCGAGCCGCTGTGGGCCGCCCTCGCCAGGTCAGCCACCACCATCCTCATCCCGCTCGCCCCCGCTCCGTTCGCCCCGCTCTACGGCATGCTCACCGACCGCTACGGCATCACCTGGATCGTCGGTGCCGACACCGCCCCGAACACCGACTGACCGATCCGCCGGTTAGCGATGAGTGCGCGTTCGACTCCGCGCTGCGCTCGCTCGGACGCGAGCACCCGCGGCCCGCCCGAGTGGGGCTCTTGGAACGCGCATGAGCCGTCGGTGAGCCGCGGTCACGAACCTGCGACTGGGCCCGCGAAGTAGGAGTAGATGTCCCTGACAACGCCCTTCGGGCTGTAGAGGTAGACGTGATCCGTGAGCGTGTCGCTCAAGACCTGATCGGCCAGACCGTTGAAGTGCTGAGTCGCACTGTCCGTGCCAGAGCCGACGTAGACCTTGTAGAAGCTGCCGGCCTCGAGCATCGCGTCGCTGCCGGTGTGCAGCACCTGGTTGCCGTACTCGCGCAGTGAGTACTTGCTGATGTCGATCGAGCGGTCGGTCGTGTTGCGAAGCAAAATGTACTCACCTCCGTTCGGTGCGACGTCGCTACCTTCGGGGTTGTAGACCACGCTGTCGATGACTACCCCGCTTCGGCGAGGCAGAGGATCCTTGCCCGCGATGACGGCGCGTGCCACGTCGGGCACATCGGTGAGGACGACGTCGTATCGCTGCTTGACCGCCATGTCGATCAGCGAGGCGCTGTCGGAGACCTCGCTGACGCAGTGGATGCCGAAGCCCTGGATCCTCCGGATCTGTGAGGCTTGCGAGAGCGCGGGATGGCAGAGGGTGGCACTGGCCCACGAGGCGTAGTCGCGGAGCACCTCGTCACTCGCTGTCACGTAGGAGTAGACCACGCCATCGGCGCCGAAGGCAGCGACCGGGATGTCCGGCAGCAGCTCGTGGAACTGCCGAACGAACTTCGGGTACCGGGACTGGATCCAGATGGCGGGCGCGCCGTTGCGCGCTCGGCCTTCGGAGGTGTAGCCGGCCCTGCGCAGCTCGTTCGCGACGTTCTCGACGATGCCGGGGTAGAGATCCGGATCCTTGATCTCAGGGTAGAGTCCGACCCGGCGATGGGTGAACCTGAGCCACTCGCGGAGCGTGATGATCTTCTCGCCAGCGAACTTCGGACTGAACCAGGAGCCAGCCTCGAGGCGCTTGACCTCGGCCAGGGTGAAGTCGCTGACGTTCCATGGGGCACGGTCCGGATACAGCTCCTCGACGTTGGTGGTTCGGCTGAGCGTGTCGTCGTGGATGATGATGATCTGGCCGTCCTTGGTCTGGGCCATGTCACCTTCAAGGGTGTCGGCACCGTCGGCGATGGCCCGGCGGAACGCGGCCAGAGTCTCCTCCGGCGCATACTTCGACGAACCGCGATGAGCAAAGACCAGCGGGCGGGACTGGGTGTAAGGGCTCAGAAGCGCTTGGTCGCCGGTCGGGCCATCGCCCAGGGCCGTGCTGGCAGTGACAGTCATCGCCAGCGCAGCGGCCAGCACGCCGAGGAAGACGTTGAAGGCGTGCGTGTGAGCACTACGCCTAGTGGTAGAGGTAGGCATACGGAAAGCTCCCGACTGGTTCGTTGGGAGTGGCCGGCAGAGTCCTTCGGGCGACCATCCCAGCGACGAACCCTAAGTGGCGCCTGGCGGGGCCGTGTTACCGACTCGCGAAGGCGTCGAAGTCGATAAGTGTCGCTGGAAGGCACCAGAACGGCCGTGCCCGGTTGGGCGCCCTGAGCTTGGGCAGCGGCCCGTCGAAGCGCTGGACTCGCTGCCCGGGATGCCGAGCGGTGACGCCGCGGAGTGGACACGGGCGCCCCCGCGAGTCGCCGCCCCCGCCGCACGGAGCACCACGCCGGCTCAGGCGGGCGCCAGCGCCGCCACGCCGCGCGAGGCGGTGGCGGTGAGCGTCTGCCCGGTCGTCTCGGGGGCGAGCACCTGGCTCACGCCACCGCCGATCAGGCACAGGGCGGCTCCCGCCAGCATGCACGGCGCGATGCCGATGTGGTCGATGCCCAGCGGGAGCAGGAAGGTGCCGGCCGCCGCGCCGATCCGGCTGGCCGCCGTCGAGAAGCCGACGCCGGTCGAGCGCATCTCGGTCGGGAAGACCTCGATCGGGTAGACCGCCTGGAGGTTGCTCGACAGCGCGTTGAAGAACGCGAAGGTCGCGAAGCAGGCCACGACCACCGCCGCAGGCGCGCTCGTCCAGACCCCCACGACGCCGAGCGCGACGCCCGTGATCAGGAACGGCCAGATGAGCTGGGTGCGGCGCCCCATCCGCTCGATGGTGAGCATGCCCACCACCGAGCCGGCGGCGGCCAACGTGTTGACCGCGATGGTGCTGGCCGTCACGTCGTCGAGGTTCAGCGCGGCGAAGACCGTCGGCGCGAAGGTGAAGATGGCGAAATAGGGGGTGACCTGGCAGATCCAGAACACGCAGACGAAGACGGTGCGCGAGCGCAGCTCGGGCGCGAGCAGGCGGCGGACGTCGGCGGCGCGCAGCTGCTCGCCCTCGGCAGCGCCCTCTCCCGCGAGCTCCTCCTCGTCGTAGAACGACGGGCCGAGGTGGCGGTCGATGACCGCGTGGGCCTCCTCGAGGCGGCCGCGCCGGGCCAGCCAACGCGGCGACTCGGGGAGTCCGCGGCGCAGCGCCAG
>CAXSFZ010000011.1:62174-63865 GCA_964236905.1 uncultured Solirubrobacteraceae bacterium | reverse complement strand
GAGCCGCTCACCACGAGGTCCGGCGCGGCCTGCTTGACCTTGTTGGCGATCGCGTCGAAGCTCGAGGCGTCGGGCGCGTAGGTCTGCGAGGAGACGGTCTTGATGCCGAGCGCGTCGAGCTGGGTCGTGAGGATCTTCTCGAACTGGGTCGTGTTCGGGTCCTCCACCGTGACGAAGGCGGCCGTCTTCGGGCGCTGGTCGGCCGGGGCGTCGGTGAGCAGCTTCACGAACTGCTCGGGGAGCTTCTCGGTGGTCGCGGGCTGGGCGAAGAAGAGCCGCTTGAAGCCGCGCGAGAAGATCTCGTCCGCCCCACCCGAGGGCTCGACGTAGACGTACTTGTAGCGCTCGGCGATCGGCGCGACCGCGAGGTTCAGGTCCGAGGAGAAGGTCCCGAGCAGCAGGTCGACCTTGCTCTGGCCGATGAGCTTCGTGTAGTCGGAGATCGCCGTCTTCTGGTCGAAGCCGTCGTCGAGCACCTTGAACGTGACCTTGCGCCCGAGCAGGCCGCCCTTCGCGTTGATCTCGTCGGCCCAGTACTTGTACCCCTCGTAGCCCGGCTTGGCGCGATCGGCCACCGGGCCGGTCAGGGGCAGCGACATGCCGATGGTGATCGGCGCGGAGGACTTCCCGGAGCCCGAGGAGCTCCCGGAGGAGGAGCCGGAGTCCGAGGACCCGCAGGCGGCGAGGGCCAGCGTGCCGGCGAGCGCGAGGGCGGCGGCGCGGGCCCGGTGAGGAGGCCGCGAGGTCCGGCGGCGCGGGAGTGCTGCGGTCATGGCTGGGCTCCTGTCTGGTGGACTGCCTCGGACGGGTAGGGCTCGCCGTCGAGACCCGGGACGGTGACGGCGGAGGGGACGTTGTCGTGGCGGACCAGCTGCTGGCTGGCGTAGTCGGTGACCGCCCCGGAGAGCAGCTGGCGCGGATCCTCGAGGACCAGGCGCAGGCGCGTGGTGAGCGCGCGCCAGTCGTCCGGGCGCTCCACGGAGGGCATCTCCGCCACGCTCGTCGTCGCCGGGTCGAGGCTGCGGGCAGCGGCCGGCCGCGGCGCGTGGGCCGGGTAGCCCGCGAACATCTCGGCGCCGAGCACCGTCGTGGCCAGCACGCCCGACCAGAGTCGCCGGTAGTCCGGCTCCAGGGCGGCGACCCGGTCCAGGTTGGTGCCGTCGTGCATGGGGAAGACGGGCGCGTGCGGCGCGATGAGCAGGTTGCGGTGCGGCAGGCGCTCCCGGGAGGCGGCGTGGATCACACCGGCCACGCTGTTGGTGTCCCGGGTGACCCCCGCGGTGGGCCGCCCGGCCCGGCCGGCGACGATCACCATGGTCCGCTCCCACGGCAGCTCGAGGCCGTCGAACCAGGTGATGAGCCGGTGGGCGATGTCGAGGCCGACGAGGAAGAACGTGGCGACCATGACCCGGTTGAAGGGCACGGGCAGCCCGTCCGCCGGGCCCTCCAGGAAGTCGCGCCGCAGGCTCGCGGCGGTGAGGTACCCCGGCTCGGCGAGCGCCCGCTCGAGGATCCGCTCGCTCACCCTGCAGCCGTAGTCGACCATCGCGGCGATGGCCGCCTCGCGCCCCGCGAAGGCGCGCACGGCGATCCGGTCGCGCCACAGGGCGACGTCGCTGGCCGCCCGCGCGGCCCGTGTGGCCGCGAGCAGGTGCTCCACCGTCGACACACTTTGCCGAGCGTCGCCCGGA
>CAXSFZ010000011.1:49322-62164 GCA_964236905.1 uncultured Solirubrobacteraceae bacterium | reverse complement strand
ACCACCCGTGGCCTCGGCCTGGCCGCCGTCGCCCGGCTCGCCCAGCGGATCGGCCGCGAGCAGGTGCTCCGCGTCCGAGCGCCAGGGGCCCGCAGGGTCCAGTGCCCGCATCCGCGCGAGCGTCGCGAGGGCCGGGCCGAGGTGGGAGACGGCGGTGAGCTCCTTGAAGCCGCGTGTGGAGAGCCGGAAGCCCTCGACGGTCGGCGGCTCGCCGGTGCCGGGGAAGAGCGCGAGATCGGTGCCGGTCGCCACGATGAGCGGGTCGCCCGCGCTCAGCCGAGCGGCGGCGCCGGTGTAGTGGGCGCCGATGCTGGTCGGCGAGGCGGTGTAGGCCGTGAAGAGCGCGAGCAGCTCCGGGCTCTCGAACGGCGCCGCGGCCAGCACGGAGGTCGACCCGCCCGCGGCCGCCTGGGCGCTCACGCCGGCTTCCCGGTGGTGAGGGCGTAGACGACGGTCTCGCTCGCGAAGCGCAGCTCGGCCGAGAGGGAGTTGGAGACCGCGAACTGCGTCTCCCCGGGCTCGCGGGCCACCACCGTGACGTCGGTGCCCCCGACGGTGGGGAACTCGCCGACCGCCGCGAGCGCTCCCGCGACCCACTCGTAGAGGACGGAGGTCATCGACGGCCGCGGGGCGGCGGGGGTGCCGAGGATGAAGTTCACCCGCACCACGAAGAGCCGCCCGTCGTGCGGGATGACCGCCAGCTCGCGCGCGCCGAGCCCCCCGAGCTCCTGGACGGGCACGAAGCGCTCCCCGTCGAAGCGCGAGAG
This sequence comes from uncultured Solirubrobacteraceae bacterium, assembly GCA_964236905.1. Taxonomy (GTDB): domain Bacteria; phylum Actinomycetota; class Thermoleophilia; order Solirubrobacterales; family Solirubrobacteraceae; genus Paraconexibacter. The sequence continues at coordinate 61,397 of CAXSFZ010000011.1, read as the reverse complement.
CACCGGCGGCGTCTCGAGGCCCGCGGCGAGCAGGTGGTGCTCGCCGTCGCGGGCGAAGGAGGCGAAGGCCCGCCCCGCCCGCGGGACGAGCTCCTGGTGCGGCCGCAGCCGCTCCCCGTCCCAGCGGTGCAGCACGCTCGGGCCGCGGTGCTCGGCGTGGGCGACGAAGGTGGTGGCCCCGACCCGGAAGGGGTGCCAGTTGTAGGCCCAGCGGGAGGCGATCCGCTGGTGCTCGACGAAGCGCGCGCCGTCCCACTCGAGGACCAGCGAGGGCCGGTTCTCGGCCTCCCGGCCCGGGAGCTCGACCCCCTGGGCCAACCCGAGGAAGTGGCGGCCGTCGATGCTCCAGTGCTTCCACTGCTTGGCCGCGAAGCCCTCGACGCGCTGGAAGGCGACGAAGCCGCCGTCGACCCACTCGTGGATGGTGGAGTCGAGCGTGTGCCGGTAGGGGCCGGCGCCGGAGCGGATGCTCGCGACCGCCAGGAAGCGGCGGGGGCCGATCGTGAAGGCCTCGGCGTCCTCGCCCCCGGGCGCCGGGAGCGCGCCCCACGGCACGAAGCGGCCGTCGAGGCGGCGCAGGAGCAGGAGCTCCGTGTCGCTGTCGCCGGCGTGCATGGCCGCCGCCTGGCCCGGGACGTCGAGCGCGAGCTGCGGGATGGCCAGGAGCTCGAGCCCGTCGACGTCGAAGCGCTCGACCGCCCGCGCCCCGGACGTGGGGATGCGCTGGCGCTCCGTGACCACCACCTGCTCGAGCGACGTCTGCATGGGGCGACTAGACCGGCGGGCCACCTCCGAACGCAAGTCATCCGCAGTTACCATCCTCGACGCGCCGCGTTAGCGTTGGCGACGCATGCTCGACGTCCGCAAGCTCGCGATGCTCCGCTCGGTCGCCGCCGAGGGGTCGATCGCGGCCGCGGCGCGCGCGCTCCAGTACACCCGCTCGGCGGTCTCGCAGCAGCTCTCGGCGCTCGAGAGCGAGACGGGCGCGCACCTGCTCGAGCGGGCGCCGGAAGACCGACGCGGTGAGCGCGGCGGCCGCGTGGTGCTCACCCCCGTGGGGCGCGACCTGGTGGAGCACACCGAGCGCATCCTGGTGGAGCTCCGGGCGGCGGAGGCGATGCTGGCCAGCGACGTGCACGCGATCGGCGGGCTGCTCCGGGTCGGCGTGGCCTTCGGCGAGGGCCCGCGGATCATGAGCCGCGCGCTCACCGAGGTGCGCCAGGGCTTCCCGGGGCTCGAGATCCGGCTCGCGGCGACCACCGACGAGGCCGGCGCGGAGGAGGTGCTCCGGGGCCGCCTGGACATGGTCATCGTCTCGCGCTTCGGCGCCCCGCACCCCCAGGCCGTGCTCGGGCTGCGCGAGTGGATCCTCGGCTCCGACCGGCTCCTGCTCTGCGTGCCCCCGGGCCACCGGCTGGCGGGCGCCCGCGAGGCCGCGATGGCCGAGCTCCACGACGAGGCGTGGATCATCTCGCCCGCCGGGACGCTCGGCCAGCTCACCATGACCCTCTGCCTGACCGCGGGCTTCGAGCCCGTGCTCGCCGCCTCGGTGAACGACCTCGGGACCGCGGTCGGCCTCGTCGGGGTGGGCTGGGGGATCACCATCGCGCCCGAGCTCACCCCCGCCGGCCCGGACCGCCCCGTGGCCCACGTCCCGATCGCCGGGGTGAGCACCCAGCGCCACAGCGTGCTCATTGTGCGCGAGGGCGAGCACCTCTCCCCCCGCATCGCCGCCGCCATCGACGCGGTCCGCACGATCAGCGCGCGCAGCTGGACCGCGGCGGCGCCGGACGCGGCCTGAAGGGCGCCCGAACCCGCGGGGTGTCGAAGCCATGAGACGAGCGCACGGCGGCGGTGCGGACCGGACGGCGGGTGAGATCGTCGCCGTGATCGAGGCGGCGCGGTCGCGCCTGCGCGACGGGCAGGTCGATGCGTTCGACGCCGACGTCGGGACCGTGGTCGCGTTGAGCGCGGGGTCTGCAGCTCAGGGCAGCGGCGGCGAGGTCACCGAGGCGATCCTGAGGCTGGTGAAGGCGGCCCTGCTGGCGCGCCGGAACGAGTCCGCTCTCGTGCTGGCTCGGGAGGCGGCGGCACGTGAGCAGCGTCGGTTGCCCGACGTGGACTCGAATCCGCTGCTGGCGAAGGCCCTGCTGGCCTGCGCGGCCGTCGAGGCGACGCTCGGCCGGCGGTTCGAGGCGTTCGACCTGGTCGACCGCTCGCTCGCCTGGCGGGGCGACCCCGAGCACACCGTCCGCGGCCAGCGGCTGCGCGCCCTCTTGTTCGAGCGGATGGGAGAACGGGGGGAGGCTCGCGCAGCACGCGAGGGGCTGATCGCGTGCGCGCGACCGGGCATGAGCCCGGAGGTCCGGGGCATGGTGGCCTCCGCGCTGGTGAGCAACGCCCGCGCGCTCTCGGAGGACCCCGATCTCGACGGCGCGCTGGGTCTGTTGGAGGAGGTCGCTCGCCGCTACGCGGACGTCCGTCCGCCGGGCAACCCGGACGTGGCGGCCGACGCCGCGTTCCTGCACGCCGGGTTCCTGCGCGTGCAGGGACGGGCCAGGGAGAGCTCTGAGGAGTACCGCGCGTTCGTGGAGCGCTACGCGCAGACCGACTCCGCCCGCCTCAGCGGCATGGTCGCGCACGCACGCGCGCACCGGGCCCGTCTGCTGGCGGGCGAGCAGCGAACGGACGAGGCCCTCGGCCTGATCGACGAGCTCATCGCCGTCTCGGGTCGCTCCGCGGATCTGCCGCAGCGAACCGCGGTCGCCTGTGCGCTGCTCGTCCGTGGCGAGCTCCTCCGCGACATGGGCCGCCCGGAGGAGGCTCTGGCCGCCTGGGCGGAGATCGCGGGCGGCGAGACGGCGGGAGAGGAGGCCTCGCGGGTCGGGCTGGAGGCCCGGCTGGCCGCCGGCCAGCTGGCCCTCGAGCTCGGGCGACTCGACGAGGCGGAGCGCGAGCTCTCGGAGCTGTTGGAGCGCTACGGCCACCTCGAGGACCAGGCGGACCGCGCGTTCCTCGCCGACGCCCTGGGGTTCCGGAGCCGCGTGCACGCCGCGCAGGGCGACCAGGCGCTGATGCTCGCAGGTCTCGACGAGCTGATCGACCGTTTCGCCGGCGCGCCGGAGGTGGAGCTCCGAAGCCGGGTCGCGCAGGCGATCCAGGTCAGAACCGAGCTGCTCGCGCGCCTGGGCCGCCACGACCAGGCCGCCGCCTCGATGACGATGATGATCGACCGGCTGCAGCGTGAGGACTCCCCCGAGCTCATCGCAGCAATCACGCGCAAACTGCTCCAGGGCGCCGATCACCTCGCCAGGCGCGAGGAGGCGGAGCTGGCCCTCCGCGCCTACGCGGCCGTGGCGGAGCAGGGCGCGCGCGAGCCGGCGCTCGGTCGCGAGGTCGCACAAGCTGAGATCCGCGCCGCCGGGTGCCTGCTCAAGCTCGGCCGAGACGACGAGGCCGAAGCGGCCATCGCACGGTTCTACGACCTCGGCGAGCACGCGATGAGCGTCATCGACGAAGCAGCAGCGGATCGCCTGGATCCTCGCTCCGGCCCGACCCGGGAGCTCGCCGGAGCCCGGGTGAGCCGAGCGATCGTCCTGGCCCGGCTCGGCCGCGACGACGAGGCCCGAGATGTCGTCGACGACGTCATCCGCGAGTTCGCAGCATCGCGCGACCCCCAACTGGAGGACATCGTCCAGCAGGCCCGGACCATCCGAGGCGACCTCGACAGCGGCCTCGGGGCATAGCGCGGCCACCACCCCCGCGGGGCGCTCGCGCGTCAGCCGCGCTACCCGCCACCGTCAGCGATCCTCACGTCGGGCGGGGAGGGCCGCGGTAGGGTCGGCGGGTGCTCGAGCTCGCCTACCGTGGCCCCGCGATCGACCGTGCCGACGAGGTCCTCAGCGCGCCGGCGCTCGCGCTCGTGGAGGAGCTCCAGGGGCGCTTCGGCGCGCGCCGCGACGAGCTGCTGCAGGCCCGGTCGGAGCGCCACCGGGAGCTGGCGCGGGCCGGCCGCGCCGACTTCCTGCCGCAGACGCGCGAGGTGCGCGAGGCGGCGTGGCAGGTCGCGCCGGCGCCGGCCGACCTGCGCGACCGGCGGGTGGAGATCACCGGCCCGACCGAGCGCAAGATGACGATCAACGCCCTGAACTCCGGTGCGCAGGTCTGGCTCGCCGACCTCGAGGACGCGAATACGCCGCACTGGCGCAACGTCGTGGCCGGGCAGGTGAACCTCCACGACGCGGTGCGCCGCACGATCACCTTCCGCTCGCCCGAGGGGCGCGAGTACGCGCTGGAGGGCGAGACGCACCCGACCATCGTCATGCGCCCCCGCGGCTGGCACTTGCCCGAGCGCCACCTGCTGGCCGCCGGCGTGCCGGTGGTCGCCGCCCTGGTCGACGTCGGCCTGCACCTCTTCCACAACGCCCGCGAGCTGCTCGCGCGCGGCAGCGGGCCCTACCTCTACCTGCCGAAGCTCGAGAGCCACCTCGAGGCTCGGCTGTGGGACGAGGTCCTCGCCGCCGCCGAGCAGCACCTGGGCCTGCCCTCCGGCGCGGTGCGCACCACCGTGCTGATCGAGACCTTCCCCGCCGCGCTGGAGATGGACGAGATCCTCTTCGAGCTCCGCGGGCGCGCCTCGGGCCTCAACGCGGGGCGGTGGGACTACCTGTTCAGCATCATCAAGTGCTTCCGGGAGGCGGGGCCGGGCTTCGTCCTGCCCGACCGCAACGCCGTGACGATGACCGCGCCGTTCATGCACGCCTACGCGGAGCTGCTCGTGCAGACCTGCCACCGGCGCGGCGCCCACGCGATCGGCGGGATGGCCGCGTTCATCCCGAACCGGCGCGACCCGGCGGTGACCGAGCGGGCGCTCGCGAAGGTGCGCGAGGACAAGGCGCGCGAGGCCGGCGCGGGCTTCGACGGCTCGTGGGTCGCCCACCCGGACCTCGTGCCCGTCTGCCGCGCGGCCTTCGACGCGGTGCTCGGCGAGCGCCCCCACCAGCTCGACCGCACGCGGCCCGAGGTCCATGTCGCGGCGCAGGACCTCCTGGAGCTCGAGGCGACGCCCGGGCAGGCCACGCGCGAGGGGCTGCGCGGCAACGTCGAGGTGGCTCTGCGCTACCTCGAGGCCTGGCTGGGCGGCACCGGCGCGGTGAGCATCCACGACCTGATGGAGGATGCCGCCACCGCGGAGATCTCCCGCTCCCAGATCTGGCAGTGGGTCCGCCAGGGCGTGGCCCTGGCCGGCGAGGGGCCGCTGGGGCGCGAGGACGTCGAGCGCACGCTGGCGGACGTGGTCGCCGCCCTGCGCCGCGACGCAGGCGAGGAGGCGTGGACCGCGAGCCGCTTCGAGCAGGCGCGCGAGCTCTTCGCCACCGTCACCCTCGGTGAGGACTTCGCTGAGTTCCTGACCCTGCCGGGCTACGCGATGGTCGACTGAGCCGCCGTGGCCGCGGGCCCCGCCACCGACGCCCCGCCCCTCCTGGCCCGCCTGCGGGCCGGTGAGCTGACGCTGCTGCTCGGCGTCCGGGGCAGCCGGACGAGCGACGTGCTGCGCGTCGCGCGCGCGACCGGGCACCACGGCGTCCTGCTCGACCTCGAGCACGCGACCCTCTCCCTCGACCTCGCGGCGCAGCTCTGCGCGAGCGCCGGCGACCTCGGCCTCACCGCCCTGGTGCGGCTGCCCGAGCGGGAGTACGGCGCCATCGGGCGGCTGCTCGACGGCGGCGCCCACGGGGTCGTGGCGCCCCGGATCGAGACGGTGGCCGAGGCCGAGGCGGTCGCCAGGGCCTGCCGCTTCCCGCCGCGCGGCCAGCGCTCCCAGGTCGGCACGGTGCCGCAGGTGGGGATGCGGCCGACGCCCGCGCGGGCGCTCAACCCGCTCCTCGACGCCGCCACCATCGTGCAGATCCTGCTCGAGACGCCGCGCGGCATCGAGAGCGCGGAGGCCATCGCCGCGCTCGACGGCGTCGACATGCTGGCGATCGGGGCCAACGACTTCACCGCGGAGCTCGGCGTCCCGGGCGCCTACGACGATCCGCGGCTGCGCGACGCCGTCGCCACCGCGGGCGCCGCCTGCCGGCGCCACGGCAAGCTCCTCATGGTCGGCGGGGTGGCCGACCCGGCGCTCACCGCCTCCTTCGCCGCGCTCGGCGCCTGCCCGCTGCAGCTCACGGGGATGGACACCGACCTGCTCTTCCGGGCGGCCGAGGCCCGCGCCGAGGCCCTGCGCGCCGCCCACCTCCCGGTGCCGGCGTGAGCCCGGAATTCGCGCGCACCACGCCGATGCGCGACGCGGGGACGCTCACCCGCCCCCGCTTCGCGCTGCCGGCCGGGAGCTGCGACGCCCACTTCCACGTCTTCGAGCCCGGCTACCCGCACGTCTCCGCCCCGCTCTACACCTTCCCCGAGGCGACGCTCCAGCAGTACCTGCGGGCGAGCGAGGCGCTCGGGCTCGAGCGCATGGTCCTCGTGCAGCCGACGTACTACGGGACCGACAACCGGCTGACCCTCGACGTGCTCGCCCAGGTCGGCGACCGCTGCCGGGCGGTCGTCCAGGTCGCGGAGGACGTGGCGGAGGCGGAGCTCGACCGCTACCACGCGCTCGGCGTCCGGGCCATCCGCCTGGACCTCTTCGCCCGGCGGGACGCGCCGATCCCCGAGCTCGCCGCCTACGTCCACCGCATGGCGGCGCGGGCGCGCCCACGCGGCTGGCACCTCCAGTTCTACGCCCCCGGCACCGTGGTGCGTGACCTCCTGCCCCACCTCGCCGAGCTCGAGGACCCGTTCGTCATCGACCACCTGGGCTACATGCTCAAGGCCGACGGGCTGACCGACGCCGACTTCGAGCGGCTGCTCGCGCTCCTGCGGCAGGGCAGCTGCTGGGTGAAGCTCTCCGGCGCCTACCGGATCGCGAAGGACCGGCCGCTCGCCACCGTGGAGGGGCTCGGCCGGGCGCTCGTCGCCGCGCGGGCCGACCGCCTGCTCTGGGGCTCGGACTGGCCGCACCTCCCCGATGGGCAGCGCGACACCGGCGAGCTGCTCGACCTCCTGGCCGACTGGGCCCCCGACGCCGCCGACCGCCACCGGATCCTCGTCGAGGGGCCGGCCGCGCTGTTCTTCGCCTCCTGAGCCTCAGGCCGACGGGCCGGTGACGGCGCTCCGCCCGGCGCTCGGGAGGGCGCCCCCGGCCCGCGTGGAGGGCTCCTCGCTCCAGGAGAACGCGTAGGAGGGGTCGTCGGTGTCACGCCAGGCCGTCGTGAGCTGCAGCGGGCGGAAGGTGTCCCACATCACCGCGAGCTCGTCGGTGCGGGTGGCGCCCAGGGCGCGCTCGGTCGTCCCGGGCTGCGGGCCGTGCGGCAGGCCGCTCGGGTGCAGCGTGAGGCAGCCGACCTCGACGCCCTTGCGGGCGGCGTAGTTCCCCTCGGCGTAGAACATCACCTCCTCGGACTGGATGTTCGAGTGGTGGTAGGGCAGCGGCACGGCCGTCGGATCCCAGTCGAGCAGGCGCGGGGCGAACGTGCAGATCACGAAGCCCGGGCCCTGGAAGGTCTGGTGGGCGGGCGGCGGGAGGTGGAATCGGCCGGTGCGCGGCTCGAAGTCGAGCGCGTTGAACGTGTAGGGGTAGACGTAGCCGTCCCAGCCCGTGACGTCGAACGGGTGGCGGTCCAGCACGTACTCCTGCATCCCGTCGCGCACGCGCAGGCGCAGGCGGAAGGAGCCGTGCTCGTCGCGGGTCTCGAGCTCGCGGGGCGGGTGGAGGTCGCGCATCGAGAACGGCGCGTGCTCGAGCAGCTGCCCGTAGCGGTTGCGGTAGGCCTTCGGCGTCTCGAGCTCCCCGGGCGTGTGGAAGCAGAGCCAGTACTGCTCGACGTCCTCGGGCAGGTCGAACGTGTGGGTCGTCCCGCGCGGGATCACCACGTAGTCGCGCTCGCGGAAGGGCACGTCGCCGAAGACGGTCCTCAGGGTGCCGTGGCCGCGGTGGACGTAGAGCAGCTCGTCGCCCTCGCCGTTGCGGTAGAAGCCGTCCAGCGCCTCCGTCGGCTTGGCCACCGAGACCTCGACGTCGCCGTTGTGCATCAGCAGGCGCCGGGCGCCGAGCGGGTCGCCGCCCGCGGGCAGCGCGTCGGCGTCGGCCAGCCGGTGCACGTGCGTCGGCGGCGGCCACGTCGCGCGCTCGATCGGGGTGAACGCGCCGACGTCCTGCAGGCGGCAGGGCGAGTTCAGGTGGTAGAGGATCGACTCGTTGCCCGAGAAGCCCTCGTAGCCCAGCACCTCCTCGACCAGCAGCCGCCGCGCGCCGTTGGTGTGCCACACCTGCGCGTGGCGCTTGGCCGGGACCTCGCCCAGGCTCACGTACCGCATCGTCGTCCTCCCCTCTAGAGGTTGCCGCGCCGGTCCTGCTCGCGCTCCAGCGCCTCGAAGAGCGCCTTGAAGTTGCCGTTGCCGAAGCCCCGGGCGCCGTGGCGCTCGATCACCTCGACGAAGACGGTCGGGCGGTCGCCCACCGGCTTCGTGAAGATCTGCAGCATGTAGCCGTCGTCGTCGTGGTCCACGAGGATCCCCTGCTCGCGCAGGTCCGCCAGCTGGTCGGTCACCGCCGGCACGCGCGCGGGCACCTCCTCGTAGTAGGCGTCGGGGATCGCCAGGAACTCGACCCCGCGGCGCCGCAGCTCGGCGACCGTCCCGACGATGTCGCGCGTGGCCAGGGCGAGGTGCTGCGCGCCGGGGCCCTCGTAGAACTCGAGGTACTCGTCGATCTGCGACTTGCGCGCGGCCTCGGCCGGCTCGTTGATCGGGAACTTCACGATGCCGTTGCCGCTGGCCACCACCTTGGACATCAGCGCGCTGTACTCCGTGGAGATCGCCTCGTCGGAGAAGTGGATCATCTCCCGCATGTCGAAGACGTCCTCGTAGTACCTGACCCACGGGTCCATGTCCTCGACGTTGCCGACGATGTGGTCGATCGTCAGCAGCATCCCGGTGTCGGCGCTCGCATCCCCGCGCGCCTCGTAGCCCGGGAGGAACGGCCCGGCGTAGTCGCCGCGCTGCACGAAGGTGTGGATCGTGTCCCCGTAGGTCTTGATGGACGCGAGGCGCACCGTCCCGTGCTCGTCGCGGAGCTCGTGCGGCGGGGTGAGGCCCGCCGCGCCGCGCGAGGTCGCCTCGCGCCAGGCGGCCTCGACGTCCGGCACGCCGAGGGCGATCACCCGGACCCCGTCGCCGTGCGCGCGCTGGTGCGCGGCGATCGGCGAGTCGGAGCGCAGCGCGCCCGTGAGCACGAGCCGGATGCGCCCCTGGCGCAGCACGTAGGACGCCCGGTCGCGCGCGCCCGTCTCCAGGCCGGCGTAGGCGACGAGCTCGAAGCCGAAGGCGCGGGTCCAGAAGTAGGCGGCCTGCTTGGCGTTGCCGACGTGGAGCTCGACGTGGTCGATGCCGGTGAGCGGCATGTAGTCCTCGCGCGGGGCAGCGGCGCGCGCGGCCGGGGAGCTCTGGAGCTGGTCGGTGGTCATCGCACAATGGTTCCCGGTTGTTCGCCCGCTGCCAATGGCGATCCGTTGCGTCCGAGGCGTAGCATGCGGCTCATGGACCGGATCGACCAGCAGATCATTGCGCTCCTCCGGGGCAACGCCCGCCGCTCGTTCCAGGACATCGGCGCGCGCGTCGCGCTCTCGGCGCCGGCGGTCAAGCGCCGGGTCGACCGGCTCGAGGCGACGGGCGTGATCCGCGGCTACGCCGCGGTGATCGACGCCGGGGCGCTGGGCTGGCCGACCCTGGCCATCGTGTCGCTCACCTGCGAGGGCCGGATGCCGGCCTCCCAGGTCGCCGCGACGGTCACGCCGCATCCCGAGATCACGAGCGCCTACACGGTCGCCGGCGAGGCGGCCGCGATCCTCCTGGCGCGGACGCGGGACACCTCCCACCTCGAGGCGACGCTCGAGCGCATCCGCGAGGCGCCCGGCGTCACCCGCACCCAGACGCAGGTCGTGCTCTCGACGCTGCTCGAGCGCCCGAGCCACCCCGCGCGCCCGGAGGGCTGAGCGGCCCGGCCGCCGGTCACTCGAGGAGGCCGCGGCGCATCGACTCGGCGACCGCGGCCGCACGGTCGGAGACGCCGAGCTTCTCGTAGAGCGACTTCAGGTGCGTCTTGACCGTCGACTGCGACAGGTGCAGCTGCTTGCCGATGTCCGGCGCCGAGTGGCCGTTGGCCGTGAGCACGAGGATCTCGTGCTCGCGCGGGGTGAGCGCGGGCCGCTCGTCGCGCTCGCGGATCTGGATCTCGGAGGCCAGGCCCGCCTGGACCTCGGCGCTGAGGACGACCTCGCCGCGCGCGACCGCGGCCACCGCGTCGCAGATCCGCTCCCGGCTGCTCTCCTTGGAGAGGTAGGCGCCGGCGCCCGAGGCCACGGCGCGGTAGACGGTCTCTGAGTCGACGTGCGCCGAGAGCAGCACCACGCGGGTCGGGACGCCGTCGCGCTTGATGGCGTGGAGCACCTCGGAGCCCTGGAGCCCGGGCATCTGCACGTCGAGGATCGCGACGTCGGGGAGGGTCAGCTTGATCTCCTCGAGGGCCTGCCGGCCGTCCTCGGCCTCGCCGATGAGCTCGAACTCCGGCCGGGCCTTGATCGCGCGGGCCACCCCCTCCCGGTAGACGGGATGGTCGTCGGCCACGAAGACGCGAACGCGCGGGGCCTTGGCTTCACTCATGGGAGGGGCTCATTCGGGGTGGACCCCCACCGCCGGTCGGCGGGATCCGACCCACTCTACCGGCGGCCGACCCTGATCGCCTCCGCGCAGATGTCCCGCCGGGAGGCGGCCTTGGAGAGGTAGGCGGCCGCCCCGACCTCGAGCGCGCGCTCCACGACGGCGTCGTCGACGTAGGCCGAGAGGAGCATCACCCGCGTCGTGGGCAGGGGCTCGGCCGCCCGGACGCGCTGGCAGACCTCGAGGCCGTCGAGGCCCGGCATGCGCAGGTCGAGGAGCGCGACGTCGGGCTCCAGCTCGATGATCGCCGCGAGCGCGGCCTCCCCGCCGTCGACCTCCCCGACCAGGTCGAGGCCCTCGTGAGCGCGGATGGCGCGGGCCATGCCGTCGCGGTAGACGTCGCTGTCGTCGGCGAGGACGACGCGCAGGGCGGGGCCGGGCACCGGTTGAGGATCGCCAGGGTCGGCGCGAGGCCGCATCCTGCGTCGGGGCGGCGGACGGGGTGAGAGAGGCCTCGTCCGATCGTCGCCTGTCAACCGATTTTCAGCAAGTCGACGACGAAGACGAGCGTCTCGCCGGCCTTGATGCTCGGCGGCGAGCCCTGGTCGCCGTAGCCGAGGTCCGGCGGGATCACGAGCTCGCGGCGGCCGCCGGGCCTCATGCCGACGATCCCCTGGTCCCAGCCGGCGATGACCGCGCCTTGGCCGAGCGTGAACGGGAAGCTGTTCGCCTTCGTCTTCCACGACGCGTCGAACTCCTTGCCCGTCGAGTAGGAGACGCCGACGTAGCGCACGGTGATCGCGTCGCCGCTCTGCGCCGCCGCCCCCTTGCCGACCACGAGGTCCTTCACCACGAGCTTGCTCCCCGGCGTCCCCGTGGGCTTGGGGATGCCCGGCTTCTTAGCGAGGTCCTCGGCGTTGGCCACGGGCTCCACCGCCGTCCCGGCGAAGGTCTTGGCGGCGTCCGTCGCCGGCGCCGCCGCCGCCGTCGAGGCCGCGGGTGCCGCGCTCCCGGTGTCCGAGCCGTCCGGGATGCCCGAGTCCTGGAGCTCGTCACCGCAGCCGGCGACGGCGAGCGTCAGGGCGGCCAGGAGGACGGGGGCGAGGCGACGGGGGTCCATGGGCGCGCATGGTGGCAGGGCGCCGGACGCGGTGCTCCGGCGGCGCGGACGGGGGCGCGGGGCGCCACCGCGGCACGGCCACCGCCCGGCGTGCGGTTTGATGGTCGGGTGGATCCCGGCTCCCCCACGGCGCGCGCCGCGCGCCTCGTCGACGAGGCGGGCCGGCGCTCGCGCACCACCGCGCGCGACAACACCATGCCGGCCGAACCGCCCACCGCCCCTACTTTGTGAGTCACGCCGCGAGATGCGAG
>CAXSFZ010000011.1:44020-49312 GCA_964236905.1 uncultured Solirubrobacteraceae bacterium | reverse complement strand
GGACCGCCTGGAGCGCCTGCGGGTGCTGCTCCCGGCGGTGGGGCAGACCGCGCTGGCCGCGGCGGGCGCCTGGCTCGTGGCCACCGAGGTCGTCGGCCACCGGGCCCCGTTCCTCTCGTCGGTCGCCGCGATCATCGTGCTCGGGCAGGCCTACGGCCAGCGCACCCGCCGGGCGATCGAGATCGCGCTCGGCGTCTCGCTCGGCGTCTGCATCGCCGAGGGGGTGATCTCCGCGCTGGGCACCGGAGCGGCGCAGATCGGCCTCGTCATCTCGCTCGCCATGATCGCGGTGATCCTGCTCGGCGGCGGGCGGCTCGTGATCACGCAGGCGGCGGTCTCCGCGGCGCTCATCGCCTCCGTCGCCCCGCCGGACGACTTCGACCTCTCCCGCGGGCTCGATTCGCTCGTGGGCGGCGCCGTGTCGCTGCTGGTCGGGCTCGTGCTCTTCCCGATCGACCCCGTGCGGCTCGTGCACCGCCACCGCGCCCCGCTGCTCGAGGAGCTCGCCACCGTGCTCGAGGAGGTGCGGGCGGCGCTCGCCTCCCGGGACCACGACGGCGCGGCCGACGCGCTCGGCCGCGCGCGCGGCCTCGACGCCTTCGCCGCCCGCTACGTCGAGGCGGTCAACGTGGGGATCGAGATCGGCCGCGGCTCGCCGCTGCGCCGCCGGGCGCTCGGCAGCCTGCGGCGCAACGCCAGGGCCGCGGACGAGCTCGACCTGGCCTGTCGCAACGTGCGGGTGCTCGCGCGCGGCGCGATCCGCGCCGCCGACCTCCACGCGCACCTCCCGGAGCCGGTCGTGGAGGCCGTCGGCGACCTCGCCACCGCGGTCCGCACGCTCGGGCCGGCCCTCGACGACCCGAGCCGCGCCGGCCCGCCCCGCGAGCTCGTCCTCCACGCCGCGGGCTGCGCCTCGCTGGCGCTCGACGAGACGGGCAACCTGTCCGCGAGCGTCATCGTCGGGCAGGTCCGCGCGACCGCCTCGGACCTGCTCAAGGTGCTCGGGGTCGCGCCTGATGAGGCGGCGCCGGCCATACGCGCCGCGGCCGACCGAGCTGCCGCGGAGCGCTGAGTAGCATCGGCGCCATGGCCCCGCTCACCCAGCCGGACCGCGTCCGGCTCCCCGCGGCGGCGCTCGTGGTGCCGGGGAGCGCGTGAGCACCTCCACGCCGGCGCGGCGCCCCGTCCTGCTGGCGGTCGACGACGACCCGGGCGTCGGGCGCGCGGTGCAGCGCGACCTGCGCCGGCGCTACGGCGGGAGCTACCAGGTCGTCGGCGCCGACTCGGGCGCGGGTGCCCTCGACGTCCTGCGCCAGCTCGAGCTGCGCGGGCAGGAGGTGGCGCTCCTGCTCTCCGACCAGCGGATGCCGGGCATGGAGGGGGTCGACTTCCTCGAGCAGGCGATCGAGCTCACCCCGGTGGCCAAGCGCGTCCTCCTCACCGCCTACGCCGACACTCAGGCCGCGATCAAGGCGATCAACGAGGTGTCGCTGGACCACTACCTGACGAAGCCCTGGGATCCGCCGGAGGAGCACCTCTACCCCGTCGTGGACGAGCTGCTCCGCGCGTGGGAGGCCGAGGCCGCGGCGGCCGACCAGCTGCGCGGGGTGCGCGTGGTCGGCCACCGCTTCTCGCCCGAGTCCCACGCGATCCGCGACTTCCTCGCGCGGAACCTCGTCGCCTACCACTGGCTCGACGCCGAGCGCGACCCCGAGGCGCAGCGGCTGCTCACGGCGGCCGGCACCGACGACGCGCGGCTGCCCACGGTGGTCTTCGAGGACGGCTCGTTCCTGCAGGTGCCCTCGACCCTCGAGGTCGCCGAGAAGGTGGGGCTGCAGACCCACGCGCAGACCGACTTCTACGACCTCGTGATCATCGGCGGCGGCCCGGCCGGGCTGGCCGCGGCGGTCTACGGCGCCTCGGAGGGGCTCTCCACCGTGCTCGTCGAGCGCGAGGCCCCGGGCGGGCAGGCCGGCCAGAGCTCGCGGATCGAGAACTACCTCGGCTTCCCGACCGGCGTCAGCGGCGCGGACCTCACGAGCCGCGCCTCCACGCAGGCGCAGCGTCTCGGGGCCGAGGTCCTCACGGTGCGGGAGGTCGCGACGCTCGAGGCGCGGGGGCCCGCGCGCGTGGTGCGGATGGCCGACGGCACCGAGCTCGCCGCCCACGCGCTCATCATCTCCACCGGCGTCTCCTGGCGCCGCCTGGAGGTCCCGGGCGCCGACCGCCTCGCCGGCCGCGGCGTGTACTACGGCGCGGCGCGCTCAGAGGCGCTCGCCTGCGCGAACGAGGAGGTCTTCGTGGTCGGCGGCGCCAACTCCGCCGGCCAGGCGGCCGTGCACCTCGCGGGCTTCGCCGGGAAGGTGACGATCCTCTACCGCGGCGACGATCTCGCCAAGTCGATGTCGCAGTACCTCGTCGATCAGCTCGCGCAGCTGCCGAACGTCGAGCTCCGCCTCGGCGCGCAGGTCACCGAGATCCACGGCGCGGACTCCGTGGAGGCGATCACGGTCAACGGCGGGGAGCGGCTGCCGGGCTCCTCGCTGTTCATCTTCATCGGGGCGCAGCCGCGGACGGAGTGGCTCGAGGGGGTGCTCGCCCGCGACGCGCGCGGCTTCGTGCTGGCCGGCAGCGACGTCAAGGCGGCCGCCGCCCTCGGCGGCGCCGGCGCCCCGCCCTGGCCGCTGCAGCGCGAGCCGTACCTGCTGGAGAGCTCGCTGCCGGGGGTCTTCGTCGCCGGCGACGTGCGCCACCAGTCGCTCAAGCGCGTGGCCAGCGCGGTGGGCGACGGCTCGATGAGCGTGCAGTTCGTCCACCAGTACCTCGGGGAGCTGTGAGCACCGCGGCCGCGCCCGCCTCGCGGCGGCCGGAGCTCGCGGAGGCCCTCGCCGTGCTCGCGCAGGTCGCGCTCTTCGACGGCCTGGACCCGCGGGCGCTCGCGCGCTTCGCGGCGCAGGCCGAGGAGGTCCGCGTCCCGGCGGGGCGCGACCTCTGGCCGCTCGGAGCACCGCCCGAGTGGTTCCACGTGCTGAGGGAGGGCGCGGTCGAGTGGGCCCGCGAGCAGGGCGGGGAGCGCGTGGTCGTCGCGAGCCACCGGCCCGTCACCTTCTTCGGCGCGATCTCCGCGCTCTCCCGGATCGCGGCCAAGGTGCAGGCACGGGCGGTCGAGGAGAGCGTGGTCCTGCGCTTCCCGACCGCCGCGTTCCGGGCGCTCTGCGTCGCCGACGAGGAGCTCATGGCCCGGGTCGTGCGGCTCACGGGCGAGGTGGTCGCCACGAACGAGGGAGCGATGCGCGAGCGCGAGCGGCTCGCCTCGATCGGCACGCTGGCCGCGGGCCTCGCGCACGAGATCAACAATCCGGCCGCGGCGGCGCTGCGGCAGGTCGGGGCGCTGCGCGAGGCACTCGGGGCGAGCGCCGGCGCGCCGCCCGCCGGGGCGCCGCTGGACGGCCTGGCCCGGGCCGACCGGGAGGACGAGCTGGCGGCGTGGCTCGGCGAGGCCGGGGTGCCCGAGCCGTGGCGCGTCGCCGGGGCGCTCGCCGACGCGGGCGCCGACCTCGCCTGGTGCGAGGCGGTGGGGGCGGACGCCGTGCCGGTGGAGGCGCGGTCGCTGGCCGCCCGCGGGCTGCTCGACGAGCTCGAGGCGGAGCTCGGGCGGATCGTCGGGCTCGTGGCCACGATGCGCGACTACGCGAACCTGGACCGGATGCCCGAGCAGGACGTGGAGGTGGCGGCGGGGATCCACGCCGCCTCGGTCGTCGTCGGGATCGCGGTGCGCCTCGAGGTCGCCGCGGAGGTGCCGCGGATCGCCGGCTTTCCCGGCGAGCTCTCCCAGCTGTGGACCGAGCTGCTGCGCAACGCGGCGCAGGCCGACGCGGGAGTCGTCGAGGTCCACGTGGGCGCGAGCTCCCAGGGCGGCGTGCGCGTCGCCCTGGCCGACCGCGGCCCGGGGATCGCCGACGAGCACCTGGGCCGCGTCTGGGATCCGTTCTTCACCACCCGCCCCGGCCAGGCCGGGCTCGGCCTCGACCTCGCGCGACGCGTCGTCGAGGGCCACGGCGGGCGGATCCTCCTGGGGGAGCGGGAGGGCGGCGGGACGGTCGTGACGGTGGAGCTCCCGCGGTGAGCGTCCTCGAGGACCTGCGCGCCCAGCCCCTGCTCGCGGGGGTCGGGGAGGAGCGGCTGGTCGCGCTGGCCGGTCAGCTCGAGGTGCGCACGCTCGCGCCCGGCGAGGTGCTCTTCGACGACGGGGCCACGCTCGAGCACTTCGTGCTGCTCGCGGCGGGCGGGCTCTCGACGTCGGCCACGGTGGGCGGCGCGGCGGCGCTCGACGCCGGCTTCGAGCACGTCGCCCCGACCTACCTCGGCGCGATCCAGCTGCTCAGCGACGGGCTCCAGACGGGCGTGGCGCGGGCGGTCGAGGAGGTGCGGGTGCTCCTGCTGGGCGTCGAGCCCTTCTTCGAGCTGCTCCGGAGCGAGCCGCGGGTGGCCCGGAGGATCTTCTCCCGCTTCGCCCCGGTCTTCGCGAAGCTCGAGGGCCAGCGATCCGAGCGGGAGAAGCTCGTGGCCCTCGGCGGGCTCGCCGCCGGCCTGGCCCACGAGCTGAACAACCCGGCCGCCTCGGCGGCGCGCGGCGCGGCGGCGCTCGGCGACGCGCTCGCCGCGCTGGAGGACGCCCCGCGCGCGCTGGCGGCGGCGGGGGTCGCCCCGGAGGTGCTCGCCGCGGCCCGGGCGGCGCTCGACGAGGCGATCGCGCCCGAGGCCGGCGAGGACGCGCTGGCCACGGCCGACCGCGAGGACGCGCTCGGCGCCTGGCTCGACGAGCACGGCGTCCCGGGCGCGTGGGACGCGGCCACGACGCTCGCCGAGGCGGGGCTGCCCGTCGAGACGGTGGCGCCGGTGGTCGACGGCCTGGAGCCCGCGACGGCGGCGGCGCTGCTCGGCTGGCTCGCCGCGGCCGTCCGCGCCCGCGCGGGGGTGACCGGCCTGCGCGAGGACGCGCGGCGGATCTCCGAGCTCGTGCGCGCGGTGAAGGACTACTCGCGCCTGGACCGCGCGCCGGAGGAGGAGGTGGACGTGAAGGCCGGGCTCGAGAGCACCCTGGTCATGCTCGGGCACCGGCTCAAGGAGGGCACCGTGCACGTCGCGCGCGAGTACGACCCGGCGCTGCCCCGCGTCCCGGCCCGCGCCTCCGAGCTCAACCAGGTCTTCACGAACCTCGTGGTCAACGCGCTCGACGCGATCGCCGGCGACGGCACGCTGACGCTTCGCACCCGGTGCGACGGCGACGCG
>CAXSFZ010000011.1:29967-43994 GCA_964236905.1 uncultured Solirubrobacteraceae bacterium | reverse complement strand
CCGGGGTGCCGGACGACGCGCGCCGGCGGATCTTCGAGCCGTTCTTCACCACGAAGGCGGTCGGGGTGGGGACGGGCCTCGGCCTCGACATCTCCCACCGCATCGCGCACGGGCACGGCGGCACGCTGGTGCTCCGCGACGGCCCGGGCCCGACGACGTTCCGGCTGCGCCTCCCGACGGGCTAGGCGGTGCGGCGCGGCCCGACGGGCGCCTCGCCGGCGCCTCAGCCCGCCGCCGGGTCGGCCGGATCGCGCTCGCTGATCGCGTGCGGGGCGCCGTAGTCGGCCAGGAGGTCGAGGAACGGCACGGCGTCGAACGCCTCCGGGCCGAGCACGCCGGCGCCGGACCACACGCCGGTCTGCAGGAGCTCCAGGGCGACGACCGCGTTGATCGCGGTCTGCCAGACCACGGCCTGGGCGCCGTCCTCCGCCATGGTCCTGGCGTTGTCGACGACGTGGTGGAGGTAGCTCGCGCGCGGGCGGCCGTCCTTTCCCGTGCCGGTCACGAGCGTGCCGGCGCAGGTGCGCCCCTGCATGCGGTCCCCGAGCTCGGCGGGGTTCGGGAGCGCGGCCGCGACGACGTCTCGCGGGGAGACCCGGACTCCCCGCACGCTCACCGGCTCCGTGCGGTCGAGCCGGAGCTTGTGCAGGGTCCGCAGCACGTCGATGAACTCATCGCCCAGGCCGTACTTGAACGTGACCCGCCGGCAGTCCACCCAGCGCGGGACGAGCACGACCTCCTCGTGCTCCACGTTGACGCACTCGATCGGCCCGATGCCGTCGGGGAAGACGAACGTCTCGGGCTCGGAGAACGGCGGGGTGGTGTAGAAGCCGCGGTCCCGCTCCCAGATCAGCGGCGGGTTGAGGCACTCCTCGATGGTCGTCCAGATGGAGAACGTCGGCGCGAAGTCGAAGCCCTCGATCACCAGGTCGGCGCCGTCGCGGACGCCCACCTCGTCGATCTCGGAGAACAGGTGGTCCGCGGCGTAGCGCGCGAAGACGTCGCTCAGGCCGGGTTCGACGCCGATGCCGACGAGCGCGAGCCGGCCGGCCGCCTCCCACGCACCGGCGACGGCGAACTGGGCGTCGCCGAGCATGACGCCGGGCCGCTCGTGCGGCGCGTCCGGGTGCGGCTCGGACAGGGTCATCGCCATGTCGAGGTAGGTGACGTCGGCCTGCGCGGCGGCGGCGAAGATCGGCGGGTTGAGCCGCGGGTCGCAGGCGTTGAGGATGACGTCGCAGCGCTCGGCGGCGGCCAGCGCGACGATCGCCTGCGGGTCGCTCGCGTCGCAGCCGGCGCCCGCGATGCGCTCGTCGCCGAGGCGCGCCGCGGCCGCCCGGGCCCGATCGGCGTCGACGTCGGCGAGCACGAGGCGCTCGAAGAAGGAGCGGTGGCGAGCGATGGCGGCGGCGGCCGCGCCGACCCCGCCCGCTCCGACGACGAGGACGCGCATGGCTCCGCACGCTACCGGCCCGCGGACGGGGCGGCACGCGGTCCGCAGCCGGCGAACGGGCCCGGCGGGCTGGTGTGCGAGCGCGCCAGGCGGTAGACCTCCGCCCATGAGCCTGCTCGCCAAGCTGTTCGGAGACGGCTCGCCGCGCCTGCCGCCCATGCCGTGCGACTGCGAGGACGCGGAGCGCGCGGAGTTCCCGGACGGGCCCGCGGCTCCGACCGGGCTCCCCACCCTGAGTGGCGATCCGCAGCGAGACGTCCCGCTGCCGAGCGCCACCCGGCCCGGGTGAGCCTCGAGCGCGCGGTCGCCGCCGTCGAGGCGCACGACCTCGCCGCGCTGGCCGCGGCGCTCGACGCCGCACCCGAGGCGCTCGCCGCCCCGATCGGCGCCAATGCGAACCACCTCCTCGACATGGCCACCGCCACCTGCGACGAGCGCACGGTCGCGCTGCTGCTCGAGCGCGGCGCCGACGTCACGGCGGCGAATCGCCACGGCTGGACGGCGCTGCACCAGGCGGCCTACGTCGGGCTGCCCGGGCTCGCGCGGCCGCTGCTCGAGGCGGGCGCGCCGCTCGAGCGCTCAGCGCGCGGCGACGGTGGGACGCCGCTGGTCGTCGCGCTCTTCTGGGGCCACCGGCGGACCGCCGCGCTGCTGGCGGCGGCGGGCGGCCCCCCGCGGAACCTCCGCGTCGCGGCGGGGCTCGACGACACCGCGCTGCTCGACGCGCTCGTCGGGCCGGACGGGCGGCTCGCCCCGGAGGCCGGCGCCCACCGCGCCTTCCACCGGCCGCACTCGGGCTTCCCGCCCTGGACGCCGAGCGACGACCCGCAGGAGATCCTCGACGAGGCGCTCGGCTGGGCCGCCCGCAACGACGCCCTCCGCGCGCTCGGGCTCCTGGTCGCCCGGGGGGCGCGGATCGACGCCGCCCCGTACCGCGGCACCGCGCTGGCCTGGGCCGCGGCGACCGGACGCGCGGAGGCGATCGACGCGCTCGCCGCCCTCGGCGCCGACCTCGACGCCCGCACGAGCTTCGGCGGGCCCGACCACGGCGAGGGCACCACCGCGCTCCACCTCGCGGCCCAGAGCGGGGAGCGCGCGAGCGCCGAGCGGCTCCTGGCCCACGGCGCCGATCGCACGCTGCGCGACGCGCTGCACGGCGGTACCGCCGCCGACTGGGCTCGCCACGGCGGTCACCCGAAGCTCGCGGCGCTGGTGGCCTGAGCCTCGCCGGAGCCCCGCACCTCGGCGGGGCTCTCGTCGACATGGCGGGACCAGGATTCGAACCTGGGAACTCTGAGAGGTCGGATTTACAGTCCGATGCGTTTGACCGCTTCGCTATCCCGCCGCGACGCGGGAAGGTAGCGAACGCACCGCCTCGGGTGTCGCGAGCGGCGGCCCGGCGTCGCGAGCGGCGGCCCGGCATAGAGAGCGGTCTCCTGCTGCCGCCGTTCATGCCGACGAACATAGGTTCGCCAGCGGACGGCACAAGCGCCGGCCGCCGGAGCCGTTGCCGGCCCCGGCGGCAGGGCAGCCGGTCAGCCCGCGTCGCGCAGCCGCTGCGCCTCGGGCAGCGACTCGAGCTTCTTGAGCGTGTGGTTCTCGATCTGGCGGATGCGCTCGCGGGTCACGTTGAACGCGCGGCCGACCTCCTCGAGGGTCCGCGGGCGCCCGCCCGTGAGCCCGAAGCGCATCTCGATGACCTCGCGCTCGCGCTGCGGCAGCGCCGCCAGCGCGCGGTGGACGTTCTCCTTGCGCAGGTTGTCCGAGGCCATGTCGAACGGCGAGATCGCGTTCTGGTCCTCGACGAAGTCGCCGAGCTCGGACTCCTCCTCCTCGCCGATCGGCTTCTCCAGCGAGATGGGCTGCTGGCTCATCCGCAGGATGTCGCGGACCTCGCGCTCGGTGACCTCGAGCTCGGCGGCGATCTCCTCGGGGGAGGGCTCGCGGCCGAGCGACTGCACGAGCTGGCGCTCGACGTGCACGACCTTGTTGAGCTTTTCCACCATGTGCACCGGGATGCGGATGGTGCGGCCCTTGTCGGCGATCGCGCGCGTCACCGCCTGGCGGATCCACCACGTGGCGTAGGTGGAGAACTTGTAGCCGCGCCGGTAGTCGAACTTCTCGACGGCGCGGATGAGGCCGAGCGAGCCCTCCTGGATCAGGTCCAGGAACGTCAGGCCGCGCCCGAGGTAGCCCTTGGCGATGGAGACGACGAGGCGCAGGTTCGCCTCCACCATCTGCTGCTTGGCGTCCATGTCGCCGCGCTCGATGCGCTTGGCCAGGGACACCTCCTGCTCGGCGGTCAGGAGCGAGACCCGCCCGATGGAGCGCAGGTAGAGCCGCAGGGAGTCGAGCGAGGGCTCGACCGTGAGGTCGATCTCCGCCTTCTTGGGCCCGCCCTCGGTGGGGGAGCGCCGCGCGTGCGCGGCGTTCTCGACCTTCTCGTTCTCGCTCGTGGCGGGCTTCCCGTTGGCGCCGACCACCTCGATGCCGTGCTCGACGAAGTAGGCGTGCAGCTCCCCGAGCTGCTCCTTGCTGACCTCCACCTCCTCGAGGGCGGTCGCGATCTGCTCGAAGGTCAGGACGCCCTTGTCGTGCCCCTCCGTGATCAGCGGCTTGAGCTCCTCCACCTCGAAGATGGGGGCCTCGTCCGCCAGCAGCACTTCGCTCTTCGTGCTCAAAACCCGGTCCTTCGTCCGGCGTTTCGGGCACCGGCGGGCCTCTCCAGTCCGTCCGGCGCCCCTCTCCCTCCATGGTCCTCGACCTGCTGTGCGACCGGGTCGCTCGACTCGCTCCTTTGCCGCTCACGACGGAGGTCGGCTGCGATCAGGGGCGGAGTGATAGCACACCGATCGCCGTGCGCAGGCCGATCTCGACACGGTGTCGGAGAACGGACTACCCGGCGGCCGCGGCCCGGACGCACCCGCGCAGGACGCCGTCGACCGGGTCCACCTCCTTGGCCACCAGCGCGAACTCCGAGGCCCGGTCGTAGACGCGGCGCCCGAGGTCCCCGTCGAGCGGCGGGCTCTTGCGGCCCGCGAGGACCAGCAGCCGGTAGCCCGTGCCCTCCAGGACCACGGCGGTGTCCTCCCCGAGCCGGACGGGCCGCCCGGCGCGCAGCGTGCCCGCGCCGATGTCCGAGCGCGGCTGGGCCCCGAGGTCCACCTCGCCGCGTACCAGGCCCGCCTCGCCGTCGAGCACGCAGTCGCGCAGCTGCCCGGGCACGGCGTCGCGCGTCGAGCCGATCGCCACCACGAGGACGACCACCACGCTCGCGACGGCGAGGAGCACCGCCGCGAGCGCCCACCTCACGGCGCGAGGACGCCCGGCTCGCGGGCGGCCTCGTGCTCCCGCAGCCGGCGCCGCAGGCCGACGAAGTAGTCCACTCCCGAGGCGAGCGTGATCGCGACGGTCAAGTAGACGAGCGCGTCGAGCCAGGCCGGCGAGCCGTCGATCGCGATGAGGAAGAAGACGCAGACGACCTGCACGCAGGTCTTCGCCTTCCCCCACGTCGCGGCGGCCACCACGACGCCCTGCTGGGAGGCGGCCATGCGCGTGGCGGTCACCGCGAACTCGCGCCCGAGGATCACGACCGCGACCCACGCCTCGACCCGCCGGAGCGACACGAGGGCCAGGAGCGCCGCCAGGATCAGCAGCTTGTCGGCGATGGGGTCCATCAGCTTGCCGAAGGTGGAGACGGTGTCCTGCCGGCGTGCGAGGTAGCCGTCGGCGTAGTCGGTCACCGAGGCGAGGGCGAAGACCCCGGCGGCCAGCACGTCCCCGTTCGGCGTCTCGTGGAGCAGCGCGGCGACCACCACCGGGACCATGAGGATCCGCAGCACGGTCAGCACGTTGGGCGTGTTCTGCGCGGTCACCGGGCCGCCCAGGATGTCAGGCTTCCAGCGGGACGACCGTCCCCTGGCGCGCCGCGCGCGTCACGCCCACGCTCGCCGCCACCACCACGACGATCGCGACGATCTCCCGGGCCCCGAGCGCCTGACCGAGCACCAGGAAGCCGGCGAGGGCCGCCACGGCCGGCTCGAGCGACATCAGCACCCCGAAGACGTGGGCCGGGATCCGCCGCAGCGCCTCGAACTCGAGCGAGTACGGGATGACCGAGCTCAGCACGCCGACGGCCGCGCCGACGCCGATCAGGCGCGGGTCCAGGAGCGCGCTCCCGCCGCCGAGGACGCCCGGCACGAGCGGGACGAGCGCCGCGATCCCCATGGCCAGCGCGAGCCCGCGCCCGCCCTCGGAGCTCGCCCCGGCCCGCTGGGCCAGCAGGATGTACGCCGCCCAGCAGGCGCCCGCCGCGAGCACGAGCACGAGGCCGAGCGGGTCGAGCGAGCCGCCGCCCGGGTCGGCCAGGAGCAGGATGCCCGCCGCGGCCAGGGCGGCCCAGGCCAGGTCGGCGCGCCGGCGGGAGGTGGCGACGGCGACCCCCAGCGGCCCCACGAACTCGATCGTGACCGCGACGCCCAGCGGCAGGCGGTCCAGCGCGAGGTAGAAGCTGAGGTTCATGAGGCCGAGCGTCAGCCCGAGCGCCCCGGTGACCCGGAGCTGCTCCCGCGTCCAGCCCCGCGGATCCGGGCGCCAGATCAGCCCGAGCAGCACGGCGGCGCTCGCCTGGCGCAGCAGCGTCGTCCCGCTCGGCCCGAGCTCGTCGAAGAGCGTGGCGGCGATCGCCGCGCCGAACTGCACCGAGCCGATCCCCGTGAGCACGAGCGCCACCGGGGGCACGCGGTCGGTCGGGAGGCTGGGCGACGTCGGCACGCTGCACATCCAAGCGCCCCGAGCGCGCTCAGGTCCTACGGTGCGTCCATGGCCATCTCCAAGGAGCAGACCGCATGAGGCAGCGCACCCTCGGGCCCGAGGGCCCCACCGTCCCCGCCCTCGGCCTCGGCTGCATGGGCATGTCCGACTTCTACGGCGGGCGCGACGAGGCCGAGGCGCTGCGCACCCTCGACCGCGCGCTCGAGCTCGGCGTCTCCTTCTGGGACACGGCCGACATGTACGGCCCCTTCACGAACGAGGAGCTCGTCGGCCGCGCGCTCCGCGGCCGCCGCGACGCGGTCTTCCTGGCCACGAAATTCGGCATCCAGCGCGACCCCGACGATCCGACCCGGCGGGGGATCAACGGCACGCCGGAGTACGTGCGCTCCGCCTGCGAGGCCTCGCTGGAGCGGCTGGGGACCGACCACGTCGACCTCTTCTACCAGCACCGCGTCTCGCCCGACACGCCCATCGAGGAGACCGTCGGCGCGATGGCCGAGCTCGTCGCCGCCGGGAAGGTCCGCCACCTCGGGCTCTCCGAGGCGAGCGCGGCGACCATCCGCCGCGCCCACGCCGTCCACCCGATCACCGCGGTGCAGTCGGAGTACTCGCTGTGGTCGCGGGACATCGAGGACGAGGTGCTCCCGACCCTGGTGGAGCTCGGCATCGCCCTCGTGCCCTACTCGCCCCTCGGCCGCGGCTTCCTCAGCGGCGAGATCCGCTCGCTCGACGACCTCGACGAGGACGACTACCGGCGCTTCGCCCCGCGCTTCCAGGGCGAGAACCTCGCGAAGAACCTCGCGGTGGTCGACGCCGTCAGGGCCATCGCGGAGGAGAAGGGAGTGACCCCCTCGCAGCCCGCGCTGGACTGGGTGCTGGCCCGGGGCGAGCACGTCGTCCCGATCCCGGGGACCAAGCGCGTGCGCTACCTCGAGGAGAACGCGGCCGCCGCCGAGCTCGAGCTCACCCCGGAGGAGCTCGAGCGCATCGGCTCCGCCCTGCCCGAGCCCGCGGGCGAGCGCTACGACGCCTCCGGGATGCGCCTGATCAACGGCTGATCCGGCGCGGCGGCGGATCGACGGCGGGACCCTGCGGCGACGCGGCGGGCGCGCGTGGCAGGATGCCGCGATGCCCGCGCCCCGCCCGGACCTCCCCGACGCCATCGCCGCGTGCCTGTTCGACATGGACGGGGTCCTCACCCGCACCGCCACGGTGCACGCCAAGGCCTGGGCCGAGGCCTTCGACGCGCTGCTGCGGCGGCGCGCCGAGGCGGGCGGCCCGGCCTTCGTGGCCTTCGACCCGAAGGCCGACTACACGAGCTACGTCGACGGCAAGCCGCGCGCCGACGGCGTGCGCGACTTCCTGGCCTCCCGCGACATCACGCTGCCCGAGGGCACCGCGGAGGACCCGCCGAGCGCCGAGACGGTCAACGGGGTCGGCAACGCGAAGAACGAGAAGCTGCTCGAGGTGCTCGAGCGCGACGGCGTCGAGGTCTTCGAGGGCTCGGTGCGCTTCCTGCACGCGGCGCGGGAGGCGGGCCTGCGCACCGCCGTGGTCTCCTCGAGCGCCAACACGGTGGCGGCCCTCACCGCCGCCGGCCTGCTCGACCTGATGGAGGAGCGCGTCGACGGCACCACGATCGCCACGGAGCACCTCAAGGGCAAGCCGGCGCCCGACACGTTCCTGCTCGCCGCGGAGCGGCTCGGCCTGCCGGCGAGCGCCTGCGCGGTCTTCGAGGACGCGCTCGCGGGCGTCGAGGCCGGCCGCGCGGGCGACTTCGGCTGGGTGGTCGGCGTCGACCGCGCCGGGCAGCGCGAGGCGCTCGCGGCCCACGGCGCCGACGTGGTGGTCGACGACCTCGCGGAGCTCCTGCCGTGACCCCGGCGCACGAGGCCCCCGAGCACGACGTCTGGCCCGTGGAGCCCTGGTGCATCCGCGAGCCCGGGCTCGACCTCGACCAGCTCGCGCGCTCGGAGTCGGTCTTCGCGCTCTCCAACGGCCACCTCGGCCTGCGCGGCAACCTCGACGAGGGCGAGCCGCGCGGCATCTCGGGCACCTACGTCAACGGCTTCTACGAGTCCTTCCCGCTCGAGTACGGGGAGTCGGGCTACGGGTACGCGGAGGACGGCCAGACCGTCGTCAACGTGCAGGACGGCAAGGTCATCCACCTCATGCTCGAGGACGAGCCGGTGGACGTGCTGCGCGGCGAGGTCATCGAGCACGAGCGCGTGCTGGACTTCCGCTCGGGGACGCTCGACCGCCGGCTGCACTACCGCTCCACCTACGGCCGCGAGGTGAAGATCCGCACGCGGCGCCTGGTCTCCTTCACCCAGCGCTCGGTCGCGGCGATCGAGTACGAGATCGAGGCGGTGAGCGGGCCGATGCGCATCGCCATCCAGTCGAACCTCGTGGCCAACGCGCCGACCCAGGAGGGGGAGAAGGATCCGCGCAAGGGCAAGGACCTCGGCGCGGTGCTCGAGGGCCGCCTGGCCCGCGGCTTCGAGCTGCGGGCGGTGCTCGCGCACGCGACGCGCACCTCGCAGGTCACCTGCGCGGCCGGGATGGAGCACATCGTCGACCCGGGCGCCGACCAGCTGCACAGCGCGGTCTACGTCGAGGACGACCTCGCGCGCGTCACGATCTCCTGCGAGCTCACGCCGGGCAAGCCGTTCCGCTTCGTGAAGTTCATGGCCTACCACTGGAGCTCGCGCCAGTCGCCCGAGTTCCTCCGCGACCAGGTGACCGCGAGCCTCATGAACGCCAGCGCGGAGGGCTGGGACGGGCTGCTCGAGGACCAGCGGGCGTTCCTCGACCGCTACTGGGAGCGCGCGGACGTGCGCATCGACGGCGACCCGGCCGTGCAGCAGGCCCTGCGCTTCTCGCTCTTCCACCTGCTCCAGGCCGGGGCGCGCATCGAGGGCCGCGCGCTGGCGGCCAAGGGGCTCACGGGCCCGGGCTACGACGGCCACGCCTTCTGGGACACCGAGACCTTCGTGCTGCCCTGGATGACCTACGTGCTGCCCGAGGTGGTCTGCCACGCGCTGCGCTGGCGCCACTCCACGCTCGAGCTCGCCAAGGAGCGCTCCGGGCTGCTCGGCATGGGCGGCGCCTCGCTGCCGTGGCGGACGATTCACGGCGAGGAGTGCTCGGGCTACTGGCCCGCGGGCTCGGCCGCGCTGCACATCAACGGCGACGTGGCCGACGCGGTGCGCCGCTACCTCGACGCCACGGGCAACGAGGAGTTCGCGGCCAACGAGGGCGGCGAGCTGCTCGTGGAGACCGCCCGGCTGTGGATGAGCGCCGGCTCCTTCGACCACGACGGGAACTTCCGCATCGACGGGGTCACCGGGCCCGACGAGTACTCAGCGCTCGTGGACAACAACGTCTTCACGAACCTCGGGGCGAAGGCGAACCTGCGCACCGCCGCGGAGGTCACCGGGAGGATCGCCGGGCTCGCCGAGCGAATGGAGGTGGACGAGGAGGAGCGCGAGCGCTGGCGCGACGCCGCGGAGCGGATGTACATCCCCTACGACGACCGCCTCGCCGTCCACCCCCAGGATCAGGGCTTCCTGCTGCACGACCCCTGGGACTTCGGGGGGACCCCCGCCGCGAAGTACCCGCTCCTGCTGCACTTCCCGTACTTCCAGCTCTACCGCCGCCAGGTGATCAAGCAGGCGGACCTGGTGCTCGCCCTGCACGTCCACGGCGACTACTTCACCCCGGCGGAGAAGCGGCGCAACTTCGAGTACTACGAGGGCCTGACCGTGCGCGACTCGTCGCTCTCGGCCTGCACCCAGGCGATCGTCGCGGCCGAGGTCGGCCACCTCGACCTCGCCTACGACTACCTCCGCGAGGCGGCCTTCGTCGACCTCCACGACCTGCACCACAACACGGGCGACGGGCTGCACATCGCCTCGCTGGCCGGCGCGGTCCTCGCGGTCACGAACGGCTTCGGCGGCATGCGCGACTCGGGGGGCCAGCTGCGCTTCTGCCCGCGGCTGCCGCGGGACGTCCCGGGCGCCTCGTTCGCCGTGATGGTCCGGGACGTGCGGATGCGGATCACCATCGACCAGGACGAGGCGCACTACGAGCTCGAGACGGGCGACGCCCTGGAGTTCGAGCACTGCGACCACCCGGTGCGGGTGGAGGCCGGCACCCCCCAGTCACGGCCGATCGTGCGCCTCCAGGAGCTGCCGCGGCCCCGGCAGCCCCCGGGCCGCGAGCCGGCGCCGCACGGCCCCCGGCGCGCGCGGGCCGACCACTAGGGTCTTCGGCATGCCCCTCGTCCCCATGGTCATCGAGCGCTCCGCCCGCGGGGAGCGGGAGTTCGACATCTACTCCCGGCTGCTCAACGAGCGGATCGTCTTCCTCGGCTCGCCCGTCGACGACCAGGTCGCGAACCTCATCGTGGCCCAGCTCCTGCACCTCGAGAGCTCGGACCCGGACAAGGACATCTCGCTCTACATCAACTCCCCCGGCGGCTCGATCTACGCCGGCCTGGCCGTGTACGACACGATGAACTTCATCAAGCCCGACGTGGCGACGATCTGCTGCGGCATCGCGATGTCGATGGGCTCGCTGCTCCTGGCGGGCGGCGCCGCGGGCAAGCGCATGGCGCTGCCGAACTCCCGCATCCTCATCCACCAGCCCTCGGCCGGCTTCGAGGGGCAGTCCTCGGACATCGAGATCCACGCCAACGAGATCATCAAGACCCGCAAGCGGGTCGACGAGATCTACGCCCGGCACACGGGCAAGCCGGAGGAGGAGGTCCACAAGGACATGGAGCGCGACCGCTTCTTCAAGTCCGAGGAGGCCCGGGAGTACGGCCTCATCGACCGGGTCCTCCACTCGCACTAGATGCGGTAGAGCGCCCGGTACTTCGCGTCGAGCTGCGCGAGGAGCGGCGCGGGGTCCAGGCCGCTGCCCGTCGCGCGCTCGAGCAGCTCGGTCGGCTCGAGCGTCCGGCCGGGCCGGTGGACGTGCTCGCCGAGCCAGGCGCGCAGGCCGCCGTACTCCCCCGCGGCCATCTGCTCGTCGCGGTCGGGGAGGTCGCGGGCCATCGCCTCCCACAGCTGCGCCGAGACGATGTTGCCGATGGCGTAGGTCGGGAAGTAGCCGAACTCGCCGTAGCTCCAGTGGATGTCCTGCAGGCACCCGTCGCTGTCGCTCGGCACCTCGATCCCGAGCAGGTCGCGCATCCCGGCGTTCCACGCCTCGGGCAGGTCCGCGACCGCGAGCGACCCCTCGACGAGCGCCACCTCGAGCTCGAAGCGCAGGATGACGTGGAGCGAGTAGGTGACCTCGTCGGCGTCGACGCGGATCAGGCTCGGCCGCACGGCGTTGAGCGTGAGCAGCAGCTCCTGGTCCTCCACGTGGGCGAGCGCGCCGAAGCGGTCGCGGAGCTTCGGGCCCCAGTGCCGCCAGAAGGGCGCCGAGCGCCCGACGAGGTTCTCCCACAGCCGCGACTGGGACTCGTGCATCCCGAGCGACACGCCGGTGCCGAGCGTCGTGCGGGCGAGCGCCGGGTCGACCTGGTGCTCGTAGAGGCCGTGGCCCATCTCGTGCATGACGGCGAAGAGGCCGTGCAGGTCGCGCTCGTCGTAGCGGGCGGTCACGCGGATGTCGTGCGGGTTGACCGACTGCGCGAAGGGGTGCACGGCGAGGTCCATCCGCCAGGCGGCGTCGTGGTAGCCGAAGGCGCGGGCGATCTCGAGCCCGAGCGCCTGCTGCTCGGCGACCGGGAACGGGCCCGCGAGCACGGGCGCGGGCTCGGCGGCGGCGATCGCCGCCACCAGCGGGACGAGGCCGTCGCGGAGCCGGCCGAAGACCTCGCGCACCCGCGTGGTCGTCAGCCCGGGCTCGAAGATGTCGAGCAGCACGTCGTAGGGGTGCTCGGCCGGCTCGAAGCAGGCGACGTACCGGCGCCGCAGCTCGAGGTTGTGCTCGAGGAAGGGGCGGAAGTGGGCGAAGTCGTTCGTCGCGCGCGCCTGGATCCACGGCTCCTGCGCGCGCGAGCCGGCGAGCTCCAGCTCGGCGGCGAGCCCCACGGGCACTCGCCGCGCGCGGTCGTGGTCGCGGCGCGCGACGCGGACGATCGCCCGCTCCGTCGCGTCCTGCGGCTCGGCGGCGTCGAGCAGCGTGCCGAGCTCCGGGGCGGTCTGGCGCTCGTGGGTGACCTGGGCCAGCGTGGCCATGAGCTCGCCGCGGGCCTCGGCACCCCCCGCGGGCATGACCGTCTGCTGGTCCCAGCCCAGGAGCGCCCCCGTCGCCTCCAGGTCGCTGAGCGTCGCGAGCCGGCCCGAGAGCTCAGGCGACAGCATGCTCGATGGCCCCGAGGCGCTCGATCTCGATCCGGACGACGTCGCCCGAGGCGAGGAACCGGCGCGGCTCCATCGCGACGCCGACCCCGCTCGGCGTCCCGGTCAGGATGAGGTCGCCGGGCTCCAGCGTGATCACCTCGGCGAGGAAGGCGACCACCTCGGGCACGGAGAAGATCAGGTCGGAGGTGCGGCTGTCCTGCCGCGGCTCCCCGTTGACCCAGGTCTGCAGGCGCAGGTCGTGCGGATCGCCGAGCTCGTCGGCCGTCGTGATCCACGGGCCCCAGGGGCAGCTCGTGTCGAAGCCCTTGGCCCGCGTCCACTGGGGCTCCGCGCCCTGCAGGTCACGCGCGGAGAGGTCGTCGGCGACGGCGTAGCCGGCCACCTCGCCGCGGGCGCCCATCACCACGCAGAGCTCGCCCTCGTAGTCCAGGCGCCGGACCACGGGCGGGCAGACGACCGGCCCGGACGGCGCGACGACGCTCGAGGGGAGCTTCTGGAAGACGATGGGGCGCTCCGGCGGCTCCTGGCCGGTCTCTCGCGCGTGCGCGAGGTAGTTCAGGCCGATCCCGAAGATGGCGCGCGGGCGCGGCACGGGGGCCAGGAGCGTGACGTCCGCGAGGGCGTGGGCGGGGCCGGTGGCCGGCGCGCGATCCCCCGAGGCGAGGCGGTCGAGCACGCTCGCGCCGTCGGTGAACGCGTGGACCTCGCCCCCGCGGATCTCCCCGGCCCGTGGGGCGTCCGTCGGGTCGGTCAGGAACGTCGCGAGCTTCACCCCCCGGACGCTACCGGCCCGCCCGCCGCGCCGCGGGCCGGGCCGGACGGCGGCGCGTGCTACACGTGGAGCATGAGCCTCACCCTCGGATCCGGGCCCCTCGCGGGGTCGAAGAGCACCGCCGAGCTCAACTTCTCGCTCGCCGCCGCGCCGCAGCACCGCATCGCCTTCCAGCCCGACCCGCGGCGGCTGCGCGCGGTCCTCGGCGACACCGTGGTGCTCGACACCGTCCGCGCCCACCTGCTCCACGAGACGGCGATCCTGCCGCGCATCTACGCCCCGATCGAGGACTACGCGGCGGAGGCGCTCACCCCGACGCCGACCAGCACCCACTGCCCGTTCAAGGGCGACGCGAGCTACTGGACGCTCGCCGCCGACGGCCGCACGATCGAGGACGGCCTGTGGACCTACCGGGAGCCGACCGACGCCGCGCCCTTCCTCAAGGGGTACGCGGCCCTCTACGAGGACAAGGTGGACGCGTGGTTCGTGGAGGAGGACCGCGTGATCGGCCACCTGCGCGACCCCTACCACCGCGTGGACGCCCACCCGAGCACCCGGGAGGTGGTCGTCCGGGTGCGCGGTGAGGAGGTCGCCCGCTCCGCGCGGCCCGTCCTCGTCTTCGAGACGAGCCTGCCGGTCCGCGCCTACGTGCCGCCCGCCGACATCCGCCCGGGCGCGGTGGCGGCGGGCAGCGGCCAGCGCTCGGTCT
>CAXSFZ010000011.1:20962-29957 GCA_964236905.1 uncultured Solirubrobacteraceae bacterium | reverse complement strand
CGGTGCGGCGTCACCACCTCGCGCCAGGGCTTGAGACCGGACGCCGCCGCGCTCGTCAGGAACGCACCCAGGAGCTCGCCGACCAGGAGCGGGCCACCCGCGACGAGCCGGAGGCGGACCGGTGAGCGACGTCGTCCCCGGCCTGGTCTCCGCCGGCAGCGGCCTGCGCTCGGTCTGCCCCTACAAGGGCGAGGCGACCTACTGGACGGTCGGCGGCGTGCAGGACGCTGCCTGGAGCTACGAGACCCCGCTGCCCGACGCGCTGCGCGCTCAGGGCCACCTCTGCTTCGACGAGGGCGCGGACGGCGTCGAGGTGACGCTGGGCTGAGGCGCGCGTCGGGCCGGATGCGCGCACCGGGCACACTGCCCGGTGTGACGCTCCGCCGCCTCGTCCTCGCCCTCGCGGCCGGCCTCGCCCTGGCCGACGCGTCGGTGGTGACGCTCGCGCTGCCCCAGCTGCTGCGCGAGCTCCACACGAGCATCGAGGGGGTGGCGGCGATCATCGGGGTCTACACCCTGGTGCTGGCGCTCGCCCTCGTGCCGGGCGAGCGGCTCATGCGCGCGCTCGGCCCGCGCGCCGTCGGCACGGCCGGCTTCGCGCTCTTCGCGCTCGCCTCGCTGCTCTGCGGCCTGGCCTCCTCGCTCGGGTTTCTGCTCGTCGTCCGCGGGCTGCAGGCGCTCGGGGGCGCGGCCGGGCTGGTGGCGGCGTTCGGGCTGCTCGCGCCCGCGGACACGGGCGGCACGCCGTCGGGGCGCTCGCTCTGGCTCGGGGTGGCCGTCCTCTCGACCGCCGTCGGCCCGGCGCTGGGCGGCGCGCTGACCGAGGCCTTCTCGTGGCAGGCGATCTTCCTGGCGCAGGCGCCGGTCGCCGCCCTCGCGGCGCTGGCCTGCCACGGCGCCGCCGCCGCGCCGCGTCGGGTCGTGGCCGCGCGGCGCGCCGCGGGCGGCCCGGGCTGGGCGCCGGCACCCGCCCTCGCGCTGCTGCTCGTCTCCGCGGCGCTGACCGCGGTGCTCTTCCTGCTGGTGCTGCTGCTGGTGGCCGGCTGGGGCGTCTCGCCGCTGCGGGCCGCCGCGACGGTCACCGTGCTGCCGCTCGCGGCCCTCCTCGGGGCCCGGATTCCCGGCCCCGCGCGCACGCGGGCCGGCGCGGGCTGCGCGCTGGTCGCCGGGGGAACCGCCGCGCTCGCCTTCCTGCCCGACGCCGCGCTGGCCTGGACCGTCGCGCCCCAGGCCCTGGCGGGCCTCGGCATGGGGCTCGCGCTGCCCGCGCTCGGCGGCGAGCTGCTCCCGGAGCGCTCCCCGGGCGACGCGGCGCTGCTGCTGACCCTGCGGCACGCCGGGATCGCCGTTGCGCTCGTGCTGCTGGCCCCGATCACCGCCGACCGGCTCGAGGACGCGACGCAGCGGGCCCGCGAGCGTGGGGTGGCGCTCGTGCTCGACGCGAAGCTGCCGCCCGCCGACAAGCTCGAGCTCGCCCCCCGCCTCCTGGCCGGCGTCGACGCCGACGAGCCGCGCGCGGGCCTGCGGGCCGCGATCCGCGAGGAGCACGGCCGCTACGACGCCGACAGCTCCCACCGCGCGGAGCTCGACCGCCTCGGCGTCCGGGCCGACGACACGCTCGTGGCCGCCGTGGGCGAGTCCTTCCGGGCGGCGTTCCTCGTGACGGGCGCCCTCGCGCTGCTGGGCGCGGTGGTGCTGTTGCCCCGCGCGCGGCGGCCGGCCTGGGCGCTCGCCGCGCTGGCGGCCGGCGCGGCGCTGACCGGGGGGACCGCGCTCGCGCGTGAGCGGGTCGCGCCCGCGCCGGTGCTCCTCCGCGACCCGTGCCGGGACCGGGACCTCCCGGGCACGGGCGGCATCAGCGGGTTCCTGCAGGACCGCGCGCTCCAGCTCCTGGACCGCAGCGCGTGCAAGCTCGGCGCCGGCCGCGAGGAGTACGTGCTCGCGCTGGCCGACCGCGACGACGCGCGCGCCTTCCGGAGGCGTCACGGCACCGACCCGCGCTCCACCGGCGGGATCCTCGACGCGCTGCTGGGCTGATCACCACGGGGCGCGCTGCCGGCGGGAGCCCGGCCCGCCCGGCGGGAGCCCGCCGCCGGCACGGTACCCTGAAGGACGTTGCCCTCCGCCTCCCCCGCCCTGGCCGCGCTCGGCTGGGCCCCGCTGCAGGCCTCCGCGCTGGAGGCGCTCGGCGATCCGGGGCTGGTCGCGGCCCGGGTGACGGCGGCCGACCGCGGGCGCATCGCGCTCGTCGGGGCGAACGGCCCGCTCGCGGCGGCGCCGTCGGGCCGCCTGCGCCACGACGCGGGCCCGGGCGGGCTCCCGGTGGTCGGCGACTGGGTTGCCGTGGAGGCAGCGGCCGCGACGATCCACCACGTCCTCCCGCGCCGGACGGTGCTGCGGCGCGCGGCGCCGACCGGGGCGCTGCAGGTGCTCGCCGCGAACGTCGACGTGGTGCTCGTGGTGAGCTCCCTCAACCGCGACCTCGACGCCCGCCGCCTGGAGCAGTTCGTCGCCGTGGCCGCCGACGGCGGCGCCCAGCCGGTCGTGGTGCTCTCGAAGTCCGACCTGCTCGCCGACCCCTCCGCGCTCCTGGCCTCGGTCCGCCCCGTGACCCGCGGGGTCCCGCTCGTGGTGGTCTCCGCCCGGCGCGGCGACGGCCTGCACGAGCTCGACGCCTGGCTGCGCCCGGGCGCGACCGCCGCGCTCCTCGGCGCCTCGGGCGTCGGCAAGTCCACGCTGGTCAACGCGCTGCTCGGCGAGGAGCGCCAGGCCACCGCGCCCATCCGGCGCTCCGACGACCAGGGGCGCCACACGACCGTCCGGCGCGAGCTCATCACGCTGCCGTCGGGCGCGCTGCTCGTCGACGCGCCCGGCCTGCGCCTGCCCGAGCTCTACGCGCCCGGCCCCGGCCTGGAGGCGGCGTTCGCCGACCTCGACGCGCTCGCGGAGGGCTGCCGCTTCGGCGACTGCGCCCACCGGACCGAGCCGGGCTGCGCCGTGCGCGCCGCGATCGAGGCGGGCGAGCTCGACCCCGGGCGCCTCGCGGGGCTCCACGAGCTCGAGGGCCAGGCCGCGGGCCGCGCCGCCCGCCCGTAGTCCGTCCCCGTCCCCGTCGCGTAGAACCTCCATGGCTCCCCTCGAGGTCCTCGTCACCGGCGTCACGGGCTACGTGGGCGGCGCGCTCGTCCCGCGGCTGCTCGAGGACGGCCACCGCGTCCGCGGCTTCGCCCGCGACGCGAGCGGCGTGCGCGACGACATCGAGGTGGTCGAGGGCGACGCGAGCAGCGGGGAGGGCCTCGACGCGGCGCTGGAGGGCATCGACGTCGCCTGGTTCCTCATCCACTCGATGGAGGGCGACGGCGCGTTCGGCGAGACGGAGAAGCGCACCGCGGAGACCTTCGTGGCCGCCGCGCGCCGAGCCGGCCTGCGCCGCATCGTGTTCCTCGGCGGGCTCGTCCCCAGCGAGGACGCCGAGGGCGGCTCGGAGCACCTCGAGAGCCGCCACGCGGTCGAGGAGGTCCTGCTCGACGGGGCGCCGGAGGCGGTGGCCCTGCGCGCGAGCATGGTCATCGGCCACGGCTCGCGCTCCTTCGACTTCCTGGCCTCCGTCGTGGAGCGCCTGCCCGTGCTCGCGCTGCCGGCCTGGCGCGAGAACCGGACCCGGCCGATCGACGCGCGGGACGTCGTGGAGTACCTGGCCCGCGCGGGGACGGAGCTCGAGCTGGACGGCGCGCGGGGCTTCGACGTCGGCGGGGCGACCGAGCTCTCCTACGGCGAGATGGTGCTGCGGATCGCCGAGCTGGCCGGGACGCCGCGCCCGTCCTTCGGCGTGCCGCTCAGCGTCACGCCCGTCGCGAGCCGGGTGGGCGCGCTGATCGCCGGGGAGGACCGGGCGCTGATCGAGCCGCTCATGCGCTCCCTGGAGTACACGCTGCTCCCCGACGACGCCGCGGCCCGGGAGGCGTTCGCGATCACGCCGCGGACGTTCGACGAGGCGGTGGCCTGGGCGCTGGAGCAGCGCGCGATCGCGGCCTGACGCGTCTCCACGCTGTCACAATGGCGCGGCCATGACGTCGCTGCGCGGCAAGCTGCTGATCGCCTCCCCGGCCCTGGTGGACCCGAACTTCGCCCGCAGCGTGGTGCTGCTGGCCGAGCACACCCACGAGGGCGCCATGGGGCTCGTGCTCAACCGCCCCTCCGACGCCGAGGTCGCCCTGGCGGTCGGGGAGCTCGGCGGGATCGTCGCGCCGGACGACCTCGTCTACGAGGGCGGGCCGGTCCAGACGAGCGCGGTGATGGTCCTCGCGGAGTTCAACGACCCCCGTGCGGCCGCGGCCATCGTGCTGGCCGACGTCGGCTTCCTGCCCGCCGAGGGCGACCCCGGCGTCCTCGCCGACCGCCTCCGGCGCACCCGGGTCTTCGCGGGGCACTCCGGGTGGGGGCCCGGCCAGCTCGACGCCGAGCTCGAGGAGGGCTCGTGGATCGTCGGGGAGGCCCGGGTCGACGACGTCTTCGCGCCGGACCCGGACGAGCTCTGGACCGAGACCCTGGACCGCAAGGGCGGCGCGTTCGCGCTGCTGGCCCGCGTGCCCGACGACCCGTCGGTGAACTAGCCGGCCCGTCGGCGCTCTCCAAGCCTCGATCCACCGTTCCGTCCGGGTGATCGATCGGATGGAGTGACCCCCAAACAGGGCTTGAAAGCGGCTGATCGCAGCGGCCGCGGCCCCGGTCAAGAGGTCACCCACATGGTGAACGAGCAGGCGACGTGGTGTCTGATGACAAGCGGGCGGTCGCCAACTGCCGCCCAGCCGAAGAAGAGCGCCGTCCCCGTCCTCCGGCGCATGCTCACAAGCCACACCGGCGCGCTGGATCGCGCCCGCAGCCGCGAGTCGGCCGGGCAGATCGCCGCCCGCGAGCTTGAGGTCCAGCGCATCAGCAGCCGCGCTTCGGCGCGCCGACGCCCTGACCGACGACGTCGTCGCCGTGATCGAAGCCGCTGAAATACAGTCTCGCAAACGTGTACACGTTAGTGCTACTTTGATGGGGATGACTCGCCGCCCGCATGACGTTCTGGCCACCCGCGAAGTGCGAGCGCAGCTCCCCCTGCTGCTAGCGCGCTTCCGCACCGATGGCGCCGCCGCGGAGCCGGTCGTGATCGGCGCGCGCCGGCGCCCGGAAGCTGTCGTGCTATCCTACGAGCGCTACCTGCAGCTGGCCGGCGGCCGCGAGCGCGTCGCTGCCGCGTTGGAGCAGCAGGCTGCTGAGGCGGGCGATGCGCTCGGCGAGGAGGAGGCGATGGCGATCGCCAACGAGGAGCAGCACGCGATGCGCCGCGAGCGCCGCGCCACGCGTTGAGGCGTGCGCGTCGTCCTGGACCCCAACGTGCTCGTCTCGGCCGCGATCTCGAGCGCCGGGCAGCGCGCCCGATCGTCAACGCCTGGACCGACGAGCGCTTCGAGCTGATCACCAGCCCCGCGTTGATCGAGGAGCTGCGCGACGTCTTGCACCGGCCGAGGTTGCGACGCTGGATCAGCCTCGAACTGGCCGACGCGTTCGTCGACGGCCTCGCGCAGAACGCCACGATGGTCGCCGACCCGCCGAACCACCCTGGCGTCACGCGCGACCCCGACGACGACTACCTGATCGCGCTGGCCCGCCCCACCAGGGTCGACTACTTGGTCTCCGGCGACCGCGATCTGCTCGACCTGGAAGACCCCGACCCGCCGGTTCTCCCACCACGCCAGTTCGTCGACATCCTCAACGAGCAATGACCGATCCGGCCGAGTTCGTCATCGCGCGCAACCCCTACCCCAATAGCGAGAGCGACGATGGACACGAGATTGCACGTGCCATCGGCGGTGCCAAAGGCGGTTCAAGGTGGCCACCGTATCTACGCCGCGCGAGCGCCGCGCAGCAGTCAGAGCTCGAGCGACAGCCCGACCCGGTCAGGCAGCGGGATCCCGTTGATAGCGATCTCGAGCGTGGAGAAGCGACTCCTCCCGGCGATCGGTCTTCATGGCGCCGCTCAGGAGGCGACGGGCTCGCGCTCGCGCGCGGCCCAGCGCTCGCGCGCCTCGTCGAAGGCACCCCAGTCCAGGCCGGAGCCCGGCGGGGGATCCGGCGGCTCGGGCGGGCGCCGCGGCCCGCCGCCCCCGCCGCCCCCGCCCTCGTCGTCGGGGCCGTCCGGCCGGGAGCCGTCGTCGTCGCCCCGGCCGAGCAGCCAGGCCGGCAGCAGCACGGAGGCCGCGAGCGTCAGCGTCCAGGCCGGGACGGCCCACACGCTGGTGAGCGCCAGCGCGGACAGGGCACCGGCGAGCGACATCCGGGACATGGTGGCAGGCGCGCCCCACGGCTCGCAAGCCCGAGGGTGTGCGGGCAACGCCGCGGCGCGCGGCCGCGCGCCTTACTGCAGCGCCTGCGGCGGCACCGCGTCGAGCAGCCCGACCGGCGTGATCTCGCCGTCGTCGATGCGCAGCGCGCCGCCCGGCCAGTAGGGGTGCGGCGGCTCGGCGCCGGCGAGCAGGAGCGGCTCGTAGACCCAGCAGCCCGTGTTCCACAGCCGGCGCCCGCCGTAGCGCCACTCGTAGGCGTCCTCCCCCGGCCGCGGGCCGGCGCGGTGGACGTGGCCGAAGAGCACGTGGTCGGCCTCCACGCCG
Source organism: uncultured Solirubrobacteraceae bacterium (assembly GCA_964236905.1). Taxonomy (GTDB): domain Bacteria; phylum Actinomycetota; class Thermoleophilia; order Solirubrobacterales; family Solirubrobacteraceae; genus Paraconexibacter. The sequence goes on along the minus strand of CAXSFZ010000011.1, from coordinate 23,301 downwards.
AGCCGCGCGGTCACCGCGGCCATCGCCGGCAGCCCGACCCGCCGGAACTGGAAGCCGAGGACGCCCGCGCTGAGCGGGGCGAGCAGCGGGGCGCCCGGCAGCGCGGCGGCGATCGGGATGGCCGCCATCCCGACGTGGCGCAGCAGGCCGGCCACCCGGTCGACCGGCTCGCCGAGGGCGGGCGGGAGCGCGGCGGCCATCGCGGCGCCGACGGCGGCGATCGAGGTGCCGAGCGCCCGCTCGTAGTCGTCGGGGGTCGCGTCGCGCACGGGCACCTGCACCTGGCGGACGAGGTGGCGGTCCAGGTAGTGGCCGTGGTGGGCCCAGATCCCGTGCCCGAGATCCACGCCGGGATAGCGCACCTGCGTACGGGCCGGCCGCAGCCAGCGAGCCAACGCCGCGAGCTCCGGGCTCGTGCGCAGCGGCACGCGGTCGCGCAGGCCGAGGGGGCGCCCGCTCGTGCGGAGCTCCCGCAGGTAGCCCCGGACGAGCGCGTAGTCGTGGTTGCCCGGGAGCAGCACCACCTCCGAGCCCTTGCCGAGCGCCGCCCCCAGCGCGCGCAGCACCGGCTCGGCGTCCTGCATGGCGCCCCGCGGGCGCCCCTCGAGGAGCTCCACCGTGTCGCCGAGCAGCACCAGCCGGTCGGTCTGCTCGAGCTCGGCGCAGAGCGCCTCGCGCGCGGCGGCGTGGCGCAGCACGTCGCGGTGCAGCCGCGAGCCGAGGTGCAGGTCGGAGATGACGAGGGTCCGCACGGAGCAGCGGAGGCTACGAGGCGCCCGTGAGCGCCCGCTCGCGCAGCGCGGAGGCGACCTCGGCGCCGGCGCGCCGCCCGGAGGCCAGCGCGCCGTTGAGCGATGCGGTGTCGCGGTGGTCGCCGCAGACCCACAGGCGCTCGCCGCGGCGCACCGGCCGCTGGGGCGGATCGAGCGCGCCCGGCTCCTGCCGGGGCTGGGCGTGGGCGATGCGGTCGACCCGCAGCCGCCGCCAGCCGTCGACCTGCTCGCCGAACCAGCCGCGCAGCTGGCCGCGGACCCGGGCGTCGAGCGCGGCGTCGTCATCCCCTGCGACGCCCGCCAGGCTCGCGTTGACCAGCGAGCGCCCCGCCGGCGCGTAGGTCGCCGCCACGTCGGAGAGGACCGCCACGTTGTTGACCGGGCCGTGGCCGTCACCGTCCAGCACGAGCGCCCCGCCCGGGCACGGCGAGGCCGGCGCGTCGTACCACAGGCAGGTCGTGCCGACCGAGCCCGGGTCGGGAAGGCCGGGGACCAGCCGTGCCGCCTCGGGCCCCTCCGCCGCCACGACCACCGCGGCGGCGTCCACCCGGACGCCGCCGCTCAGCACCACGCCCTCGTCCGCGACGGCGACCACGCGGGCGCCGAGGCGCACGGTCTCCGGGGGCAGCGTGGCCGCCAGCTGCTCGCCCAGGGCGCCGATGCCGCCCGCGGGCACCACGGTGGGCCCGGCCAGGAACGAGCCGAGCACGAAGCGGGCGAAGCGCGCCGAGACCGTGAGCGTCGGGTCGAGCGTGATGCCGGCCAGGAAGGGCCGGAGGAATCCGTCGACGAGCCGCGGGGAGAGCCCGGCGGCCTGCAGCGCCTCCCGAGTCGTCTGGCGGTCCGGCGCCGGGTCCTCCCGCAGGCTTCGCCGGCTCGCGACCAGGAGCCGCGCGAGCGCCGGCGCGTCGCCGGGCGAGGCCAGCCCGTCGAGCGCCTTCAGCGCGCGCAGCGGGTGCCGGCGCGGGTCGGCGACCGCCAGGGCCCGTCCCCGCCGCCGGACCACCGCGCCGGGGTAGAACGCCCGCAGGTCGAGCGCGGCGTAGTCGAGCTGGCGCCGGCACTCGGGGTAGCCGGCCAGCAGCACCTGGAAGCCGCGGTCGAGCAGGAAGCCCTCGACGCGGTCGGTGCGCACGCGCCCGCCCACGCCGTCGGAGGCCTCGAGGACCCGCACCTCGACGCCGCTGGCGATCAGCTCGCGCGCGCACGACAGGCCGGCCAGGCCGGCACCCACGACGACGACGGGAGCGCTCACGGCCGGGGATACGGCGCCGTGGGCCTCAGAGGTCAGCCGCCCCGTGGGCGCCGAGACGCGCGAGCGCGAACTGGACGCCGGGTCCGATCAGCAGGGCGAAGGCCAGCGTGCCGACCCCGAGCGTGCCCCCCAGCGCCACCCCGACGGCGCTCGCGCAGAGCTCGATGCCGCCCCGGGTCACCCGGAGCGAGCGGCCGGTCCGGGCGGCCAGGCCGGTCATCAGCCCGTCGCGCGCGCCCGCGCCGAGCCGCGCGGTGAGGTAGAGGCCCGAGCCCACCGCCGCCTTGATGATGTAGAGCTTGCCGAAGAAG
>CAXSFZ010000011.1:0-20952 GCA_964236905.1 uncultured Solirubrobacteraceae bacterium | reverse complement strand
ATGGTGAAACAGCAGTAAGCGTTACCGAGCCCGTGCTCACCAGCACCAGGGAGGCGACGACCTCGAGCACCCGCACCCCGAGGACGCCGCTCCGGTCCCCGAGCACCGCGAGCGTCGCGTCGAGCCCGACGCCGACGAGGACCGCGTTGGCGAAGGTGCCGAGGCCGGGGCGCTGGCGCAGCGGGATCCAGGCGAGCAGGATCACCAGCGAGATGACCACGGTCGTCGTCCCGATCGCGACCCCGGTCTGCTCGCCCGCTCCCTCGGCCAGCACGCTCCACGGCGAGTTGCCGAGCGCGGAGTGGACGAGCAGCCCCTCGCCGACGCCGAAGAGCGCGAGGCCGGCCAGGAGCCGCCCGAGTCGCGCCGGGGAGGGGCGCCAGCGTGAGCCGTCGCTCGCCATGCGCCCACCCTTGCAGCCTCCCGGGGCGCGCGCCGTGGCCCTCAGCCCAGCGCGCGGGACCGCAGCGCGAGCTCGAGCCGCAAGCGCGCCCCCGGACGTCGGGAGCCGCGTCGCCGGAGAACTCGCGCAGCCGGGCCACCCGGGAGCGCAGGGTCTGCGGGTGGACGCCGAGCTCGACGGCGATCGGGCGGAGCGCGCCCGGTGGCCGAGCGAGGAGCCGAGCGTCGCCGCGGAGCGCTCGCGCTGGCGCTGGCGCGGCGTGCGCTCCGCCGAGGGGGGCGAGCATGCGCGCCGCGAGCCCCGCGGCGGCGGCGGGGGCCACGAGCTCCGGGTGGTCGTCGGCGCGCACGAGCTCCCCACCCCCGCCGAGTGCCCATGGGCTTCGACCCCTCCGAGGCTCATGGGCGCTCGGCGGGTGAAGGGAGCGGCGGGAGCCCGGCCGCAGCACGGCGGCGAGCTCGGCGGGCAGCCCGAACCGCGTGGGGACGGGGCCCCGCTCAGGCCAGGGTCGCCACCGCCCGCGCGACCGGCGTGTCGCCGTCCATGACCTCGAAGGTGTGGCCGATCGTCTGCGGCTGCTCGAGCACCGCCTGGAGCACGGCGGCCACGTCGGCGCGCGCGACCTCCCCCGCCCGCCCGAAGTGCGCGGCGACCGCGACCTCCCCCGTGCCCGGGTCGTCGGTGAGGTGGCCCGGCCGCACGATCGTGACGTCCAGGCCGGAGGCGGCGAGCGCCTCGTCGGCCTGGAGCTTGGCCTCCAGGTAGGGACCCATCTCGCCCGCGGAGCCGGCGCGCTCGGTCCCGACCGTGGAGACCATGACGTAGCGCCGCACGCCCGCGTCGCGGGCGGCGCCGATGAGCCGCACGGCACCGCCGAGATCGACCGTGCGCTTGCGCTGCGGGCCCGAGCCCGGGCCGGCGCCGGCGGCGAAGACGACGGCGTCCGCGCCGGCGACCGCGGCGTCGAGGTCGCTCATCGGGTCCTCGAGGTCGACGAGGAACGGCAGGGCCCCCGCCGCCTCGATCGCCGCCGCCTGCTCGGGCCGGCGGTGGGTGCCGCGCACCTCGTGACCGGCCTCGGCCAGACGGGCGGCGAGGAGCAGGGCGATCTGGCCGTGGCCGCCGACGATGGTGACGATCATGGCTCCATCCTCACACGACGAGCACCCAGGGGCGACGCCGTCGCCGGCCGTGGTCTCGTGCTGCGCCCCGGGCGTAGGCTCCGCCCGTGTCCAGTCCCGAAGACCAGGGGTCGACGTCGGTCCACGGCGGCCGGCTCGTCGCCCAGCGGCTGAAGGCCCACGGGGTCAGCAAGCTCTTCACGCTCAGCGGCGGCCACCTCTTCTCGATCTACGACGGCTGCCGGGAGGAGGGCATCGACATCGTCGACGTGCGCCACGAGCAGACCGCCACCTTCGCGGCCGAGGGCTGGGCGAAGGCGACGCGCGAGCCGGGTGTCGCCGCGCTGACCGCCGGCCCGGGCGTCACGAACGGCTTGAGCGCCATGGGCTCGGCGCAGATGAACAGCTCGCCGCTCGTGGTGCTCGCCGGCCGCGCCCCCGCGATGCGCTGGGGCCAGGGCTCGCTGCAGGAGATCGACCACGTGCCCTTCGTGGCGCCGCTCACCAAGCTCGCCGCCACGCCGGGGACGACCGCGGAGATCCCCGGCCTGGTCGACGACGCGTTCCTCGCCGCCCAGGCGCCGCACTCCGGCCCGGCCTTCGTCGACTTCCCGCTCGACCTGGTCTTCTCCCACGCCGAGCCGCCGGAGGGCGGCCGCACCGCGCCGCACGCGAGCACCGGCCCCGAGCCCGACCCCGACGCGCTCGCGCGCGCGATCCGGCTGCTCGCGCGGGCCGAGCGGCCCGTCGTCATGGCGGGCACGAACCTCTACTGGGGCCACGGCGAGACCGCGCTGCTGCAGCTGGCCGAGGAGCGCGGGATCCCCGTGTTCCTGAACGGCATGGGCCGCGGCTGCGTGCCGGCCGACCACCGCCTCGCGTTCTCCCGCGCGCGCGGGGACGGCCTGCAGGGCGCGGACGTGGCGCTCGTGATCGGCGTGCCGATGGACTTCCGCCTAGCCTTCGGCGCCGCCTTCGGCGAGGGAACCGAGCTCGTGGTCATCGATCGCGCCGCGCCCGTTCGGGCCCACCCGCGCCCGGTCGCCGCCGAGCTCCACGGCGGCCTGCCCGCGATCCTCGACGCGCTGCGCGAGGGGACGCGCGACGGGGCCGACACGCGCGCCTGGGTCGCGCACCTGCGCGCGCGGGAGACCGCCAAGCGCGCGGCCGAGACGGCCGAGCTCGAGGACGGGCGCGCGCCGCTGCACCCCATGCGCCTCTACAAGGAGCTCGGCGAGCTGCTCGACCGCGACGCGATCGTGATCGGCGACGGGGGCGACTTCGTCTCCTACGCCGGCCGGGTGATCGAGACCCACGAGCCCGGCTGCTGGATGGATCCCGGCCCGTTCGGCTGCCTCGGCTCGGGCCCCGGCTACGCGCTGGCCGCGAAGCTCGCCCACCCCGAACGCCAGGTCGTCCTGCTGCAGGGCGACGGCGCCTTCGGGTTCGCCGGGATGGAGTTCGACACGCTCGCGCGCCACGGCGTGGCCGTGGTGAGCGTCATGGGCAACAACGGCATCTGGGCGCTCGAGAAGCACCCGATGGAGTTCCTCTACGGGTACTCCGTCGCGGCCGAGCTGCGCCCCGGCACCCGCTACGACAAGGTGGTCGAGGCCCTCGGCGGCCACGGCGAGCTCGTGGAGCGCCCGGAGGAGCTGAAGCCCGCGCTGACCCGTGCCTTCGAGAGCGGCCTGCCGGCGCTCGTCAACGTGCTGACCGACCCCGCGGTGGTGTACCCGCGCCGGTCGAACCTGGCCTGAGGCCGACGCTGTCCTGTACCATCTGGAACACCATGAGCCACCGCGTGCTGCCGGCCGCCGACGCCTTCTGGCGCCGCTCGAACCAGATGGGCGTCCTGAACACGGACCTGGCGAAGCAGCTCGCCGCGACCGAGCTCGGGGCGCGGTTGTGGCGCCTGGAGCCCGGCCAGGCCTCGACGCGCCACCGCCACCTGCACCAGCAGGAGCTGTACGTCGTGCTCGAGGGCACGGGCCGCGTCCGCGTCGACGACGCGCTCCACACGCTGGCGCCGCTCTCGGCCCTGCTCGTGGAGCCGGGCGCGGTGCGTCAGGTGTTCAACGACACGCAGGCCGACGCGCTCTGGCTCGTCACCGGCGCCCCGGCCGAGGCGGCCAACACGCTCGAGATGGACCCGGCGCAGCTCGCCGAGCTCTACCCCGACGGGCCCCGCGCCCTCCCGCCCGAGCTCTCCGGCGCCTGAACCACCCACCGCGCATCACCGGGGCCTGACCCCTCTCATGCGCATCGAAGGGGCCTGACCCCGTTCATGCGTGGCGTCGAGGCGGGCGAGGACGCCGGCGACATGGAGGCGCATCGCGGCGTCGTTGCGGCGGCGGTCGCCCGTCGCCAGGAGGTCGAGGAGCAGCCCGCGGGCGACCGCGAGGGACAGCGTCGCCTCCGCCCGGGCCTGCCGCGCCGGCAGCCCGAAGCCGCGGAGCAGCGCCGCGGTGGCCTCGAGCCAGGTGGCGATCCCCTCGGCCATCAGCGGCGCCGCCGCCGGGTCCCCGCGCAGGCCGCGGGCGTAGAGCTCGAAGAAGAGGCGCTCCAACGGCGCGAGGGCCGGATCGCTGAGGCGCCGGTGCATCGCGAGCGCCGTGCTGCGCAGCGAGCCCCGGCGCCCGAGGTCGCGCAGCGCCTCGAGCTGGCGCCGCTCCACCTCCTCCACGACGGCGGCCAGGAGCCCGTCGCGGGAGCCGAAGTGGTAGCTCAGCATGCGGTGGCTCGACCCGACCGCCGCCGCGAGCTCGCGCAGGCTCGCGTCGCCGAGGCCGCCGGCGAGCAGGTGCTCGACCACCCGTGCGAGCAGGCGGTCCCGCGCGGACGGCGGTGCGCTCGGCATGTCCCGAACGGTACAGGCGCCGTCCGGCCGCCTCCGCTACTGTTCCATCTGGCACACGACGGCGGGAGGCCCACGATGGGACGGCATGTCATCGACTGCACCGGCACCACGCCGGCCTCGCCCGAGGCGGTGTGGGCGCTGCTCGGCGACAGCGCGACGTGGCCGGCGTGGACGCCGGTCGAGCGGCACCGCGAGCTCTCGCCGGGCCGTCCGCCGGACGGGACGGGCGAGGTGCGGCTGTTCACCACCGGGCGGGTCAGGGTCCGCGAGGAGGTCGTCGTGCGCGAGCCGGGGCGCCGGCTGGCCTACGTCCTGCTCGGCGGGCTGGCGGTGCGCGACTACCGCGCCGAGATCGACCTGACGCCGACGCCCGAGGGCGGCACCCACATCCGCTGGCACACGACGTTCCGCCCCAAGCTCCCCGGGACGGGCGGCCTCTACCGGCGCGGGCTCACCAGGATCACCCAGGCGTTCGTCGACGGGCTCGCCGCGCACGCCGTCGAGCGCTGAAGGAGGCTCGGGCCACCCGCCGCGGCCGGGCGGCACCGGGCCTGGCCGGGCGCCGGGGTGTGCGAGGCTCAGAGGATGCTGCGCGTCACGCACTTCACCGACCCGGGCTGCCCCTGGGCCTACTCCGCCTCGCCGGACCTCGCGGTGCTCCGCTGGCGCTACGGCGCCCAGCTCGACTGGCGCCACGTGATGATCGGCCTGGCCGAGGACCCGCAGGTCTACGTCGACCGGGGCTACACCCCGGAGGAGATGGCCGCGACCTACGCGCGCTTCCGCCGGTTCGGGATGCCCTTCGCGACCGAGCCCAAGCCGCGGGTGAGCGCCACCTCCCCGGCCTGCCGCGCGCTCATCGCCGTCCGGCAGTCCGCGCCCGAGCGGGAGTGGGCGGCGTTCCGGGCGCTGCAGTTCGCGCAGTTCACGAGCGTGTCGCTGCTCGACGACGTCGCGACGCTGCGTGCCGCGCTCTCGAAGGTCGACGGCGTCGACGAGCACGCCGTGGTCGACGCGCTCGAGTCGCCCGTGGTGTGGGAGGCCTACGAGGCCGACCGTGCCGAGACCCGCTCGGCCGAGGGAGGCGCGACGCACTTCCAGGGCAAGTCGGCCAACTCCGACGGCGCGGAGCGCTACACGGCGCCCTCGCTCCTGCTGGAGGCGCAGGACGGGCGGCGCCTGGAGGCGGGCGGCTTCCAGTCCATCGAGGCCTACGACCTCTGCGTGGCCAACCTGGACCGGACGCTGGAGCGGCGTCCACCGGCCGCCGAGCCGCTGGCGGTGCTGCGCGAGTTCTCCTTCGCACTGGCCACGCGCGAGGTCCCGGCGGTCCTAGCCCCGCCGCTGACGCCGCCCGACGCCACGGCCGCCGAGGCGGCGCTCGACGCGCTGGCCGCCGAGGGCGCGGTCCGGCGGGAGGCCGTGGGCGACGGCGCGCTCTGGCAGGTGGCCTGAGCCCCGGCGGGCTCGGGCGCGGGGGTCGATCAGCCCCGGCGTGCCTTGGCGGTCGCGCGGTCGTTGCTCCTGCGCAGCGCGTCGGCCAGCTCGCCCTTGTCCATCTTCGAGCGCCCGGGGATGTCCGCCGCCCGGGCCTTCTCGAGCAGCTCGGCCTTCGTCGAGCCCTCCGCGTCCACGCCGCCGTAGCTCGTCCCGGTCCCCTTGCGCGCCGCGGCGCCCGAGCGCGCGGCCTGCGGGTCCGAGGGGCCCTTCTCGTCCTTGGGCTCCCAGTGGTCGCCCACCTTCTCGAAGGAGTGCTTGACCGCCGACCAGGCGGTGCGGTGGGCGCGCGCCTCGTCCCCCTCGTAGGTCTCCTCGGCCGACGCGAGGGTCTCGGCGTAGGTGCGCTGCGCCTTCTTCGGGGAGCGCTCGAGGGTGCTCGGGAGGTCCGGCTCGTCCTTGGGGGCCATGGCGCCAGGGTTCCCACGGGATGAGCGGCGCGAACCGCGCGTGCGTAGGAACGGGCGGATGCGTCGCCCCTCCCTGCCCGGAGTCGCCCGCGGGGGGCTCGGCGCCTTCGTGGCGCTCGTCGCCCTCGAGCACCCCCTCCGCGGCGACCTCCCGCCGCGGGAGCACTTCATCTCCGAGTACGCCTCGGGCTCCACGGAGGCGCTGGCCGCCGCCGCGTTCGTGGGCTGGGGCGTCGGCCTGGCGGCGACCGCGGCGCTGGCCTGGTCGCGCGGCCTGCGCGCGGTGCCGGTGCTCCTGGCCGTCGCGGCCGCGGGCACCCTGGTCTGCGCCGGCTTCGACACGCAGACCGTCGGGGGCGAGCTCCCGGCGGGCGTCGCGCGCACCACGGCCGGGCGCCTGCACGACCAGGGGACGCTCGCGATCTTCCTCGGCTCCCTCGGCGCGGCGCTCTGGGCGCTGCGCGCGGTGCCCACGCGGCGCTACCGGCTCGGCCTGCTCGGCTGCGCGCTCGCGCTGCTCCTGGCGCCCGCGATCCTCGTCACGGCCGGGCTCGACTGGCCCGGGATCGGCCAGCGGGCGATCATCCTCGTCGGGATCGCGGCGGCGTGGCTCCTGATCGGCGAGCTGGCCAGGAGTGCCCCACGAACACGGGCTCGGGCTCGAGCCTGACGCCGAAGGCGGCCTCCACGCCGTCGACGACCTCCTCGGCCAGCGCCACGAGCCCGGCCGTCGTGCCGGCGCCGCGGTTGGTCAGCGCGAGCGTGTGCTTGCTCGAGATCGCCACGGTGAGCGGGTCACCGTGGCCGCGGGCGAAGCCGGCCCGCTCGATGAGCCAGGCGGCGCTCGTCTTGATCCGCCCGTCCTCCTCCGGGAACCGCGGGAGCCGCGCCTCGGGCCCGAGCCGCTCGGCCACGCGACGCTCCAGGGCCCGGAACGCCCCCCAGCCCAGGACGGGGTTCGTGAAGAACGAGCCGACCGAGACCGAGTCGGGATCGCCCGGGTCGACGACCATGCCCTTCGCGCGGCGCAGCTCCAGCACCGCGGCGCGCACGTCGGCGAGCGGGGCGCGGGCGCCGACCGAGATCCCGAGCGCGCGGGCGAGCTCGACGTAGCGGACGGGGCGGGAGTCCGGGGAGGGCTCGAGCGCGAAGGAGACCGCCAGCACCACCCAGCGTCCCGGTGCCCGCTTGAAGGTGCTCGAGCGGTAGGCGAAGGCGCAGGCCGCGCGGTCGAGCTCCACCACCTCGCGGGCCTCCCGGTCGTAGGCCCGGACCCCCACGACGGTCTCGGCGACGTCCTGCCCGTAGGCGCCGACGTTCTGGATCGGCGTCGCCCCGACGGAGCCCGGGATGCCGCTCAGGCACTCCACCCCGGCCAGCCGCGCCTCGACCGCCGCCTCGACGAACGGCTCCCACGGCTCCCCGGCCTGCGCCGTGAGCACCACCCGCTCCGGGCCGACGGCGCGCTCCACCCCGCGCGTCGCGAGCGCGACGACCACGCCCGGAAAGCCCGCGTCGGCCACCACCACGTTCGAGCCGCCGGCGAGCACGAGCAGCTCCTCGCCCTTGGCGTCGGCCGCCGCGACCGCCGCGACGACCTCCGCCTCCGTCCCCGCCTCGACCAGCCGGGCGGCGGGGCCGCCGAGCCTCAGGGTCGTGCGCGGGCCGAGCTCCATGGGCGCCTCAGGCTAGCCCGCCACCTGCCTCGTCCCTCACGCGCAGCAGGGGTAGGCGAGCTGCTCCTCCCAGTCGCTGCCGCGGCCCGCCGGGGTCAGGTCGAGCAGGTTCCAGAGCGGTTCCAGGACGCCGACGTGACGGGGATCCTGACCGGGCTCCGTCGGGGCGTAGAGCAGCTCGGAGGCCCAGAAGTGGCGGACGACCCCGTCGTCGTGCCGGCGGAAGACGTTCAGGATCGGCCGCTGGTGCCCGAGCTCCGTCTCGGCGTGGTAGGCGCGGTTGAAGCCCGTGCCGGCCGAGGAGAGGAGCCGCAGCCGCCGCCACCCCCGCTCGCGCGCGAAGTCCGCGAGGCGAGCCGGCGGCGCCTTGGCGAGGACCACGAGGCGCACGTGCGGCGGCAGGTGCTCGACCACCCCGTCGAGCTGGTCGAGCAGCGCGGTGCACGACGGGCACGGGCCCTCCTCCAGCGGGAGCGCGGCCGTCCGCCCCGAGGCCGGGCCGGGCCGCGCGTCCCCCGGGTCGCGCGGGAACATCATGCTGTAGACGGCCAGCGCGTCGCCCGCGGCCGGCAGCAGGTCCGAGAGCCGCACCGCCTCCGGGCCCTCGGCGGCCGTGAACCGGTAGTCCTCCGGCGGGAGCCCGCCCGGCGGCAGCGCGCGCCGCGCGGCGGCGACGGCCTCCGTCGCCCGGCGCAGCTCCCGCTCGCCCTGCAGCAGTCGCTCGCGCGCGGCGCGGTACTCGGTCGACTCACCCGGGAAGCTCAGCTCCATGGAGGCAGGACTCCGGCGGCGCGGGGAACTCATCGCCGGCGGGCCAGGCCGACCTGCGGCCTCAGACCCGCCACCGCGACGACCGCCGCATGGTCCTCGCTCCAACGGCGGGCGACACGCCGGCCCGGAGCCTGCGCACCGGTCAGGGGAACCCGAGGGATTCCCGCTGCACCACGTCCTTGCCGTCGTCCAAGTGCGCGGTCACGACCAACTCACCCGACGGGAACGTCCCGTCGTAGACCGCGATGAACGCGTGCGCCGGTCCGCTCGGCACCAGCGTGCGGACGTCGCGCGGGGTGGCGATCGTGACGGTCCGAACGGCTGCGAGGGCGGTGCCGTAGACGCTGGTGCGCCCCGGCTGCAGCCGCCGCGTCACGAGCCCCGCGTCGTTCGCCGGACTCTGGGGATCGTCTCCCCCGCCCCAGCCGAGGTTGATCGGAAGCGCGCGGGTGAGCCGCACGCCACAGCCGCCCCCGCCCCCGGTCTCCAACGGCCGGAACGTGCCGAGGGCCGCGTCGACGCCGCCCATGCGCCCCTCGACGATACGCGGGCCCGAGCCGACGCATGGTGTCGAGGAGCGCGGGCGCACCCCCGCCGGGCGCCGGAGTTCCGCGGTGAAGGCGGCGTAGGGCAGCCCTCCGGCGGGATCGGGGGCGCGGGCGACCAGCCGCGGATGCTGAAAGGCCCCGGGGCGCTGCTCAGCGGGCGAGGGGACTCGAGCGCCGTCCCGGGCTCTGACGTCAAGCCGGACTTGGTCGCGGTCGAGGCTCGGCGCGGCCAGCGCGAGGAACGCTCCGGACCGCCGGTCCACCGACGCGGCCCGCCCGGCGACCCGCGGCATCCCGGAACTGCCCGCCGGCAGCACGCCGAAGGCGACGCCGCGGACGAGCCGCGCCCGGGCCTCCTCGCCGCCGGGGTAGCGCAGCGTGGTGAAGACGTCGAGGGTCGCGTGCCCGACGAGCTGGGATCGCGACTCGCAGACGAGCGGCGCGCCCGTGTAGGCGAATCGGACGGGCCGCCAGGTGCCGCGCTGGTCGAGCCAGCCAGGCCTCCCACCGACCAGCCGGACCGCTTGGACACAGCGGTCGTGGCCGACGACACCGGTCGTCCCGCGACGCCGGAACGCCTTCGGCACCACCAGAGCCACGTCGGCGATCCGCAGCGCCCAGACCGGGCCGCCGTCCGGGTCGGCCCGGCGCTGCACGAGCCGAGCCCGGGCGCCCGTGACGCGGAGCCGCAGCTCGCCGTCCGCCGGCCGCACCGCCTTGCCCTGGCGCAGCACCCCGACCGGCTCGCTGGGCGGGCTCTGCGCTCGCGTGCGCGGCACCAGGAGCGCGATCGCGACACCGCTCAACAGGCCGACGAGCAGACCCATCGGCAAGAACCGGCGGAGCAGCATTAATCCTCCCGGGGTGGGTCGATGAGATGAGAATCGCCGTGGAGCGCGATCCGCCGGCCGTCGGTGAGCTCGACCAGCACGGTCAGCCGGGCCGGGTCGGTGGCGGGCAGGACCGCGAGCGTCGTGCCGTTGGCCGCCACGCGCCCGGCGACGACCTCGCCCCCGGCCCACCCACGCACCACGACCCGTCGCACATCCCGGCCGGTCAAGCCCCACACGGCGGTGCGCGCCGGTCCGCGGCACCAGCGCCCCGCGCCGAGGCGAACCCGTGCGGTTCCGCACCGTTCCGGGGCGAGGCGACGCACGGCGAGGAACCAACCGCGCGGCTTGCGCACGGTGCCGTCAAGCTCGCCGCACGCGGACGGGGACACCGGGGCGTGCGGCTCGGCGCGGGCCGGACCGAAGCTGACGCACGTGCCGGGATACTGCGGCTTGCCGGGTGCCGCACCGAAGCCACTGGCGAGCGCGCGCCACGCCGGGCCGTCGAGGGGGTCGAGGACGACGAAGCGGTCGAGCCCGAGCGCATGTCGCTCCACGCGCCCCGAGGCGAAGCGCAGCCGAAGCTCGAGACCGAGGTCCTCCGGGTAACCTGCCAGGACGCGGACGAACGCGCCGTTGCGCCCGACCGCGAGCGTGCGATGGCGTCCGCGCACGGTGAGCTCGGCGCGACGGAGGTCGGTCCCGCCCACGCCGTCGACGACGGTCCGGACTTGAGCTCGGCTGCGCGCGTCGAAGACTCGCGCGCCCACCACCGCCGATGCTCCGGCCCGCTGGCGCCCGCATCCGTCCACCACCCCCTCGGCCAGAGCCCGGAACCGCCCGTCGAGCCCGACGATCCCGAAGTCACCACCGACGACCTGGCCGGCGGTCGTGCAGACGAGGCCGTCGCTCGTGCGGGCCGTCCGGACTGTCCACTCCGGTGAGCGCCCGTCCGGATCGCGTGAGCGCAGGGGACTGAGCACCCCGCTGCCCGTCACGGGCGTGAGCGTCCGGCCGGCGTCGATGGCCTGCGGCGCGGGGATCGGCGAGCCGCGCAGCACGGTGAGCGTCCCGGCCGCCGCCGCACTCGCTCCCACCGCGATCACCCCGGCGGCGAGGAGTGCGGGCGGGAGACCACCGAATCGGCGACGCTGCACCGAGTGCGCGGTGCGCCGGGCGGCCGCAAGGCGGCGGGCGGCGGCGACGAGGTCGCGCTCGAGCTCATCCACGAAGTCGTTCATGCGTCCTCCTGGGGACGGGCCCGCGTGCGAAGGCTCTGGAGCCCGCGCGAGACGCGCTGGCGCGCGGCAACGGGGGTGATGGCCTGCGACGCGGCGATTTCCGCGTATTCACGCCCGTCGACCACACGGGCGAGCACGGCCGCGCGCTGCTCGGCCGGCAAATCGTCCACGAGCCTCGCGACGTCGAACTGCGCGGCGTCCAAGCGATCCTCCAGCGCCTCGAGAGCGGCGTCGTCGAGCACGCGCAGCGGCATGCCGAGCCGCCGGCGTGCGCGCTCCTCCACCCGACCCCGGCGTGCACCGTCCAGCATCCGCGAGTTCGCCATGACGAGCAGCCACGCACGCGCTGGTCCGCGCCGCGGATCGAAGCGATCGTGCTGCTCGAGAGCCGCCGCGAAGGTCTCCGCCGTGACGTCGGCGGCCAGCTCGGGCCGCCGCGTGCGGCTCAGGACGTAACGGAGGACCGCGTCGACGTGGCGACGGTAGAAGACGCCGAAGGCCTCCGGCTCCTGAGCGGTCGCGCGCAGCAGCTCCTCATCGCTGCGCTTGGACGCATCCTCCACAGACCAAGTACGCGCGACGCCCGTGCGTTGTGACACCCGGTGGCAGCTCCGCCCGGGTCCTGCAGCCGCTGCGCGCGCGCTCACCCACCGACGACTGTCCGCGCGCTGCTGTCCGACCTCGAGCGCCAGGGCCGCCGGGCTCACGTTCGACCATGGTGCGGTGGCGGTCGAGGCCGACGTGCGAACGGCGCTCATCGTCGGTGCTCTACGCCGCCGCGCAGGGGATCGGCGGCTCGGGCGCGGCGGTGCTCCTCTCCGGGGTCGCGGCCGGGTGATCACCGGTCTCGGCTGGTCCTCCGGGCTGGCGCGCGCTCGCGGTTGCCGCTCGACGCGCCTTCCCCAGGCGCTTCGCAGCCGCGGCCTCACCGTTGACAGCAGCGGGGCGATGCTCATGCAGGCCCTCGGGTTCGTTCAAGCAGCGCGGGCTCACCGAGGCCTCCCGCGACACCACGAAGCTCTCGACCGAGGTCGAGGCGGACCCGCGGCGGGCGATCGGCGCGGCCGGGGTCGTCGCGCAGGGGCTCTCGATCTACGGGACGCTCCGCACCGCGATCGCCGACGAGGCCGAGGCGGCGCGCACCCCGGGACGCAACAGCGGGCCGCCCGCGCCGCCGCTCCCCGCGGAGACCGACGGCGGCCGAGGCCGGCTCCCCTCGGGCGCGGACCGTCGCGGCCCGCGCGCGCATCCACGCCACCGCCACCACCAGCCGACCCCCGGCGTCGATCGTCGCGTCCCGCGCGCGCATCCACGCCGCCACCGCCACCAGCAGACCCCCGGCGTCAATCGTCGCGTCCCACGCGCGCATCCACGCCACCGCCACCACCAGCCGACCCCCGGCGTCGATCGTCGCGTCCCGCGCGCGCACCCACGCCACCACCACCACCAGCCGATCCTCGGCGTGGATCGTCGCCGCCAGCGCGCGCATCCACGCCACCACCGCCACGAGCCCCCGAGGGCGGCGATCCGCGCAAGCCGTCGGCGCGCAACCTGACCGCGTCGCGAGCGATGAGTTCGCTCGCGAACTCACGTCCTGCTCCCATGACCAACCAGACGCAGGCCCCCACCACCATCAGCAACCTCGGCGTGGCGATGTTCACGGTCAGCGACCAGGACGCCGCCCTCGCCTTCTACACGCAGAAGCTCGGCTTCGAGGTGCGCGCCGACACCCCGTTCGGCGAGCACGGCGAGATGCGCTGGCTCGAGGTTGCCCCTCCCGGTTCGACCGCTCGCCTGGCGCTGAACCCGCCGATGGCAGACCAGCCCGGCGGCACCACGGTCGGGGTGGAGAGCTCCGACGTCCTCGGCGAGCACGCGCGCCTGCGGGCCATCGGCGACGTCGACCTCGACCCCGAGCCGATGCGGGTGCCGGGCGCCCCGCTCATGTTCATGCTCCGCGACCCCGACGGCAACACCGTCGTGGTGGTCGAGGCTGCCTCGGCCTGAGCGGCCACGCCGTGCGGGCTGCGCGGTGCCCGAGGGCGACGCGCAGCCCGCGCCGGTGGCGACGCGCTCACGCGGGCGAAGGCTGGCCGACCGCCCCGCACGTCACCGCGCGACCCTTCGGCTCCCCGGGTCCTCCCGGCGCCCGAGCGGCGGGAGTCGAGCCAGGAGCGTCGGCGCTGCGGTAGTCCTTCGCCGGGCCTGAGCGCGTCGGCGATGGTCACGTTGACGTCGCGCCGGGAGGAGAAGATTCAGGGCAAACGTCAGCCCTTGCGGCGCTGATGCGCATCGAGCTCGCGGGGCCCGGGAGACGCACGCGACGCGGACGCCTCGGCCCGCCCCCTCGGAACTCGCCAGGGTCTCCCCTCGAGCGCGTCGCGGTCGAGCCCGAGGGCCGGCGTCACGGACGTGACCGCGTCCCCGCCGCGCGGTGGACTCGGAGGACCGAGGCGGTAGCGTGCGCCCTCCGTGACCGCCCGCGCCACCGCGTCCCGCTCCGCTCCCGCCCTCGCCCGCCCGTGACCACCACGATCTCCGACGCGATCCTGGCCCCCGCGCGCCTGGCGGCGGCCCGCGCCAGCGGCCTGCTGGACACGCGGCCCGACGAGGCCTTCGACCGGCTGTCGGGCCTGGCCGCGACGGTGCTCGAGACGCCGCTGGCCTTCATCACGGTCGTCGACGAGACGCGGTCGTTCTGGAAGAGCTGCTTCGGGGTGACGCTGAACGGCCCGGAGGACCAGGAGAACCCGGTCGAGGAGAGCTTCTGCCAGTACGTCGTGGAGCTCGGCGCCGAGCTCATCGTCGACGACGCGGCCACCGACCCCCGGACGCGGGACAACCCGTCGGTCGAGAAGATGGGCGTCCGGGCCTGGGCCGGCTTCCCGCTCCTGTCCCCCGACGGCGAGGTGCTCGGCTCCTTCTGCGTCGTGGACACCGTCCCGCGCGCGTGGAGCGACCGCGACCGCGAGGTGCTGCGGGTGCTGGCGCTCGCGGCCAGCGGCGAGGTGGCGCTGCGGGCGGCGGCCGAGGAGGCCCGGGAGCTCGCCCGGACGCTGCAGGCCGGCCTCCTCCCGGTCTACCTGCCCGAGCCGGCGGGCATCGAGGCCGCCGCCTACTTCCGCCCGGGAGGCAGCGGCACGGAGGTCGTCGGCGACTTCTACGACCTCTTCCAGTCCAGCGAGGGCACCTGGGAGGCGGTCGTCGGGGACGTCTGCGGCAAGGGGGTCCCGGCGGCGACCGTCACCGCCCTGGCCCGCTACACCATCCGCGCCGCCGCGATGGCCTCCGACGCGCCGCGCAGCGTCCTCGCGACGCTCAACCGCGCGCTGCTCGACCAGCAGCCGGAGGACGGCCGCTTCCTCACCGCCGCGGTGGCCAAGCTCACGCCCTCCGCGGACGGCGTGGAGGTCTCGCTCTGCTCGGGCGGCCACACCCCGGCGCTCCTGCGCCGCGCCGACGGGACGGTCGAGGCGCTCGGCACGCCGGGCACGCTCCTCGGCGCCTTCGACGAGGTCACGCTCCACGACGCCCGTGCCGTGCTCGGCCCGCAGGACGCCCTCGTGCTCTACACCGACGGCATCACCGAGGCCCGCAACGGACCGGAGCGCTTCGGCGAGGGCCGCCTGCGCGCGGTGCTCTCGGGCCCCGCCGCGTCGGCCGAGGAGCTCGCCGTGCGCATCGAGGACGCGGTGGCGGACTTCGCCCTGGGCGATCCGGCCGACGACATGGCCGTGCTCGTCCTCCGCGCCCCCTGAGAGAGCGCCTCAGCGGCCGAGGGTGCGGACGAAGAGGCGCGTGCGGCCCGGCAGGTCGCCGAGCAGCCGGCGGACCTCCGAGAGCCCGGCGCGCAGCTCGGCGTCGCCGACCTCGACGGGCCGCAGGGAGTCCTGGAGCGCCGCGAGGCGGCCGTCCGCCCCGGTCGCCCGCAGGCCGGCGTGCTCGACGAAGGCCCGCACGCCCTGCGAGGGGTGGCCGGGCGTGGGCACCGCGAGCGTGCGCAGCCGCGCTCCCACGCGCTCCGCGAAGCCGGAGGCCGTGCGCTGCAGTCGGCCCGAGGCCAGCTGCAGCGGCTTGAAGAGCTCGGCCTCCAGCCGGTCGGCGGTGGTGTCGTCGAGCAGCTCGTAGGCCTCGGCCAGATCGCCCAAGGCGTCGGCGAGATCCTCCAGCGCGAGCGCCACGTCGTCGAGCAGCTCCTGCTGGGCCTCCCGGGTGCTGTAGGCCATCACGGCTACGCGAGCCAGCCGGCGGGGTAGGCCCCGGCGGGGATCAGGCCGGGGTAGTCGGGGAAGTGCCGACGGGCGAGCGCCTCCGCCGGCCGGCCGGCCAGGAGCGGGTGGAGATCGCCGACGGTCAGCAGCACCCGGAGGGTGGCGCCGATCTGGAAGTCGGCGGCGTTCGGCTCCTCACCGCCCAGGACACCGCTCGCGACCAGCCCGTCGACGTGGTCGAGCCTGGCCGGCAGGCCGGCGAGATCCTCCGCCACCCGGGTCGCGGTGACGCCGTGGTACTTCCACGACGCGCGGACGTAGGCGATCGCGACGTCCGTCCCGGGCGGATCCAGCGGAGGCGCGCCGCCGAAGGTCCCGAGCGCCTCGGGCCGGAAGTGCAGCGCGGCCCAGGGCAGGCGCCGGCCGAGGTCCTGCAGCTCCGCCTCCCCCCACGCCTCGGCCTCCCGGACGGCGCCGGCCCGCGCGGGCGGGAAGAGCGGCGGCTCGGCCACGAGCTGCTCCAGGCGGGCGGTGATCGCCCGGGAGCCGTGGACGGGCTCGCCGTCGACGAGCATGCCGGGCACGGTGGTGCGCCCCTCGCCGTAGACGGCGGCCATCTCCTCGGTGTGGGGCCCGGCCGTCAGCGCGACGCGCTCGTAGGCGAGGCCCTTGCGGCGGAGCGCCGCCTCGGCCGCCATGCACGGATGCGACGGCGCCAGGACGTGCAGGGTGATCGCGGGGGCCATGGCGGCAACCTAGACGGACGCTGAGCTTGACAGGTGGTCAAACTCCGGTTCATGTCCGCCGACGAGACGCCGATCGACGAGCTGCGCGTCCTCGACGCCGAGCACTGGGGCGACGGCCCGCCGCTCGCGCTCTTCCGGCGGCTGCGGGCGGAGTGCCCCGTCCACTGGAGCCCCGGCCTCTCCGAGTTCCCCGAGGAGCCGGGCTTCTGGTCGCTGACCACCGCCGAGCACGTCGCCACCGTGAGCCGCGACTGGCGCACCTACTCCTCCGAGCGGGGCGGGATGCTCGCGACGCCCTCGCACCTCTTCCCGCTCGAGATCCAGAACGCGATGTTCATCGGGATGGACCCGCCGCGGCACGACCGGCTCAAGGCGCTCTTCCAGCGGGGCTTCACGCCGAAGCGCATCGCCGGGCACGAGGAGGAGATCCGGGGAATAGTGCGCGGGGTCCTCGACGGGGTGGCCGAGCGCGAGCGCGTGGACCTCGTGAGCGACGTCGCGCAGCCCTGCGCCTCGCGGGTCATCGGCGCCTTCATGGGGCTCGACCCGGCCGACGACGCACCGTGGGCGCGGCTGCTCGGCGCGATCGTGAGCGCCGACGACCGCGCGCTCAACCCGGAGGGCCCGGCGACCGTCATGGAGCGCGACATGCCGCAGGTGATCGCGCGCTGCCGAGAGCTCATCGCCGACCGCCGGGCCGCGCCACGCGAGGACCTGACCACGGTGCTCGTCGAGGCGGAGCTCGACGGGGAGCGGCTCACGGAGACGGAGATCGTCATGGGCTTCGTCCTGCTCATGACCGCGGGCAACGACTCGACGAAGTCGACCTACTGCTCCACGATGCGCGCGCTGCTCGCCGACCGGAGCCAGCTTCGTCAGCTCCTCGACGACCCCGGGCTCGTGCCCGACGCCGTGGAGGAGGGCCTGCGCATGTTCCCGGCCTTCGCCCACTTCCGGCGGACCGCGACCCGGGACGCCGAGCTCGGCGGCCGGCGGGTTCGCGAGGGCGACAAGGTCGTCATGTGGTACCCCTCGACCGGCCGGGAGGAGGGGCGCTACGAGGACCCGGACCGCTTCGACGTGACCCGTCGCCCCGAGCACCAGGCCTTCGGGGCCGGCGGTCGGCACTTCTGCCTGGGCAGCGCGCTCGCCCGGCTGGAGCTGCGGGTCATGGTCGAGGAGACGCTCGCGCGCTTCCCGGGCATGGAGCTCGCCGGCCCCGGCCGCATGGCCCAGGCGGTCTTCGTCAACCAGCTGACGACGCTGCCGGTCCGCCTGCGCTGACGCGGAGGCCGAGCGCCTCCTCGACGTCGACGGGGCGGCCCACCAGCTGGCCCTGGATGTGGTCGACGCCGAGCCGGCGGAGCATCCGCTTGGAGGCATCGTCCTGCACGAGCCCGGCGATCGTCTCCTTCTCCAGGCCGCGCGCGAGCAGGGCCGCCGACTCGACCACGAGCTGGTCCGTACGGTCGTGCGCGCAGTTGGCCACGAACTCGCCGTCGATCTTCAGCACGTCGAACGGCAGGTGCTTGAGGTAGTACAGCGAGCCGAAGCCCGCGCCGAAGTCGTCGAGGGCGAAGCGGCAGCCGAGATCGCGCAGCTGCCCGGCGAACTCCGAGGCGCGGCGGATGTCCGCGACGGCGGCGGTCTCGGTCACCTCGAAGGTCAGCCGCTCGGGCTCCACCCGGGGCGCGTCGCGCAGGTCGGCGCGGATGGCGTCGAGCAGGTGGCGGTCGCCGAGCGAGCGGCCGGAGATGTTGACGTGGAGCGCGGGCGGCTCCGGGGCGCCGGCGGTCCGCTCGAGCATCGTGACGGCCTGGCCGACGACCCAGCAGTCCAGGCGCGGGACCATCCCGAAGCGCTCGGCGACCGGGAGGAAGCGCCCCGGGGCGATGAGCGAGCCGTCGTCGTCGCGCATCCGCACGAGCAGCTCGTGCTTCGTGACGCGCTCCGTGCGCAGGTCGAGGATCGGCCGGGCCTGGAGGACGAGGCGGTCGTGGTCGATCGCGTCGGCGACCCGCCGCACCCAGGTCTGCCGGGTCGTCGCCCGCGTCTGCGGGTGCTCCTGCGGCCGGAAGAGGCTGAAGCCGTCGCGACCGGCGTCCTTGGCCTCGTACATGGCGAGGTCGGCGTCGACCACGGCGTCCTCGGCGCTCAGCCGCTCCCCCGGGGCGAACGCGAGCACGCCGACGCTGATGGTCACGGGGTGGCGATCGGCGTCGTCGGGGATGGTGACGCGCTCGCGCACCGCCGCGACGAGCCCGCCCGCCACCTCGGCCGCCGCGGTGGCGCCGGCGCGCGGCAGCAGCACCGCGAACTCGTCGCCGCCGAGCCGCGCGAGCGTGTCCGACTCGCGCAGGCGGCCCCGCAGGACGCGGGCCACGGCGGTGATGAGCGCGTCGCCCGCGGTGTGGCCGAGCGTGTCGTTGACCGACTTGAAGAAGTCGATGTCGAGCACGAGCAGGCTCCCGCGCGCGCCGTAGCGCTGGCACTGGACGACGTGGTCGCGCAGCGCCGCCTCGAAGCGACGCCGGTTCATGAGCCCCGTGAGCGGGTCGTGGTCGGCCATGTGCTGCAGGCGCTGCTCGAAGCGCTTGCCCTCGGTGATGTCGAGCATCTGGGAGACCATGTGCAGCGGCTTGCCCTCGGCGTCCCGGATCATCGTGGCCGAGACCGAGATCCAGACGGTGTGGCCGTCGGCGTGCACGTAGCGCTTCTCCGTGCGGTGCACGTCGAGGTCGCCGTCCACCACCGCGACCATGCTGGCAAGGCTCCCGGCCACGTCGTCGGGGTGGGTGATGTCGGCGATGGACGAGCCCGTCAGCGCTTCCGGGGGCACGCCGGTCATCGCGCAGAGGGCGTCGTTGACCTGCAGGAAGCGCCCGTCGAGGCCCACGAGCGCCATGCCGATCGGCGCCTGCTCGAAGGCCGCGCGGAACGTGCGCTGCGCCTCTGCCTCACGGGCGCGCGCGACGTGCACGTCCGTCTCGTCGAGCATGATGCCGTCCCAGGCCATCGTGTCCCTGGAGAGCACGTGGGGTTGGGAGATGCCGCGGATGTGCCGGACCCGGCCGTCGGCCGCGACCAGGCGCCCGCGCCAGTCCCAGCGCGCGCGGGTGCGCGCGGACTCCGTGATGGAGGCCACGAATCCCTCCCGGTCGTCCGGGTGGACCGCGCGGAGCACGATGAGGCCGTCGGCCAGCAGCTCCGCCGGCTCGACGCCGTAGAGCTCGCGGCACCCGTCGCCGGCGTAGTGGAAGGTCGGCACGGCGTTGCGGTCGATCGTGGCGCGGTAGACCATGCCGGGAACGCGCGAGGCCATGGTCTCGAACCGCCGCTCGCTGTCGCGCAGGGCGCGCTCCGCCGCGGCGTCGCGGGCCACGCCAGCCGCCGGGAGGTCGGGACCGTGGCCGTCCTGGCAGCGTGCGCTCCGCGCGAGCGCGAACCGGATCGCCCGGCCGAGCGCCGCCGCGTCGAGCCCCTCGAGGCCCAGCAGGTCGGCCAGCCCCGCCGCCGCGGCGGCGGACTCGAGCGCCGGATCCGGCCGGGAGGCGAGGGCGATGACGGCGCGCTCCGGGTCGGCCGCCCGGAGCGCGACCGCCTGCTCGAGGCCGTCGTCGGCGGCGACGAGCACGACCTCCGCGTCACGCGCCGCCGAGGCCTCGCGGCTCACCACGGGCGCGTAGCCCACGAGCGGAAGCTGCTCGAGCGCCCGGTGCAGCCGCGCGTCGAGCTCGCCGGCGAGCAGGACACGCAACGACCGCACGGCGGGAGCCGGCGCTTCGGCAAGACGCACACCATGCCAGTCGACCGCTACCGGCCCCGGCTTGAGCCGCGGAGCCCGCGGGACGGGCCGCTGCGGCCGACGCGGGGCGCGCGCGGCGGGCGTGCGGCGGGGGCGCGGGGCGCGTGCGGCGGGGGCGCGGGCGCGGCGCGCGTGCGGCGGGGCGCGGGGCGCGTCCGGCCAACGTGCGGCGCCTGCCCGACCCCGCGCACCGCGCCCTCGACAGGGCCGAAGCGGCCGCAGGCCTACCGCACCGGCCCACTCGCCTCCGCCCCCGCCGCCCAACCCGCGCACCGCAACCTCGAAAGGGCCGACGCGGCCGCAGCACGACCGCACCGGCCCGCTCGCCTCCGCCCCCGCCGCCCGACCCCGCGCACCGCGACCTCGAGAGGGCCGACGCGGCCGCAGCACGACCGCACCGGCCCGCTCGCCTCCGCCCGCGCCGCCCAACCCGCGCACCGCAACCTCGAGGGCGGCGCGGCGCCGACGCTCGCCCCTCAGACGGGCGCGGGCACGGGCAGCGGGAAGAGCCCGAGGACGCGCCGGGCGAGCGCCCGGTCGCCCTCGAGCGCGAGCTGCCCGGCTCCCAGCACGTCGCGAAGCGCCCGCCGACCGTGGACGACGTCGATGAAGGCCGTCGGATCGCCGAGGATGGCGGCCTCGGCCCGCGCGGGAGCGCCGCGGCGGACCTCGCAGCGGCCGTCGGCGATGGCGAGCGCGTAGTGCTCCTCCGCGAGCTCGAGCGCCACGCAGGCGGTGAGCGCGGCGGCGCGGACGGGGTCGAACAGCGTGGCCAGGGACAGGACGTGCGCGTCCAGGCTCATCGACGTGCCGAGCGGCGGCGGCGCGGCACG
>CAXSFZ010000010.1:42705-68148 GCA_964236905.1 uncultured Solirubrobacteraceae bacterium | reverse complement strand
GGCGAGATGTAGCCCTTGTCGAACTGCATGCCCTCGGTGAACTCGAGGTCCATGCCGAACGTCTGGCCCTCCTCGACGTTCACGACGCCGTCCTTGCCGACCTTCTCGATGGCGTCGGCGATGACGTCGCCGATGGACTCGTCGCCGGCCGAGATCGTCGCGACGCGCGCGATCTGGTCCTTGCCCGAGATCTCCTTGGACTGCTCGGCGATGTTCTCGACGACCTGGTCGACGGCGATCTCGATGCCACGACGCAGGGCGAGCGGGTTGGCGCCGGCGGTCACGTTCTTCAGGCCCTGGCGGACGATGGCCTGGGCGAGCACGGTCGCGGTCGTCGTGCCGTCGCCGGCGACGTCGTTGGTCGCCGTGGCGACCTCGCGGACGAGCTGCGCGCCCTGGTTCTGGAAGACGTCCTCGACCTCGATCTCACGGGCGATGGTCACGCCGTCGTTCGTGATCGTGGGGGCGCCGAACTTCTTGTCGAGGACGACGTAGCGGCCCTTGGGGCCGAGCGTCACCTTGACGGCGTTGGCGACGGCGTCGACACCGGCCTCGAGGGCCTGTCGCGCGTCGGTGTTGTACTTGATCTCCTTGTGAGCCATGTCTGGTCTCCCTTTCTCTAGCTCTGGACCTTGGCGAGGACGTCGGACTCGCGGAGCACGAGCAGCTCCTCGCCGTCGACCTTGATCTCGGTGCCGCCGTACTTGCTGTAGAGGACCTCGTCGCCCTCGATCACGTCGAGCGGCACGCGGGCGCCGTTGTCGTCGATCTTGCCGTCGCCCACGGCGAGGACCTTGCCCTTCTGGGGCTTCTCCTTGGCGGTGTCGGGAAGGACGATGCCGGAGGCGGTCGCCTCCTCCTCTTCGATGGCGCGGACGATCAGGCGATCGCCGAGCGGCTTGAGCTTCATGCTTGGAGCCTCCGAGTGGTACTGGGAACAGGTCGGTTGGCACTCGCAGGGGCGGAGTGCCAAGCTCGGACCACCATAGCGATACGCGCCACGTCGGCGCAAGCGTCGTTGGCACTCCGGTCACGCGAGTGCCAGTCGGCGCCCGTGGCCGGTCGGCGTCCTGTCGGCAGCGCCGAGGCGAGGAGAGGCGCGCCGGCGTCCGCGCCCGGCGGCGACGTGCGGAGCCGGTAGCGCCCGAGGAGGCGGCTAGTTCTGGGCGCCGCCGATGCCGAGGCGGGCGTCGGTGAAGCGCTCGGGGTTCTCGATGATCTGGGAGAAGCGGACGACCGTGACCGTGTCCTCCATGGTCACCGGCTTGCCGTATATCTGCTCGAGGAAGTGGATCATCTCCTCGTGGCGGCGGAACTCCGGGTTGTCGTGCTCGATGTCGCGCGGGGTGAGGTCCTTGACCCGCTTGACGTCGACGGCGTCGATCACGGCGTCGAAGATCTTCTCCCGCGGCGAGTGCTGGTAGCCGATCGTCACGAGCACCGCCTCGTTCTTGCGGTAGCGGTGCGACTTGTCGCCGAGGCGGATCGTGGCCGTCTTGCGGCCGCGCTTGAGCTGGTCGGCGAAGATCGTCGAGTAGAAGTTGAGGACCTGCATCGGGCGCGACTCTACCGGCTGCTCAGAGCGCGGCCCGCGCCCGCTCGACCATCTCCCGCTCCCCCGGGAAGCTGAGCGTCGCGAGCGCCTCCTCGAGCGGGACCCAGCGGACCACCTCGACCTCGTGGTCGTGGTCGGCGAAGGAGCCGCCGGTCGCCTCCATGAGGAAGAAGCGCACCACCTTGGCGATGCGCCGCCCGGCGCGCTGGTAGATGTACCGGACGTCCCCCAGGGGCGCGAGCACGGCGGTCTCGAGGCCCGTCTCCTCCCGCACCTCGCGCCGGGCGGCGGCGGCGGCGTCCTCGCCCCCGTCGGGATGCCCCTTGGGCAGCGCCAGCACCCGCGAGCCGTCGGCCGCCCGCCGGGTCGGCACGATGACCACGCAGCGCGGCGGGTCGCTGGCCCGGTCGACCACCACGCCGCCCGCGGAGAACTCGGGGTCGGCCATCAGAAGATGTAGCGCCGCAGGGCGGGGCGGTCGTGCACGATGACGCGGCCGCGACCCTGCGTCACGACCCCGGCGCGCTCGAGGACCGCGAGGAAGCGGCTCGCGGACTCCCGGGAGGAGCCCGCGAGCTGGGCGATGTCGGCCTGGGTGACCTTCACCAGCAGGTCGCCGCCGGCGACGCCGCCCTCCTCGCGCACGGCGTCCGCGAGCTCCCCGAGCACGCCGGCGACGCGGCTCTGCACGGTCTGGAAGCTCTGGCGGGCGAGCCGCTCGTTGGCCTCCCGCAGCCGTCGCCCCAGCGAGACCGCGAGCTTGACCGCGATCCCGGGGTGGTCGCTCAGCAGCCGGCGGAAGTCGCTGCCGAGGATCGCGGCGACCTCCACCGCCTCGAGCGTCTCGACCGTGGCCGAGCGCGCCTCGTCGTCGAACATCGCGAGCTCCCCGAAGATGTCCCCCGGCCCGAAGTGCGCGAGGGCGAGCTGGCGCCCGTCCACGTGCTCGCGCACGGCCCGGGCGTGCCCGCTGGCCACGACGTAGCAGGTGTCGCTCCGGTCCCCCTCCCGGAAGATGACGTGGTGCGGCGCGAAGCGGCGCGTGAGGGTCACCGCGGCCACCGCCTCGAGGTCGGGGAGCGCCAGGGTCGAGAAGACCGGGACGCCGCCGAGCAGCTCGATGGTCGCACGAGGCGGCGGCATGGGAAGTACCTACCACACGGCGTCGGCGGCCACCCGGTCGGCGCGGCCGGCGGCCGCGCGTGGGGGGAGCGCATCGAACGCGGCCGTGGCGGTGTTCGATGGGCTGAACGCCATGCTCACGGTCTCGCTCAGGGGAGCACCGCGCCGGTCCTCCCCGTCCACCACGCCAGGCGCGCGCCTGGCGGCGGCGCTGCTCGCCACCCTCGGCGCGCTCGTCCTCGCCGGCCCGGCCGCCGCCCGGCCCGCCCCAGCGGCGCCGAGCTCCTCCAAGCTCCTGTGGGCGACCGTGAACGTCTGCGACACCCGGGCCCACCCCGACACGGTCGGCGTCCGCGGCTCCATGCCCGGCTCGGGGGTGCGCGGCGAGCGGATGTTCATGCGCTTCGAGCTGCAGTTCCTCGATCCGTCCGACCAGGAGTGGGAGAGCCTCGCCCCGGGGGACGACGCCGGCTGGGTGCCGGTGGGGGCGGCGAGCTACAAGCAGCGCCAGGCGGGCCGGAACTTCGTCGTCCCGCCGCCCCAGACGGGCTCCTTCGTCCTGCGCGGCCTCGTGAGCTTCGAGTGGCGGGCGGCCGACGGCGAGGTCACCCTCCGGGCGCGCCGGACGACCAGCGGCGGGCACGGCGCCACCGCGGGCGCCGACCCGCAGGGCGCCTCCAGCTCGCGCTGCGAGCTTCGGGCCTAGCCGAGGATGCCCGCGGCGCGGCCGGCTGGTGCGCGCATCGCGCCGCGGCCCCTGGCACCATTGCCGCCGATGACCCGACCGCACTCCAGCTCGTGACCCGCGCCACGTTCACGGCCGCGGCCCTCGTGCTCCTCGCCGTGGCGGCCCTGACGGCCGGCGCGGCCGGGGTGCGCCCCGCGACGGCGTCGGCCGCGAGCCGCAACTGCAACGCGCCCGCCTACCCCGGCTCGGGCTACTTCACCTCGCTGCGGGTCAGCAGGGTGAGCTGCGCGACGGGCGGCACGCTGATCAAGGCGCACTACGCCTGCCGGACGCGCCACGGCCGCACGGGCCACTGCGGACGGATCCGCGGCTACCGCTGCTCGGAGCGCCGCGAGGCGATCCCGACCGAGTACGACGCCTCGGTCACCTGCAAGCGCGGCGGGGGCCGCGTGGTGCGCTACACCTACCAGCAGAACACGTGAGCCGGGGGCGCCGGGCCGCCGCGCTGGCGGCGCTCCTCGCGCTCGCGCCGCTCGGGCCCGCGCGCGGCGCGACACCGCCGCCTGCCGACCTCGACACCCCGACGCCGCCCTGCTTCGGCGCGGCCGCCCGCGACGCCGCCCACCCGTGCCGCAACCCGGCGCTGCGGCTGGTCGTGACCCCGACGCCGATCCAGGCGCTCACCCGTCGCGGCGCGCCGTGCGCCCCGCTCCCGCTCGTCGGGCTCGTCGAGTCCTGCGCCTTCGGCGACACGGGGCCCGGGCGCCGCGGCGAGGTGGCGCTGCTCGGCGACAGCCACGCGGGCCACTGGCGCGCGGCGGTCACCTACGTCGCCCGCGCCCACGGGTGGCGCGCGACGCAGATCACGCGCTCGGGCTGCGCGTTCAGCACGGCGGCCCGCTCCCAGCCGGAGCCGGAGCGGGGGCGCTGCCGGGCCTGGAACCGGCAGGTCGTGGCCTGGTTCCGGGCGCACCCCGAGGTCCACGTCGTGTTCACCTCGGCCAACGTCGCGACCTCGGTCGTGGTGCCGCGCGGCGGCAGCGCCCGCGCGGTGCTCGCCGCCGGCTTCCGGCGCGCCTGGGCCTCGCTGCCGCCGAGCGTCACCCGCGTCGTGGTCCTGCGCGACGTGCTGCGGCGCCCGCTGGCCACCCTCGACTGCGTCGAGGCGGCGATGGCCGCGCGCCGGCCCGCCGGCGCCGCGTGCGCGCGGCCGCGCTCCTACCTCCTGCTGCCCGACGCGCAGGTGCGCGCCGCACGGGCCGGCACCGATCCGCGCGTGGCGCTGGCCGACCTCTCGCGCTTCTCCTGCAGCACGCGGCAGTGCTTCCCGGTCGTTGGCGGCGTGCTCGTGAACAAGGACGCGAGCCACATGACCACGACCTTCTCGCTCTCCCTCGGGCCCTACCTGCTCGAGCGCGTCGCGCAGCTCGGCCCCTACGCCGAGGACGCGCCGCACGCCTAGGCGAAGAGCCGCGGGTCGTTCGTGATGATGCCCGAGACCCCGAGCCGCTCGAGCGCGGCGATCCGCTCCGCGTCGTCCACGGTCCAGACGTAGAGCTCGCCGCCCGCCTCGCGGATCGCCCGCCAGAACGCGGGGGTGACGAGCGCCCAGTGGGCCATGACCGCCTCCACCTCGCCGGCGCGGATCGCCGCCACGAGCCGGCGCGGCAGCGCGCGCCGCGCGTAGGCGAGCCCGACGAGGGCCAGCGGCCGGGTGGCCGGGTGCGCCAGGTAGTTCCGGCGGACCTTCGGCACCGACCAGCCGAGCCGGACGTCCGGGGCGAGCGCCCGGACCGCCCGCAGGGAGCTCACCTCCATCGTGGAGACGAGCGTCCGCCCGGCCAGGCCGTGCGCCCGCAGCGCCGCGAGGACCCGATCCTCGTAGCCCGGGAGCTTCAGGTCCAGGTCGAGCTCGACGCCCGCGTAGGCCGCCGAGGCGAAGTGGGCGAGCCCCTCGTCGAGCTCGAGCGGCGTGCGGCGCGCCACGTCGCTGTAGTCGTGGGCCAACCACAGCCTCCCCGTCCCGTCCACGCGCTCGGGGAGCACGTCGAACTCCACCATGTCGACGCCCTCGGCCAGCGCCGCGTCGAAGGAGGCGAGGGTGTTGCCCGGCGCGATGTGATCGGCGCCCTTGTGCCCGATGCGCCGGGTCGCGTGTGGCGCTACGTCTGGCATCCGGGGCACCAGTAGGTGGGCCGGTTGTCGTCCCACTGGCCGCGCTGGAGGATCTTCTCGCCGCAGCGCGGGCAGGGCTTGCCGTAGGTGCCGTAGATCCGCTTGTAGCGGGTCTGGGTGCCCCGGGCGGCGGAGTCGCGCATGCCGGGCCGCGCCCAGCGCACGAGCCCGAGCGCCTCCTCGTCGCTCACCTGGCCCGTCGGCCGCCAGGGGTCGACACCCTGGGCGAAGCAGGCCTCGACCTTCCACAGGTTCCCGATGCCGGCCAGCGTGCGCTGGTCGAGCAGCGCGTCGCCGATCGGGCGCGTCGGGTCGTCCTCGCGCAGGCGGCGCAGGTAGACCGCCTCGTCGAAGTCGTCCTTGATGATGTCCGGCCCGAGCGCCGCGATCCGGTGGTCCACCCGCGAGCGCAGCCCGGTCATCAGGTCGAGGACCGGGCCGTCGAACTGCACCACGACGCGGTCGCCCCCGCGCATCACGAGCCACGCGCGCCGGGGGGAGCGACGCCAGCGGGCGCCGACGGGATAGGTGCCCCAGGAGCCGGTCATCCGCAGGTGCGAGTGGAGCGTGAGGTCCCCCTCGAAGCGCAGGAAGAGATGCTTGCCGTGGGCCTCCACCCCCTCCACCGCGCGTCCGGCGAGCTTCTCGGGCCAGCGGTCGGCGCGGAAGCGCGGGTGGGGCGTGGTGAGCTCGTCGGGGACCCTCCCGAGCAGGATGGGGCGGATCCGGTTCGCGGCGTAGTGGATGGTGTCGCCCTCGGGCACTCCCTGAGGCTACGGCGCGGGGCTACGCTCGCGCTCATGAGCTCCGCCGTCGCCTCCGACCTCGCCGGTCTCGTCGGCGCGGACAACGTCCGTCACGACCCGCACTTCCTCATCGACGCCTCGCAGGCCATGGGGCTCCGGGGCGAGGCGGCGGCGGTGGTGCTGCCCGCCGACGCCGAGGAGGTCGCCGCCGTCGTGGCCTGGTGCTACGAGCGCGAGGTGGCGATCGTCCCGCGCGGGGGCGGCACGGGGTACGCGGGCGGCGCCGTGCCGCTCGACGCCGACGCCGTCGTGGTGGCCCTCGACCGCCTCGACCGCGTCCGGTCCTTCGAGCCGGGGCTGTGGCGGATGGAGGCCGAGGCGGGGGTGACGACGGGGACGATCGCGCGGCTGGCGCGGGAGAACGGGCTCTTCTTCCCGCCGGACCCGGGGGCGGCCGAGCAGTCGCAGCTCGGCGGGAACGTCGCGACGAACGCGGGTGGCCCGCACTGCTTCAAGTACGGCGTCACCCGGACCTGGGTGAGCGGCGTGGAGGCGGTCCTCGCGCCCGGCGAGCTCGCGCGGTTCGGCGGGCCGCTGCGCAAGGACGTCGCGGGCTACGACCTCACCGGGCTGCTCTGCGGCAGCGAGGGGACGCTCGGGATCCTCACGAGCGTCTGGCTGCGGCTGCTCCCCGCCCCCGCGCTGCAGCTGCCGGTCGTCGGCGCGTTCGCCGGCGTGCAGCCGGGCTGCGAGGCGATCGAGCGCGTGCTGGCCTCCGGGGTGGTGCCCGCGACGATCGAGTACCTCGACGCGGGCGCGCTGGCGGCGAGCGGCGCGAGCTTCCCGGGCGGCCTGCCGGACGGCGCCGCGTTCCTCGTCGCGTGCGAGGCCGACAGCTCCGAGGCCGACGCCGAGGAGCTCGCCCAGGCGCTGGGCGGCGAGCTCGGCCCCGCGCTCCGGCCGGCGCCGCGGGAGCTGTGGCGCTGGCGCGACGGCGTGTCGCTCGCGATCACCGCGCGGCGCGGCGGCAAGCTCTCCGAGGACGTCGCCGTGCCGCTCGACCAGCTCGCCGCCGGGATCAGCGGCACGGTGGAGATCGCCGAGCGCCACGGCCTCGAGGGGTGCTCCTGGGGCCACGCGGGCGACGGCAACCTGCACGCCACGTTCCTCCTCGAGCCGGGCGACGAGGAGCAGCTCGCGCGGGCCCACGCCGCCGTGGAGGAGCTCTTCACGCTCGCGCTCTCCCTGGGCGGCAGCGTCAGCGGCGAGCACGGCCTGGGCTGGCTCAAGCGCGGTCAGCTGCGCCGCCAGTGGAACCCGGCGGCGGCCGGCGCGCACGAGGCGGTGAAGGCGGCGCTGGACCCGCGGGGCCTGTTCAACCCCGGCAAGAAAACGGTGTAAACATCGGAGGAGCGGCAAGGCGCCACGTACGCCGACGCGGTGCGTCAGCTCGCCGGCAGCGGGAGAGAGGCGCTACGTGCTCGCTCGCCATCTCGCCCTCGCCGTGCTGCTGGCCCTCGCCGGCGCGCTCACGGGGCATGCCGCTCCGGCCGCGGCCCGCGGCGGGTGCGCGGACGCCGGCCGCAGCATCCAGTCCTCGGCGGACGCGGCGCCGGCGTCGCGGGCGGTGGCCTGCCTGCTGCGCGGGGAGCGCCGGCGCCATCGGTTGGCCGTCCTGCGCCCCGACGCCCGGCTGCGGCGGGCGGCCACCCACCACGCCCACGACATGGTCCGGCGGGGCTACTTCGGCCACATCGCGCCGGGCGGGAGCGGCGTGGCCGCACGGCTGGGCGCCGTCGGCTACCGCTTGAGCACGCACCGGGTGGGCGAGGCGCTGGCGAGTGCCCGCGGCGCGTGGGCGACGCCCCGGGAGCTCGTGCGGCGGCTGATGGCCAGCCCGCCGCACCGCGCGATCCTGCTCGCCGGCGAGATGCGCCTGGTCGGGATCGGCCTGGCGCACGGGTCGCCCGGGGTGCACGGCGGCGCCAGCGCGACGCTCGTCCTCGTGCTGGGCTAGGGCTCCCGGGCGCCCGCCGGCTCGAGCGCCTCGCGCACGAGCTCGCGGTCGTGCTCGTAGTCGAGCAGGCGCTCGGCCTCGGCCGGCGTGACCCAGCGCCGCTCGTCCACCTCGCGGTTGGCGGCGAAGGGCGTGAGCTCGTCGAGGGCCATGCACCACCAGCGCACGACCTTCGGGCGCCCCTTGCGGTCGACGTACTCGTGCGGGGTGAGCGGGCGTTCGCAGCGGACGATGAGGCCGGTCTCCTCCCGGACCTCGCGGACGGCTGCGGCCTCCCAGGCCTCGCCGGCCTCGAGCTTGCCCTTCGGCAGCGACCAGTCCTCGTACTTGGGCCGGTGGATGACGCAGATGCGGCCCTCGTGCACGACGACGCCGCCGGCCGCCCGGACCCTTCCGCTGCTGTCGAGCACGGCCACACGTGCATTGCAGCACGGCGAGGGCTCAAGCGCTGAGCGTCAGCTTCGTCGGGCCCTGCCGGAACCCGAGCTCGACGAGCGGCTCCTCGAGCGGGTGCCCGATGATCGACTCGCCGTCGACCTTCTCGAGGGAGAGCTTCCGGCCCCGGCCGCCCGAGATGAAGGTGACGAGCGCCCCGAGGGCCGCGTGCAGTCGCGGGTCGTCGGCCTCGACGAGCAGCACGATGCCGCGGCCGCCCTTCTCGACGTAGACGACGGGCTCGGCGCCGCTCAGCACGACGTAGGCGCCGCGGACCCGCGCCGGGCGGCGCTTCTCGCCGTCGCGCTTGGGCCACGGCAGCGCCGCGCCGTAGGGCTGCGCCGGGTCGGTGGCGGCGAGGACGACGGGCGGGGTCTCCTCGGCGAGGGGTTGCGCCCGCAGCCGCTCCACGGCGCCGGGAAGTGCGAACTGCGCGCCTCCGAGCCCCTCGACGAAGTAGCCGCGGCGGCAGATCCCGAGCGTCTCGAGCTGCTGCAGGGCGTCGTAGAGGATCGAGAAGCCCCCGGTGATGCCCTCCGCCAGGACCTGCTCGCGGGTGACGATCCCGTAGCGCTCGAGCAGCAGCTCGGCCAGGACCCGGCGCCGGGCGCCCGGCTCGGGCTCCCGGCGGAAGATGGTCCCGGTGAGCGCCCAGCGGCCCTGGGTCGGCGTGGCGGCGCTCCCGGTCCGGCGGGAGCCGAAGCGGCGGCCGGGCCGGTTCGTCGCCGGGCGGCTGCGGGCGAGCGTCTGCTTCGGCGCGCGCAGCGGCGCCCAGGC
Organism: uncultured Solirubrobacteraceae bacterium; assembly: GCA_964236905.1. Taxonomy (GTDB): domain Bacteria; phylum Actinomycetota; class Thermoleophilia; order Solirubrobacterales; family Solirubrobacteraceae; genus Paraconexibacter. Next base: position 58,633 of record CAXSFZ010000010.1, on the reverse strand, counting down.
GTCGTTGGTGACCTCGCCGGCCCACACGAGGTCCCACAGGGCCTCCTGCAGCTGCTCGGGCCCGAGCGGGAGCTCGGCCAGCAGGTCGGTGAAGAAGCAGGGCGAGAGCCCGAGCCGCTCGCGCAGCACGTCATGCTCGGGCAGGCCCGGGCGCTCGGGTGGGCGGGGTCCGGATCTCGGCGGGCCGATGGCCTCGGCGTCGTCGCGGAAGTAGAGCGCCACGCGCCCCGTCGAGCGCCCGATCGCCCCCGCGCCGACCCAGACCACCTCGCCGCTCGCGCAGAGCTGGTCGAGCCAGACCGGCGAGTAGGCACCGCAGCGGCGGGGCAGCACGTCGCGCTCCCACACCTCCACGGGCAGCGCGAGCCCCTGCAGCGGCACGAGCACCTCGCGCAGCCGGTCGACGCCCGCGCCGGCGGCCGCGTGGCGGTCGACCCCCTGCCAGCTCGGCAGGAACGCGGCCAGCGCGCGCTGGTCGACGGCCTCGATCTCCTTGCGGAGCACCGCCAGGGAGGCGCGGCGCAGGCGGCGCAGGACCTCCGTGTCGCACCACTCGCGCTCGGTGCCGCCCGGGCGCAGCTCCCCGCGCACGAGCGTGCCCTCGCGCTCGAGGGCCTCGAGCGCGAGAACAATCCCACCCGCCCCGACCCGATAGCGCTGGTCCAGCTCGTCGGTGGTGAACGGCCCGTGGGTCGCCCCGAAGCGCTTGACGACCCTGACGAGGGCGTCGGGGACATCGGCCACGAACGCCTCGGGCAGCCCGCCGGGCGGCACCACGCCGAGCGCGTCGCGGTACAGGCCGATGTCGTCCGCGGCGATCCAGCGCTCCTCCCCGGCCATGCGCACGCGCACGGCGCGGCGCTCGGCGGCGAGCTCGAGCAGCACCTGCTCCGCGTCGAGCCCCTCGACCATGCGCGCGCTCGCCTCGACGAGCGTCAGGTCGCCGACCCGGCGCAGGACGTCCCCGAAGGCGTCCTTCGAGGTGGCCTGCGTCCGCGGGCTGCGGTGCTGGAGGTCGTCCTCCACCTGCTGCAGGGCGTCCGGGTCGATGAGGTCGCGCAGCTCCTCCTGGCCGAGCAGCTCGCGCAGCAGGTCGCGGTCGAGCGAGAGCGCCGCGGCGCGGCGCTCCGCGTTGGGCGTGTCGCCCTCGTACATGTAGGTCGCGACGTAGTCGAAGAGCAGCGCGCTGGCGAAGGGCGAGGCGCTCTGGGTCTCGACCTCCACCAGCCCGATCTCGCGCGAGTGCAGGCCGGTCAGCAGCTCCTCGAGGCCGGGGACGTCGAGCACGTCGCGCAGGCACTCGCGGTAGGTCTCGAGGATGATCGGGAAGTCCGCGTAGCGCTTGGCGACCTCGAGCAGGGACTGGGACTTCAGCCGCTGCTGCCACAGCGGCGTCCGCTTGCCGGGGTAGGCGCGGGGGATCAGCAGCGCGCGGCCGGCGTTCTCGCGGAAGCGCGCGCCGAACAGCGCGCTCGAGCCGAGCTCGCCCACCACGAGCTCCTCGAGCTCGTCCGGGGGCACCATGACGAGCTCCGCGAACGGAAGGTCGCCTGTGCCCGAAGCGGCGAAGCCCGTGTGGATATCCGCGTCGGGCAGGTGGACGATGATGCCGTCGTCGGAGTAGATGGCGTCCGATTCGAGCCCGTAGGTGTCGCGGATGCGGGCGCTCAGCGCGAGCGCCCAGGCGGCGTGCACCCGCCCGCCGTACGGGCTCAGGATGCACAGCCGCCAGTCGCCGATCTCGTCGCGGAAGCGCTCCACCACGAGCGTGCGGTCCGACGGCACGATCCGCGTCGCCTCCTGCTGCTCCTGCAGGAAGGCGATGAGGTTCCTGGCCGCCCGCGGGTCGAGGTCGTAGTCGCGCTCGAGCTGCTCGGGGGTCTGGGAGACCGCCTCGCGGGCGAACTGCCCGACGGCCTGGCCGAGCTCCTTCGGCCGCCCGACCGAGTCGCCCTTCCAGAACGGCAGCGCGCCCGGCGCGCCGGGCGCGGGCGTCACGACGACGCGATCACGGCCGATCTCCTCGATGCGCCACGAGGACGCGCCGAGCAGGAACGTCTGCCCCGGCCGCGCCTCGTAGACCATCTCCTCGTCGAGCTCGCCGACCCGGCGGCCGTCGGGGAGCACGACGGCGAAGAGGCCGCGGTCGGGGATGGTGCCCGCGTTGACGATGGCGAGGCCCTGGGCGCCCTTGCGCCCCCGCAGCGTGCCGCCGACCCGGTCCCACACCAGCCGGGGGCGCAGCTCGCCGAACTCCTGCGAGGGGTAGCGGCCGTCGAGCATGTCGAGCACGTTCTCGAGCAGCTCGCGGGTGAGCTCGGCGTAGGAGTGCGTCCGCGTGACCAGCGCGAAGAGGTCGTCGACCGAGGTCGGCTCCGGGTCGCTCGAGGCGACGATCGCGACGACCTGCTGCGCGAGCACGTCGAGCGCGTTCCTCGGCACGACGGTCTTCTCGATGCGCCCCTCGCGCATGAGCTTCGTGATGACCGCGCACTCCAGGAGGTCGCCGCGGAACTTCGGGAAGATGCGCCCCTTGGAGGTGTCGCCGACGTTGTGGCCGGCGCGGCCGATGCGCTGGAGCCCGCGGGCGACCGACTTCGGCGACTCGACCTGCAGCACCAGGTCGACCGCGCCCATGTCGATGCCGAGCTCGAGCGAGGAGGTGGCCACCAGGCACGGCAGCTCGCCGCTCTTGAGCAGCTCCTCGACGACCGTGCGCTCCTCGCGCGCGAGCGAGCCGTGGTGGGCGCGGGCGATCTCGACGCTCGGCGCCGCGGCCGGCCCGCCCTCCTGCATGGAAGGGGCCTGACCCCTTTCATGCGCCTCGTGCTCCTCGGCCTGGGTGGTCGCGAGCTCGTTGAGCCGCAGCGCGAGCCGCTCGGCCCCGCGGCGGCTGTTCACGAAGACGATCGTCGACTTGTGCTCGCGGACGAGCCGCAGGATCTCGGGATAGATGGCGGGCCAGATCGACTTGCGGGTCGCCTCGCCGCCCACCAGCGGGTCGAGGGGATCGAGGTTGCCGGTCCCCTGCTCCGGCTCGGTCATCGACTCGACCGGCACGTGGATCTTGAGGTCGAGCGGCTTGCGCACGCCCGCGTCGACGATCGTGCACCGCCGCGTGGGCCCGACCATGTAGCGGCCGACCTCCTCGAGCGGGTTCTGCGTGGCGGAGAGGCCGACCCGCTGGACCTCGTGGTCGGCGTTCAGGGCGGAGAGGCGCTCGAGCGTGAGCGCCAGGTGCGCACCGCGCTTGGTCGCCGCGACGGCGTGGATCTCGTCGAGGATGACGCTCTGGACGTGCTCGAGCATCGTCCGCGCCTGGCTCGTGAGGATCAGGTAGAGCGACTCGGGCGTGGTGATGAGGATGTCGGGCGGCGTGCGCTTCATCGCCGCGCGCTCCTTCTGCGACGTGTCACCCGTGCGGATCGCGACGCTCACGTCGACGCCGATCCCCCGCAGGGGCGCGCGCAGGTTGCGGTCGACGTCGTAGGCGAGCGCCTTGAGCGGCGAGACGTAGACCAGGCGGGTGCCGATCACGTCGCGGGTCGGCTCGCGGACGAACTGGTCGAGGCCCCAGAGGAACGCCGCGAGCGTCTTGCCCGAGCCCGTCGGCGCGGAGATGAGCGTGTGCTCGCCGGTCGCGATCGCGGGCCAGGCCTGGGCCTGGACTTCGGTCGGCGCCTGGAACGCGTTCTCGAACCACTGTGCGACCCGGGGGGAGAAGGCGCTCAGCGGCATCGACTGAGTCTAGGCGGCCAGAACGCGTGTTCGCCACGCGGCGCGGGGGCGCGCGCGGTCCGCTTCTCAGCTCGCGGCGCGCCGCTCGGCGAGCGCCAGCACGGTGCGCAGGATCTCCTTGCGCGGCAGGTCCTTGGTGAGGAACGCCACGGCGCCGGCCTCCAGGGCGAGCTCGCGGACGCCCTCCTCGGTCGCGGCGGAGAGGATGACCACCCGGCACTCCAGCGGCGGGCTGATGCGCTGGATCCGGCGGCACACGTCGATGCCGTCGACCGCGGGCATCCTGAGGTCGACGAGCGCCAGGTCGGGGCGGTGCTGGGCGATCGCGTCGAGGGCCGCGATGCCGCCGTCGGCCTCGGCGACGAGGTCGATGGACGGATGCGCCTCGGCGGCCCGCACCATGCCGGCGCGGTAGGTGTCGTTGTCGTCGACGATCACGAGGCGAAGCGTCACCCGGACATCATCGTCATATCCGGGGCGGGATTGAGCGCCGATGTGCGATTGCGCGAGGCGGTGAGGATCGAGCGACCTGCGCCCGGCATGGCGCCGTTCGCTGCCGGCGGTGCGCCGCCGGGCGTCTAGGGCCCGCTCAGCTCGCGCGCCCGCGCGAGCGTGGCGTCGAGCATCGCCGGCGTGAGGCGCCCGGTGAAGGTGTTCTGCTGGCTCGGGTGGAAGCAGCCGAGCAGCGGCCAGCGCCCGCTCGGCGGCTCCCACCACACGTCGTGGCCGAAGGCGGGTCGCGGGCGCGGGAGCGGCTCGCCCGCCGCGGCGCGCAGCTGCAGCGCGGCCTGCCAGGCGAAGGCGCCGAGGCAGAGGATCAGCTGCACGTGCTCGAGCAGCGCGAGCTCGGCCACCGCCCAGGGCAGGCAGGCGTCGCGCTCACCGGGCGTGGGCGCGTTGGCCGGCGGCGCGCAGCGGACCGCGGCGGCGATCCAGGCGCCGGTCAGCTCGAGGCCGTCGCCGGCGTGGACGGAGACGGGCTGGTTGGCGTAGCCCGCCCGGTGCAGGCCGGCGAACAGGAAGTCGCCCGAGCGGTCGCCCGTGAAGATCCGCCCGGTCCGGTTGGCGCCGTGGGCGGCCGGCGCGAGGCCGAGGAGGAGGAGCCGGGCCGCCGGATCCCCGAAGCCGGGGACCGGGCGCCCCCAGTACTGCTCGTGGACGAAAGCGCGGCGCTTGACCCGGGCGACCTCCTCGCGCCAGGCGACCAGCCGCGGGCAGCGCCGGCAGGTCGTGATCGCCTGCTCGAGCGCAGCGAGCTCGCTCACGCGGCCGCCGAGCACCCGGCGGTCCCCGTGCGCCGCCCGCTCGGGGGTCGGCGCCGGCGCGCGGAGATCCCTGGCCTCGTCGGGCCGGGCCGCCGCGCGCGCCTCCTGGTCGGCGTGCCCGCGCGGCACGGACGGTGGTGGGGCGGGGGTCATCGCGCCCGCGAGGGTACGCCGTCGCCCCGCAGGGCCGGGCGGCGGCCGGAGCCCGCGCGGGCCGGCGGGCGGCGGCGGTCCGGCCGCGCCGGGCCGGCGCAGCGCGGCTCGAGCGCCGCGGGGGCGCGCCTAGGATGGGCGGCATGTCGCCGCGTCTCCCGCTCGCCGCCCTCCTGCTCGCGGGCGCGCTGGCGGCGGCGGGCTGTGGCGCCGAGGCGGGCTCGAACGTCGACTCGGTGCGCTTCAAGGAGCCCGAGCGCCAGGCGGTCGCCGACGCGGTGACCGACTTCGCCGACGCCGCCGGCTCGCGCGACTACGACCGGATCTGCGCGGACGAGCTCGCCGCCCCGCTGGTGAAGCGGCTCGACGCCGCGAAGGGCACCGACGAGTGCCCGGACCAGCTCGAGCGCTCGCTCCGCGACGTCGACCAGACGGACCTCGCGGTCCGGGACGTGCGCGTCAGCGGCGCCGACGCCGTCGCGGTGGTCCAGCCCACGGGCACCGGCGAGAAGGAGGCGCAGTCGCGCATCACGCTGGTCAAGGAGGGCTCCCGCTGGAAGCTCGCCGGCATCGCCTGAGCGCCGCCGCGCCACGTTCGCCGGCTCGCGGGGGCGAACTCCGCCCTCTGCTGCCTAGTTCCCGCGATGGGGGAACCAGGCAGCAGCCAACGCTCGTGGGCGCTCGTCGAGCTCGCGGAGAACCAGGAGGGGCTGGTGCGCCACGCGCAGCTCGTCGCGCTCGGGTTCACCAGCAGCACCATCGGCCGCTGGCTGGACGACGGCCGGCTCCACCGTCGCCACCGCGGGGTGTACTCGGTGGGCCACCGGCTCCTGCGCCCTCGGGGAGCGTGGATGGCGGCGGTCTGGGCGGTGCCCGGGTGCGTGCTCGGCCACCAGTCGGCGGCCGCCTTCCACGGCTGGGTGGAGCCCGGAGCGCTCACGCAGCACGTGACGACGATCCGGCGCGCCCGCTCCCGCGCGGGCCTGGTGGTCCACCGCGTCGAGGTCCTGACCTCGCGCGACGTGCTCCGGGTGCCCTCGCTGGCGGTCACCACGCCCGCGCGGACGATCGTCGACCTCGCCACGGTGCTCCCCTACGCCGAGCTGCGGGCGATCTGCGATCGGGTGCGCGACCTCGACGTGCCGGCGATCCGGGCGGCGCAGCGCCGCCTGCCCCACCGGCGCGGGGCGGTCAACGTGCGGCGGCTGTGCGAGCGCCTCGACGCGCACACCCGGTCGGAGTTCGAGCGCCGTTACCTGCGCTTCTGCCGGCGCCACGGCGTCCCGCTGCCCGACGCGGTCAACCCGTGGGTGGCGGGATCGCTCGTCGACTGCCGCTACGACGCGCGCCGCATCATCGTCGAGCTCGACGGTCGCGCGTTCCACGGTCGTCGCGACCAGATGCGTCGCGACCGGCGGCGGGACCGCCGGGCGCTGCGGGCGGGGTGGGCGACGGTGCGCTTCGTGTGGGAGGACTTCGACGACGACGCCGCGACCGAGACGCGCGCCGACCTCCTCCACCTGCTCGGCCCTCGTTGACTGCTGCGAGCCGCCCGCTCGGCGGGAAGCCGGCAGCGCTCAGCCCAGCGCGGTCCCGTACTGGCGCTCGTAGTAGGCGCGGTAGTCGCCGGAGCGGATCGGCTCCCACCACCAGGCGTTCTCGCGGTACCAGGCGACGGTTCGCTCGAGGCCCTCCTCGAAGCGGACCTGCGCCTCCCAGCCGAGGGCGCGGACCTTCTCCGAGCCGAGCGAGTAGCGGCGATCGTGGCCGGGGCGGTCGGTCACGTACTGGATGAGCGCGTCGGGATTGCCGCCGACGATCTCGATGATGCGGTGCACCACGGTGAGGTTGTCCTCCTCGTCCGGGCCCCCGACGTTGTAGACCTCCCCGGGCGTGCCGTGCTCGAGCACGTGGCCGATGCCGCGGCAGAAGTCCTCGACGAAGAGCCAGTTGCGCACGTTCCGCCCGTCGCCGTAGACCGGGAGCTTGTCGCCGTGCAGCGCGTTGAGCACCATGAGCGGGATGAGCTTCTCGGGGTACTGGCGCGGCCCGTAGTTGTTCGAGCCGCGGCAGATCAGCGTCTCGAGGCCGAAGGTGTCGAAGTAGGAGCCGACGAGCAGATCGGCGCCGGCCTTGGTCGCGGAGTACGGGCTCGAGGGCGCGAGCGGGGAGGACTCCGTGAAGCTCCCCTCGGCGATGGAGCCGTAGACCTCGTCGGTGGAGACCTGCACGTAGCGCAGCCCGCGCCGGCGCGCGGCCTCCAGCAGGACGTAGGTGCCCTGGCCGTGGGTCCGCACGAAGGCGTCGGGCTCGGCGATCGAGCGGTCGACGTGCGTCTCGGCCGCGAAGTTCACCACGGCCTCGACGCCGTCCATGGCCTCGCCGGCCTTCCCGGGATCCTCGATCGCGCCGTGCACGAAGGCGTGCTCGACGCCGTCGAGGTTCTCCCGGCGCCCCGCGTAGGTGAGCTTGTCGAGGACGACCACCTCGTCACCCGCCGCGGCGCGCAGCCGGACGAAGTTGGAGCCGATGAACCCGGCCCCGCCGCACACGAGCAGCTTCATGCGTCCCCCTTGATCTCGTCCAGGTGGCCCTGCAGGCCCTCGGTCCACGGCGGCAGGCGCACGCCGGGCTCCCGCTCGGTGCCCAGCACCGACCAGGCCGGGCGCGGCGCGGGGCGCTGGAACGCCTCCGAGGTGGTCGGGGTCGCGCGGCAGGCCGCTCCGGCGCGCCGGAAGGTCTCCGCGGCCAGCTCGTTCCAGGTGCACTGCCCGCCGCCCCCGCCGTGGAAGACGCCCGTCGCGGTGCCGGCGGCGAGCGCCACCAGCGCGGGCGCGAGGTGGCCCGTCCAGGTCGGGCAGCCCGTCTGGTCGGTGACCACCGCGACCTCGTCGCGGTCCCGGGCCAGGCGCAGCATGGTGTCGACGAAGTTCGGCCCGCCGACGCCGAAGAGCCAGGCGGTGCGGACGATCGCGTGCTCGGGCGTGGCCTGCGCGACCTGCTCCTCGCCCGCGAGCTTCGTGCGCCCGTAGGCACCGAGCGGCGCCGGGCGGTCGCTCTCGAGCCAGGGCCGGTCGTTCTCGCCGTCGAAGACGTAGTCCGTGGAGACGTGCACGACGCGCGCGCCGACCGCGCCGGCCCCGCGGGCCAGGTGGCCCGCGGCGTCCCCGTTGACCCGCAGGGCGACGTCCTCGTGCTCCTCCGCCGCGTCGACGCCCGTGTAGGCGGCGCAGTTGACGACCGCGCCCGGGGCGAGATCCGCCACGAAGGCGCGGGTCGCCTCCGCGTCGGTCAGGTCGCACTCGGCGAGGTCGGCGGCGACCACCTCGTGGCCCGCCGCCCGCCCCGCGGCGACGACCTTGTGCCCGAGCATGCCGGCGGCGCCGGTCACGAGGAGCTTCACAGGATCTCGATCTCCGACGTGTCGCCGACCATGAAGCGGTAGGCGCGCGGCTGGCGCCCCGAGCGCCCGATCTTCACGTCGCGGCCGAGGAGCGAGCTCTCCATGCGCCCGTCGAGGCCGCGCACCTCCGAGCCCGCCAGCAGGATCGAGTGCTCGACCTCCGCCCGCTCCACCACGCAGCCCTCGCCGATCGCCGAGTACGGCCCGACGTAGCAGTCCTCGAGGTGCGCGCCCGCGCCGATGATCGCGGGGCCGCGGACCGTCGCGCGCAGCAGCGTCGCGCCCGCCTCCACCACCACGCGGCCGTCCACCTGCGAGTCGGTCAGCTCGCCGTCGACCCGCGTCTCGATGACGTCGAGGATCAGCCGGTTGGCCTCGAGCATGTCCGCCAGACGCCCCGTGTCCTTCCACCAGCCGCGCACGACGTGCGGCTCGACGCGGCGGCCCGTGTCGACGAGGTGCTGGATGGCGTCGGTGATCTCGAGCTCGCCGCGCGGGGAGGGCTCGATGGCCCGGGCGGCGTCGTGGATGCCCGCGGTGAACATGTAGACCCCCACCAGCGCGAGGTTCGTCTTGGGCGCCTCGGGCTTCTCGGCGAGGTGCACGACCACGCCGTCCTCGAGCTCGGCCACCCCGAAGTTCTGCGGGTCCGCGACCGGCGTGAGCAGGATCAGCGCGTCCGGCGCACTGGACTCGAAGGCGCTGACCAGCTCCTGGATCCCGCCCTGCAGCAGGTTGTCGCCGAGGTACATGACGAACGGCGAGTCGCCGAGGAAGCCCTCGGCGGTGAGCACCGCATGGGCCAGGCCGGCCGGCGCGTCCTGGGTGATGTAGGTGATCCGGAGGCCGAAGCGGGAGCCGTCGCCCGCGACCTCCCGGATCTCCGGCCCGGTCTCGGGGGCGATGATGATCCCCACCTCCTCGATCCCGGCGTCGGCCATCGCCTGGATGCCGTAGAAGAGCACGGGCCGGTTGGCGACCGGCACGAGCTGCTTGGCGCTCGTGTGGGTGATGGGGCGCAGGCGCGTTCCCTTGCCCCCGGAGAGGATGAGGCCCTTGAGGGGTGCCATGGAGCTGCGCAGGCTACGGGCTAGTACGTCCCGCCGAGCTTCCGGTGGTCCCAGGAGGTCCGCCGCCGTTCGGTGAACTCGATGGCCACGCGCTTCTCGGCCTGCGCCCGGACCATGGCCGTGACCTCGTCGCCCAGCGTGCCCTCGGCCTCGCCGGCGTAGCGCTGGAAGACCTCGAGGCCCACATCGAGGACCGTGTCGAGGTCGCCGTGGATCGTCGCCTCGGTCTCGAGCATGAGCCCGCGCAGCTCCTGGTACGCCGTGCCCGCCTCGAGCTGGAGCGTGGCCCGCGTGTCGCGCTCGAGGTTGCGCGCCTTCTGCGACTTCGCGAACGTCCAGGCCCAGAGCGAGCGTCCGCCGTCCTCGGGCGAACGCCGCACCACGAACCACAGCGGCATCAGGTGCGGCCAGCCGTCCCTGCCGTTGGTCGCGCAGATCACCGTCCGCTGCTCCTCGAGGAAGGCCGCCGCCTCCGCGTCGGTCATCTTGATCAGGTCCCGGCGGCCCGGCACGGCGCCGATCCTACGACGCGCCGCTCAGCGGACCACGCGCAGGCGGGCGACGGCCTCCCGGACCGCCTCGCGCGCCTCGGCGGGCTCGAGCACGGCGGCGTCGCCGGCCTCCTTGAGGACCTCGCGCACCAGCCAGTCGGCGCCCGCGAAGCTCAGCTCCACGACCACCGCGCCGTCGGTCAGCTCGCGGTGCACGTGGCGCTCCTCCCGCGCCCAGCGCGCGCGCTCGGGGGAGACCCAGACGTGCGCGGTGCGGGAGGCCGGCACCTCGCCCGTGCGCGGCCAGCCCTCGACGTCGGCCGCGGGATCGACCTCCGCGCGGGGCTCGAAGGTCTCCTCGAGCACCTCGATCTCCTTGACCCGGTCGAGGCGGAAGTGGCGCACGGCGTCCTTGTTCGGGTCGAAGGTCGCGACGTACCACCCCTCGCGCCCGTTGATGAGCGCGTAGGGCTCGAGCACCCGCTCGGAGAACTCGTCCTCATTGGGCTTGTAGTACTCCAGGCGGATGAGGCGGCGGCCCACGATCGCCTCGGAGACCGCGCGGGCGACGTCCGAGTCGTCGGCGCCCTGGCGGGCGACCTGCAGCCCCTGCTCCATCGGGTCGCTGCCCAGCGCGGCGACGATCTTCTCGCGCGCCCCCTCCAGCGCCCCCTCGGGCAGGTGGTCGCCGATGAGGTCGATCGCGGCCACGAGCGCCTTCGCCTCGACGGGCAGCAGGCGCGCCGGCCGGGCGAAGTTGTCGGAGTAGGGCTCGGGGTCGACCTCGACCATGCCGTCGGCGTTGACCTCGGCGTAGAGCACGTAGGAGCCGCCGCCGAAGTTCACGACGTTCAGCAGGTTCACGTCCTCGTGGAGCTCCTGCTCGGTGAGCTGGAGCTGGGCGCAGAGCGCCTCGGCCACCAGGAGCTCCCCGGCCCGCCCCGCCTCGATGAGGATCGAGGCGAGCGTGACCAGCCGGGCGAAGCGCTCCGGGCGGATCTGCGCCTCCCGCCGCGGCTCCTCGCGGTCGGCGCGGGCGGCGGCGGCGGCGTGGCCGTTGGCGGCCCCGTTGGCCGAGGCGGTGGTGCCCCCGGGCGGCGGCCCCTCCGGCGCGAGCTCGAGCTCGGGGCCCTCGTGGCGCTGGGCGAGCAGCTCCACCCGGCGCTCGACCTCCTCCCGCAGCCCCTCGGGCGCGAGCACGCGCGCGTGCTCCCCGAGCCGCAGCACCCAGCTCGCGAGCTGGCGGGCGTTGGCGAAGCGCGTGGTGAAGAGGATGCCGCCCTCCGGCGCGGGCGCGACGGAGCCGAACCGGCCGAAGTGGCGCTCGACCTGCCAGCCGATGCGGTCGGAGACCCACACCTGCGCCTCCTCGTCGGCTTCGCCGAACTGCCAGTCGGCGCGGTTGGCGTAGGCCCGCGGGTCGAAGTCGGCGGGGCGGCGGAAGTCGTGCTCGGCCTTCGTCGCGTAGGAGACCTTCCCGCGGATGCGGCTGAGGCGGAAGACGCGGAGGGCGCCGCGCTCGTGGCTGTGGCCGAGCAGGTAGAACTGGCCGCCCTGGAAGAGCAGGTGGTACGGGTCCACCTTGCGCGCGCCCGTGGCGTCGCGCTCCATCGTGTAGTAGTCGAAGGTGACGGTCTTGTGGCGGAAGATCGCCGTCTCGACCTTGGCCAGGCGGCTCGAGAGCTCGTGGCCGCCGGCGCTCCCGGTGATCCCGAGCGCGATGGAGCCCTGGTCGGGCGCGTTGAGCGGCGAGGGCCGCCCCCAGGAGATCTGCTGGAGGGCCATGCGCAGCGGCTCGGCGTAGGCGAACTCGCCGTCGAGCAGGCTCAGGGCGGTCTGCAGCGAGGCGAGCTCGCGGTCGGTGAAGGCGATCGCCGGGAGGTGGAAGTTCTCCGGGCGCAGCGAGTAGTTCTCCTGCTCGGCCACGCCGTCGATCGGCTTCTCGACCGTGAGGGCGATGCCGAGGGCGTCGAGCTCGGAGCGGTCCGCGTAGAAGCGCCGCGCGAAGGCGTCCTCGTTCATGCCGCTGTAGCCCTCGACGTCCCGGCGGATCTCCAGCGCGGTCACCGGCCGGCGCTCGGCCATCAGGTAGGAGATGAGGGACAGCTGGCGGATGAGCTTCTCCGTGTCCTTCGCCATGGCGCAGGACCATAGGGCCCGCCCCGGGACGGCTCCTCGGGCCGCGCGGCGTGCACGCGCTCGTTGCGGTCTTTGCGTGCAGTTCGCGCGCCTCACTCAACGAACGTCCGTCGGGGCCGGGACGGACGGCGACCAGGCGCCGGGACGCTAGGTTGCGCGGGAGATGACGAAGCTCGTGATCGTCGACGACCACGAGGCCCTCCGGGAGGGCCTGGCGGCCCTCCTCGGCCAGAGCGGCATCGAGGTGCTCGGCGCCGCCGGCAACGTGGCCGCCGGGATGGACCTGATCACGGTCGCCGACCCGGACGTCGCCCTGGTCGACATCCGCCTGCCGGACGGGGACGGCATCGCGCTGACCCGCGAGCTGCTCGAGCTGCGCCCGGAGCTCGGCGTCGTCCTCTACACGGGCGACGCGGACGCCGAGCTCCTCTACGACGGGCTCGACTCCGGGGCGCGCGGCTATGCGCTCAAGGCGGGCTCGATGGGGGAGCTGGTGGGAGCGATCGAGCGCGTCGCCGCGGGCGGCACCTACGTGGACCCACGGCTGGACCGCATCCTGCTCTCACCGCGGGCCACCGCTCGGGTGCCGCAGCTCTCACCGCGCGAGCGCGAGATCATGCACGCGATGGCCGAGGGCCTGACCGCCGAGAGGATCGGGGACGAGCTCACGGTCTCCGTCGAGACCGTGCGCACCCACGTCCGGAACGTCATCCGGAAGCTGCAGGCCCGCAACCGCGTCCACGCGATCGCCCTCGCGCTCGAGCGAGGCGAGATCGCGCTCGACCGGACGCCGGAGTGAGGCCCGGAGTGAGGCCCGGCCGGTGAGCGCGGCGGGCGGCGCTCTGCCGCACGAGCCGGGGGAGCGGCTCGTCGCCCTGGTCCACGACCTGCGGACCCCGCTGACCGTGGTCGGCGGCTTCGCGGAGCTGCTCGTGAGCCGCGGCGAGACGCTCGCGCCGGAGCAGCGCGAGGAGTACCTCGCCCGCCTGGCCGAGGCGGCCGGGGAGCTCCGGTCGATCCTCGACGCCGAACGGGCGAGCCGGGGCGGCTGAAGCGCGGCCGCCCTGGCACGGACCCCCGCCGCGCCCGCGCGCGCTGACCCGGGGACCCGCCGATGCACGGCGGCGAGCCGTGCCGACGAGCGGTCCGACCGAGCCGCTCAGGCGGCGGCGCGCTCCGCGGTCGGCTCGTCTGCCGTAGTGGACTGCGGCGGCGCGGGGGCGGATTGCGGCGGCGCGGCGGCGGACGGGGGCGGCGGCTGAGGGGCGGCGGACGGCGGCGGCGGTTGCGCGGCGGCGGACGGCGGCGCGGCGGACGGCGGCGGTTGCGCGGCGGCGGACGGCGGCGGCGCGGCGGACGGCGCGTCGAGCGCGAGCTGGTCGCCCGGGACGCGGATCGGCGGTGCGGGCGGGCCCACGGGGCGCGCGCCGGATCCGACGACCGCGGTGGGCGGCGCCGGCTGCGCACCGAGGGCGCCGGACCCGGGCGGCTCTCCCTCCGCCGGCTCCCCGCGCGGCGCGCCGAAGTAGGCGACCGCTCCCAGCGCCCGGTCGTAGGCCGACCACGCGGCGTCGCCCGGCAGCTCGCGCTCGAGCCGGTCGAAGGAGCCGAGGCGGCCGCCGAGGTTGTCGACGAAGTGGACGAGGGTCGCCTCGCGCGTGCAGGGCACCACGGGCGAGCCGTGCTCGAGCGAGCCGTGGTGGCTCAGCACGATGTGCAGCACCGCCTCGGCGGTCGCCGCCGGGAAGCCCGGAAGCTCCTCGACGATCCGCCGCACCCGGTAGTAGCCGAGCGGGATGTGCCCCTGCAGGCGCCCGGTGTCGGTGACGTCGATCCGCAGCGGATCGCGCGTGTACTCCTCGAGCTTGCCGATGTCGTGCAGGAGCGCGCCCGTGATGGCGACCTCGCGGTCGATGCCGGGGAAGGTGCCGGCGATCGCCGCGACGGCCTGGGCCACGCCGAGCGAGTGCTCGAGCAGCCCGTGCACGTGCGCCTGGTGGTAGTGCTTGGCGGCCGGCGCGGTCCGGAACGCCTCCCAGGTCGACGCCTCGGGGGCGAAGACGGCGTCGAGGAGCCGGCGGAGGTGCCGGTCGGTGATCGTCGCGAGCAGCTCCCGGAGGTCGCCCTCCATCTGCGAGGCCGGCCGCGACGGCCCGGGGCGCAGGTCGTCGAGGTCGTAGGTGCCCTCGACGGCGGGGCGAAGCGCCCGGATCGTCACCTGGGCGCCGTAGCGGGGGTGCACGTCGTGGCGGCCGAGGACGCGGATCGGGCGGCCGGCGACGCAGACGGCGCGCACCTGCTCGACGCCGTCCCACACCATGGCGCTGAGCGCCCCGGACCGGTCGGCGAAGGTGAGCTTCAGGAACTCGCCTCCGTCGCGCTTGGTGCGCACGTCGACCTCGCGGACGAGGAGGACCTGGTCGAGGTCCTGGCCGTCGGTGAGGTCGCGGACGAGCACGCCGGGAACGGTACGGTCGCGGTCGGACGGCTCGGGGCGGTGCGCCATGCCCGTGGGTCGGCCGCGTCGCCCTGCGCCTGACGCTCCGCAGGGACGTCGCAGTCCGCGCGTGCCCGGGCGCCGCCGCGCCGGCCCCGGGAGCCGCCGCGCGTGCCCGGGAGCCGCCGCGCCTGCAGCAGGCGCAGTGCCGCCCGGCTCCGCGCGTCAGCGGTCCTGGCTGACCCGCCGGTACACGGGCCGCGGCAGGTGGCGCAGCGCGGACATGAGCACGCGCACGGGCGCGGGCGACCAGAGCGGCCCGGAGCGGCGGGCGGCGATGGCGGCGGCCACGTCCTCCCCGACGCGCTCCGGCGTGGTGGCCAGCGGCGCGGGATCGAGGCCCTGGGTCATGCGCGAGTGCACGAAGCCCGGCCGGACGACGAGCACCCGGACGCCGTCGGGCGCGAGCGCGTCGTCGAGCCCGGAGGCGAAGGAGTCGAGCGCGGCCTTGGTGGAGGCGTAGACGAAGTTGCTTCCGCGCGGGCGCTCGGCGGCGACGCTCGAGAGCACCACGAGCGTCCCGTGGCCCTGCGCGCGGAGCCGCTCCGCCGCGTGGAGCAGGAGCGTCGCGGGGCCCGCGTAGTTCGCCTGCACCACGTCGGCCAGGAGCGTGGGCTCGGCCCGGACCGCCGCCTCGTCGGGCAGGACGCCGGCGGCGACGAGGACCACGTCCACGTCGCCGTCGCGCCACGCCGCCTCGATGGCCGTCGGCGCCCGCGCGCTCGGCGCCAGCGCGTCCCACTGGACGGCCTGGGCGGCGACGCCGGCGACGGCGAGCTCGGCGACGAGCGCGTCGAGCCGGCCCGGGTCGCGCGCCGTGAGCACCGCGGACTCGACGCCCCCGCGGGCCACCACGGCGCGCAGGCACGCCGCGCCGATGTCGCTCGTGGCCCCCACGACGAGGAGCCGCTGCGGGCGGCCGAGCGCGTCGATCACGCCGCCACCAGCTCGAGCCGCCGCGCCTGATCGGAGGCCAGCACCCCGTCGGGGTCCCGCTCCGCGCGCACCGCGCGCCACTCCGCGAGCCGCGGGTACATCGCGTGCACGACCTCGGGCCGCGTCCGCGCGTCCTTGGCCAGGTACACCCGCCCGCCGGCCTCGGCCACCAGCTCGTCGCAGCGGTCGAGCACCGCGTACGCGGTTCGTCGGCCGTCCTCGTCGCGCTCGCCCTG
>CAXSFZ010000010.1:0-42695 GCA_964236905.1 uncultured Solirubrobacteraceae bacterium | reverse complement strand
GCACCGCGCCGAGCCCCGGGACGCCCGAGGGCAGGTCGACGGTCAGCGTCCACCCCTCGATCGGGAAGGAGAGGTGCCCGCCCGAGCCCGGTCCGAGCCGCTTGAGCACCGAGAGCGCCGAGGGCACCCGCCGGTCGGCCAGCAGCCCGATCACCCGGCGCACGACCTCGAAGGCCTCCGGCGGGACCACCACCTGGTACTGGACGAACCCGCGGGGACCGTAGGCGGCGTTCCACCCCCGGAGCCCGTCGAGCGGGTGGAAGAACGTGGCGAGCGACTGCACCTCGCCCTCGCGGCGGCGCGGCGCCTTCCGGAACCACGTCTCGTTGAACGCGCGCGCCGCGGGGCGGGAGAGCAGGTTCAGCGTCGCGCCGACCGGCGGGAAGGGGAGGCCCGACGGGGTCTGGTAGGCGTGGGGCTCGGCGGCCTCGGCGGCCGGCAGCTCGTCCGGGCGCGCCCACCGGCCGCGGCCGACGACCCCGCGCCCGAGCGCCGCGCCGCGCGCCATGCAGTCCACCCAGGCCACGGAGTAGGGCTGCTCGCTCCCCTCGGCGGAGAGGAGCGCGGCCACCGCGTCCAGGTCGCCGGCCCGGTGGGTGTCGACCACGAGCCGGCTCGAGGGGATGCGGGCGAGCCGCAGCTCGACCTCGAGCACGACGCCCGTGAGGCCCATGCCGCCGAACGTGGCGGCGAAGAGCGGCGTCCCCGGCGCCACCTCCGCCACCCCCGTCGGCGTGGCGAGCACGAGGCTCCTCACGTGGCGCATGAGCGACCCGCCGACATGGTGGTCCTTGCCGTGCACGTCCGCCGCCACCGCGCCGCCGAGGGTCACCTGGCGCGTGCCGGGCGCGACGGGCACGAACCAGCCGCGCGGGACGCTCAGCGCGATGAGCTCCTCAAGCGTCGCCCCGGCCTGCACCCGCGCGAGGCCGTCCTCCTCGAGCCGCGCCAGGTCGATGCCGCGCAGCGCCCGCAGGTCGAGCACCACGCCGCCCGCGTTCTGCGCCGCGTCGCCGTAGGAGCGGCCCAGGCCGCGGGCGAGCACCCCGCGCTCCCCGGGCGCCGCCAGCACCGCGCGGACCTCCTCCAGCGAGGCGACGCTGCGCACCGTGCTGGAGGTGGGCGCCGAGCGCCCCCACCCGGCCAGCGTGCGGCGCTCAGCCACCCGTGACGCCGATCAGGAGCATGGCGAGCCACGTCGCCCCGAGCACCTGGAGGCTCCGGTGGCCGAGCAGGACCTCCTCCGGCGCGCCGCCCTCCCCGCGCTCGGCCTCGAGCACGTAGCGGAGCACGGCGACCAGGAACGGGACGGTGGAGAGGTGGATGGCCAGCACGGCCGAGGAGCGCGCCTCGGTCTCCGGGTCGAAGGCCCAGAGCGCGTAGACGACGATGACCACCGCCCCGCAGATCCCGACCACGAGCTGGAGGAAGACGAGCGTGTAGTGCTCGAGCACGCGGCGGTGCGCGCCGGCCCCGTCGCCGAGGCTCATGAGCTCGGCCAGCCGCTTGCCCGTGACGACCAGGAGCGCGCCGCCCGCGGCCACCGCCAGGAACCACGAGGAGAGCGGCACGTCGGCGGTGACGCCGCCGGCGACCATCCGCAGCACGAAGCCCGAGGCCACGAGCGCGAGCTCCACCACGGGCTCGCGCTTGAGCCCCGCGGAGTAGCCGAGCTGCGCGGCGACGTAGACCCCGAGGACCAGCGTGAGCTCCCAGGCCAAGAGCGCGGAGGCGACCAGGGCGAGCAGGATGAGCCCGCCGCCCACCACGCTCGCCACCCGCGGCGAGACCTCCCCGGAGGCGACGGGACGGCGGCGCTTCTCCGGGTGCGCGCGGTCGGACGCCGCGTCCACCGTGTCGTTGACGCAGTAGATGCCCGAGGAGACCGCGATGAAGGCCGCGGCCGCGGCGCAGCAGCGCAGCAGCGTGCTCCCGTCGGTCAGGACGTCGGCGGCGGCCGGCGCCGCGAAGACCAGGACGTTCTTGGGCCACTGCCGCGGGCGCAGCAGCCGCAGGACCCCGGCGGGGGAGCTCCTGCGCCGGGGCGGCGCGGGCGGCGGCTCGGCGGGCGCCGCGAGCGGCGCGGGCGCGATGGGGGCTCGGGCGGCCACGGGGGCGGGAGTCTAGGCGGCGGACCGGCAGCGGCCGAAGTCCAGGTGGTACACCTTCACCCAGGGCCCGGGCCGCTCGTAGGCCAGCGGCGACCAGTTGAACGACGTGTCGAATTGGAACGGCAGGGGGGTCCGGCGGTCGGCGCCGAACGGCGACTCCTGGTGGGCGACGGTCGCCCGGCGCTCGAGCGAGCGGTAGAACTTGACGGCCTGCGGGGTGCGGCTCGGGTCGACGTAGGCCCGGCCGGACTGGGTCGTGCCGCTGACGTACCAGCAGGCGCCGGCCGCGGCCATCTTGTCGAGCAGCTGCGGCGTCAGGGTGCTCACGTAGTTCTGGAAGTTCTGCTTGGCGCCCGCCGGGCGGTAGACCCTCCGGAGCGCGCGCCGCACCGCGAGCGGACGGGTCCAGCGCGTCCAGCGCGGCTTCCCCGCCGGCCGGCCGCCGTCGTTCTGCCACTCCACGGGCGCGATCGGCTCGAGCACGATGAGGCTCTTGGCCGGGATGTGGTCGACCATCCAGGCGCGCGTCGCGGTCAGCGTGTTGGTGCGGCGCAGCACCCGGTCGCTGTGCAGCGTCGAGACGAGGCTCTGGCCCAGGAGCAGCGCGGCGACCCCGACGCCCACCGCCGCGCGCACGGGCGGGGCCGCCCGTGCGACGGCCAGCACGAGCGCCGCGGCACCGACGCCGGCGAGCACGCAGAGGAACGGGTAGGCGGGCAGCGCGTAGCGGGCGTAGTAGCGCGTGAAGCTCCCCTCGAAGAGCACGAGGACGAGCGGCGCCGGGACGACCAGGAGCGCCGCCCAAGGCCTCCGCCGAGCCAGCACGAGCGCCCCCGCAACGGCGGCGGCCAGCGGGAAGTAGCCGAGGCCCCAGCCCAGGGACCACAGGTAGTACTTCAGGCCGCTGGTCTGCGCCTCGCCGAGGATGGTCCCCGGCAGCTTGTTGAGCTGCTGCTGCTTGTCGAAGCCGGCCTTCCACTCGCCGTGGGCGAGGATCGAGTACGGGTTCGTGAGCAGGAAGGCGACCAGGGCGAGGCCGGCCGCGAGCAGCGTCCAGCGCACGAGCGCCCGGCGGTCGGGCGCGTCGAGGGCGGCGAGCACGCAGGCCGTCGCCACCGGCAGCCCGGACATCAGCGCGTTGTACTTCGTCCCGAAGGCGAGGCCGACGGCCAGCCCCCCGAGCAGCACGTCGCGCCGGCGCCCGCGCACGGCGATGCCCGCCGCCGCGAACAGCGCGAGGCTGACGAGCGCCATGGCCGGGACGTCGTTGACCGACTGGTGGCTGTAGAAGACCGGGAGGAACGCCAGCGCCGCCACCAGGCCGGCCAGCAGGCCCGCCGTGCGCCCGGCCAGCCGGGCCGCGGTGCCGTAGGTCA
Source organism: uncultured Solirubrobacteraceae bacterium (assembly GCA_964236905.1). Classification (GTDB taxonomy): domain Bacteria; phylum Actinomycetota; class Thermoleophilia; order Solirubrobacterales; family Solirubrobacteraceae; genus Paraconexibacter. Next base: position 39,208 of record CAXSFZ010000010.1, on the reverse strand, counting down.
GCGCCACCGCCGCGGTCCCGAAGGCCACGGTGACCAGCCGGCCGACCACGAAGACGGTCGTGGGGTCCATGCCGTACTCGCGCTGGGCCCGGTCGCCGCCGCGGAAGCCGACCCAGAAGACGCCGAGCAGCAGGTAGATGAGCCCGCTCGAGTTCAGGAAGTCGTGCGGGTTGAGGTCCCCGTCGAACATCCCGATCGCGCGCGGGACGAAGTGGGCGCGCTCGTCGATGTTGAAGACGAAGGGCAGGCCGTGACGCACCCCGGCCAGGCGCACCAGCAGCGCGAGGAGCACGAGCGCGACGAGCGCCCCCATCTCGGCGCGGCTCGGCGAGCCTGCCGCAGCGTCCTCGCGGCCGCCGAGCAGCCCCCGGCCCCGCTGGGCGAGCCGGACCGAGGACGGGGCGCCGCGCCGGGCCCCGAGCTCCTCCTGGTGCCTGGCTGCGCCCATCGCGGCGGGCATCGTGACAGGTCCCGGCGATCCGGCGCGGCTGCGCCGTTGGTCCACGCGGGCGGGGCGCAACTCCGGTATCCGGGCCCGGTTGCCGATTTCCAAGACATGAGCACCAGGACGACGTCGCCCGCCCGCATCGGACTCCGCGCGCTCGCCGCCCTCGCGGTGGTGGCCGGCGCCGCAGGGCCCGCCGCCAGCGCGCAGGCCCGGCTGCCGCGCGGGCACTTCGACCTGCCGATCCCCTCCATCGGCCTTCCCGCGGTGCCCTTCCCGCACGTGCCGGTGCCCGACAGCGAGCCGCAGCCCAAGATCTCCGCGGCCTTCCACCCCAAGGCGCTCCTCGCCCACCGACCCGACGGTCAGCGCCCGAACGCGCCGGCCACCGACCCCGTGATCTCGGGGGACGGGCGGATCGCCCAGTGGGCCTCCTACGCCTCCCGCGCCACGGACATCGTCGCGGGCTCGGGCGCCGCGGCCAACGTCTACCTCGTGGAGCGGGCCGGCCCGTACAGCCTCCAGGGCACCCCGTGGCGGGAGAAGCGGACGGTGCTGGCCTCGCCCGGCATCGGCGGCCCCGCCGACGGCGACTCGTGGGGCGGCACGTTCGACGGGCGCGAGATCACGAGCGGCGCGAACGAGCGCACGATCGCCCCGACCTGCTTCGCCTTCGTCTCCGCGGCGAGCAACCTCGTCGCCGGCGACGCCGACGGCGCGGCGGACGTCTTCGTCCGCGACCTCGGCTCCGGGAGGCTCACCCGGATCCCGTCCTCGGCCGGGGCCACCGAGGTCGACCTCGACGGCACCTGCGACACCGTCGCCTTCGTCAGCGGCGGGGTGGCCCGGGTCGCGGCCGCCGACGGCTCCGGCCGGGCCACGCCGATCTCGGGCGCCGGCGCCTCGAGCCTCGAGCTGGCCACGGACGGCCGCAACGCCACCTACCAGCAGGCCGGTGCCGTCTGGCACTGGCAGCAGCGCATCGCCGGGCCCGTGCGGCGCCGGCTGGCCAGCGCGACGAGCCCCACCGCCAACTCCTTCGCCTCCGACATCGCCTACCGGCGGGGCAGCGCCCTCTACCAGGCGCGGCTCAAGGGGCCGCTCGACGAGAAGCGCATGGTCAGCCCGCTCACCGACCAGAAGGTCTACGGGACCACGGACCCGTCGATGACGGCGGGCGGCCACTTCGTCTTCTTCGGCAACGGGCCCTACGTCGACTCGAACGTCTACCGCAACTTCGCGCTCTGCCCCTACCCGGGCGGCGAGGTCGCGCAGGTGATGGGCTCGGCTCACGGGAACTACGCCGTCTTCACCTGCAGCACCGGGGACGCCTGGCTCTCCTACGTCGGCCCGAAGTGAGGGTGGGGCCGCGGCGCCGCCGCGGCCCATAGACTCGCCGCCGATGGCGCGCGAGGCGAGGGCACCCCGACGCCGGTGGGTTCTCGCCCTGGTTCTGATGCTCGCGGTCGGGTTCGGGCTGCGCGCACACGTCGCGGCCCACCCGAACCGGCACCTCTCCTCCGACGAGTACTCCTACGTGACGATCGCCTCGGCGCTGGCCGAGGGCGGCACCTACGGCGGCCGCGCGGACTTCCCGCTCCGCTGGCCGCCGGGTACGCCCATGACCTTCGCGGTGGCGCAGAAGCTCGACGGCGCCGGCGTCCGGCACGGCCGCAGCCCGGACATCCCCTCGGCCTACTGGGCGCAGGCCGTCGTGGGTACCGCGACCATCGGGGTGGTCGCGCTGCTCGTCGGGCTGCTGGCCGGTGCCGCGCCCGCGCTCCTCGCCGCCGGGCTGACCGCCGTCTACCCGCCGCTGGTCACGGCGACGGGCGACCTGCTGAGCGAGCCGCTCGGGGCGCTCGTCCTGAGCGCCGCCCTGCTGGCCGTCGTGTGGGCCACCCGGCGCCCGCGCCTCCACCGCTTCGTCGTGGCCGGCCTGGCGATCGCCCTGGCGGTCCTCACCCGGGCGGACTACCTGCTCCTCGCGCCCGTCCTCGCGGCGGTGGTCGGCGCGTCGCTGTGGCGGCGGTGCGGGGCGCGCGGGGCCCTCGGCCACGCCGGCGCCCTGCTGGCCGCCGTCGCCGTGGGGCTCCTGCCCTGGACGATCTACGTCTCCGGGCGCGCGAACCACCTCACCCCCGTCACCACCGGCGACGCGCCCGCCTTCTTCGTCGGCACGTTCCTGCCTGGGGACGGCACGACGATCGGGATGAAGCGGGTCCTCGGCGCGGAGGCGCGCGCGGCGACGCAGTACCGGAGCCTGAAGGACGTGCCGTCGACCAAGCTCCCCGCGAGCGTGGTGCTGGACGCGGTGGCCGCCCGGCACCCGGGGGTCGACCGCACGGAGGCGCTGCGCCACGAGGCGGTCGCCAACCTGCGCTACGACGTCCGCCACCCCGTGCGCTGGGCCGGGATGGTCGCCCGGAAGGTGAAGCGGATGTGGTGGCAGCCCAGCCGCATCGGCAGCGCGGCGCGCCCGGGCTGGGTGGCCGTGGTCCACGTGGGGCTGCTCGCGGTCGCGCTCGTCGGGATCGGGCTCGGCCTGCGCCGGCGGCCACGGTGGCCCCTGGCGCTGCTCGCGGTCGTGCCGCTCTACGCCACCGCCGTCCACGCCCTGACCGTCGCGCAGCCCCGGTACAACCTCGTGCTCATCCCGCTGCTGATCGCCGGGGGCGTGGTCGGTCTCTGGCCCGCGCGGCCTGCGCCGGACTACGTCAAGACGCCTGACGGAGGCTTGCTAGGCTCGGGCCCATGAGCTCCCACCAGCGTTGGACGCTGACCGCCGTCTGCGTCGCGACGTTCATGCTCCTGCTCGACATCACGGTGGTCAACGTCGCGCTGCCGGCGATCGCGGCGGACCTGCACACCCAGTTCTCCGACCTGCAGTGGGTCGTCGACGCCTACGCGCTGAGCCTCGCCGCGCTGCTGCTCACCGCGGGCTCGCTGGCCGACGTCCTCGGCCGGCGGGCCGTCTTCCTCGGCGGCCTCGTGCTCTTCACCCTCGCCTCCCTGGCCTGCGGGCTGGCCGGCAGCCCGCTCGTGCTCGAGCTCGCCCGCGCCCTCCAGGGCATCGGCGGCGCGGGCATGTTCGCCACCGGGCTCGCGCTCCTGGCCGCGAACTTCCAGGGGCGCGATCGCGGGACCGCCTTCGGCATCTGGGGCGCGGTCACCGGGGCGGCGGTCGCCGTCGGCCCGCTGATCGGCGGGGTGCTCGTCGAGCACGTGAGCTGGGAGTCGATCTTCTACTTGAACCTCCCGATCGGCGTGGCCACGATCGCCCTCACGCTGCTCCAGGTGCCCGAGTCCAAGGGCCGGGCGCAGCGCATCGACGTGGTCGGCGTGAGCACGTTCTCCGCCGCCCTGTTCTTCGGCGTCTTCGCGCTGGTCCGCGGGAACGCCGAGGGCTGGAGCAGCACGCTCATCCTGAGCTTCGGGGCGCTCTTCGTCGTGCTGATGGCCACTTTCCTCGTCAACGAGCGCCGCATCGCCGCCCCCATGCTCGACCTCGAGCTCTTCCGCAAGCGCGCCTTCACCGGCGCGGCGATCGCGGCCTTCACGCTCAGCGCATCGATGTTCTCGATGTTCCTGTACCTGACGCTCTACATCCAGAACACGCTGCAGTACGCGCCGCTGGAGGCCGGGGTGCGCTTCCTGCCCGTCACGCTGCTCTCCTTCGCGGCCGCTCCGATCTCGGGCCGGCTGACCGAGCGGGTGCCCGTCCGGCTGCTGATGGGCGGCGGGCTCTCCCTGGTCGGGATCGGGCTGCTGCTCATGGCCCACCTCGACGCCGACTCCGGATGGACCGCGCTGCTCCCGGGCTTCCTGGTCGCGGGGGTCGGCATCGGGTTGACCAACCCGCCGCTGGCCTCCACGGCGATCGGCGTCGTGCCGCCGCAGCGCACGGGGATGGGCTCCGGGATCAACACGACCTTCCGCCAGGTCGGCATCGCGGTCGGGATCGCCGCCTACGGCGCCATCTTCCAGCGGCTGCTCGAGCACAAGCTCCCGAACGGGCCGTCGGGCGACGTGCTCGCGAGCGGGAGCGCGCGGGTGCTCGGCCCGGGCCGCGAGGGGGAGTTCCTCGCGGGGTACACCTCGGCGCTCAACGAGCTCTTCGTCATCGGCGGCGTGGTGGCGCTGGTCGGTGCCGTGGTCGCCTTCGCCCTGGTGCGCCAGTCGGACTTCGTCTCGCACGGCGGGCCGCCGCAGCCGCCCGCCGAGGCGGCCCCGGAGCGCGCGGGCGCCGTGGCCTGACGGCCGGGCGCGCCCCGCCCGCGGAGCGCCGCGGAGGTGGGCCGCACCCAGCGGCTGGGCGCGCGCTTGCAGCGGGGCGGGAGCGACGCCGGTCGAGGAGCGGCCGTGCTTAGCTGGCCGCATGCGCGTGCGCTCCCGACTGCTCCTGCCGCTCCTGCTCACCGGGCTCGCCGTCCCGGCCGGCGCCACCGCGGCGCCGGTCCCGCGGATCCTGCCGGGGGTGACCGCGGGCGGGGTCGACCTCGGCGGCCTGACGGTCCTCGAGGCCGCGAACAAGCTGAAGCTCGCCACGACCGCCGGGCTTCGCGCGCAGCCCGTCGTGCTCGGCGTGGCCGGCCGGCCGTGGCGGCTCACGGGCGAGGAGGCCGGGCTGACCGTCCACGGCCGCAACACCGCCAAGGCGGCGATCAAGCTGACGGCGCCGGGCGACGTGCCGCTCCAGGTCGTCCACGACGAGGCCGCCGTCGGGCGCTTCGTGGCGCGGGTGGCCGGGAAGGTCGGCCGGGCGCCGCGCGACGCGAGCCTCCGCATCACGCTGCGCCACATGCGCATCACGCGCGCCCGCCTGGGCCGCGGCCTCGATCAGGCGCGGGCCCGCGCGCTCGTCAACGGCGCGCTCGCCACGCCGGACGCCCAGCGGACGCTGCACCTCGCGCTCTCGCCGGTGCGCCCCGCGGTCGACGCCAACGACCTGCGGCGGCGGTACGGCACGGTCATCACGGTCGACAAGCGCCACTTCAAGCTGCGTCTGTTCAAGGGGCTGAAGTTCTCCCGGAGCTACGGCGTGGCGATCGGCCAGCCCGCCTACCCCACCCCGAGCGGGCGCTTCACGATCCAGGACAAGCAGGTCAACCCGACGTGGTCGGTGCCGAACTCCCCGTGGGCCGGCGAGCTCCAGGGCACCACGGTGCAGGGCGGCTCGGCCGCCAACCCGCTCAAGGCCCGCTGGATGGGCATCGCGAACGGCGTGGGCATCCACGGAACGGGGGAGGAGTACTCCATCGGCACCCGTGCCTCGCACGGCTGCCTGCGGATGCGGGTGGCCGACGTCATCGACCTCTACCCGCGGGTGCCCGTCGGCACCACGGTCCTCATCGCCTGACGACGCTCACCCCGGGCGCCGGGGAGGGCGGCGCACGCGGTCGCGCGGGACCCGTCGCGGCTCACCCGGCGTGCGCACCACCGCGGCGCCGGCGACCGGCTCGCGCGGACCGCGTGGCGGGGGCGCGGGCTCGTCGGGCCAGTGGCCGTGCCGGTCGAAGAAGTCGCGGGCGGCGTCCTCCGCGTCGCGGTCGCGGTCGTTGCCGAGCCCGACGCGGAAGAGCACGTTCATGAGCCAGATCGAGAGGCCGGCGCCGACGATCCCGGCGCCGCCCTCCAGCGCGATGTCGTCGAAGCCGCCGGCGACCATCACGACGATCCCCGCGAGCGTCACGAGGACGGGCAGCCAGATGCGGACGAACGGGAGCATGCGCCGCTTCAGCATGCCCGCACCGCGGCCCCGGCGCACCCCGCTCGCCGGGAGGCGGCGGCAGGCCCGGCGCGATGGCCGCGGGCGCCCGCCGCGCGCGACCGGGCGCCGGATGCCGCGTCGGGCGACTGAGCCGCGGGCCGCCCGGGCACCCACCGGGCATGTCCGACGACGAGACCACCGTCCTGGGCGCCGACGCCCCCACCGGCAGCCGCGGGGAGACGCTCCTCGCGCGCACGGAGAAGGTCGCGCTGCGGCTCTGGGAGGGCGAGGACGCCGGGGTGCGGAGCCCCGAGCACTCGAACTCCTACGACTACGTCGCCTACGTCCTGGCGGGCGCGCTGCGGGTGAGCGTGGGCGAGGAGCCCGCCGTCGAGGTCCGCGCGGGGGACTCCTACGCGGTGCCGGCCGGCGTGCCGTACTCCTTCGAGGTCACCCAGACGGCCAAGGTCGTCGAGGCCGTCGCCCCCGCCGAGGCGCTGTAGCGCCGCCTCAGGCCGAGGCGCCGCCGCCCGAGGCGACGAGCGCGCTCGCCTCGGTCGCCGTGCGCACGACCTGCCCGGTGAGGATGCGCTCACCGCGCAGGCGGAACACCCAGATCACCGGGACCCGGACCTCGGGCGCGCCACCGCGCGGCCGGCCGACCGCCGCGCCGAAGCAGACGACGCCGTGGCCGGCGATCCGCAGCTCCGCGGGCTCGACCGTCAAGTGCTCCCACGCGCGATCCACGTCGTCGAGGTAGTCGCCGATCCCCGCGAGGCCGACGTAGGCCTCACTGCGGCCCACCGCCTCCGCCGTCCCCTGCGGCCAGAAGCGGCACTCCGGGTCGACGAGCGGCCTGAGCGCCGTGCGGTCCCGCGCCGCGAAGGCCCGGAACAGCTCGCGGACCACCGCGGCAGCGTCCATGCCACCTGATGCTACGCCTCAGGGGCCAGCGGACTCCGGGCGCTTGCCCAGCGTGACCTCGACGTCCTTCAGGTCGCCGTTCCGCCGCACCTGCACGTCGATGTGGTCGCCGGGCGCCTTGCTGGCGATCACCGTGGAGACGTCGTCGGGCGAGGCGACGCGCTTGCCGTCGATGGCCACGATGATGTCGCCCCCCGAGCCGCCGGCGAAGGCGGGGCCGTGGAGGTCGCTGGCCGACGCCGGCCCGCCCGGGCGCACCTCGGCCACCTGCGCGCCGTCGCTGCCGTCGTCGGGGGCGGCGGTCGAGACGCCAAGGAACGGGCGCTCGATCTCCTTGCCGGTGCTCAGGGTCGGAACGACGTCGCGGATCGTATTGGACGGGACGGCGAAGCCGATGCCCACGTTGCCCTGGGAGCCGGCGGTGGCGATCTGCGAGTTCACGCCGACCACCCGCCCGCGCTCGTCGAGCAGCGGGCCGCCCGAGTTGCCCGGGTTGATCGGTGCGTCGGTCTGGATCACCTTGTCGATCGAGAAGTTGTTCGGGGCCTGGATCGAACGGCCGACCCCGGAGACGATCCCCGCGGTGACGGTGCGGTCGAGGCCGAGCGGGAAGCCGATCGCCACGGCGAGGTCGCCCACGCTGACCTTGTCGGAGTCCGCGAGGGGAAGTGCCCGGCGGCCCTTGAGCGCGCTCGGGTCGACCTTGAGCACCGCGAGGTCGGAGGACTCGTCGACGCCCGTGACCGCCGCCGTGACCGGCTTCCCGCCGTCCTCGAGGATCAGCTGGACCGACTTCGCCGTGCCCACCACGTGGGCGTTCGTGACCACGAGGCCGGGCCCCTGGATGATGAAGCCGGTGCCGGTCGCGTCGCTGCGGCGGACCTGGACGACGGAGTTGCCCGCCTCGCGGTAGACCGCGCCGACCTTCGTGGCCGGCGTGGCGCCCTTGGACACCGCGAGCGGCTGGGCCTGTGCGACCTTGCCGCCCGAGCCGCCGTCGTCGTCGCCCACGGTCGCGCCGAGCGTGAAGGAGCCCGCGGCGAGCACCGCGCCGACCAGGAGGCCGGTGAGCAGGCCGCGCCGGCCGCGCCCGGAGCGGTCGCGGGGCGGGGTGGGCGCCCGTTCGGAGCCGGGCTGCGGATGCGGCGCGGCGACCGGCGTCGCGCGCGTGACCGCCTCCGGGCGCTCGAGGGGCGTGAGGCGCTCCGTCGGCGCCGCGGCGTCGAGGTCGCGGAGACCGGGGTCGCGGTCGCCGGACCAGAGGGGGTTGGGTGCGGGCATCGTGTCTTCTGTCGAGGGACCGGGGGACGATCCAGGGTGGTGTTCCCACATGAAGGCGATGTAAGGCCGGTCACGGCGCGTCGCCGCGGCTCTGCGCGAGGCCCCAGCCGCCGCCCAGCCGGTCCTCAGCCGGTCCGGCGACCCTGGACGCACATCGACCTCCAGGAGACGCGCATGTCCATCAACTCGTTCCGCCGGCCCGCGGCCCTCGCCGCCGGCGCCCTCGTCCTCTCGGGCGCCGGCTACGGCGTCGCCCAGGCGGCGTCCTCGTCCTCGGCGTCGACGACCACGGCGGGCGCCGTCGCCGGGGCTTCCGCCGCCGCCGCGGGCGCTCCGAGCGCCGCACGGCAGGCGGCGCAGCGCGCGGCGCTCGCCAGGGCGCTCGGCGTCTCGACGGCCCGTCTCGACGCCGCGTTCCGGGCGATCCTCCCGGCCGCGGGCTCGGGGCGCCCCGGGGGCTCGGCGGGCCAGGCGCCGTCCGGCGGGCCGCCGACGGGCGGCGGGGGGACGCCGCCGGCCGGGGGTGCCGGAGGGACGCCGCCGGCCGGCCGTGGCGCCGCGGGGGACGCGGGGCTCGCCACCGCCCTGGCCCGGCAGCTCGGCCTGCCGACGGCCAAGGTGCGGGCCGCGCTGGCCGCGACGGCCCCGGCGCAGGGCACGCGCCCGACGACGCCGCCCACGACCACGACGCCCGCGCCCACGACGACGCCCACGACGACGCCCACGACGACGCCCACGACGACGGCGACGGCGACGGCGACCTGACGATGACGCCGGCCCCGACGGCGACGTGACGGACCCGCGCCAGGCCGCGGGCGAGGCGCCCGACGGACGGGTACCTTCGTGCCGTGCCTCGCCTCCCGCGCGCCGTGCTCCTGTCGCTGCTGCTCGTGGGACTGCTCCCGTCCGCGGCCGACGCCGTGGGCGTCCAGACCTTCGCCATCCCGAGCCCGGACGCCGGGGCCACCGACATCGCCGCGGGCCCGGACGGCAACCTCTGGTTCACCGAGCGGCGCACGTACAAGATCGGGCGGATCACCCCCGCGGGGCAGATCAGCGAGTTCGGTGCGCCGTCCGCGGGCCCGTCGCAGGACGACACGGGGCCGGACGAGATCGTCGCCGGCGCCGACGGCGCGCTCTACGCCTTGAGCGACGTCGGCGAGACGACGCTGCGCATCACCCCCGACGGGGTGGCCCGGGTCATCGAGTACGACCTGATCGACAACGCCCGCCACCTCAGCCCGTTCCCGGGCGGCGGAGCCTGGGAGGTGCTCGCGGGCAGCGACGACGGCGGCATCCGGACCGTGGCGCCCGACGGCCAGGTGCGCTACGCCGCGGTCGATCTGGCCGGCGGCTTCGCCCCGATCGCCACCGCGCCCGACGGCGCCGCCTGGTACGCCGACGGCCGCAGCGCGATCAAGCGCATCGGGGTCGACGGCGTCCAGCGCACCGTCCCGCTTCCCGCGTCGATCGGGACCAACGACGTCTCCTCCATCGCCTTCGCGCGCGACGGGTCGCCCTGGTTCACGGGGTACTTCCAGATCCGCCTCTACCAGTACTCGAGCGGCGGGGTCATCGGGCACGTCAACGCGGACGGCACCGCGACGGTCGTCTCCCTCGGCGGGGACTACCTGCCCTTCGACCTCACCGCCGGGCCGGACGGCGCGCTCTGGTGGATCGAGAAGAACGGCCTGGGCCGCCTCGACCCGGCGACCGGGACGGTCGCGCACGCGAGCCTCGGCGCCTACCAGCCCACGGGGATGACCTTCGGCGCCGATGGCGCGCTCTGGTTCGTGGACCAGACCGCCAACCAGGTGGGCCGCATCGCCCTCGCCGCGGCCTTCCCGGCGGCGGCGATCGCTGGCCGGCGGCCCACGGCGCCGGCGGTGCGGCTCTCCCTGCCGCACCAGCGACGGACGAGCGTCGTGCGCCGCCGCGCGCTCTCCGCCGCCTGCCGCCTGGCCGGCCCGGGGACCTGCACCGTGGAGGCGACCGTGGCCGCCTCCACGGCTCGTCGCCTGGGCCTGCGCGTGCCCCGGGGCGCGAGCCGGGTGCGGCTGGCCCGGGGGTCGGTGAAGCTCGCCCGGCCGGGCACCGCGCAGGTGCGGTTGCGCCTCTCGGCGCGCGCGGTGCGAGCGCTGCGTCGCACCCGGCGCGCGACCGTGACCCTCGCGGCCACGGCCACCGCTCCCGGGGCCACGTCCCGGCGGACGACGCGGGCGATCGTCCTGCGCTGAGGCGCCCGCGACGGCTCGGCGAAGCGCCCCGCGCCGCGCTCAGGCCTGCGCGCGGCCGCGCTTGTCGGCGTACATGTCCGCGTCGGCCCGGGCCAGCAGCTCGTCGGGGGACGCAGGTTCGCGGTGGTCGAAGGCGACGACGCCGACGCTCACCTCGAGGCCGACGCCCACGACGGGCTCGCTGGCCCGCACGGTCGCGCGCAGCTGCTCGGCGGTGCCGCGCGCGGCGCGCTCGTCCGTGTGCGGCAGCAGGAGCGCGAACTCGTCGCCGCCGACGCGGGCCAGCGTGTCCGATCGGCGCAGGCGGCTCCGGAGCGCGCGCGCGACCGCGACGAGCGCCGCGTCGCCCGCCGCGTGCCCGTGGAGGTCGTTGATCGCCTTGAAGGCGTCGAGGTCGAGGAGCAGCAGGGCGGCCGGCACCTCGTGGCGGCGCGCGAGGGCGAGCATGGAGGAGAGCTCGCGCTCGAAGCAGCGCCGGTTCGGCAGGCCGGTGAGCGGATCCTCGTCGGCCAGCCGGAGCAGCTTGGCCTCGAGCGCCTTGCGCTTCGTGATGTCCTGGAACTGGCCGAGCCAGTGCAGTGGCCGCCCGCAGGCGTCCCGCAGGAACGTCATGTTCGCGATGGCCCAGACCACCGAGCCGTCGGGCCGCACGAAGCGCTTCTCGGTCTGCCAGCAGTCGATCTCGCCGGCCAGGATCCTCCAGGCCGCCGCGACGTCGGCGGCGCGGTGCTCGGGGTGGGTCAGCTCCTGGTCGCGCCTGCCGAGCAGCTCGCCCTCCGCCCGGCCGAGCAGCGCGCAGAGGGCGGGGTTGACCCGGACGTACTCCCCGCTCGGGTTGAAGAACGCCATGCCCGTCGGGGAGCGGGTGAACGCGACCTCGTGCTGGAGCACGGACTGCTCGAGCAGCGCCTCCTCGGTGACGGGAGCGAGCAGGACGACGCGGGCCTCCCCCGGGCCGGTGTCGTGGACGTCGAAGAGCACCGGCACGCCGTCGGCGCCGCTCAGCGCGACGCGCCAGCGCCCGGCCCGGCGGTCGGCCGGCTCGCGCGGCAGCACGCTCGCGAACGACCGGCCCGCCGGTTCGCCGAGCAGCTCCCGGGCCCGCGCGTTCCCGCCCAGCACCTCGTCGCCGCGGACGATCAGTGCGGGCACGCCCAGGAGCTCCAGGTCGAGAGCGGGTACGGCGGGAAGTGCGGCGCTGAGGGAGGACACGGGTCGCTGCCCTGCGGAGTCGGCACGAGCCCGGCCCGGCTGAAGCGCGGCGGCGCGGACTCGACGCGAAAGCGAGGCGGGGCTCCACGGTCGTTGCTCCGCGAGCCGGAACGCGCGGCCGAGCGGCACCGGCGCGACCTCGGTTGGCAGGCAACCTGCCCCGAGTGCCGGGCCGGGGCCCGGGAGACCACCACTGCGAGCGGCTCCGCCTGCAACGGGGCCGCGGCTGCGCCGCCCCGGGGCGGCCGTCGGGCCTCTCTCCCCCGCCTGATGGCCGCTCCGAGCGCGGTGGGCATCTCGGTGACGCGCCAACGCGACGTCGACAACGCCCGCACGAGGCTACGCTGCCCGTGCTTGCGCATCGGGACTGCTGCGTTGGCGGGGTTGGACCGCGATCGAAGGACGTGTGCTCCGGTGAGGGCGCTGGTCCGGGATGCGGATCTCGTTGAAGCGTCAGACTCGAGGTTCGTGCATGCCCGCAGCTCCCTTCATCGTCGTCAATCGTCTTGAGGGCGAGAATGCCGTGATCGCCGTGCGCGGCGAGATCGACATCGCGACCGCCCCGCAGGTGCGAGACGCGATCGACCGGGCCGTCCGCGACGGGTTCCGCTCGATCGTCATCGACTTCCGCCGCGTGAGCTTCATGGACACGACGGCGGTGCACCTGCTGCTCGGGCTCAGCGCGCTCGAGGACCGCGGCGTTCGGACCCGCATGATCGACGGGCGGCCCGAGGTCTCCCGCGTCCTGGACCTCACCGGCCATCGCGACGTGCTGCCCCGCGGCTGAGCACCCGCGCGACCGGCATCGGGAGCGCACCCCGGCGCTCGGGTGCACCTCCACTCCGCCCTCCGCCGGCGCGCGAGCCGAAGCGGACGCCGACGCACGCCGTCAGACGTCGCTCTTCCCGGCGGCGCGCGAGGGGCCGTCGTAGCTCTCGGGATGCAGGACGAACAGCTCGCAGGAGAGCCCGTCGACCTGGGTGTCGATGCCGCTGATGAACGCCTTGACCTTCCGGCCGGTGTGCTTCTCGACGGGTGCGCAGAACTCCGGGACGGTGGCGTACTGGAAGAACATGCGGGTCTCGCGCAGGCGCTCGTGCTCCCCCATCCGCGCGAGGGACTGCTCGGCCGGGGTGAGGGTCGACTCGAGCATGACCACGAGCGTGTCGCCGTTCGCCCAGTCGCTGCGGACGCGGCGCGGACCCCGCCCGAACTGGTCCTTGTACAGACGGACCATCTCGTCGGAGATGTCCTTGAGCAGCGTGGACGGGCCGCCCGCCTGCGTCTGCTGGTCGTCGGCTGGCACGCAGCCTCCTCGCGTCCTCGGTCTCGGGGTGAGCTGCGCGCGCGGGGTGAGACCAGGCGGCGAACGGCAGCCGGATCCGCGCGCAGGGTAGCGCTGCGAACGACCAGGCGCTTGACCAACCGCGCCGTCGATTCGGCGACCTGGGCCGCGCTGCGATGGCGAAGCCCGGACTTGAACCGGGGACACCACGATTTTCAGTCGTGTGCTCTACCAACTGAGCTACTTCGCCGTGGCGCGGGAGGGTAGCGCGACGGTCGGGACCCGGGCGCTCCCGGCTAGGGTCCCCCGGGTGCGTCGCGCGGGCAGCGCGCTCCCGCTCCTGGCCGCGCTCGTGGTCGTGCTCGGGGGCTGCGGCAAGAAGGAGGACAAGGTGGTGATCGCCGATCCGGTGGCCGAGGCGCTGGCCCACGCGCCCGCCGACGCGGCGGCGCTCGCGGTCGTCGCGACCGACACGAAGGGCGGCCCGGCCGCCGCGCTCGAGGCGCTCGCCGAGCGCTTCTCGGGCGGGGACCTCGTGCTCGGGCAGGGGGAGTCGGCGCTCGCGCGGCGCCTCGGGCTCGACCCGGGGGCGCTGCGGTCGCTCCGCGGCAACCCGCTCGTCGCCTGGTCGCCGGACGGGAGCACGACCCGGCTGTTCGCGGCCTGGGTGACCCGTGACGCCAAGCGCACGGGCCAGCTCGTCGACGCCCAGGAGGACGATGGCGCGCTCGAGGGCGCGCCGGGGGTCGGCGACTACGCGCTCTACACCCGTCGCGGCGGCGGCGCCCTGGCACGGCGCGGGCCCCTGCTCGTCACCGCGCCGGATCTCGCGGCCCTTCGCGAGGTGCTCCGCCGCCGCGCCGCCGGGCGCGGGCAGTGGACGCGGGCGCTGCTCGGGCAGCGCGAGCTCGGCCTGCCGGCGGAGGGCGCGAGCGTCCGGGTGGCGCTCGACGCGCACAGGGTGCTCGCGCCGCGCGCCGGCCGGGCCGCGCGGACGCGGTGGGTGGCGGCGCTGCGGCGCGGCGCGCTGGTCGCCACGCCGGTCGGCGGCGGCCTGCGGGTCCACGCGCGGGTGAGCACCGCGCCGTCCGGCCTGACCGCCGCCGACCTCCCGCTCTCCACGGGGGTGGCGCCGCCGGCGACGCGCGGCCGGGCCCCGATCCTCGCCGCCGTCCGCGGCCCGCAGCCCGCGCTGCGCTTCGCCCGGCGCGTCACCGACCTCCTGTCGCCCCGGCGGTTGGACGGCCTGCGGCGCGCCGAGGAGCTGCTCCGCCGCTACGCGCGCGTCGACCTGCAGGAGGACGTGCTCGACCGCCTGAGCGGGACGGCGACCCTCACGACGCGCGACGGACGCGTCGGGACGCTGCGCTCGGACCTCGACGACCCCGGGCGCGTGGCTGACGCCCTGGGGCGCATCGGCACGCTCGCGCGTTTCGGCGGGCCGCTCGCGCAGCTCGCCGGGGTCGACCTCGGGGGCTTCGACGTGGAGGAGCGCGACGGCCGCTACGTCCTCACCCAGGACGGCGTGCTGCTCGTGGCCCTGAAGCTCGTCGACGGGGCGCTCGTCGCCTCGACCGAGCCGGGCGCCGACCTGGACGCCGCCGGGCGCGCGCCCGCCGCCCCCCGGCCGGCGCCCACGGCGGGCTCCTTCCGGGCGACGGTCGCCGCCGACCTGGTCCGGCAGCGCATCGCCGACCGCCTGGGCCTGCCCGGGCTCGTCCGCACGGCGCTCGGCCCGCTCGGCGACCCGGTGCTCACCGCGCGGGCGGAGCTCGACCACCTCGACGTCCAGCTCGTCGTCCCGATCGCGCGCTGAGCCGCGCCACCCGCCGCGCGCGGGCCGCCCGCCGGGCCGAGATGGCCGTTCGGTCCAAGGCGAGCGACGGCCCGCTCGGGAAGACTGGTCGCCATGGAGACCGCGAAGCTGGGCTGGGTCATCGTCTACGTGCCCGACGTCGACGAGGCGCTCGCCTTCTACGAGCGGGCGTTCGGGCTGGCCCGCACGTTCCTCGACCCGACGGGCGGCTTCGGCCAGCTCGACACGGGCAGCACCGCGCTGGCCTTCGCCAGCGACGAGCTCGGCGCGGGCAACGTCCCGCAGGGCGTGAGGCGGCCGGGTCCGGACGAGCCGACGGCGAGCATCGAGCTGGCGTTCGTCTTCGAGGACGTGCCGGCGGCCTTCGCCCACGCCGTCGCGAGCGGGTGCACCGCGCTGGCCGAGCCGGTGGAGAAGCCGCACGGGCAGACCGTCGGGTACGTGCGGGACCCGTGGAGCACGCTGGTCGAGCTCGCCACCCCGATCGGCTGAGCCGCCGCTACCCCTCCCAGGCGCGCAGCTGGGGCATCGGGTCGACGGGCACGGAGTCCTTCGCCCCCGTGCGCCAGCCGTGCGGCCACAGCTCGATGTGCAGGTGCGGCGTGGTGGCGTCGCCGGTCATCCCGACCGCGCAGAGCGGCTGGCGCTGCACCACCGCCTGGCCCGGGAGCACCGCGGTGGAGCGCCGGACGCAGTGGGCCAGGAAGAGGTCGGCGCCGCTGGCCAGGCGGAGCACGACGTACTCCCCGGCGCCCGCGGCCTGGTAGTCGACGAAGCGCACGGTCCCGGCCGTGGGCGCGACGATCGGCGTGCCCTGGGCCGCCAGGACGTCGACGCCCTCGTGGCGATGGGTGCCGCGATCCACGCCGAAGCCGTCGCCGTAGGTGTGCGCCCCGGCGACCGGGAAGGTGCCCGGGACCCCGGAGGCGACCACCGCGGTGAGCGGCGCGGGCGCGGGCACGGCCGCCGGCCGGGGCGTGGGCGCGGGCGTGGCAGGCCTCGAGGTGGTGGCGGGCGCGGGCGCCGACGTGGACGACGTGGGCGCGGGCGTCGACGTGGAGCCGGCGGGCGCCGCGCCCTTCGACGACCGCGTCGGCGCGGCCGGGGTGCGCGCCGGCGGCGCCACCACGAGCGCCGAGCGCCCGCTCGCCCGGCGGGGGCGCAGGAGCGGCCGGCCCGCGGCGTCCGAGGCGTGCACCCGCGCGACGTAGCGGCCCGGGGAGAGGACCGTGCCCTTCGGCCAGGCGGGCCGCAGCGTCCGCCCCGTGCGCACGCGCCCGAGGTCCAGGCGCACCAGGCGCCCGCCGCGCCCCACGGGCCACAGCACGATGCGCGCGCGGACCCGTGCGACGCCGGGCTCGTCGAGCCGCAGCGCGATGGCCGGAAGCGCAGCCCCGGCGACCACCCGCTCCGGCGAGACGCGGAACCGCGAGGCGACCGGGCGGCCCGGCGGTGCCAGCGGCGCGCCGTACTCGGCGCCCCCGGGGCCGCCGGAGGAGTCCGGCGCCGGCACGCCGCCGGCGGACGCGGGAGCCGCCGCGGCCAGCAGCGCTCCGCCGGCGGCGAGCGCCGCGGCGAGCCCTCCCAGGACGCGCTGCCGGATGGATGGCATGCGACCACCGTCGGCGCCCGCGCGCGCGGCGCCTCGTCCGTGCGCAGGTTCCGCGCAGCTTCACGCGCCGAAGTGGCACGCGGTGCGCAAGCTCCGCCGCCCGCCGCCCGCCGCCCGCCGCCCGCCGTCCGCCGCCCGCCGCCCGCCGCCCGCCGCGGCGCCGCCCGCCGCGCTCCGGCCCGCCCTCCGTCCGCCCGCCGTCCGCCGTGCTCCGGCCCGCGCTCCGTCTGTCCGCGGTCCGTCCGCCGCTCGTCCGTCCTCCGTCTGTCCGCCCTCCGTCCGTCCGGCCGCCGCGGCGTCCGCCGGGACGGCTCAGCGCTCGAGCATCCGGGCCAGCAGCTCGGCCGCGCCGTCCTTGGCCAGCGGCTCGTTCAGGTTGCCGCACTTGGGCGACTGGACGCAGGACGGGCAGCCCTCCCGGCACGGGCACTCGGCGATGAGCCGATGGGCGTCCGCGGTCAGCCGCTCGAACTGCTCGAAGCCCGTGCGGGTGATGCCGACGCCGCCCGGGTGACCCTCGTGGATGAAGATCGTCGCCCCTCCCGTCTGCGGGTGGAGGTTCGTCGAGAGCCCGCCGATGTCCCAGCGGTCGCACATCGCGATGAGCGGCAGCACCGCGATCTGCGCGTGCTCGGTCGCGTGGAGCGTCCCCAGCAGCACGTCCAGGGGGAAGTCCTCCCACAGCAGCTCCGGGCCCAGCGTGTACCAGAGCCCGCGCGTGGTGAACGCCGTCGGGGGCAGGTCGAGCGGCTCGAGCCCGAGCTCCTCGTGATCCGAGGCCCGCTTGCGCTGATAGGCCAGCACCTGCTCACTCACCGTGACCACGCCGTAGCTCAGCGTGACGCCGAGCGCCTGCCGCCGGTCCAGGAGCTCCTCGACGTGGGTCAGGGTCTCGCGCTTGGGCTGCGTGTACCAGTCGCCGGCGAACGGCGCCACGAGCGCCCTGGAGCGATCGAGGTCGAGCTCACGCACCTCGTACTGGCGCCCCATGTGGAGGTAGACCGCGCCGTCGTGCACCGTGGAGTGCGAGCGGGCGCCGTCCGCCGTGCCGAGCACCTCGCCGCTCGCCACGTCCACGATCGCCACGAGCTCCATCGAGCTCGAGCGCAGCGACACGCGCGCGGCGGGGTAGTCCTCGGGATGGCGAAGGGTGAAGCGCCCGCGACGCTCCACGAGCTGCCCTTCGCCGACGAGCTGCTCGCAGTGCGCCCGGAGGCCCGGACCCAGCACCGGGGCGTCGCCTCCGGGCTCGAGCGGGCCCTCGTGCGCGGCGCAGAGCAGGTGCTGGCGATGGATCTGCTCGCTCTGGTGGTCGAGGATCGCCGATTCGACGGGACGATCGAGGAACTCGTCGGGATGGCGGCAGAAGAACTGGTCGAGCGCGTCATCGCCGGCGACGTAGAGGGCCAGCCCGCGGCCGCGGCGCCCGGCGCGGCCCCACATCTGCTTGAGCGACGCGACGGTCCCGGGGAAGGTCACGACGATCGCCGCGTCGAGGGAGCCGATGTCGATCCCCAGCTCGAGCGCGCTGGTGGTCACCACGGCGAGGAGCTCCCCCGTGGTCAGCCGGCGCTCGAGCTCGTGGCGCTGCTGGGTGGTGTAGCCCGCGCGGTAGGCGGCGACGCGCTCGGCGAGATCGTGGTCCCCGGTGCCCGCGAGGTGCTCGCGCGCGGCCCGGGCGACGACCTCGGCGCCCTTGCGCGACTGGATGAAGCAGATCGTGCGCGTCCCCTCGCGGACGAGCGCGGCCAGCAGCTCCCCCGCCTCGCTCGGGGCGGGGCGCCGCGTCTGGAGCGCCTCGTCGACCACGGGCGGGTTCCACATCGCGATCTTGCGGCTCGCGCCGGGGGAGCCGTCCTCGTCGACCAGCGCGACCGGCGCGAGGCCGGTCAGCCGCTCGGCGAGCTCGACGGGATTGGCCACGGTGGCGCTCGCGAGCAGGAACCGCGGCTCGGTGCCGTACGCGCCCGCGATGCGCCGCAGGCGGCGCAGGACGTTGGCCACGTGGGAGCCGAAGACCCCGCGGTAGACGTGCGCCTCGTCGATCACCACCACGGCGAGGTTCGCGAGCAGGTCGGCCCACTGGCGGTGGTGCGGCAGGATCCCCAGGTGGAGCATGTCCGGGTTGGTCAGCACGACGTTCGCCCGGCGGCGGACGTGCGCGCGGTCCTCCTGGCGCGTGTCGCCGTCGTAGATCGCCGGGCGGACCTGCCGGGTCAGCCCGAAGGCGTTCAGCGACCGCGCCTGGTCCTGCGCAAGGGCCTTGGTCGGGTAGAGGTAGAGCGCGCGGGCCTTCGCGTCGCGGCAGAGCACGTCGAGGGTCGGCAGCTGGAAGCAGAGCGACTTGCCCGAGGCGGTGCCCGTGGTGACGATCGTCGGGCCCGCCCACGCGCGCTCGAGCGCCTCGGCCTGGTGGCGGTAGAGCTCCCGGAGCCCACGGGCGGCCAAGGCCGCTCGCACGGCGGCGTGCAGCTCGCTCGGGACGGGTCGCAGGTCGGCCCGGCGCGGCCCCTCGAACGCCTCGCGGACGAGGCGCTCGTCGTCGCGCCCCGCCTGCAGGAGCGCGGTCCAGGGGGCCTCGGTGGGGGTCGTCGCCATGCTCGGCTCACCGTAGAGGGCCGCCGCGGTCGCATCTGCGCAGCACGTGCGCAGCTTGCGAAGGATGCGCGCAGAACTGCACGCGTATGTGCGCGGTGTGCGAAGGAGCCACCTGGCGGGTACCCGCCACCCATGGCTGTCCTCGCCCTGCGGCTTCCCGCCACCCGTGCCGCGCCGGGCGCGGCGCGGCACGGGCTCGTCGACGGGCTCGCGCTCCGCGGCCCGCTCGCCCGCTCCGCCGCGCTGTTGGTCACCGAGGCGGTCACCAACAGCGTCCTGCACGCCGGACTCGACGCCGGCGACGTGGTCCACGTCGACGCCTGGTGGGAGGGCGATCGCCTGCGGGTCGAGGTCTGCGACGAGGGCGGTGGGCTGGGAAGCGTCTCGCCCGCGGGCCCGCGTGACGGCGGCTTCGGCCTCGGCCTCATCGGCGACATCGCCGATTGCTGGGGGCTCGAGTCAGACGGCCGCACGCGCGTCTGGTTCGAGCTCGCGGCCTGACCGGCCGCCTCGCCCGAGCGTCCGTTCGACCTGCCGCTCCCTCGTCGCGTCGCCCGTACGTCGCGCCGCCTTCCCCCGCCCGTGGGACGCCGGATCCTGCCGCGCCGTACGGATCACTCGTGCCCGGCGGCGTCGACCTCCGGCTGGGCGCTCTGGAACGCGGTGACGTCGTGCGGTGCGGCGGGCCCTGCTCGGTCGGGCGGATCGGCCGCCGCGTCCGGCGCCGGCGCGGCGTCCACGCCACCGTGGCCGAACCAGCCGCGCACGCGGGTGACCATCCGCCGCCAGGCCCCGCGCGGCGCCGAGGGACGCGGCCAACGCGCGGGCGGGGGCACCGTGGTGCGCACGAGCGCGACCCAGTCGTCGAGCGGCAGCTCCCCCGCGATGAGGCGGGAGAGGCCGGTGAGCACCGGGGCGTCGACCTCCGCGCCGGCGAGGGCGCGGGCCAGGAGCGGCACGGTCTCGAACGACTCGACGGCCTGCCCGATGCGCGCCGGGATCTCGGCGCCGGGGACGCCGTCGGCGAGCAGCTCGCCGGCCCGCCGGTTCCGCGACTGCGGCGCGAGCGTCGTCGCGACGAGGTCGCCGGTCCCGGCCAGGCCGATCATCGACTCGGGCCGGGCGCCCTGGGCCGCCGCGTAGCGCCAGACCTCCGCGAAGATGTGGCCCGCCGCCGCGCCCGCGGCGTTGAGCCCCTGTCGCTCGGTGGCGCCGGCGGCGAGGGCCGCCGCGTTCTTCGCGATCCCGGCGAGCTCCACCCCGACCGGGTCGTCCGACTGCTCGCAGACCACGCCCGCCCGGGTGAACACGAGCGCGAGCGCGCCCGCGAGGCCCTCGTCGGCCGAGGCGGCCACGAGGCCGGCGCCCTCGTGCACCATCTCGTGCGCGTGCGCGGGCCCGCCGATGCAGGCGACGCGGTCGGCTCCGAACGAGCCGCGCATCTTGATCGTGGGCGCCAGGCCGTCGGGCGGGACGAGCCCCTTGGCGAGCGACACGAGCGACGCGCGCGGCCCGAGCCCGGCCGCGTCGAGCCCGGCGAGCACCTGGTCGAGCCCGCGCGAGGGGACGCCGAGGAACACGAAGTCCGCCCGCGCGAGGCCATCGCCGACGTGGCCGACGCGCAGCGGCGAGGGGAACTCGACGCCGGGCAGGTACAGCGCGTTGGTCCGCTCGGCCTGGAGGCGCTCGGCCTGCTCGGGCGTCCGCGCCTGCAGCGTGGTCCGCAGCCCGCCGCGCGCGAGGAGGACCGCCACCGCGGTGCCGAACGAGCCGGCGCCGACGACCACCGCGCGCCGCCCGGACGGCACCCGGAGCTCCTTGAGCGGAGCCGGGACGAGAGGGCGGGGGCGATCCGGCATGCGCGGCTGAAGCTACCCGGCGTCCCGCGGGCTCACCGGAGCTCGTCGGCGAGCGCCCGCCCCGCCGCCTCGAGCGCGGCGAGGTCGCTCGCGACCCGCACGCTCGCCAGCGGCGGCGCGGCGGGGCCGGGGCCGAGGTCGGGGTCGGGTGGGAGGGCAGCGGCGGGCGGGCGGCAGGAGAGCGCCGCCGCGCCACGTCGCACGGCGAGGGGGCCGAACCGGTCGCAGGACGGCCGGTCCGGCCCCCTCGCGCCCGCTTCGCCGCCGCGGCCGGGGTCGCCGCTGCGGCCTGCGTCGCCGCCGCGGCCGGGGTCGCCGCCGCGGCCGGGGTCGCCGCCGCGGCCTGCGTCGCCGTCGCGGACCGCCTCGCCGCTGCGGACCGCCTCGCGGCTGCGGCCCGCCTCGCGGCTGCGGCCCGGTTCGCCGCCGCGGCCGCCACCGTCCCCGCGGCCCGCGCCGCCGTCCCCGCCCGCGTCGCCCTCGCGCGCCGCGCGCGGCGCGCCGGGGCCGAGGGAGCCGACCACCGCGTGGCACGGGCGGCCGGCCGCGGCGGCGCGGCGGGCCAGCTCGCCCGGCACCTTGCCCCCGAGCGACTGCGCGTCGAGCCGCCCCTCGCCGACGACCACCGCGGAGGCGGCGGCGAGCCGCTCGCCGACCCCGAGCGCGTCGAGGATCCAGGCGGCGCCCGGTTCGAGCACCGCGTCGTGCGCCGCCCAGAGGCCGCCGGCCAGGCCGCCGGCCGCGCCGCCGCCGGGGACCCCGCGCGGGTCGCGGCCCAACCGGGCGGCGAGCGCGTCGAGCCGCGCCTCGAGCCGGGCGACGGTCGCCGCGTCGGCCCCCTTCTGCGGCGCGAACGTGGCCGCGCACTCCTCCCAGGGCGTCGTCACGTCGCAGAGGACCACGAGCCGGGCACCGCGCAGGCCGCCGCCCGCGGCGATCGCCTCGAGCGCCCCGGCGCCCCCGTCGGTCGTGGCGCTCCCGCCCGCGGCGACGACGACCACGGCCGCGCCGGCGCCCACCGCGGCCACCACGAGCTCTCCCGTCCCCCGCGAGGAGGCGGCCCAGGCGGTGGCGGGCGTGGGGGCGCCGACGAGCCCGAGCCCGCCCGCCTCGGCCACCTCGAGGAGCGCGGCCTGGCCGCCCTCCACCAGCGCGAAGCCGCCGCGGCGCTCGCGCCCCAGCGGATCGTGCACGAGCGCTCCGGCGGTCTCTCCGCCCAGGGCCGGCAGCAGCACGGCGAGCGTCCCCTCGCCGCCGTCGGCCACCGGGCAGAGGTCGGCGGCGACCCCTCCGGCCTCCAGCCCGCGCCCGATCGCCGCGGCCACGCGCGCCGCGCCGAAGGTCCCCTTGAAGGAGTCCGGGGCGACGAGGACGGCCACGCGGCGCATGCTCCCAGGCGCGGGCGCGGCGCCGCCGCCGGGGCACCGCGGCCGACCACGAGCGGCCCCGAGGACGGGTCAGGCTGGGCCCGCCAGCGCCGCCGCGAGGCGCCGCTCGAACTCCTCCCGCGGCACGAGCTGGGCGCCGAGGCGGAGCGTGTGCGGCGTGGGCAGCTGGATGTCGCAGAGCACGAAGCCCGAGGCCGCGAGGTGATCGAGGGTCGCGACGAGCAGCGCGTTCCCCGCGCCGGGGCGCACGCGGCGCATGGACTCGAGCAGCGCCGCCCGCCCGAGCACGATCGCGAGGATCCCGGCGGCGAGCTCCCCGTCCGGCGCGCGGAGCTCGAAGGAGTGCGCGACCCCCGCCGCGTGGAGCCGGCGGTAGAGCCGCTTGAGCCGCGGGGAGATCCACACGCCGTCCCCCTCCGCCGGCGGCTCCGCGCACAGGTCGAGGACCCGGGCGTAGTCCCGGCTCAGGGCGAGCTCGAGCCCGGCGCAGGCGCGCACGTCGCGGCGCAGCCGGCGGCGCAGGCCGGCGCGGAAGGCCGGGTCGAGCGGCAGCACGGCTCGCGGATCGGCGCCGTACCAGGGCAGCTCCCGGGCCTGCTCGTCGTCCATCGGGAACCAGCCCGCCGCGTACCGGGCGACGGCCTCCGCGACGTCCATCCGGGCAGGGTAGGCGCCGGGCCGGCCCGGGCACCGGAGGGCGATGGAGATCGGCTACAAGCTCATCGCAGAGGCCTACGACCCCAAGGAGCTCGTGCGCCAGACCGTCGAGGCGGAGCGGGCGGGCTTCGACTTCGTCGAGGTCTCCGACCACTTCCACCCCTGGCTGCCCGAGCAGGGCCACTCGGGCTTCGCCTGGTCGATCCTCGCGGCGGCCGCCGCGCGCACGGAGCGCATCCGCCTGGGCACGGGCGTCACCTGCCCCACGATCCGCTACCACCCGGCGATCGTCGCCCAGATGGCGGCGACGAACCAGCTGCTCGCCGACGGGCGCTTCTTCCTCGGGGTCGGGTCGGGGGAGCGGCTCAACGAGCACGTGGTCGGCGGCGGCTGGCCGGCGGTGCGGGTGCGTCACGAGCTGCTGCGGGAGGCGCTCGAGATCATCCGGCTGCTCTGGTCCGGCGGCTCGCACTCCTACGCGGGCACGCACCTGACGCTCGAGGACGCCCGGGTGTGGGACCTCCCCGAGGTCGCGCCGGAGATCGCCGTCGCGATCTCGGGCCCCAAGTCCGCGGCGATCGCGGCCGAGCTCGGCGACGGGATCTTCGCCACCGAGCCCAAGCCGGAGCTCACGCAGGCCTACGCCGCGGCGGGCGGGGGCGGCGCGCGCTACTGCGAGGTGCCGATGGCCTACGCCCCCGACGAGCAGGCCGGCGCTGCCTCGGCCCACCGGCTCTTCCGCTTCGGGATCACGGGGTGGAAGATCCAGGCGGAGCTCCCCAACGTCGTGAACTTCGACGCCGCCACCGCCTTCATCACCCCGGACGACCTCCGTGAGCAGTTCGCCTGCGGCACCGACCTCGACCGCTACGTGGAGGTCGCCCAGCAGTTCGTCGATGCGGGCTTCGACCGGCTCGCCCTGGTCAACGCGGGCACCGACGTCGACGGCTTCTTCGCCTTCTTCGCGGGCGGGCTGGCCGACCGCCTCCGGGCGCTGGAGCCCGCGGGCTAGCCCTCGAGCTGGTCGAGGGTGCACTGCTGCGGCGGCTTGTCCTCGCGCCAGCGCTGCACCTTGGCCCCGTGCCGGATCCGGCCGTCGGAGACGTGGTCGAAGCTCACCTCGACCACCAGCTCAGGGCGGAGCTTGACCCAGGCGAGCTCGCGGGCGCTGTTCCAGCGCGACGGCTCGCCCGTCCCGCGCTCGCCGGTCTCGTAGGGCGCGAGGGTCGCGACGAGCTCGCGCTTCTCGCGTGCCGTGAAGCCGCTCGAGTGGCCGACCTCGCGCAGCGAGCCCCGCGCGTCGAAGAGGCCGAGGATGATCGAGCCGACCGTGTCCTCCGCCTTGCCCGGCCGCCAGCCGAGCACGACCGCGTCGATGGTGCGCACGCGCTTGACCTTCACCATCCCGACCCGCTCGCCCGGGAGGTACGGCGCGCCCGCCTCCTTGGCGATCACGCCCTCCTCCTCGTGCAGCCAGCGCTCGGCCTCGGCGGCGGTGCGGACCATCGGCGTCAGGCGCGCGGCGCCGAGGTCGAGCGCCTCGAGGCGGGCCCGGCGCTCGAGGAACGGCCGCTCGAGCAGGAGCTCGTCGTCGTACGCGAGCAGGTCGAAGGCGACGAAGCTCGCGGGGGTCTCGGCGGCGAGGCGGTCGACGCGCGACTTGGCCGGGTGGATGCGCTGCCCGAGCGTGTCGAACGACGAGGCGACGAGCTCCCCGTCGAGCACGTACCGGCCGGGTGGGAAGGCGATCTCCGGGAAGTAGCGGGTGAGGTCCTTCCCGTTGCGCGACTGGAGGTAGACGGACGCGCCCCCTGTGCCCATCGGCGTGCCGGAGGCACCGTCCGGGGTATCGACGAAGGCGAGCGTCCGGAAGCCGTCCCACTTGGGCTCGTAGGCCCAGTCAGATCCCGACGGCAACCCCTTCGCGGGCTTCGCGAGCTGGGGCAGGACCGGGGGCTTCAGGGGAAGGCTCATGGGCGCCCGGGACCCTAGCCAGCAGGGCCAGCGCCGTCAGCACCAGGGCGCCCCCCGCGAGCTGCACGGGGGCGAGGCGCTCCCCGAGGACGGCCATGGCCAGCCCGACGGTGACGATCGGCTCGGCGGTCGAGATGATGGTCGCGGTGCCCACGCCGACGCGCTGCATCCCCGCGAGGAACGCGAGGATCGGCACGACGGTGGAGAGGACGGTGAGCGCCAGGGTCGCGACCCACGCCTCCGCGCTAAGCCCGAGGTCGAGGGTGCCGGTGGTCGTCCCGTAGGCGAGGAAGCAGAGGGCGGCGCCCGTGGCGATGAGCGCGGAGACCTCCAGCGGGTCGCGCCCGGCCACCACGCGGTCCGAGGCCAGCACGTAGACGGCGTAGAGGCAGGCGCTCGTGACGGCCGCCGCGATGCCCAGGGCGTCGAGCGTCGAGAGGTCCCCCGCCGCGAGCACGAGCGCGATGCCCGCCGTCGAGAGCCCCAGCGCCTGCACGCGCACGCGGGTGATCCGCTCGCGGCCGAGGAGGGCCGCACCGACCACGACGAGCGCCGGGTAGCCGTAGAGGAGGAGCTCGGCCAGCGCGGCGTCGATCCGGTCGAGCGCGACGAACCAGGCCGACGCCTCCACGGCGTAGAGGACGCCGAGGGCCAGGGCCGGCAGCGCCCGGCGTGCCGTCGGCCGCGCACGGCGCGAGCCGCGCAGGAGGAGCGCCCAGAGCACTCCGGCCGCCAGCGTGAAGCGGACGGCCAGCAGCGTGGGGACGTCGGCCCCCCCGGCGTAGGCCTCCTTGGCGAAGATCGCCATGGCGCCGAAGCCGACGGCGGAGGCGAGGCACAGGGCGACGCCGCGGGGATCGGGGCGGTGGTGGGACATGCGGACCCCCTCGGGGGCGGGTGGGCTAGAGGTGGCGGCCGGGGGCGTCCGTGCGGGAGTCGGCGCCGTACTTCAGGGCGGCGGTCTCGAAGGCGGCGATGCCGGCGACGGTGAGCAGGAGCGTGAGCATGAGGCCATTGTGAGCCTTTGTGCGGTATCGCGGTAGCCTTCGTTGACTCCGGCTCCCATAGGTTCTGCCTGTGCCGACTGTGCTCCCGCACACGTGACGATCCAGCAGCTCGCCTACTTCCTCGCCGCCCTCGAGCACGGCTCGTTCTCGGCCGCCGCGGAGGAGCTTCACCTCGCCCAGCCCTCGCTCTCCGAGCAGGTCCGGCGCCTCGAGGCGGAGCTCGGCGTCGCGCTCTTCCAGCGCGGCGGGCGCGGGCTCGTGGCCACGGAGTCCGGGCGTCGGCTGCGCGAGCACGCCCAGCGGGTGCTCGACGACGTCGAGGGCGCCCGCGAGGCGGTGGCCGAGACCCGCGAGCTCCGTGGCGGCACCGCGACGTTCGGCACCTGGGGCGCCGCGCGGTTCTACCCCGGCACGCAGATCGTCGCCGACTTCCGCCGGAGGTTCCCCGGGGTCCGCGTGCGGCTCGTCGGCCTCAACTCGGCGGACGTCGCCGAGGCGGTCCGCGACGGCGAGCTCGAGGTCGGCATGGTCGCGCTGCCGATCGACGACCGCGGGCTCGACGTGCGGCCGATCATGCAGGACGAGCTCGTCTACGCGAGCGCCGACCCGGCGGTCCTCGGCGCGCCGAAGACGATCGAGGAGATCGCCGCCGCGCCGCTCATCCTCTTCGACGCCTCCTACGCCACCGAGGACCCGACCCGCCGCCAGCTCGCCGCCCTCGCCCAGGCCGCCGGCACCTCGATCGAGCCCCAGATCGACGTGAAGGACATCGAGATCGCGGTGGAGCTCGCCGCCCGCGGCCTGGGCGACACGTTGATCTCCCGCGGCGTGATCCACGCCATGGGCCGCCGGATGCCGCGGCGCCTGGGCTGGGTGCCGTTCGCCGAGCCCGTCTACGACACCTTCGCCCTGGTGCAGCGCCGGGAGGCCCGCCTCTCCCCGGCCTCGCGCGAGTTCCTCCTGGTGGCCGAGGCGCGGCTGCGCGCCCTCGCGGTCGAGCTCGAGGCGAGGCCGCCGCGCGCGCGGCTGCCCGAGGTGGGCTGAGCGGCGCGGGCGGCGCGGACGGCGCGGCGGGCTGTTCGGCTGAGTGCCCATGCGCTTCGGGACGTGCCGAAGCCCATGGGCACTCACCGCGGTCCTCGGGTCCTGCGGACGCGGTCAGTCGTGGCGCGGCGCGGCCGACGGGCCGCGCAGGCGCCGCAGGAGCGCGTCCCCGGCGCGCGGCGCGACGTTGTTCAGGATGCCGAGCAGGCGCAGGGACGGGGGGAAGGTCACGGCGCGGCGGTCCGCGTCGACGGCCGCGACGATCGCCCGGGCCAGCTCCTCCGGGCTCGCCGCGGCGGGGCCGCCGCGGTACCAGGCGGGCATGCGCTCCCGCTCGTGGGCGTGGAGCGAGGTGGCGATCTCGCCCGGGTAGACCGCGGTGAGCGAGACGCCCGTCCCGTGGAGCTCGTGGCGCAGCGCCTCGGCGAACGCGCGCTGGGCGGCCTTGGTCGCGCCGTACACCGCGGCGCCCGGGAAGGAGCGCAGCGCGGCGGCGCTCGAGACGACCACCACGTGGCCGTGGCCCGCGGCGACCATGGGCGGCAGGCCGGCGTGGACGGTGCGCACCGTCCCGAGCCAGTTGACCTGCGTCATGCGCTCGGCCGCCGCCACGGGCGCCTGGAGGAACGGCTCGTAGTGCGCGATCCCGGCGTTGGCGACGAGCAGCTCGAGCCCGCCGGCGTGGGCCAGCCAGCGCGCGACCGCAGCCTCGACCGAGGCCTGCGAGGTGACGTCGCAGACCAGGGCGAGGTGCCCCGAGCCGGGCAGCTCGGCCACGAGCGCGTCGAGCTCGGAGGCCGACCGGGCGGCGAGACCGACCGCGACCCCGCCGCCGGCGAGCTCCCGCGCGAGGGCGGCCCCGATCCCGCGCGAGGCCCCCGTGACGACGGCGCGCGTGCCAGGACGGAGCTCCATCAGGGCGACCTTACCGGCGGTCCGGGGTACCATCGAACGGATGACAAGCGCGCAGGCGACCGTGGCCGAGGAGGAGTACCTGCAGACGCTGTTCTGGCTCGAGGAGGCGGGGCTGCCGATGACCGGCGCGAACCTCGCGCGCGCCATGCAGCTCTCGGCGCCGACCGTCCACGAGATGGTCCGCCGCCTCGAGGGCGACGACTACATCACCCGCGCCACCGACAAGACCATCTCCTTCACGGACTCCGGGGCGGAGCACGCGCGCGACATCGTCTCGCGCCACCGGCTCATCGAGCGCTACCTCACCGACGTGGTCGGGGTGCCGTGGGACGACGTGCACGAGGAGGCCGAGAGCCTCGAGCACGCCATGTCGCCGCGCTTCGAGCGGTACATGCGCGAGGCGATCGGCGACGCCCGCACCTGCCCGCACGGCCACCCCATCGAGGTCGGCACGCGGATCGAGGGCGTGCCCCTGGCCGACGTCCAGGTCGGCGCCAGCGTGCAGGTCCTGCGCTTCGAGAACGAGGCCGAGGATCTGCTGCACGTGCTGAAGAGCTCCGGCCTGGAGCCCGGCCTCACGGGCACCCTGGCCGTGAGCGACGGGGAGTGCGTGGTCCTCGACGGCGCCGACGGCAGCCGCGCCGAGCTCTCCCCGTCGGTCGCCGCGACCGTCTCCGTGCTGGCCGACCCGTCGCCGCCGCCGCGCGTCACGCTGCCCGAGCAGCTCGTGCTCGCGGTGAAGCGCTACGGGCGGTAGTCGCATCGCCGCGGCGCGCAACCTCGTCAACCTCCAGGCGGTCGAGAAGGGCTACGGGAGCCGGGCGGTCCTCGACGGCCTCACCCTGGGCATCGCCGCGGGCGACCGGATCGGCGTGGTCGGGCGCAACGGCGACGGCAAGTCGACGCTCCTGCGGCTCCTGGCCGGCCGGGAGGAGCCCGACGCCGGGCAGGTGACCCGGCTCGGGACGCTCCACGCCGAGCTCATCGAGCAGGGGGACGAGCTCGACGCGGGGAGCACCATCCGGGCCGAGCTCGTCGGCGGGCGCGCCGACCACGAGTGGGCCGCCGACCGCACGTTCCGCTCCGTGCTGGACGGACTGCTCGGCGGGGTGGCCCTCGAGCGCTTCCCCCAGGGGCTCGACACGCCGATCGGGCCGCTCTCGGGTGGGGAGCGCCGGCGCGTCGCCCTGGCCAAGCTGCTCCTGCCCGCCGGCTCCGGCGGGGGGCGCCCGGACGCGCCGGAGCTGCTGCTCCTGGACGAGCCGACGAACCACCTCGACGTCGAGGGCGTCGCCTGGCTGGCGGCGTTCCTGGCGGCGCGGCGCGGGACGCTCGTGGTGGTCACCCACGACCGCTGGTTCCTCGACGCGGTCTGCACCCAGACCTGGGAGGTGGTCGACGGGGAGGTCCACCAGTACGAGGGCGGCTACGCCGCCTACACGCTGGCGCGGGCCGAGCGCGCGCGGCAGGCCGCGGCGCAGGACACGCGCCGCCAGCAGCTCCTGCGCAAGGAGCTCGCCTGGCTGCGCCGCGGGCCGCCGGCGCGGACCTCTAAGCCGCGGTTCCGCATCGAGGCGGCCAACGCGATGATCGCCGACGAGCCGGCGCCGCGCGACGGCGTCGAGCTGCTGCGCTTCTCCTCGGCCCGGCTCGGGAGCAAGGTGCTCGACGCCGAGCACGTCGGGCTCGCGCTCGGCGACCGGGCGCTCCTCCGGGACCTCACCTGGCGGCTCGGGCCCGGCGACCGCGTGGCGCTGGTCGGGGTCAACGGCGCGGGGAAGACGTCGCTCGTCCGGCTGCTCGAGGGCACGCTCGCGCCGACCTCGGGCACGGTCACCCGGGGGCAGACCGTCCGGCTCGCCCACCTCTCGCAGGACACCGCCGAGCTCCCGGGGGAGCTGCGGGTGCTCGAGTCGCTCGAGCAGATCGCGGGCCGGACGCGCCTGGCCGACGGCACCGAGCTGACCGCGGGCACGATGTGCGAGCGCTTCGGCTTCGCCGGCCCGCGGACCCGGACGCTCGTCCGGGAGCTGAGCGGAGGGGAGCGGCGGCGCCTGCAGCTCATGCGGCTGCTGATGGGCGAGCCGAACGTCCTGCTGCTCGACGAGCCGACCAACGACCTGGACATCGACACGCTCACCGCGCTGGAGGACCTGCTCGACGGCTGGCCGGGGACCCTCGTCGTGGTCTCCCACGACCGCTGGTTCGTCGAGCGCGTCTGCGACGACGTGTTCGGGCTGATGGGCGACGGGGGGTTGCGCCACCTGCCGGGCGGGATCGAGCAGTACGTGGAGCTCCGGGCCGGGACCCCCGCCGGCCCGGGGGGCCGCGCGCCCTCGGGCCCCGGCGCCGGCCGGGAGGCGCCCGCCCCCGCCGCGGGGCCGCCGACGCAGACGCGACTGCGCGCCGCGCGCAAGGACCTCGCGCGCGTCGAGCGCTCCCTCGAGAAGCTCACCGCGCGGGAGGCGGCGCTCCACGCCGACATGGCCGCCGCCGCGACCGATCACGTGCGCCTGCGCGAGCTCCAGCGGAGCCTCGCCCAGCTCGCGGCCCAGCGCGAGGAGCTCGAGTCGTCCTGGCTTGCGACGAGCGAGCTCCTCGAGGCGGGCTCGCTCTAGGCGGCGACCGGCGCGAGGTGGCGGTAGGCGTCGGCCAGGCGGCGGATGCCCTCGCCGATCTGGTCGGAGGTCACCCCGGAGTACGCCAGCCGGAGCGTGTTCTCCCCGCCCTCGAGCAGGAAGTCCGTGCCCTTGACGAACTGGACGCCGCGCTCGGCCGCGGCCGTGAAGAGCGCGTCCACGTCGGTGCCGTCCGGGAGCGTCACCCACATGAAGTAGCCGCCCTCGGGCGCCTGGTACTCCGCCTCCGGGAGCTCCCGGTCGAGCGCCGCGGTGAGCAGCCGCACGCGCTCGGCCAGCGCCGCCTTCACGGTGGCGATCGAGCGCTCCAGCCCGCCGCCGACGCAGAAGCGGTAGACCACCGACTGGGCCAGCATGTTCGGGGCGATGTAGGTGTTCGTCGCGATGCCCTGGATCGCCTTGATCAGCTCGGGTGCGCCGACCAGGTAGCCGACGCGGACGCCGGGGCAGACCGTCTTCGAGAACGACGAGGCGTAGACGACGTTGCCGCGGCCCTGGTCGAGCTCGAGCATCGTCGGCAGCTCCTCGCCGGCGAAGCGGATGGCGATGTACGGGTCGTCCTCGAAGATCGTGAAGCCGAACTCCTCCGCCAGCGCGAGCAGCGCGTGGCGCTTCTCGAGGGAAAGCGTGTAGCCCGCGGGGTTCTGGAAGTTCGGGATGATGTGCGCGAGCCGGGGCCGCACGCCGCCCGCGCAGAGCGCCCGCAGCGCGTCGGTGTCGATCCCGTCGCCCTCGAGCTCGACCGCGTGGATGTCGGCGCCGCGGCCCTTCAGCCCGAGCAGCGTGCGGTCGTAGGTCGGCTTCTCGACCACCACCGGGTCGCCGGCGCGCACCAGGTGGTCGAAGAGGAAGGCGTCGGCCTGCATGGAGCCGTTCGTGACGAGCACGTGCTCGACCGGCACGCCGTGGCGCTCGGCGATCCAGGTGCGCAGCGGCACGTAGCCGACGGCGGTGCCGTAGGCGGTCGTGCCGCCCGGGTCGCCGTCGAACGCGGCCGCGGCCGCGGCCTTCAGCCCCTCGACGTCGACGATGTCCAGCGAGGGCGCCCCGCGGGCGAACGAGATCGTGTCAGGCATCGCCCGGGAGTCTTGCAGCCGGACCGCCCGCGGTGGCTGCGGACGGATCGACGCCGCGCCACCTCGCGGCGCGGGCGGGTGGCCTTCAGCCCTGGGGCTCCAGCGCGATGGCGACCCCGCCGGCCTCCGCGCGCGTGACCGTGAACGGCGCGCCCGTCGTCCGCCGCAGTTCGTCCCCGAGGACGACCGGCTCGCCGAGCACCAGGTCGATGAGCGCGTAGCTGCCCTGGAAGCCGCGCACGTAGACGTCGCGGGCGCCCGGCACCGCCTTGAGCGCCTGCTCGAAGTCGGCCAGCCCGGCGATGTCCCCGAACGGCCCCACGTCGACGGTGATCGCGCCCTCCAGGGCCATCGTCTCGGGATCCGGGAGGTCGCCGGCGGCGGGGGCCCACGGCGATCCGGCGGGCTTGGCCGCTTCGAACGGCGAGGCGGGCAGGCGGCCCGGCAGGGGTCCCAGGGCCGGCACGGGCCGCGCGAGCTCGCGCGCCGACGCGATGGCGTCGAAGGCGACGGCGTAGCCGTCGAGCAGCTCGCGCGTCGCGCGCTCGAGCTGCTCCCGGAAGGCCACGAGCGCCTGCAGCCCCGGGGCCGACGGCAGCGGGGACGGCGTGGCCGGCGGCGGCACCGCCTCGGCCTGCGGGGGCGGGGGGGAGAGGCCGGCGGCGCGGGGCTGCACCACGGCGGGTCCCTCGTCCTCGACGGGTGCGGGGAGCCGCCACGAGCCCTCCGGCATGGGTCCGGCGGCCGGGGCGCTCCCGGGCGGCGTGGCCGGCGCAGGCGTGTCGCCGGTCGGCGAGGCGTCCACCGCCGGGCGCTCGGCGGCCGGCTCGCGCCCGTCGCCCGGCTCCGGCGCGCCGTCCGCGGCGGCCGGGGCGCCATCCGAGACGTGGCGGCCCGCGCCGTGCAGCTGCTGCTCGAGCTCGCAGAGCTTGCGCTCGAGCTCCTCGAGGGTCGTCGTGACGTCGGGCTCAGCCACGGCCTGCCTCATGGCGCTGGGCGCGGCGAGCGCCCTGGGCGCTCCGGACGATCATCGGCCCAGCGTACCCGGGCGCGGGGGCGGCGGCTCACTCGCCCTGGCGCACGCAGTTGCGCCCGTCCGCCTTCGCCGCGTAGAGCCCGCGGTCGGCGGCGCCCAGGAGCGCGTCGAGCTCCACGCCGTCCTCCCCGACCGCCCAGCCCGCCGAGACCGTCAAGCCGAGGCGCACGCCCGCGAGCTCGAGCGAGCCCGCGGCGACGGCCGCGCGCATCCGCTCGGCCAGCTCCGACACGCCGTCCACGCTCGTGTCCGGAGCGAGGACCAGGAACTCCTCCCCGCCCCAGCGCGCGAGCACGTCCTCGAGCCGGGAGCCCTCCGCGAGCCGTCGGGCGACGGCGACGAGCGCCGCGTCCCCCGTCGCGTGGCCGTGGGTGTCGTTGACGCGCTTGAAGTCGTCGATGTCGAGCAGGACCACGCCCATCGTCCCCCCGTGGCGGCGGTTGCGGCTCGCCACCCGGGCAGCGTGCTCCTCGAGGAAGCGGCGGTTGAAGAGCCCGGTGAGCGGGTCGACCCCGGCGAGCCGCTCGAGCTCGAGGTTCCGCGCGCGGAGCTCCTGCTGGAGGCGGCGGGTGCGCGCCGCGGCGCGCACCCGGGCGACCAGCTCGATCGTCTCGAACGGCTTGCGCAGGTAGTCGTGGGCGCCGAGGCGCAGGCCCTCGGCGACGTCCTCGGCGCCGGTGCGGCCGGTGAGGAAGAGCACGGGGACGTCGTGGAGCGCCGGGTCGGCGCGCAGGCGACGGAGCGTCTCGTGGCCGTCGAGCCCCGGCATCTCCACGTCGAGCAGGATCACGTCGGGGACCTCGCGCGCGCAGGCCTCGAGCGCCTGGTGCCCGTCGGCCGCCTCCCGGACCCGGTAGCGCTCGGGCGCGAGGTCGCGCTGGACGACGGCGCGCACGAGCGCCGAGTCGTCGACGACGAGCACGCCGGCCGCGTTCACCGCGCGAGCGCCTCCCCGACCAGCTCGGGGTCCAGCACGAGCGCGTCCGCGCCGGGCCCGCCCGCGACGGCGGAGACGAGGCTGCGGTCCTGGCCGCGCGGCGGGGGCCGCAGCTCCTCCTCGCGCAGGCGCACCACCGCGGTGACCGCCTCCACGAGCAGCCCGAAGCGCCCCGTGCCGGCCTGGACCACGAGCACGTGGCGCCCCGTGTCCCCGAGCAGCGCGAGCACCGGCAAGAGCTCCCCGTCGTCCCGCACCAGGCCGAGCACCCCGGGTTGCGGGGCGGGGAGCGGCAGCAGCGGCGTGAAGGGGAGCACCCGGCCGGTGTGGGCGACGTCCAGCGCGTAGCGCTGCCCGCGGGCGCCGTCGAAGCAGACGAACGCCCTCACGCCCGGAGCTCGAGCTTCTCGGCCAGCAGCGCGTCCAGCGCGGCGGGGCCGTAGCCGCCGAGCGCGTCGTCCAGCCGGTCCCGGGGCCGCCGGTCCA
Organism: uncultured Solirubrobacteraceae bacterium; assembly: GCA_964236905.1. Classification (GTDB taxonomy): domain Bacteria; phylum Actinomycetota; class Thermoleophilia; order Solirubrobacterales; family Solirubrobacteraceae; genus Paraconexibacter. The sequence continues at coordinate 5,070 of CAXSFZ010000010.1, read as the reverse complement.
GCGCGCCGCGCGCCGCCCGGAAGGCCCGCAGGGCTCCCGGGTCGCCGAGCGCCTCGAGCACGAGCCCGAGGCGCAGGAGCGCGACGGCGTCGTCCGGGTCGAGGTAGACGGCGCCCCGGAACGCCGTGGCCGCCTCCTGCAGCTCACCGCGGGCCGCGGCAGCCTCCCCGGCCCGCACGAGCTCGGCTCCGCGGGGCAGCGCCGCGGGCGCCGGCGCGGACACCGCGGCCCGGGCGGGAAGGGGAGCGCTCGGCCCACGGCGCTCGGCACGGACCACCGGGACCGCGGGCCGGGCCGCCGGCGGCCGGGGAGCGCGCGGGGGGACGGTGGCCTCCCGCGCGCGGTCGCGGTAGGCCACCGCGTGCGGGAGCGGCTCCACCGCGAAGCGCTCGGAGAGGTGCCAGAGCGACTCCGCCGCGCCGATGAGCAGGCGGCCCTCCGGGCGCAGCGCCGTGGCGATCCGCTCGAGCAGCGCGTCGGAGGCGGCCGGGGTGAGGTAGATGAGGACGTAGCGGCAGAGCACCAGCGCGCAGCTGCCGTCGGCCACGGGCGGTGGCTGGGTGGCGCTGTTGTGGTGCACCACGCGGACGTGCCTGCGCAGCCCGTCGGCCACCCGCCACCGCTCGCCCTCCCGGACGAGGAACCGCGCCCGCCGGTCGGCGTCGAGCCCGCGCAGCTCGCGCTCGTCGTAGACGCCGGCGGCGGCGCGGGCGGCGGCGCGGGCGGACAGGTCGGTGGCCACCACCTCGAAGTCGGGGACCCCGTGCTCCACGAGGAGCATCGCGAGCGACCAGGCCTCCTGCCCGTTGGCGCAGCCCGCGCTCCAGAGCACGGGCGGGCCGGCTGCCGGCGCCGCGAGCGCCGCCGGGAGCAGGTGCGCGGCCAGGTCGGCGAAGACGTCGGGGTCCCGGAAGAAGGCGGTCTCCTGGAGCGTGATCCGGTCGACGAGGCCCTGCAGACGAACCGGGTCGGCGAGGAGCTCGCGGGCCGCGCCGTCCGGGGTGCTCCCGGAGGCCCGGGCCTCGTCGGCGAGCAGGCGGCCGAGCCGCGCGGTGGTGAGCTCGTCGAGGCGCACGCCGTGGCGGTGCTCGAGCAGCGTCTCGAGCTCCAGGACGCTCACCGCGGGACCACCCGCGCCGCCGCCGCCGCGATCGCCGCCGCCAGCTGGTCGACCGGCAGCGCGCGCTGCGCGGCGCCGAGCTGGCGCGCCGCGCGGGGCATGCCGTCCACGGCCGAGGAGGCCGCGTCCTGGGCGAAGGTGGCGGCGCCGGCCTCGCGCATCGCCAGGAGCCCGCGCGCGCCGTCGTCGCCCATGCCGGTCAGCACGGCGCCGACGCCCCGGCGCCCGGCGTGGGCGGCGACGGAGCGCAGCAGCTCGTCGGCCGAGGGGCGGGAGAGCAGCTCGGGCAGCCGGTGCAGCGCCAGTGCCCCCGACGCGTCGAGGTGCAGGTGCACCTCCGGCGGCGCGACGTGCACGTGGCCGGGCTCGGGCTCGTCGCCGTCGCGGGCCAGGCGGGTGGGGACGCCCGTCGCCTGCTCGAGCCAGGAGACGAGCGAGGCGGCGAAGTCGGCGTGGATGTGCTGGACCACGAGGATCGGCGCCGGGACGCCCGCCAGGCCGGAGATGACCGTGCGCAGCGCGGACGGCCCCCCGGTGGAGGCCGCGAGCGCGATCACCGCCCCGCCGGCGCGCTGCGGGGAGGGGACCGGGGACGGCCGCGGTGGGCGCGACCGCGACCGCGTGACCATCCGCAGGCGCGAGAGGACCAGCACGCGCCGCCGCAGCGCCGCCGCCGCCTCCGGCCCCCAGCGGGGGTCCTTCGGGAAGCAGTCGACCGCGCCGGCCGCCAGCGCGTCGATCGCGAGCGTGTCGGTCGTCGCCGAGACGTGCGAGGAGATGACGAGGATCGGGACGGCGGCGCTGGCCATCGTCCGCTCGATCGCGACGATGCCTCCGGGCACCGCGTCGTGCCCGCCGGGGAGCTCCAGGTCCATCGTGACCACGTCGGGGCTGGTCGCGGCGACGACGCTGACCGCCTCGTCGGCGGTGCCGGCCTCGCCGACGACGGCGATGGTGCGATCCGCCTGGAGCAGCCGGACGAGGTGGCGCCGCTGCAGGACGGAGTCCTCCACGACGACGATGCGGACCGGCTCGTCGCTCACGTCCGCGTCCCCAGGAGCCGGGCGACCGCCGCCAGGAGCGCGTCGGCGGTGAAGTCCTGCTTGACGATGTAGGCGTCGGCCCCGGCCGCCAGCCCGCGCCGGCGGTCCTCGTCCCCGGCCCGCGAGGTCACCATGAGGATGGGCAGCGACTCGAGCCCGGCGCGCGTCCGGATGGCGGTGGCGAGCCCATGGCCGTCCAGCCGCGGCATCTCGACGTCGGTGATCACGAGGTCGGGCCGGCCCGCCGAGAGCTGCTCGAGCGCGTCCGCCCCGTCGACCGCGAGCCGCACGTGGTACCCCGCCCGCTCGAGGATCGAGCGCTGGAGCTCGCGGACGGTGAGCGCGTCGTCGACGACGAGGATCGAGGCGTGGGCCGGGGGCCGGGGCGTGGCGGGCACGTCCTCGGGCACCCGGCCCTCGCCCGGCGGCCCGGCGGGCGAGGGCGCCCCGGCCCGGTCCCCGGGCCGCGGGGCGCCAGGCGAGCTCCCCGCCGCCGCGGCCAGCGCGGCCGGGTCGAGGACGAGCACGACGCTGCCGTCCGGCTCGATGCTCGCCCCGGCCACGAGCGCCGTGGCCGGCGTGACGCCCCCGAGCTCCTTGACCGCCACGTCGCGCTGGCCGAGGACCGCGTCGACCCGGAAGGCGTGCCGCGCCCCGTGCGCGTCGCCGAGGACGAGCGCGGGCCCGTCGGCGTCGGGCCCCGGGTCGCCGAGCACCGCGCGCAGGTCGAAGACCGGGACCACGTCGCCGCCGACCCAGAGCCCGGAGCCGCCCTCGAGCCCCACCTCGGCGTCGCGGCCGTCGCCCACCAGGCTCACCGCCGCGTGGGTGGGGACGTGGTAGCGCGCGCCCCCGGCCTCGAGCAGCACGCAGGGCAGGACCGCGAGCGTCAGCGGGACCGTGACGGTGAAGCGGCAGCCGCGCCCGGGCGCGGAGCCCACCTCCACGCGGCCGCGCACCTCGGCCACGGCGCTGCGGACCGCGTCGAGCCCGACGCCCCGGCCCGAGAAGTCCGTGACCGCGTCCGCGGTGGAGAGCCCGGGGCGGAAGACGAGGTCGGCGGCCTGCTCGTCGTCCAGCTCCGGGGCGCCGGCCACCTCGCGCAGGCGCCCGAGGTCGAGCCCGGCGCCGTCGTCGCTCACCGTGACGGTGATCTCCGGCCCGCGGCGCTCGGCGCGGACGCGGACGGTGCCCACGGGCGGCTTGCCCGCCCCGACCCGCGCCTCCGGCCGCTCGAGCCCGTGGTCGACGGCGTTGCGGACGAGGTGCAGCAGCGGGTCCCGCAGCCCGTCGAGCACGGCGCGGTCGAGCTCCACGCGCTCGCCCTCCAGGGCGTAGTCGACCTCCTTGCCCGACGCGCGGGCGACGTCCCGGACGACGCGCCGCAGCGGTCCGGCGATCCCGGCGAGGGTCGTCATCCGGGTCCGCATCGTCTGCTGCTGCACCCCGGCCAGCACGCGCCGCAGCTCGAGCGCCGCGGCCTCCGCCTCGGCGTCGGCGGCGATGTGGTCGCGCAGCAGGTGGCTCAGGCGCAGGCCGGCCGCGACCGCCTCGCCGGAGAGCCGGACCAGGCCGTCCAGCCGGTCGAGCCCCACCGGCACCAGCCGCTCGCCCGGGCCCCCGCCGGCCGGGGCGCCGCGCTCCGCCTCCCCGGCGTCGGGGCCGGCCGGGCGGGCGGAGCTGGCCGGGAGCGCGACGGGTGGCGCCGCCGCGAGACCGGCGGGCACCGCGGCCTCGAGGGCGTCGAGCGTCGCGCGGGCGGGGGCGAGCGGTGACGTCTCGTCGTGGCCGGCCACGAGGTCCGGGGTCGCCGCGCGGATCGCGTCGAGGATCGCCAGCAGCGCTTCGGCGACCGCGGGCGCGCCGCCCCCGGTCCCCGGGCCGAGCTCGGCGAGCGGCTGCGCGAGGCGGCGGGCCAGGTCGGCGACCTCCCCGAAGCCGGCCATCCCGGCCGCGCCCTCGAGCGCCTGCAGGCTGCGCAGCAGCTCCTCCACCCGCGCCGGCTCCGGGCCGTCACGTCCGAGCTCGCGGGCGACCGTGGCCAGCCGCTCGAGCACGGGGGCGACCTCCGCGGCGAAGGTCTCGCGGGCGCCGGGAGCGGGCGGATCGTCGGCCCCGGGGGCCGCCGCACCCGGGGCCGCCCCGGCGTCCGCGTCCGCGCCGGCCTCCTCGGGCGGCCGGGGAGCAGGCGCCGCGTCGCCCGCCGCCGCCCGCGCGAGCCCGGCCCGCGCGGCTGCCGCGTACCCCGCCTCGCCGGGCGCCCCCGGGCCGGCGAGGACCAGCGCGCGCATGGCGTCGACCACCTCGAGCACCCCGTCGGCCAGGCCGGAGCTCGCCGGCCGGGCTCCCGAGCGCAGCTCCCCGAGCAGGTCCTCCAGCGCGTGGGCGAGCTCCGCCACCACGGCGTGGCCCATGAGCGCGGCCGAGCTCTTCAGGGTGTGGGCGTCGCGGAACAGCGTCGCGACCAGGTCGGCCCCGCCGCCCGCGCGCTCGAGCTGCAGCACGGTGTCGGCCAGCCGGTCGAGCTGCTCGGCGGACTCGGCCAGGAAGAGCCGCTGGAACTCCGCGTCCTCCTCGTCGCTCATCGTGCCACCCGGGCGGGCGCGAGGGTCGCCTCCAGGTCGAGCACGGCCCCCACGCGCTCGCCCACCCGGCGCTGCTCGGCCGCGGTGGGCAGCCGGCTCTCGCCCACCACCTCCCCGAGCTCCCGCGAGAAGGGCAGCGCCGAGGTCGCGAGCGCCGCGAGGCCGCGCTGCACGCGCACGACCGCGATCGCCCTGCGCTCGCCCACGGCGAGCGGGTGGAGGTCGAGGAGCCGGGCGGTGTCGAGCACCGGGATCACCTCGCCGCGGACGTTGACGAGCCCGAGCACCGCCCGGTGCTCGCCGGGGAGCGGGGTCAGCGCCA
>CAXSFZ010000009.1:36717-94491 GCA_964236905.1 uncultured Solirubrobacteraceae bacterium | reverse complement strand
CGGGAGCGACGGGACTCGAACCCGCGACCTCCGGCGTGACAGGCCGGCGCTCTAACCAACTGAGCTACGCCCCCGAACTGCGGCCAGCATAGCCCGGATCGGCGGGTGCGGCCCTGTGGGTCTCCGCGCGCGGCCCGTCGGCCTGCTGCTCAGGCCGACGGCGCATCGCGGGTGCCGCGGGCGACCGCGCCCGGCAGTGCGAGCGCCAGGCGCCGCGCGCGCTCCGGCAGGGTGAGACGCCGGCGTTCGGCGACCTGCCGCCAGGCCAGGCGCGCACCGTGGCGGTCGCCGTCGTGGGCGAGGGCGTCGGCCAGCGCGGTGAGGTCGTGCGCCTCGGCCGCGCGGTGCTCGGCGGGAGCGACCAGGTCCGCGTGCGCCGCGTGGACGGCCAGGTGTGCGCGGGCCACGCGCGCGGCGTCGGCCCGCAGCGCCTCGGGGTGGCGGCGGTGGCGGACCGTCGCCTCGGGCACGCACAGCGCGTCCTGCCCCGCGCGGGCCAGGCGCAGCCAGAGCTCCCAGTCCTCCGCGACGCGCACCGGCCCGGTGAGGCCGCCCGCGGCGGCCAGCGCGCTCCGGCGCACGACGACGCTCGAGGTCGGGATCGCCGATCCGGCGTAGAGGGCGCGGGCGAGCAGCGCCGCGACGTGGCGACCGGGCTCCGGGCGCTCCCACTGCTCGCCCGTCGCGCGACCGTCCGGGCCCACGACGAGGGCGCGCCCGAAGGCCCAGCCGGCTTCCGGGACGCCGGCCAGCGCGCCGGTCAGCGCGCCGAGCAGCCCGGGCGCCCAGGCGTCGTCGGCGTCGCAGAGCGCGAGCAGCTCGAGCTCCGCCGGAAGCGCGGCGGCCCCGGTCGCCCGCGCCTCGGCCGGCCCGCCGCAGACCTCGCGGCGCACGAGCGCGACGCCCGCGGCGGCATGGTCGGGATGGAGCGCGAGCGGCGCCGGGGAGCCGTCGTCGACGACCACGACGGCCGCCGGACGCTCGGCCAGCACCGCGTCGAGCGCCTCGGCGAGATAGGGCGCGAAGCCGTGGACGGGGACGATCACACCGGCGGGCACGCGCTGCCGACCCTAGTCGCCGGCGCCCGCTAGCGTCCGCGGGACGGGCGGTTAGCTCAGCCGGTCAGAGCGCCTCGCTTACACCGAGGAGGTCGGGGGTTCGATCCCCTCACCGCCCATCCGGGGCACGGCGGCCTCCGGCGCTGGCTGAGCCGACCGTGGGGCTCGCGCAAGACACCCGTCACGCCGTCGGCCGGGATGCCAGGATGGAGCGCATGGACCTCGGCCTGCAGGGCAGGGTGGCGCTCGTCAGCGGCGCGTCGGCGGGGCTCGGGCGGGCGATCGCCGCGGAGCTCGTCGCCGAGGGCGCGTCCGTCGCGATCGCCTCCCGCAGCCGCGAGCGCATCGAGCGGACGGCGGCCGCGATCGGGGCCACCGGCTTCGTCTGGGACACCGACGACGTCCCGGGCGCCGCGCCACTCGTCGACGCGGTGGCCGAGCGGCTCGGTCCCGTCGAGCTGCTCGTGACCAACACGGGCGGTCCGCCGCCCGGCGCGGACCCGCTCGGCTTCGCCGGGGACGACTGGCAGGCCGCCTACCGCGGGCTGGTGCTCGCGCCCCTCGCGCTCGTCGCGGCGGCTCTGCCCGGCATGCGCGAGCGCGGCTTCGGACGCGTGGTGAGCGTGAGCTCGACCAGCGTCCGGGAGCCCATCCCCGCCCTCATGCTCTCCAACAGCCATCGGGCGGCGCTCGTCACCGCCTTCAAGACGATCGCCCGGGACGTGGCGGCCGACGGCGTGACGCTCAACACGCTCCTGCCGGGCTCGTTCGCCACGGCCCGCAACCTCGACATGGGCGGCGGCGCGCAGACCCACGCGGACATCCCGATCGCCCGGCTCGGCGAGCCGGCGGAGTTCGCGGCCGCCGCGGCGTTCCTCTGCTCCACGCGGGCGAGCTACATCACCGGCGAGACCGTCGCCGTCGACGGGGGCAAGACGCGCTCGGTGTTCTGAGGGCAGCGAGCAGGCCGCGGCCTAGACTCCGCCGCGCGCCCCGTTCGTCTATCGGTTAGGACACCGGCCTTTCACGCCGGCAAGCCGGGTTCGATTCCCGGACGGGGTACTGCGGACCCCGAGAGGCGCCCGTCGCCTCGAGAAGCGCGCGATCGCCGCCTAAGCTGCGGGGGCCGCCGTAGCTCAGTTGGTAGAGCAGCGGACTTTTAATCCGCGGCGCGCCGGTTCGAGCCCGGCCGGCGGCATCCCGGGGGCCGGCCCGAAAGCCGGTCAGCGTCGGGCGCCGGTGAGCTCGTCGAGGAGCAGCTCGCAGGAGCGCTCGAGCTGCTCGATGCTCGCGTCGGCCACCCTGCCGACCCCGATCTGGCGATTCAGCCAGGCGTTGATCTCCCGCGGGGCGCGCCCGTCGCGCCGCCGGAGCTCGCTGACCAGCCCGTGGCGCTTGTCGCGCAGGAGCGCCCGGCGCTCGAAGGCGGTCGGCCCGGCGGGCTCGGGAGGCCCATCCGCGCGGGCGCCCTCGCTCGCCTGCGGGTCGGCGCGCCGCGCGGCGGGCCGTGGCGGCGCGAGAGGCGCGGCGCCCGCCGGCCCTGCGAAGAGCGCCATCTGGGGCGCCACGTCGGCGGCCAGCGGCACGAACGCGGCGGGCGCCTCCGGGTCCTCCGCCGCCGTGCGCTCGCGCGGCTCCTCGTCCCACGCGCCCTCCTCCTCGAGGGTGCGCCGCCGGAGCGCGTGGCGCAGCTCGCCCTCCACGTTCGCCGCGTGCTCGCGCAGCACCGGGTCGGCGGGCAGGTAGAGCCACGAGCGATCCTGCGGGCGGCCCGGGACGGTCCGCACGAACCGGCCGACTACCTGGCGGAAGATGAGCGGCGTCTTGGCCGCGGTCGCGTAGACCCCCACCCGCAGGCGCGGGATGTCGACGCCCTCGCTGACCATGTTGACCGCCACGATCCAGGCGTCCCGGCTCGCGGTGAACGCCTGGAGCTTCCGGGCCGCGGCCGCTTCGGTGTGGAGCACGACGGTCGGCGCCCTGCCGGTCACCTCGCGCAGGTGGGCGGCGACCTGGCGGGCGTGGGCGCCGTCGGCCGCGACGACCAGGCCGCCGGCGTCGCGGTGGCCCTCCGCGCGGACGGCGAGGAGCTTCGCGTGCGCCTCGCGCAGGATGCGCGGCAGGCCGTCGGGCAGCTCGGTGGAGATCGCGGTGCGGTAGCGGCGGCTCGCCTCCCGCCCGGTCAGCACCGTGTCGAAGCCGGCCTCGATGACGTCCTCGCCCGAGCGCCACGAGAGCGTGCCGTCGTAGGTGATGAACGCGACGGGGCGGCAGACGCCGTCGCGGACCGCCTCGGCGTAGGAGTAGGAGACGTCCGGCACGCAGACCCCGTCCGCGTCGTAGCGCACGCCGGGGATCGGGGTCGCGTCGGAGCGGAACGGCGTCCCGGAGAGCAGCAGCCAGCGGCTCGCCGCTCCGAACGCGCGCGCGAAGCCGTCCCCCCAGGCGAGCTCCTCGCCCAGGTGGTGCGCCTCGTCCGCGATCACCAGGGTGCCGGGGGTGCAGGCCGCCGCCCAGCTCGCGGGGCTGCTCGCGATCCGGGCGTAGGTCACCGCGACCCCGTCGAAGTCTGCCGGGGGCCGGGGCCCGCCGGCGTCCGGGGCGAGCTGCAGCCCGAGGCGCCCGGCGGCCAGCGCCCACTGGCGGGTGAGCGGCGTGGTCGGGCAGACGAGCACCACCCGGCTGATCTCCCGCGAGCGCAGGAGCCGGCGTGCGAGCTCGAGCGCCGGGCGCGTCTTGCCCGCCCCGGGAGCGGCGGAGACCAGGAACGGGCCGCCCCGCCAGGCCGCCATGGCCTCCATCGCGGCGGCCTGCCACGGGCGCAGGGCGGGGGAAGTCGCAGACGGGGACGGCACGGAGCGAGGCATGGTGCGCGACGCGCCGGACGGCATCGAGCGCCCTGCACCGGCGGCGGTTCCGCGCTGCCGGCGTCAGTGCCGGAAGTGCCGTCGCCCCGTCATGACCATCGCCACGCCGGCGGCGTCAGCGGCGGCCACCACCTCGGCGTCGCGCACCGAGCCGCCGGGCTGCACCACCGCGGTGACCCCCGCCTCGATGGCCAGCTCGGGGCCGTCCGCGAAGGGGAAGAAGGCGTCGGAGGCCAGCGCCGTGCCGGCGAGCGACTCGGCCTGGCTCTTCTCGATCGAGAGCCGCACCGAGTCGACGCGGCTCATCTGCCCCGCGCCGATCCCGAGGGTGGCGAGCCCCCGCGTCAGGACGATGGCGTTCGACTTGACGTGCTTGGCGACCCGCCAGGCGAACAGCAGGTCGCCCCACTCGCCCTCGGTCGGCGGCCGCTGCGTGACGACCTCCATCGCCTCACGGTCCTCGCGCGCGGAGTCGGCGTCCTGGACGAGCAGGCCGCCCGCGACCTGGCGCACCACCGGGTCGCCGACCGGCGTGCGGCGCCGCTCATCGTCCTGCAGGATCCGGATGTTCTGCTTCTGCGAGAGCACGGCGAGCGCGGGCTCGCTGTACCCCGGGGCGAAGAGCACCTCGATGAACTGCTGGTGCAGCGCGGCCGCGAGCTCCTCGTCGACCGCCCGGTTGAGCGCGATCACACCGCCGAAGGCGCTGAGCGGATCACAGGCGAAGGCGCCGCGGTAGGCCTCGAGGACGGTCGCGCCGAGCGCCACCCCGCACGGGTTGTTGTGCTTGACGATGACGCAGGCCGGCACCTCGAAGTCGTCGACCATCGCCCGGGCGCTCTCGAGATCGAGGAGGTTGTTGAACGAGAGCTGCTTGCCGTGGTGCTGGCGGACCATCGACATCAGGTGCGAGCGGGCGCCGACCTGCTGGTAGAAGGCCGCCCGCTGGTGCGGGTTCTCGCCGTAGGAGAGGTCGGTGACCTTCTCGTAGGCGCGCACGAAGAGCGGCGGGAAGTCCTCGTCCTTCTCGGTGAACCAGCGTGAGATCGCCGTGTCGTAGCGGGCGGTCAGGGCGAAGGCGTCTGCCGCGAGCGCCTCGCGCGTCGGCATGGAGAGGGTGCCGCCCGTGTCGCGGAGCTCCTCGAGGACCGCGTCGTAGGCCTCCGGCCGCGTCACCACCGCCGCGTAGGCGTGGTTCTTGGCGGCGGCGCGGATCATCGTCGGGCCGCCGATGTCGATGTTCTCGATGACCTCCGACTCCGAGACGCCGCGGCGGGCCGCCGTGCTCTCGAAGGGGTAGAGGTTCACGCAGACGAGGTCGACCCACTCGACGTCGTTCGCGGCGGCCGCCTCGAGGTGCTCCGGATCCTCGCGCACCGCCAGCAGGCCGGCGTAGAGCTTGGGGTGCAGCGTCTTGACCCGCCCGTCCATGATCTCCGGGAAGCCCGTGAAGTCGCTGATGGCCCGGACCGGCAGGCCGGCGCCCTCGAGCGTCGTGGCGGTCCCACCCGTCGAGACGAGCTCCACCCCGAGGTCCGCGAGCCCGCGCGCGAAGTCGACGACGCCGCGCTTGTCCGAGACCGACAGCAGCGCGCGGGCGATGCGCACCTCGCCGGGGGCCACGGGGCGGAACGGGACGGGCTGGGGGTCCGACACGGGGCGGAGCTTATTCGGGCCCGCCACGGGGCAACCAGCCCCCATGGCCGACCCGAAGATCGAGGACCACTCCGCGGAGATGGCGCACGACCTCCACCGTCTCGAGGACCACATCGCCGACGCGGAGAAGAAGCTCCAGGCGCGCCGGGAGGAGGCCGACGTGGCGGGGGACGCCGACGGCGATGCCCCGGCCGGCTCCGCCGGCGCCGTGGTGGGCACGGGCTGGGAGGGCGAGCAGGACCGCGGCGGCGGCGACGACCCCGAGGGCGCGGCCGAGGACGCCCGCACCGGCGCGCCGGGCGGCTCCCAGGACGGCCCGGAAGCGGACCGGCGCGGGACGCAGGCGCCGGGCACCGGGAGCGCGGGCGGCGCAGGCGGCGAGGACGCGGGGGACGACGACGAGCGCGTCGACGAGGAGGTCGCCAACCCGACGTAGCCCGCGGCCGGGCGGACCGGGCCGGGCGCGCCGGGCCGGTCCCCGGCCGACGGGCCGGGCCGGACGGATCGCCGGCGCGCGCCCGGCAGCGCCGCCTACGCGTGCCCGGCAGCGCCGCGGTGCGCTCAGCCGACGAGCCAGCGCCGCGGGTGCCCCGGGTCGGGCCGCACGGTTCCGGCGGCGAACGCGCGCACCGTCGCGCAGAGCAGCCGATGCTCGAGCGGTCGCAGCGCGTCGTGGACCTCCTCCGGCGTCCGCGCCGCGGGCAGCGCGATCGCCTCCTGGAGGAGGACCGGCCCCGTGTCGACGCCCTCGTCGACGAGGTGCACCGTCACGCCGAAGAGCGCGACGCCGTAGTCGAGCGCCTGCTCGATCGCCCGGATCCCCGGGAACGCCGGAAGCAGCGAGGGGTGCACGTTGAGCAGCCGCCCGGCCCACCGCCGGACGAACGGGGCCTCGAGGAGCGCCATGTACCCCGCGAGCACCACGAGCTCGACCTCCCGGTCCTCGAGCCACGCGGTGATCGCCGCGTCCCTCGCGGTGCGGTCGGGAAAGCCCGTGCGGGGGAAGACGGCGGTGGCGATCCCGGCGGCCTCGGCGCGCGCGAGCGCCGGCGCCCCGGGCTGGTCGGAGGCGACCGCCACGATGCACACGTCCGTCGCCGCGCGCGCCTCGGCGCCGCCACCTGCCGCCGCGCGCGCCTCGGCGCCGCCGCCACCCGCCGCCGCGCGCGCCTCGGCGCCCCCGCCACCCGCCGCGTCGCCTCGGGGCTCACCGCCCTCCCCCGTCCCCGGGGGGACGTGGACGCCGTCGATGAGCGCCTGGAGGTTCGTCCCGGCGCCGGAGGCGAGCACCCCGAGCCTCATGCGGCCGCCCGCTCCTCGCCGGCCACCCGCAACCGCGGGAAGACGCCCGGGCCGAGCCGGAGCCGACCCGTGGCCACGAGCGCGTCGATCGCCTCCAGCACCTGGGCCGGCCGGAGGTGCGGGCAGGCCCCGTAGCCGGGCAGCCCGTCGTGGCCGTGGCGCCGCAGCTCGAGGCTCCGCGCGCCGCGCAGCGCCTCGACGGCGCGTTCCCGGGTGAGCCCCGGCTCGGCCGCCCCGACGAGCGCGACGATCGTCGCGGCGAGGTCGCGCGGCGGGACCCCAGCGAGCGCCGGAGCCCTCCGCAGCATCTCCGGCACCACGTCCGGGTCGCAGACGTCGCAGCAGCGCTCGCGGGGTGCCAGGAGGCCGTCGGCGTCCCCGAAGTGGGCGAGGATCGCCGCGCGCCGGCACCCCGATCCCTCGACGAAGCCCCAGATCGCCCGGTAGCGCTTCCACCGGGCCCGGTGAGCGTCGAGGACCATCGCGCGGCACTGCGCGCGGGCGCGCGCGTCGAACCCGGTGAGCAAACGTCCGCGGACGCGGTCGACGGCCGTCGGGGCGAGGTGGATCACACCGGCCCGCGCCAGCGCCCCGAGGACCGCCCTGACCCGATCGGCGCCGTCGCCGTCCGCCGCGGCACCGGCGCCCGCGGCGCCCGGCCCGCCGAGGCCACCGTCCCGGCGAGGCGCTTCGCCGGCGAGCTCGTCGACGCCGAGGTCGAACAGCGGTGGCGCGGCTCCCGGGAGCGGTGCGCCGCCGGCTGCCGCCTCGAGGCGCCGGGCGATGCGCTCCACCTGCGCCGGGGTCACCTCGGCGCGCTGGATGAAGAAGACGTGCAGCCCCTTGTCGCGGCCGCCGGCCAGCAGCACCGCGCGCGCCGGCGCGCCGTCACGGCCGGCACGGCCGGCCTCCTGGTAGTAGGCCTCGACCGACGGCGGGACGGTCGCGTGCACCACCGTGCGGACGTCGGCCTTGTCGACCCCCATCCCGAACGCGTTGGTCGCGACCACGACGTCCACCTCACCCGTCATGAACCGCCGCTGAGCCGCGGCCCGCTGGTGCCGGTCGAGCCCCGCGTGGTAGGCGAGCACCGGCCGGGCGAGGGCGCCCGCGAGGGCCTCGGCGAGCTCGTCGACCGCCCGGCGGGTCCCCGCGTAGACGATCGCGGGCGTCGCGTCGGGCTCCCGCAGCGCCGTGATCAGCTGGCTCTCGCGCGACCGGGGGCTGCTCGGCACCACGGCCCACGCGAGGTTCGGCCGGTCGAACCCGGTCAGGACCCGGACGGGCCGGCGCAGGCGCAGGCGGGCGACGACGTCGGCGGCGACCGAGGGCGTGGCGGTGGCGGTCGACGCGAGGACCGACCGCGCGCCGAGCCAGCGCGCCGCGTCCGCGAGGCGGAAGTAGTCCGGCCGGAAGTCGTGGCCCCACTGCGAGACGCAGTGCGCCTCGTCGACGACGAAGAGCCCCACCCGGGCCGGCTTGAGCGCACGGGCGAAGCCGGGCGAGGCGAAGCGCTCGGGCGCGACGTAGAGCAGCCGCAGCTCACCCCGCACCGCCGCCGCGAGCGCGGCGTCGTTCTCCCCCGCCGACCGCTGCGCGTTCACGAGCGCCACGCGACCCGGCGCGCGCCGGGCGAGCGCCTGCACCTGGTCCTCCATGAGCGACACGAGCGGCGAGACGACGAGCGTCAGCTCCTCGCGCATGAGCGCCGGCAGCTGGTAGCAGAGCGACTTCCCCGCGCCGGTGGGCATGACGACGAGCACGTCCCGGCCCTCGAGCGCCGCCCGCACCGCCTCCTCCTGGCCGGGACGGAAGGCGGGGAAGCCGAAGTGCGCGCGGAGCGCGGCCTGAGGATCGGAGAGGGGCACGGGCGGCCGACCCTAGCGGCGCCCGGGGGAGGCGAACCGACGCGGCGGAGCGTTGGAACAACCCCTGCGCAGATGCTGCGCAGTTCGTCGCGGAGCCTCCGGCGCCGCCTCAGGCGGGGGTGGGCGTTGGCGGGCCCACCGGGATGACCGGGAGCGAACGCTCGAGCGCGAACTTGTCGTTGGCCACCTCCGTGCCGGCCAAGGGATAGTTCCCGGTGAAGCAGGCGTCGCAGTGGCGTGTGCGCGAGCCGCGCACCGCCTCGTAGACGCCCTCCATCGACAGGTAGGCGAGCGAGTCGCAGCCCAGGTGGGCGGCGATCTCCTCGACGGTGCGACCGTGCGCGACCATCTCGTCGCGGGTGCTCATGTCCACCCCGTAGTGGCACGGATGCTCGATGGGCGGAGCGGAGATGCGCATGTGCACCTCGGCCGCGCCCGCGTCCCGGAGCATCTGCACGATCTGACGGGTCGTGTTGCCCCGGACGATCGAGTCGTCGACCACGACGAGGCGCTGGCCGCCGACGATCTCCGGCAGCGGGTTGAACTTCAGGCGCAGGCCGTGCTTGCGCAGCTCCTGCCCGGGCTGGATGAAGGTCCGCGCGACGTAGCGGTTCTTGATCAGCCCGTCGTCCTGCGGCAGCCCCGACACCCGCGCGAAGCCGCGTGCCGCCGGGACGCCCGAGTCCGGCACCGGGATGACCAAGTCCGCGTCCGGCGCCGGCGCCTCCCGCGCGAGGATCTCGCCCATGCGCCCGCGGGCGGCCTGCAGGACCGTCCCGTTCATCCGGGAGTCGGGCCGCGCGAAGTAGATGTACTCGAAGACGCAGAACGCCTCGCGCTCGGCCCGGGCGACCATCCGCGACTCGAGCCCGTCGGCGGAGATCGAGACCATCTCGCCCGGGAGCACGTCGCGCTCACGCGTCGCGCCGATGATGTCGAAGGCGCAGGACTCGCTCGCCACGCACCACCGATCGCCGAGCCGGCCGAGCACGAGCGGGCGGATCCCGGCCGGGTCGCGGAAGGCCACCACGCGGTCCTTCGTCATGACCACGGTCGAGTACGCGCCCTTGAGCGTGGGCACGACCGCCGCCACCGCATCCTCGATCGTCCCGGCCGGGTGGGCCGAGAGGGCGGCGGCGATGATCTCGGAGTCGGAGGTCGAGGTGAACCCGACGCCGCGCGCGCGCAGGGACGCGTGGAGCTCCACCGCGTTGATGAGGTTGCCGTTGTGCGCGAGCGCGAGCTCCCGGCGGTTGCCGTGCGAGCCCGCGCTGCGGTGCACGGGCTGCGAGTTGTCCCACTCGTTCGACCCGGTGGTCGAGTACCGGACGTGGCCGATGGCGAGGTCACCGGCCAGCGCGCGGAGGTCATGCTCCTTGAAGACCTGGTTCACGAGGCCCATGGCGCGCTGCGTGATGATGTAGCCGCCCGTGTCGCAGGCGGCGATCCCGGCGCTCTCCTGGCCGCGATGCTGCAGCGCGTAGAGCGCGAAGTAGGCCAGCCGCGAGACGTCGTGCTCGGGGCCGAAGACGCCGAACACCCCGCACTCGTCGCGGGGGCCCTCTCGGACGTCGAGGTCGGGAGGCGTGGGGTCCATGCGGAGGGGCTCGCCGAGGGCCTGCGGGACGAGCAAGGACACGGTACCAACGGCTCCGGGCGGAGCTCGGCCGATCGACCGGAAGCTCGCAACGTGCGGGAGGATGCCCGCGTGGAGGTCCTGCTCGACCACGCGCCCCCGCTGGAGGCCGCCGCGCTGCTCGCGTTCCTCGGTGCCCGCGCGGTCGCCGGCGTGGAGGAGCTCACCGCCGACGGCGCCTACCGGCGCACGCTCCGGCTGGCCGGCGGCGCGGCCGTGGTCGCGCTGCGGGTGGAGCGGGGGCCGGGGAGCGCCGACGCGGCGCGCCAGGCGGTGCGCGCGACGCTCCACCTCGCCGATCCGGCCGACGCGCCCGCCGCCCTGGCCGCCTGCCGCCACCTCCTCGACCTCGACGCCGACCCCGTGGCGATCGACGGGCACCTCGCCGCCGACCCGCTGCTCGCCCCGCTCGTCGCCCGGCGCCCGGGGCTGCGGCGGCCGGGGCACGTGGAGGCGACCGAGCTCGTGACCCGCGCGATCCTCGGCCAGCAGGTGAGCGTCGCGGGCGCGCGCACGCTGGCCGGCCGCCTCGTGGCCGCGCACGGCACCCCGCTCGCGGAGCCCGACGGCGCGCTCACCCACCTCTTCCCCGACGCCGCGACGATCGCCGCGCTGCCCGACAGCACCTTCGCGATGCCGCGCGCCCGGAGCGCTGCGCTGGCCCGGACGTGCGCGGCCATCGCCGACGGGAGCCTCGACCTGCGCCGCGGCGCCGACCCCGAGGCGGCGCGCGCGGGGCTGCTCGCGCTCAAGGGGATCGGGCCGTGGACCGCGGGCTACGTCGCGATGCGCGCGCTCGGCGACCCGGACGCCTGGCTCCCGACGGACGTGGGCGTCAGGCGCGGGCTGGCGCGGATCGGCGCCACGGCGGAGCGGGCGGAGCGCTGGCGCCCGTGGCGCTCCTACGCGCTCATGCACCTGTGGGCGGTCCTGGGCGACTGAGCGCCACTCGAGCCGCCGAGTGCCCATGGGCTTCGACCCCTCCGAAGCCCATGGGCACTCGGGGTCGACGCCATCGCCCGCCGCCGTCGGCGCCCGCCGCCGCCGCCGCTCAGGGGAAGAGCGGCGCGAGCGCGGCGTGGGCCGCCCGGAGCTCCGCGAGCGACCACGCGAGCGACGCGGCCCCCGGCGCGCCGAGGCGGAGCTCGTCGCCGCCCACGGTGCCGAGCAGGTCGAGCGGGAGCCCGGCGGCGCCGAGCGCCTCGAGCGCCGCCCGCGGCCCGCTCAGCACGAAGCCGCCGCGGCGCTCCCCGAAGGCGAAGACGGCGCCGACGTCGGCGGGCACCGCGTCGAGCTCCGCGCCCACGCCGCCGGCCAGGCAGCACTCGGCGACCGCGACGAGCAGCCCGCCCTCGGCGACGTCGTGCGCGCTGGTCACCGCCCCGGCGCGCACCGCGGCGCGCACGGCCGCGAGCGTCGCCAGCTCGTGCTCGAGGTCGTAGCCCGGCAGGCCGTCCGGGAGCGCGTCCCCCCAGAGCTTCGCGAGCTCCGAGCCCTCCAGGCCGGGCGTCCGGTTCCAGCCGGCCAGGGCGATCGCGTCCCCCGCGGTCGCGAAGGCCAGCCGCCCCGCGGCCGCCGCGCGCGGGAGCTCCCCGACCATGCCCACCACCGGCGTGGGGTAGATGGGACCGCCCGGGGAGCCCGAGCCCGAGCCCGAGCCGTCGACGGGCGGGCGGGTCTCGTTGTAGAGCGAGACGTTCCCGCCGACGATCGGCGCCGCGAGCGCCCGGCAGGCGTCGCCCAGCCCCCGCACCGCCTCCGTCAGCTGCCAGGCGACCTCCGGCCGCTCGGGGTTGCCGAAGTTCAGGTTGTTCGTGGTGCCGAGCGGCGCGGCGCCGACGCAGGCGAGGTTCGCGGCGCACTCGAGCGCCGCCTCGACCGTCCCGACGTAGGGGTCGCAGGCCACGCGCCGCCCGTTGCCGTCGATCGACGCGGCCAGCGCGCTGCCGTCGGGCAGCTGCAGGACCGCGGCGTCGGCCTCGCCCGGGCGGCGGACGGTGCGCGACTGCACGATCCAGTCGTACTGCTGGAAGAGGGGCAGGCGGGAGGCCAGGTTGGGGGAGCCCACGAGCGCCAGCAGCGTCGCGTGCAGCCCGGCGTCCCGCGCGAGCGTGCCGACGGGCGCGGGGTAGAGCGCCGCCGCCGGCTTCTCGGGCGCGAGGTCGTAGAGCGGGCAGTCGTCGACGAGCGCCGCGACCGGGAGCTCGCCCACCACCGCGCCGTGCTGCACGATCCGCATCACCCGCTCCTCGATCACGGTGCCGATGGCGGCGCCGTGGACCTCCCACTTCTCGCAGACCGCGAGCACCTCGTCGACGCGCGAGGGCACGCAGACGCAGAGCATCCGCTCCTGCGACTCGCTGACCATCACCTCGAAGGGCTCCATGTCCGCCTCCCGCAGCGGCACGGCGTCGAGGTCGACCTCGAGGCCGACCTCGCCCTTGGAGGCCATCTCGCTGGCCGCGCTCGTCAGCCCCGCGGCGCCGCAGTCCTGCAGCGCGACGAGCAGGCCGCGCTCCAGCAGCTCGAGCGAGCACTCCAGGAGCTTCTTCTCCTCGAACGGGTCGCCGACCTGGACCGACGGCCGCTTGTCCGCGTCGCCCTCGCCGAACTCCGCCGAGGCCAGCACGGACGCGCCGCCGATGCCGTCCCGGCCGGTCGAGGCGCCGAACAGCACGAGCCGGTTGCCGAGCCCGGCCGCCGCGCTCTTGATCATCCGCTCCTCGCGGGCCAGGCCCAGGGCCATCGCGTTGACCAGGCAGTTGGTCTCGTACGGCGCCTCGAAGGCGACCTCGCCGCCGATCGTCGGCACCCCGATCGAGTTGCCGTAGTGGCCGATCCCCGCGACGGCGCGGTCCAGGAGGTAGCGGGTGCGCGCCGAGGTCGGCTCCCCGAAGCGCAGCGAGTCGAGCACCGCGACCGGCCGCGCGCCGAGCGCGAAGATGTCGCGCAGGATGCCGCCGACACCGGTGGCCGCGCCCTGGAACGGCTCGACCGCCGAGGGGTGGTTGTGCGACTCGACCTTGAACGCGCAGACGAGGCCGCCGCTGACCCGCACCGCGCCCGCGTTCTCCCCCGGGCCCATGAGCACCGCCGGCCCCTCGGTCGGCAGGGAGCGCAGGAGCCGCTTGGAGTGCTTGTAGGAGCAGTGCTCGCTCCACATGAGCGAGAACATCGCGAGCTCCACTTGCACGGGCGGGCGGCCGAGCTTCTCGCAGACCAGGTCGTACTCGGCGGCGGTGAGCCCGAGGGCGAGGGCGTCCTCGAGCGTCGGGAGCACCTCAGGCATGCGCGAGCGCCATCGAGGCGAAGAGCGCGAGCCCGTCCGTCGAGCCGGTCAGCGGATCGACCGCGTGCTCGGGGTGGGGCATCAGCCCGAGCACGTTCCCCGCCGCGTTGCGGACGCCGGCCACGTCGTTCGAGGAGCCGTTCGGGTTGTCGTCGTGCGCGTACCGGAGCGCGACCTGCCCACTCCCGGCGACGCGCGCGAGCTCCTCCGGCGGCGCGTACCAGCGCCCCGTCGTGTGCTTGACCGGGATGGAGAGCACCTGGCCCTCCGTGCACGCGCGCGTGAACGGCGTCCCCGCGTCGACCACCTCGACGCCGACCTGCCGGCAGACGAAGCGCAGCCCGACGTTCGGCAGCAGCGCACCCGGCAGCAGGCCGGCCTCGCAGAGCACCTGGAAGCCGTTGCAGATCCCGAGGACCAGTCCGCCGTCGGCCGCGAAGGCCACCACCGACTCCATCACCGGGCTGAACCGGGCGATCGCCCCGACCCGCAGGTAGTCGCCGTAGGAGAAGCCCCCGGGGATGACCACCGCATCGACGCCGTCGAGCGAGCGGTCGCGGTGCCAGAGCAGGCGGGCGCTCGCGCCGGGGACCCGCTCGCAGGCGAGGACCGCGTCGGCGTCGTCGCAGGTGCCGGGGAACTGGACGACGCCGAAGATCACGCGACGATCTCGTAGTCCTCGATCAGGGGGTTGGCGAGCAGGGTCCGGCACAGCTCCTCGAGCTGCGAGGCGTCCTCCACCTCGAGCTCCACGAGCCGGCCCACGTGCACCTCCGAGACGCCCGTGAAGCCGAGCGCCGGCAGCGCGCGCTCCACCGCGATGCCCTGCGGATCGAGGATCCCGGCCTTGGGGCGGATGAGCACGCGTGCCCTCACCCGTGCGCGCCCGTGCGCTCGAGCCAGGAGGAGAGCGGCGCGCCGGTGACCTTCGCGAAGGCCTCCTCGTAGCGCTCCCGCGTGCCCGCCACCACCTCGTCGGGCAGCGGCGGGGCCGGCGGGGCCTTGTCCCAGCCCGAGCCCGCCGCCCAGTCGCGGACGAACTGCTTGTCGAAGCTCGGCTGGCCGCGGCCGACTCTGAAGCCCTCGGCGGGCCAGTAGCGCGAGGAGTCCGGGGTGAGGGCCTCGTCGCCGAGGACGAGCGTGCCGTCGTCGTCCAGGCCGAACTCGAACTTCGTGTCGGCCAGGATGACCCCGCGACTCTCGGCCTCCGCCGCCGCGGCGGCGTAGAGCGCGAGCGACGCGGCGCGGACGCGCTCGGTCAGCTCCCGGTCGCCGACCGCGGCCACCGCTCCCTCGAAGTCGATCGGCTCGTCGTGCCCCTCGGTGGCCTTCGTGGTGGGTGTGAAGATCGGCTCGGGGAGCTTCTCGGACTCCTCGAGCCCGCCCGGCAGCTCGATCCCCGAGACGCTGCCGCTCGCCTGGTAGTCCTTCCAGCCCGAGCCCGTGATGTGGCCGCGCACGACGCACTCGATCGGGAGCATCGCGGCCCGGTGGCAGAGCATCACCCGACCGGCCACCTCCTCGGGCACCCGGTCGGTGTAGCTCAGCGCGTGGTGCGGGCAGATCTCCACCAGGCGCTCGAACCAGTACGCCGAGATGCCCGTGAGCACCGCGCCCTTGCCCGGGATCGGCGTCGGGTGGACCGCGTCGTAGGTCGAGATCCGGTCCGAGGCGACCATGAGCAGCGCGTCGCCCAGGTCGTAGAGCTCGCGGACCTTCCCGCGGTGGACGAGGGGGAGGTCGGAGACGGCGGCCATGGGCGGGAGGCTACCGGCCGTCCCGGCGGGGGCTCCGCCGCGCGCGTTGTGCCTGCAGGACGCGGGTAGCGTCCCGAGATGCCCTCCGATCCCACGGCCCGCTGGCGCGTCGAGGCGGGCGCGAAGCTCTCCCTCGAGCGCATCGACCCGCGTGGGACCCACGGCGCGCCGGGGGACAAGGCGGAGACCCGCGAGGCCAGCGCCGAGCTCCGCGAGCGCCTCGTCGAGCAGCAGGAGCGGCTCTACGCCGAGGGGCGGCGGAGCCTGCTCGTGGTCCTGCAGGCGATGGACACGGGCGGCAAGGACGGCGCGATCCGCAACGTCTTCTCCGGGGTGAACCCGGCCGGGGTGCGCGTCACCTCCTTCAAGCGCCCGACGGACGAGGAGCTCTCCCACGACCCGCTGTGGCGCATCCACCGCGCGGCGCCGGCGCACGGCCAGATCGCGGTCTTCAACCGCTCGCACTACGAGGACGTGCTCGTGGTCCGCGTGCACGGCCTCGCCTCCCCGAAGGTGGTGCAGGCCCGCTACGGGCACATCCGCGCCTTCGAGGCGAACCTCGCCGACGCGGGCACCGAGGTGGTGAAGCTCTACCTCCACATCTCCCGGGACGAGCAGCGCGCGCGCCTGCAGAGCCGCCTCGACGACCCGGCCAAGCACTGGAAGTTCGAGGCCGGGGACCTCGAGGAGCGCAAGCTGTGGCCCGCCTACCAGCGCGCCTTCCACGACGCGCTCACCCACACGAGCACGCAGGCCGCACCGTGGTACGTGATTCCGGCCGACCGGAAGTGGTACCGGGACTGGGCGATCCTCTCGATCCTCACCCGGACGCTCGAGCGCATGGACCCGCGCTACCCGCCCGCCCCCGAGGGGCTCGCGGACGTGGTGGTCCCCGAGTAGCCGGCGCGGGGCTCAGGCCGGGGTGGGCTCCGGCGGCGCGGCCGGCGTCAGCGCGAGCGACGGCACGCTCGGAGGCGGCGCGGCCGCCTTCCGCTCGGCCAGGGTCTCGAGGGCCGCCGCCATGCGCTCGAGCACCCGCACGCCGGCGGCCTGCTCGGCCTCGGTCAGCTCCCCGAGCACCTCGGCCCAGACCGCGCGGAACTCCGCCCGCCGCGCGCTCGTCAGGCGCCGGCCCTCGGGCGTCAGGGCGACGACCACGATCCGGCGGTCCTGCGGATCGCGCTCCCGGCTCACCATCCCGCGCCGCTCGAGCAGGTCGAGCATCTGCGTGGTGGCGGCGGGGGAGAGGTCGGCGGCACCGGCCAGGCGGCCGGCGGGCAGGCGGACGGCGTCGAGCAGGCAGGTCAGCAGCCGGTAGTGCGCGAGCGAGAGCTCGTCCGCGCGCTGCCCCTCGCGGCCCCGCAGGCGGCGCTCGGTCCCGAGCAGCCGGACGAAGGCCACCCGGAGCGCGTCGAGCGCCTCCGTGCTCACGCGGCGACCTCCACGCGCTCGGCGGCGGTCTCCTCGCGCACGAGGGCCGGGTCGAGCGCCGTGCGCTCCCGGCGTGCCCGGCGCTCCACCCGCACGAGCACGAGCGCCGGGACCGCGGCGACCAGGGCCACGACCAGCGCCCACCAGTACGTCGCGCCGAAGCCGTCGGCGGCCGCGGCGGGGGTTCGCGCGCCGTCGAGGTTGTTCGCGAGGACCACGGAGAGGATCGCCGTGCCGACCGAGCCGCCGACCCGCTGCAGCACCGTGAGCTGCGGGGTGGCGTTCGTGACCTCGTCGGGCGTGAGCACCGCGTAGGCCGCCGACATCGCCGGCATGATCGCCGTGCCGATCCCGAAGCCGCGGAGCACCAGGAACCCCGAGAGCAGGACGTAGGAGTCATCCGCCCCGATGAACGCGAACGGGATCGTCGAGAGCACGAGGATCGTGATGCCGGCCACGGCGACGGGCCCGCCGCCGACGCGGTCGGTGAACCGGCCGGAGAGAAACATCGCGAGCGCCGCGCCCACGCCCTGCGGCGCCAGGAGCAACCCGGTGGTCAGGGCGTCCTCGCCGCGGACCACCTGGTAGTACAGCGGCATGATCAGCATGGCGCCGAAGAGGGCGCCACCGAGGCAGAACGTCGTGACCGCCGCGGCCGAGAACGCGCGGTTGGAGAACAGGCGGACGTCGAGCAGCGGGTGCTCCACCCGGAGCGCGTGGAGGACGAAGCTCGCGACCAGGGCGAGGCCGGCGGCCAGCGGCAGCCACACCTGCGTGGAGCCGAGCGTGCCCTGCTGGCCGAACTCGGCCAGGCCGTAGACGAAGAGCGGCAGCCCCGTGGCGAGCATCGCCAGGCCGCTCAGGTCGAGCGGGCCGGCGGCCTGCCGCGACCCCGTCGACTGCGGCAGGCGCTTCAGCCCGAGGGCGACGGCCAGGACGCCGAGCGGCACGTTGATGAGGAAGATCCACTGCCAGCCGAACGCGTCGAGCAGCCAACCCCCGAGCACCGGGCCGAGCACGGGCGCCAGGACGATCGGCACGCCGATGAGCGACATCACGCGGCCCATGTTCTGCGGGCCGGCGGCGCGGGCGAGCATCATCTGGCCGATCGGCAGCGTCATGCCGCCGCCGATCCCCTGGAGCACCCGGAAGGCCACCAGCGACTCGACGTTCCAGGCGGCCGCGCAGAGCGCCGAGCCGGCGGTGAAGGCGACGAGCGCCGTGAGGTAGACGCGGCGCGGGCCGAAGGCCGTGGCCAGCCAGCCCGTGACCGGGATCACCGCCGCGAGCGCCAGGAGGTAGCCCGTGGCCACCCACTGGACGTCCTGGAGCGGGGCGTGGAGCTCGCGGGCGAGGGTGTCGAGCGCGACGTTGACGATCGTCGTGTCGAGCACGGACATGATCGCGCCGAGGATGACGACGAGGCCGAGGGAGCGGACGGCGGGAGAGAGCGAGGAGCCGGTCATGAGGTACCGAAAGATTAAGCGCCAAAACGTTTTCGGTCAAGGCTCCTGTCGATCGTGTGCTCCGACGCACAGAACCGAAGTCAGCGGAGGGCGTCGACGGGCCCGGCGGCCCGGGACGGCCACGTCGCCTTGAGGGCCGGCACGCGCGGGCGAGCTGGCTCCGCGCCATCCTGCCGCGACGTGAGAGGCTCGGCGGATGGCCCGACCCCTGCTGTGCGCCCTCGTCGCCGCGGCGCTCCTCCTGGGCGCCTCGAGCGCCTCGGCGGCGGCGCTCACCGTGCGCGGGAGCGTGCGGCAGGTCGAGGTGACGGGTGCCGCCCCGGGCGCCCGGCTGGCGCTCGTCGAGGGCTCGCGCGTCGTGGCGCGTCGGCGGGCGGGCCAGCTCGGCGGCGCCGTCTTCCGGGGGGTCGCACCGGGCACGGGCTACCGCGTGCGCCTGGCCTCCGGGCGGCGCAGCCGGCAGGTGCGCGTGCTGGCCGGCGTCGCGGCCCCGCGCAGCACGGCGCGCTACGGCCAGCGCATCCCGACCGCGGGGTACGGCTACCTGACCACGCGCGACGGCACCAGGCTCGCGATCGACGTGCGCCTGCCGGTCGGCGGAGGCCCGGGCCCGTTTCCCACCCTCGTCGAGTACGCGGGGTACGGCTACGCGAACCCCGCGGGCGGCGAGAGCTCGATCTCGCAGGTCGCGAACCTGCTGGGCTTCGCCGTGGTCGACGTCAACATGCGCGGGACGGGCTGCTCCGGCGGGGCCTTCGACTACTTCGAGCCGCTGCAGGCGCTCGACGGCTACGACGTGATCGAGACCGTCGCCCGCCAGCCCTGGGTGCTGCACGGCAGGGTCGGGATGATGGGGATCTCCTACGGCGGGATCTCGCAGCTCTTCGTGGGCGCGAGGCGGCCCCCGAGCCTCGCGGCGATGGCACCGCTCTCGGTCATCGACGACACGGCGACGACGCTCTACCCCGGCGCGCTGCTGGATACCGGGTTCGCGCTCACCTGGGCCACGCAGCGCGTGCACGACGCGCTGCCGGCCTCGCCGACCGGCGGCCAGCGGTGGGCGCTCGACCGCATCGCGGGCGGCGACGGGACCTGCCGGGCCAACCAGGTGCTCCACGAGGAGGCGGTCGACCTGCTGGCCAAGACGCGGGCCAACCGCTTCTACCGCCCGGCGGTCGCCGATCCGCTCGCGCCGCGGAGCTTCGTCGACCGCATCCGCGCGCCGGTCTTCCTCGCCTGCCAGTTCACCGACGAGCAGACGGGCGGCCACTGCCCCACGCTCATCGACCGGATGACGGGGACGCGGAGGCGCTGGGCGACCTTCACGAACGGCACGCACATCGACGCGCTCGACCCGGCGACCCTCACCCGCTGGTACGACTTCCTCGAGCTCTACGTGGCACGGCGGGCGCCGAACCTGCCGGCCGCCGTGCGCGCGCTCGCGCCGACGGTCTTCAAGGCCGCGATGGGCGTCGACGGCCTCACGCTGCCGGCCGACCCGATCCAGGGCCGAGGGAGCTACGCCGAGGCGCTCGCCGCCTTCGAGGCGCAGCCCCGCGTGCGGGTGCTCTTCGACAACGGTGCCGGCGGGCCGGCACCCGGGGCGCCCGGCGCGGGCTACGAGGCGGGCTTCACGCGCCTGCCCGCGGCGGGGACGGCGGCGCGCAGCTGGTTCCTCGGCGCGGACGGGGTGCTCGCCGGCTCCGCCCCGGCGCGCGCGAGCTCCACGCGCTTCGCCTGGACGCCGCGGGCGCGGCCGGCCACGAGCTTCACGGGCGACACGGCCGCCGGGCCGGGCGGGCTGTGGACCGCGGCGCCGCCCTACCGCTGGCAGCCCGAGCGGCCGGGCACCGCGGTCAGCTGGACGAGCGCGCCCCTGGCGGCCGACACGACGGTGCTCGGGGCGGGTGCGGTGGAGGCGTGGGTGCGGGCCTCCGTCCCCGACGTCGACCTGGAGGCCACCCTCAGCGAGGTGCGCCCGGACGGGCAGGAGACGTTCGTGCAGAACGGCTGGCTGCGCGCGAGCCGGCGACGGCTCGACCCTGCGCGCTCCACCGCGCTGGCGCCCGTGCCGACCCTGCGCGAGGCAGACGTGGCGCCGCTGCCGCGCGGCCGCTGGACGAAGCTCGTGATCCCGCTCTACTACCAGGGGCACGGCTACCGGGCCGGATCGCGGATCCGCGTGGCCATCTCGGCGCCGGGAGGCGACCAGCCCGTCTGGGCCTTCGGCGAGCGCGTGCCGGCGCGCGGCACCCCGACGGTCCGGATCTCCTCCGCCCCGAGCCGGCCGTCCCGGCTGCTGCTCCCGGTGGTGCCGGGCGTCGCGATCCCCACGCCGCTGCCTCCCTGCCCGGGCCTGCGCGGCGAGCCCTGCCGCCCCGGCGCGGTCGCCGCCAACCCGCCGAGCTGACCGCGGCGCACAACGTGCCAGCCGCCACGAACGCATGAAAGGGGTCAGACCCCTGTGATGCGCCGCGGCGTGCCCAGGGTGGGTGGGCGGCGCTGAGCCGGGACGTTCAGAGGATCGCGGCGGGAACGTAGGCGGCCGCCTCCGGGTGGCGGGCGACGAGCCCGGCCACGCGACCGGCCACCCGCGCCACCTGCGCTCCGGCCGCGCCCGTGAAGGCGAGCGGGTCGGCGAGGAGCCCGTCCAGGGCGCCCGGCGCGAGCTCCAGCCGGGGGTCGGCCTCCAGGCGCGCGACCAGGTCGTTGGCGGCGAGGCCCTCCTCGCGCATGGCGAGCGCCACCGCGACGGCGTGCTCCTTGATCGCCGCGTGCGCCGTCTCGCGGCCCACCCCGGCGCGCACGCCGGCCATCAGCACCGCGGTGGTCGCCAGGAACGGGAGGTAGCGGTCGAGCTCGCGGGCGATCACCGCCGGGTAGGCGCCGAACTCGTCGAGCACGGTGAGCGCCGTCTCGTAGAGGCCGTCGAGCGCGAGGAACGCGTCGGGCAGCGCCACCCGGCGCACCACGGAGTCCGACACGTCGCCCTCGTTCCACTGCGCGCCCGCGAGCTCGGCGACCATCGAGAGGTGCCCGCGCAGCACGACGGCCAGCCCGGTGATCCGCTCGGCCGAGCGCGTGTTCATCTTGTGCGGCATCGCCGAGGAGCCGACCTGGCCGGGCCGGAAACCCTCCGTGGCGAGCTCGTGGCCGGCCATGAGGCGGATCGTGGTGGCCAGCGAGCTCGGCGCCGCGGCGAGCTGCACGAGCGCGGAGACCACGTCGAGGTCGAGCGAGCGCGGGTAGACCTGGCCGACGGAGTCGAGCGTGCGGGCGAAGCCGAGGTGCCGCGCGACCTCCTCCTCGAGCTCCGCGAGCTTCTCCGGGTCGCCGCCGAGCAGGTCGAGCATGTCCTGCGCGGTGCCCACCGGCCCCTTGATCCCGCGCAGCGGGTACCGCGCGCGGAGCTCCTCGAGGCGCTGCAGGGCCGCGAGCAGCTCGTCGGCGGCCGAGGCGAAGCGCTTGCCGAGCGTCGTGGCCTGCGCCGCGACGTTGTGGGTGCGCCCGGTGATGGGCTGCGCCGCGTGCTCGGTGGCCAGGCGGGCGAGGCGGGCGAGCAGCGCGACGGTGCGGTCGCGCACGTGCTCGAGCGAGCGGCGGACCTGGAGCTGCTCCACGTTCTCGGTGAGGTCCCGGCTCGTGAGCCCCTTGTGGACCTGCTCGCGGCCCGCGAGCGCGTTGAACTCCTCGATCCGAGCCTTCACGTCGTGCCGGCTCACCCGCTCGCGCGCGGCGATCGAGGGAAGGTCGACCCGATAAAGCACCCGCTCGTAGTCGGCGATCGCCCCCGCGGGCACCGGGACGCCGAGCCGCTCCTGCGCCCGCAGGACGGCGAGCCAGAGCTCGCGCTCGAGCACCACCTTGCGCTCGGGGGACCACAGCTCCACGAGCTCGGGGCTCGCGTACCGCGCGGCGAGGACGTTGGCGATCACGCGGCGCAGGCTACGGGAGCGCCCACCCGCCCCCGCTCGCCCGGCCGCGCTCCGCGCCCCGCGCAGGCACGCCGCCGCGCCGGCTCTAGGCCGGCGCGCAGAACTGCGCGACGGCGACCGAGGGCGCGCAGCGCGTCCGGGCCCGCCAGCGCGCGCGCAGGTCGGTCAGGAAGCGATCGGTGGCCGTGCGCTGCGCCGCCGACAGCAGGCTCGCGCGGACCGCGGGCGTCGCCTGGGCCAGCGTGCGCGCGGGCAGCGGCGTGACCTTCTGCACGGAGAAGACCATCCAGCCGCTCTCCACGCGGATCGGCCCCTCGAGCCTCCCGCGCGGCGCGGAGAAGACGGGCCGCTCGAACGCGTCGAGGTTCTTGCCGGGCGCCACGCCCGGGATGATCCCCTTCGCGGCGGTCAGCGCCGTCCCCGGCGAGACCTGCGCGGAGACCGCCGCGAAGCTCTTGCCCTGGGCGAGCGAGCGCCGCGCCGCCGCGGCGGTCGCCTCGGTCGGGGCAACGACCACGCGAAGGTCCCGTCGGGTCGGCCGCGCCCAGCGCTGCGGCTCGGCCGCGTAGGCGGCGCTGATCGCGGCGCTGGACGGCGCGGGGACCGCCTTCGCCACCCGGGCGCGGAGCCCGTCGGAGAGCAGCGAGACGCGCTGCTGGTAGCGCAGGTCGGCCTCGCCGATGCCGAGCTGCTGGAGCACCTGGGCGCGGGCGGCGGCCGTGGTCGCCTTGGCCTGGGTGAAGTAGGCGTCGACCGCCCGGTCGAGCCTTGCGGCGCTCACGGCCACCCCCGTCCGCCTCGCCTCCTCGAGGATCCACGTGGAGCCCGCGAGCAGCTCGAACGCCTGCCTGCGCGCATGGGCGGCGCTCGGTGTGGTCGCGCCCGCCACCGCGCTCGTGTAGATCCGCTGCCAGCGCCCGAGGTCGGCCTGGGTGATGCGCGCGTCGCCGACCGTCGCCACCGCGCCCGCCGGCAACCGCGCGTCCGCGTCCGCGTCATCGTCCCCGGTCAGCACCCAGCCGGCCACGAGGAGGCCGGCGAGCACGGCGCCCAGGGCGAGCCCCACGCGGACGTGGTGCCGCAGCCACCGCGCGACCCCGTCGGCCAGGTCGAGGATCCGGTTCATCCGATCGACGCTAGCTCGCGATTGTTCAGCGCGCGTGGCGTCGCCTACCCCGCGCTCGGCGGGAGGAAGCCGCCGAGCGCGTGCGCCACGCCCTGCTGGCCGCGCAGGTCGAAGAACAGCAGCGTCCCGCCGAGCGCGGAGATCGACATGGCGATCGTCTGCCCGAGGATGCTCAGCAGCACGAAAAGGACCCCGCTGTCGGTGAGCGACGCGACGAGCCCCCCGAGCCCTGCGCCGATCACGTAGCCGATCACCCCCGCGACCAGACCGAGGAGGAGCAGGACGCGGAAGACCCGCCACCACGAACCGTCGGTGAGGCGGCCGCTGACCTCGAGCGCGTCCGCGCCCCGCGCTCCGTCCACGACCGCCGCCTGCGCAGCGAGGTAGTAGCGGACGCTCAAGTAGACGCCGGGGACGACGAGCAGCACCAGCCCCAGCGCGACCACGAGCGTGGAGAGCACGATGACCGGCAGCACCCGGGGGAGCAGGTGGGCCGCCTGCCGGAGCACGCCGCGGACCGTCGGGTCGACGCCCTCGCCCAGGCCCTGCACCGCGCGCACGTGCAGCGCGGTGACGAGCGCGGGGACGACCCAGGCCCCCAGGAGGAGCGACAGCAGCTGCCCGCCGAGCGGCGGAGTCGCGTCCGGGCCGTCGGCCAACTGGCCGCCCAGCACCCCGTCGACGAGGATCCGCACCGGCGCGACGACGACCGCGGTCGCGACGAGGAAGACGGGCGCGTGCTCGCGGAGGAGGCGCAGCGCGTCGAGGAGGATCGTCCCGACGTCGCGGCGCCGCCGGAGGTCGAGCGGCAACCCTCAGGCCGCGAGGATCCGCAGCGCGAGGTGGCCCGCGTTCTTCGGGTTGTCGAGGCCGACCGCCGCCACCGGCACCCCCGGCGGCATCTGGACCACCGAGAGGATGGCGTCGAGCCCGCCCGCCGCGCTGAGCCCGGAGGTCAGCGGGACGCCGACCACCGGCAGCTCGGAGTGGGCGGCCGCGACGCCGGGGAGCGCGGCGGACAGGCCGGCGCCGGCGATGATCACCCGCAGGCCGCGCAGCTTCGCGTTCTCGCAGTACTCCGCGACCAGGGCGGGATCGCGGTGCGCGGACATCACCCGCATCTCGTAGCGGACGCCGGCCTCGGCGAGCACGTCGCCCGCCTTCTGCATCGTGTCCCAGTCGGACTTCGAGCCCATGATGATCCCGACCCGCGGCGCGTCGGTCTCCAGGTCGTCGAGCGCGTGCTCGGCCTCGGCCTGCGTCAGCGGGAGCTCCCCGGGCGCGGGCGTCGGGGTGGCAAGCGTCGGGGTCGGCTGCGGGTCCTCGGTGGCGTCGGTCATGGCGCTCCCACGGCGCGCAGGGCGATGTCCGACCGCAGCTGGCGCCCTTCGAAGGTGATCAGGTCGGCGGCAGCATAGGCGGCGCTCCGGGCGGCTTCCGCCGTGGGCCCGAGCGCGGTCACGTTCAGGACACGGCCCCCCGCGCTCACGAGCCGGCCGGCGGCGTCGCGCGCGGTGCCCGCGTGGCAGAGCTCGACCTCGGCGGGGAGCTCGCCCACCGTGATCGGATCCCCGGTCCGGGGGCGGTCGGGATATCCGGCGGCGGCGAGGACGAGCGTCACCGCCCAGTCCGGAGAGAACCGCAGGGGCGCGCGGCCCGCGAGGCCGCCGGGGGCGGCGGCGGCCAGCAGGAGCTCCGCCAGGTCGTCCTGGAGCCGCGGGAGCACCGCCTGGGTCTCCGGATCGCCGAAGCGGGCGTTGTACTCGATCACCCGCGGGCCGTCGGCCGTGAGCATGAGCCCGGCGTAGAGGACGCCGGTGAACGGCGTGCCGCGCCGCGCGAGCTCGTCGAGGACCGGCTGGTGGACCTGCGCGGCGAGGGCCGCGGCGTCGGGGGCGCCCGGGACGGGCGAGTAGGAGCCCATCCCGCCCGTGTTCGAGCCCGCGTCGCCGTCGCCGATCCGCTTGTAGTCCTGCGCGGGCGCGAAGGGGAGCGCGCGCTCGCCGTCGCACAGGGCGAGCAGCGAGAGCTCCTCCCCGACGAGATGCTCCTCGACCACCACGTCGCCCGGGCCGTGGCGCCGCTCCACCAGGAAGGCCTCGAGCGCCCGCCGCGCCTGCGCCTCGCCCTCGGGCAGCACCACGCCCTTGCCCGCCGCCAGCCCGTCGAACTTCAGGACCGCCGGGTAGCTGCCGCCGATGGCGGCGAGCCCCGCCTCCACGGTGGTGACCACGCGATGGGCTCCCGTCGGCACGCCCGCCGCCGCCATGACCTCCTTGGCGAACGCCTTGGAGCCCTCCAGCCGCGCGGCCGCCGCGGTCGGGCCGAGGGCCGCCACGCCCGCGGCCCGCAGCCGGTCGACCAGCCCGCCGACCAGCGGCGCCTCCGGCCCGACCACCACGAGGTCGACCGCGTGGCGGCGCGCGGCGAGGACCAGGCCGTCGAGGTCGCCCACCGAGACCTCGAGGATCCGCGCGTCGGCCGCGATGCCGGGGTTGCCGGGCGCGCAGAGCAGCTCCGGGGCCTGCGGGGAGCGCGCGAGCGCGCGGAGGATCGCGTGCTCGCGACCGCCCCCGCCGACGACGAGGATCCGCAAGGGGCTAGAGCGACGCGATGAAGTCGTCGATCGGGATCGCCGCCAGCGTCTCGTAGCGCGAGGTCCCGCGGGAGGAGAGCTCGAGGGAGACGCGGGCCATCGTGTGCTCGTCCGGCGCCTCGACGATGTTGATGAAGTCGTAGCGCCCGAGCGTGCTCCACTGCGCCTTGACCGACGCGCCGAGCTGCTCGATCTCCTTGTTGACCTCGCGGATCCGCTGCGGGTTGTTCTTGACGGTCTGCACCCCTTCGGGCGTCAGGGTGGTCAGCATGATGTAGGTCGGCATGCAGACCTTCTACCACCCGGTGGGCGTCCTCGTGCGCTGAGTGCCCACGGACTTCGGAGCCTCCGAAGCCCATGGGCACTCGGCCGGATGGGGGCCGCGCTCAGGCCGCCGCGGGCTGCCGGACGGCGCGGGTAAGGACCAGCTCGTCGCCCGCGACGTCGACCGCGACGGCGTCGCCCGCGCCGAACTCGCCCCGGAGGATCGCGAGCGCGAGCGGGTCGACGAGCCGCTTCTGGATGACCCGCTTGAGCGGCCGCGCCCCGTAGACCGGGTCGTAGCCGAGCGTGCCGAGCCGCTCCCGCGCGGCGGGGGTGAGCTCCACCGCGATCCCGCGCTCGTGCACCCGGCGCACCAGCAGCGCGACCTGCTTCTCGACGATGGAGCCGATGTGCTCCCGGTCCAGCGCGTGGAAGGCGACGATGTCGTCCAGGCGGTTCAGGAACTCCGGGCGGAAGGTCGCCTCGAGGTCCCGCGCGTTGGAGGTCATCACGAGCACGACGTTCGTGAAGTCGACCGTGCGGCCCTGGCCGTCGGTCAGGCGCCCGTCGTCCATCACCTGCAGGAGCGCGTTGAACACGTCGGGGTGCGCCTTCTCGATCTCGTCGAGCAGCACGACCGCGTAGGGCCGGCGACGGACCGCCTCGGTGAGCTGGCCGCCCTCCTCGTAGCCCACGTAGCCGGGGGGCGCGCCGACCAGCCGGGCCACGGAGTGCTTCTCCATGTACTCGCTCATGTCCAGCCGGACCATGGCGTCGGGCGCGTCGAAGAGGAACTCCGCGAGCGCGCGCGCCAGCTCCGTCTTGCCCACGCCGGTCGGGCCGAGGAAGAGGAAGGAGCCGGTCGGCCGGTTCGGGTCCGACAGGCCCGACCGCGAGCGGCGGATGGCGTTGGCGACCGCGGTGATCGCCTCGTCCTGGCCGACGACGCGGTCGTGGAGGCGCTCCTCCATGTGGACGAGCTTCTCCACCTCGCCCTCGAGCAGGCGGGCGACCGGGATGCCGGTCCAGCGGCCGACCACCTGGGCGATGTCCTCCGCGTCGACCGTGTCCTTCAGGAAGCGCGCCGTGGACCGATCCCGGCCCTCGTTGGCCTCGGCCTCCGCGAGCTGGCGCTCGAGGGCCGGGATCTCCCCGTGGCGCAGCTTGGCCGCGGCCTCGAGGTCGAACTCCCGCTCCGCCCGCTCGAGCCCGCGGCGGGCGGCGTCGAGCCGGGTGCGCACGTCGGAGGTCCCCTGGATGGCCTGCTTCTCCTCCTGCCACTCCGCGACCATCGCGTCGTAGGACTCCTCGAGCTCGGCGAGCTGCTCGTCGAGCGCGGCCAGGCGCGCCTTGGAGGCGTCGTCGGTCTCCTGCTTGAGCGAGGTCTGCTCGATCTGGAGCTGCAGGATGCGGCGCTGCACCTCGTCGATCTCGGTCGGCTGGGAGTCGTTCTCCACCTGCAGCCCGGCGGCCGCCTCGTCGACGAGGTCGATCGCCTTGTCGGGCAGGAAGCGGTCGGCGATGTAGCGGTGGGAGAGGGTCGCCGCCGCGATCAGCGCGCCGTCCTGGATCGTCACGTCGTGGTGGGTCTCGTAGCGCTCGCGCAGGCCGCGCAGGATGGCGATCGTGTCCGCGACCGACGGCTCGCCGACCACCACGGGCTGGAAGCGGCGCTCCAGCGCCGCGTCCTTCTCGATGCGCCGGTACTCCCTGAGGGTCGTCGCGCCGACGGCGCGCAGCTCACCGCGGGCGAGCATCGGCTTCAGCAGGTTCGCGGCGTCGACCGCCCCCTCGGCGCCCCCGGCGCCGACGATGGTGTGGAGCTCGTCGAGGAAGAGGACGATCTGGCCGTCGGCGTCGGCGACCTCCTTGAGCACCGCCTTCAGGCGCTCCTCGAACTCGCCGCGGTACTTGGCGCCCGCGACCAGCGCGCCCATGTCGAGGGTGATGACGCGCTTGCCCTTCAACCCGTCGGGGACGTCGCCGGCGATGATGCGCCGGGCGAGGCCCTCGGCGATGGCGGTCTTGCCGACGCCGGGCTCGCCGATCAGCACCGGATTGTTCTTCGTGCGCCGCGAGAGCACCTGGATGACGCGGCGGATCTCGTCGTCGCGGCCGATGACCGGATCGAGGCGGCCCTCCTCGGCCCGGGCGGTCAGGTCGACGCCGAACTTCTTGAGCGCCTCGTACGTGGCCTCGGGGTCGGGACCCGTGACCCGGTGGGAGCCGCGGATCGCCCCGATCGCCTCGAGCAGCGCCTCGCGGCGGGCGCCCGCGGCGCGCAGCGCCTCCCCGGCCCGGGAGCCGTGGGCGGAGAGCGCGAGCAGGACGTGCTCGACCGAGAGGTACTCGTCGCCGAGCGCGCGCATCTCGTGCTCGGCGGCCCGGAGCACCTGCGCGAGCTCGGAGGAGAGCCCGGCCGGCTCCCCGGGGGTCTGGAGGGTCGGCAGCGCGTCGAGCGCCGCGCCCAGCGCCTCCCGGACGACGGCGGGCTCCGCCCCCACCCGCTTGAGGACCGGGACGGTGAAGCCGTCGGCCTGCTCGAGCAGCGCGGCGAGCGCGTGCTCGGGGCCGGCCTGCGGGTTGCGCCGGTCGCCGGCGAGGGCGATCGCCGCCTCGAGGGCCTCGCGGGTTCGGGTGGTGAAGCGTTCGGCAGCCATGACGGATCTCAGTCTAGCCCACTGAGATCTGAGATCGGGCCAGGATCACGAGAAGTGATCCGCCGACGCCGCGGAGCGGTACCCCTCGCACGATGAGCGACGAGATCAGGCCCGCCCTGCACCAGCGCGAGGAGCCCTCGCAGCACGACGGCTCGGAGTCCGAGCCGCTCGGCCCGTTCACCCCCGACGACCAGACGCCGCTGGGCGACACGCCCGAGGCCCACGACGAGATCATCCCCGAGGACCTGCCCAAGGGCCACCCGGGCCGGCAGGCGGCCGAGGACCAGGCCGCCGCGGGCGACGGCACGACGCGCGGCAACACCTGACACAGCTGGCGCGTCGCCGATTGTCCGACGGCGCGGTCGGGTAGCCAGCGCCCATGACGACCGCCGAGGACACGGGCTCCCCGCCGCAGGGCACGCGCCTCTCGCGGCGCCTCTTCGGCGTCCTGGCGGTCTTCTTCGTCGTCCTGGCCCTCGCGGTGCTGGCGGCCGGCGAGCCGTCGTTCCTCATCGCGGTCGCCGTCCTCGCGGTGATCGTCTTCGGCTACGCCACGGCGAACCACCTGCTCACGCGCCGGGTGATCGCGCGCGACGGCTCGCTCGACGACGCGATGAGCGACGAGACCGACCCGATCCCCTCCACGCCGCTGATCCCCGACGGCGAGACGCCGCTCGGCGACACCCCGGAGGCCCACGACGAGATCACGCCGCACGACCTGCCGATCGGGCACCCGGGCCGGCAGGCCGCCGAGGAGCAGGCGGGCGGCGAGGAGGGCACGACCCGCGGGCACGCGGACCCCTCCGAGGCCCCGCCGGACGGCACGCGCTCGTAGGAACGGCCGGGCAGCGGGTGGTGCTCTCGCCCTAGCCGCGCTCGACCGGGATCGTGCGCCGTGCGGGGCGCACGTCGGCGGCGCGGACGATCTCGCTGCCCGGCCGCGCCTGATAGCGGACGAGGTCGGCGCGGACCTCGTCGCGGCGGTCCTCCAGGGCGGCGATCTCGTCCTGGAGCTCGGCGGCGCGGCGCTCGAGGCGCGTGACCTTGCCCTCCATGCGCCCGAGCTGCTCCTCGAGCTCGAGCACCCGCTCGACCCCCGCGAGGTTCAGCCCGAGCTCGCCCGTCATCTCCTGGATGCGCCGCAGCCGGTCCACGTCGGCCTGGGAGTAGAGCCGCGTGCCCTTGGGCGAGCGCTTCGGCTCGATCAGGCCGCGCGCCTCGTACATCCGGAGGGTCTGCGGGTGCATCTCGGCGAGCTCGGCGGCCACCGAGATCATGAACACGCCGCGGTCGTGCTCGACGGTGATCGTCGTGCGCGTGCGGGTGGTGCGACGGGGGGCGGGCACGGCGCTTTAGCCCTCGGCCCCGGCCGCCGCGGCGGCGGCCGACTGGGCCAGCAGCTCTGAGCGGGGATCGCCGTCCATGACCTCCGACAGCTTGTCGACCGCGTCGGACTGCTCGCGCGAGAGCGAGGCCGGGACGTCGATGACGAAGCGGTAGCGGATGTCGCCGCGCCCCTTGGCGCCGAGCCGGGGAGGACCCTCGCCGCGGAGGCGCTGGACCGTCCCGGAGCGCGTTCCCGCGGGAACGCGCAGGCGCTTGGTCCCGGCCAGCGTCGGCACCTCGACCTCCGCCCCGCGCGCGGCCTCGGGGAAGGTGATCGGCACCTCGACCTCGAGGTGGTCGCCCTTGCGGGAGAAGACCCCGGAGGGCGCCACCCGGGTGATCACGAAGAGGTCGCCGGGCGCGCCGCCGTGCCGTCCGGGCTCGCCCTTCCCCGCGAGGCGCACCCGCGAGCCGTCCCGCACCCCGGCCGGGATGTTGACGCGGTACTTCTTCACCGTGCGGGTGATGCCGGCGCCCTGGCAGGTCGGGCACGGATCCTCGACCACGGTGCCCGCGCCGCCGCACCGCGAGCACGGCGTGGAGATCGAGAAGAGGCCCTGCCCCTCGGACTCGATGCCGCGGCCCTGGCACTTCGGGCAGATCTTGGGCGAGGTGCCGGGCCGGGCCCCCGTGCCGTGGCAGGTGGCGCAGCCCTGGGCGGTCGGAACGCTCAGCGGGACCTGCACGCCCTCCATGGCCTGCGCGAAGTCGATCGCCGTCTCCGTCTCGAGGTCGCGCCCGCGCTCCGGCCGGCGCGGCGGCGGCGCGCCTGAGCCCGTGCCCGTGCGGGTGCCGCCGCCCGCGCGGTCGCCGAAGAGGTTCGAGAAGATGTCGGAGATGTCCGAGAAGCCGCCGGGCGCCGAGCCGCCGCCCGGCGCGCCGCCGCCGCCGAAGAGCGAGCCGCGGTCGTACTGCTTGCGCTTGTCGGGGTCGCCGAGGACGTCGTAGGCGCCCGACACCTCCTTGAAGCGCGACTCGGCCTTCTCGTCGCCCGGGTTGCGGTCGGGGTGGTACTGGCGCGCGAGCTTGCGGTACGCCCGCTTGATCTCCTCCGGCGTCGCCTTCCGCTCGACCCCGAGCACCTTGTACAGGTCGGTCGCCATCAGCCCGAGACGACCACCCGGGCGGCCCGCAGGACCTGCTCGCCGAGCACGTAGCCGGGCTGGTAGACCTCGACGACGACACCGGCGGCCACGCCCTCGGTCGGCGCCTGGGCCAGGGCCTCGTGGCGGTGCGGGTCGAACGGCTGCCCCCGGGGGTCCTCGATCGTGATGCCCGCGCGCGTCAGTGCGCCGACGAACTCGGCCTGGACCAGGCGAATGCCCTTGGTGATGACGTGCTCGCCCGCACCTTCCTCGGCCTCGGCGGCCTGGAGCGCCCGCTCGAGGTTGTCGATCGCCGGGAGCAGCTCCTTGGCCAGCCGGCCGACGCCACGCTCCTGCGCGAGGCCGACGTCCCGGCGGGAGCGCTTGCGCAGGTTGTCCATGTCGGCCGAGGCGCGAAGGTAGAGGTCCTTGTAGTCGGGCTCGGCCGGGGCCGGCTCGGCGGGCGGCGGAGCGTCGGCGGCCGGGTCGCCGTCGGCCGCGGACGGCGCCTCCTCCGCGCCCGGCGGCGGGGCCGGGACGGGCCCGGCGCCCGCGCCGCCGGCCTCCCCGGGCGGGAAGCCGGCCGCCGCGGACTCCGCGGCGGCCTGCTCCGGGCTGGACTGCTGCTCGGCCATCGGGCTAGCGCGCCTCGTCGACGACCTCGGCGTCGACGACGTCCTCCTCCTCGGAGTCCACCGCCGCGGCCGGGTCTCCGCCGTTGGCCGCCGCGGCGGCCTCCGACTTGGCCTGCGCCTGCTCGTACATCGCCTCGGAGACCTTGTGGAACGCGCTCTGCAGGGCGTCCGTCTTGGCCGTGATGTCCGCCGGATCCTCCGCGGTCAGGGCCTCGCGGAGCTCCTTGATGCGCTCCTCGATCTCGGCCTTCGACGCGTCGTCGACGGCCTCGCCGAGGTCCTTCACCTGCTTCTCGGCCTGGTAGGCGGCGTTCTCGCCATTGTTGCGCGCCTCGGCGAGCTCGCGCAGCCGCTTGTCCTCGTCCGCGTGCGACTCGGCGTCGGCCACCATCGACTTGATCTCGGAGTCCGACAGGCCGCCACCCGCCTTGATCTCGATCTTCTGCTCCTTGCCCGTGCCGAGGTCCTTCGCGGAGACGGAGAGGATGCCGTTGGCGTCGATGTCGAAGCCGACCTCCACCTGCGGCACGCCGCGCGGGGCCGGCGGGATGCCGGTGAGCTGGAACTTGCCGAGCGACTTGTTGTAGCTCGCCATCTCGCGCTCGCCCTGCAGCACGTGGATCTCCACGCTCGGCTGGTTGTCCTCGGCGGTGGAGAACACCTCCGACTTGCGCGTCGGGATCGTCGTGTTGCGCTCGATGAGCTTCGTCATCACGCCGCCCTTGGTCTCGATGCCCAGGGTGAGCGGGGTGACGTCGAGCAGGAGGACGTCCTTGACGTCGCCCGCGAGGACGCCCGCCTGGATCGCCGCGCCGACGGCGACGACCTCGTCCGGGTTCACGCCGCGGTGGGGCTCCTGCCCCGTGAGCTCCTTGACCTTCTCCTGCACGGCGGGCATGCGGGTCATGCCGCCGACCAGCACGACGTGGTCGATCTTGGCGGCGCCCTTCTCCTTGGCGTCGTCGAGCGCCTGGCGGACCGGAACCACCACGCGGTCGAGCAGGTCGCCGGTGAGCTCGGTGAGCTTGGAGCGGGTGAGGCGGACGTCGAGGTGCTTCGGCCCGCTCGCGTCGGCGGTGATGAACGGCAGGTTGATCTGCGACTCCTGCGCGGAGGAGAGCTCGATCTTGGCCTTCTCGGCGGCCTCGTAGAGGCGCTGGAGGGCCATGGGGTCCTTGGTCAGGTCGATCGCCTGGTCGCGGCGGAACTCCGCGGCGAGCCAGTCGACGATGGCCTTGTCGAAGTTGTCGCCGCCCAGGTGGTTGTCGCCCGCGGTGGCCTTCACCTCGAAGACGCCGTCGCCGATCTCGAGCACGGAGACGTCGAAGGTGCCGCCGCCGAGGTCGAACACGAGGATCGTCTGGTCGCTCTCCTTGTCGAGGCCGTAGGCGAGCGCCGCCGCGGTCGGCTCGTTGATGATCCGCTTGACCTCGAGGCCGGCGATCCGGCCGGCGTCCGTGGTGGCCTGGCGCTGGTCGTCGTTGAAGTAGGCCGGGACGGTGATGACGGCCGAGTCGACGGTGTCGCCGAGGTAGGCCTCGGCGTCGGCCTTGAGCTTCGCCAGGGTCATGGCCGAGATCTCCGGCGGGGAGAACTGCTTGCCGTCGGACTCGATGCGTGCGTCGCCGTTGGTGCCCGAGACGACCTTGTAGGGGACGATCGACTCCTCCTCCTTGACCTCGCGCTCCTTGCGGCCCATGAAGCGCTTGACGGAGAAGATCGTGTTCTGCGGGTTCGTGACGGCCTGGCGCTTGGCCACCGTGCCGACCAGGCGCTCGCCCGACTGGGCGAAGGCGACGACGGACGGGGTGGTGCGGCCGCCCTCGGAGTTCTCGATGACGGTGGGCTCGCCGCCCTCGAGGACGGCCATGCACGAGTTCGTCGTGCCGAGGTCGATGCCGATGGTCTTGGCCATGTGTGGAGGGCTCCTGGTGTTGCGGGGACGGGCGCCGGCCTACGAGGCGGCGCCTTGAGAGATCTCAGTCACTGTAGCGCAGATGTAGTTCGCCCCTCGGCCGGCCGCACCACGCGGCCCGGCCTGTCCGCCGGCGCCGGGTCGCCTAGGGTGCGGCGCCATGCCCGTCGACCTGCCTCCGCCGGAGCGCGCGATCGTGCGTGCCGTCAACGTCGAGCGCCTGGCCCGCGGGCTGGCGCCCCTGCGCGCCGCGCGCGGACTGACGCGCGCGGCCGAGAGCCACTCCCGCGACGTCCTCCGGATCGGCCGCCTCGACCACCGCTCCGCCGACGGCGGCTCCTTCGCGCGCCGCGTCGCCCGGGCCGGCCACCGCGGCGCCGTGGGCGAGGTGCTGGCCTTCGCGCCGCGCGGCTCGCGCTCGGACCCGGTCGCCGTCGTCCGGCTCTGGATGGCCTCGGCGCCGCACCGCGCCGCGCTCCTCGACCCGCGCTACCGCGTGCTCGGCGTGGGCAGCGTGCGCGGGAGCCTCCACCGCACCCGCGGCCTGGTGGTCACCGCGGACCTCGCCGCCCGGTAGGGCCTCGCGCGGTCAGTCCACGGCGCCCCAGCGCTCGGTCGCCGCGGCGGCCGCCGCGACGGCGTCGTCCAAGCCGGTCGCGATCGCCGACGGGGACCAGCCCGCCGCGGCGATGCGGGCCAGGAGCGTGCCGGCGAAGGTGTCGCCCGCGCCCGTGGCGTTCAGGGGGCGGGCGGGGCGGCCGGGCACCAGGCGCCGCAGTCCCCCGGGGCCGCGCAGGAGCGCGCCGTCGGCGCCGAGGGTGATGACGGCGGTCTGCGCCCCGGCGGCCAGGAGCGCCGCGGCGGCGCGATCGGGCTCCTCCTCGCCGGTCAGCAGCCGCGCCTCGGTGCGGTTGGCCTTGACCAGGAAGGCGCCCGGGACGCAGGCGCGCGCGACGGCCGGGGCGCCCGACGGGCTCGCCCAGCGACCCGGGCGCAGGTTGGGGTCGAAGACCACGGGGATGCCCCGCTCGAGGGCGCGGGCGTGCGCGGCCAGGGTGACCGCGCGCTCCCGCTCCCCGACCATCGTGCCCGTGGAGAAGAAGAACCCGCCGGCGCCCTCGACCGCGCCGACCAGCCCGTCGCCGAGCTGCTCGGTGACCGCCGCGAGCCCCTGGTCGTAGATGACGAAGTCGGGCTCGGCGGCGGCGTCGACGGTCACGAAGGCCACGGCGGTCCGCACGTCGGCGTGCAGCGCGAAGTGGTCGACGGCCACGCCCGCCGCGACGAGCCGGCCCCGCAGCCAGCGGCCCCAGGCGTCCTCGCCCGCGCCGCCGGCCAGCCCGACCGCGGCGCCGGCGCGGGCGGCGGCCACCGCGACGTTCGCGCCCGCGCCGCCGAAGTGCGGGACGAAGCTGTCGGCCTCCTCGGGGCTCGCGACGGGCCGCTCGCAGATGAGGTCGACGAGGGTCTCACCCAGGATCAGGGTCCGCATGGCGCCGAGTCTGCCCGATGGGCCGCGCACGGCGCGGCCGGACTACGCTCGCGGCGTGCCTGCCCTGACCGAGCACCGTGCCCTGATCGACGGGGAGCCGGTCTTCTGGCGCGCCGCGCCGTCGGCCCATCCGGTGCTCTACGTCCACGGGGTCCCGACCTCGGCCGACGAGTGGAGCCCCTTCCTCGCGGCGGCCGGCGGGATCGCGCCCGACCTGCCGGGCTTCGGGCGCTCCGGCAAGCGGGCCGACGGCGCGTACACGATGGAGGGGTACGACCGGTGGCTCGAGCGCTTCCTGGACCACCTCGAGGTGGAGCGCTTCCGGCTGCTGGTCCACGACTGGGGCAGCGTCGGGCTGCTGCTGGCGCAGCGGTTCCCGGAGCGCGTCGAGCGGGTGGTGATCCTCGACGCGGTGCCCCTGCTGCCCGGGTACCGCTGGCACCGCCTCGCCCGGCTGTGGCGCACGCGCGGCGCCGGGGAGCTCCTCATGGGGGCCACGAGCCGGTGGGCGCTCAAGCAGCTGAGCCGGGGGGCCAACGCCGCGCCCGGGCCGCTGCCCGACCGCTGGCTCGACGAGACGATCGCCCACCTCGACGTCGGCACCCAGCGGGCGATCCTGCGGCTCTACCGCTCCTCGCCGCCCGAGAAGCTCGCGCTCGCGGGGCTGGGGCTGGGGCGGCTCGCCTGCCCGGCGCTCGTGGCCTGGGGGGAGCGCGACCCCTACGTTCCC
The DNA here is from genome assembly GCA_964236905.1 of uncultured Solirubrobacteraceae bacterium. Taxonomy (GTDB): domain Bacteria; phylum Actinomycetota; class Thermoleophilia; order Solirubrobacterales; family Solirubrobacteraceae; genus Paraconexibacter. Next base: position 58,337 of record CAXSFZ010000009.1, on the reverse strand, counting down.
GCCGACTTCGCCGACGCCTACGCGGCCGCCCTCGGCGGCCCGGTCGAGCTCCTGCGGCTCCCGGACGCGGGCCACTGGCCGTGGCTCGACCGCCCCGAGCTCGTCACCACCCTCACGGACTTCCTGCTCGCGTGAGGGCGCGGGCGCGCGCGGCCGCGGCCCGGCTGCCGCCGTGGGCGCTGGCCACCGCGCTCGCCGCCGCCTACCTCGCGCTCGACCCGCGGACCAGCGACCTCGCGGCGCAGGAGTACCGCTCGGGCCTCTTCGCCCGCGAGGGGTTCGTGCTCTGGGACAACGGGTGGTACGGGGGCCATCACGTCCCCGCCTACTCGCTCCTCTTCCCGCCGCTCGGCGCGCTGCTCGGCCCGCGGCTGACCGGCGCGCTCGCGGCCGTCGCCGCCACCTGGGCCTTCGGGCGCCTGGCCGGCCCCGCCGCCCGGCTCGCGGGCGCCTGGTGCGCGCTCGGCATGACGGCCCTGCTCGTGAGCGGCCGCCTGACCTTCGCGCTCGGGACGGCCCTCGGCCTGGCCGCCCTCGCGCTGGCCCGCACCTCCTCGCGGCAACCGCCACGAACGCATCGAAGGGGTCAGACCCCTCTGATGCGCGGGGGGGCGGTGGGGCTGGCGGCGCTGTGCTCGTGCGCGAGCCCGGTGGCCGGCGCGTTCGTGGCGCTCGCGGTGGCGGCGTGGTGGCTCGGGGAGCCCGCGGCGCGCGGGCGGTTCCCCGTGGCGCTGGCGGGCGCCGCGGTGGCACCGGCGGCCGTCGCCTCGGCGCTCTTCCCGGAGGGCGGGACGTTCCCGTTCGTGCTGTCGAGCTTCGGGCCGGCGCTGGGTGCGACCCTGCTGGTGCTCGTCCTCCTGCCGCGCGAGCAGCGGGTGCTGCGGGCGGGGGTGGCGCTGAGCGCGGTGCTCCTCGTGGCCTCCTGGGCGCTCCCGACGCCCATGGGCGGCAACGCCGTGCGGCTCGGGGCGCTCTTCGCCGGGCCGGTGCTCGCGCTCGCGCTGCCGCCCGCGGGGCGCGGGCGCGCGCTGGCGCTCGCCGCCCCCGCGCTCCTCGTCTGGCAGCTCGGGGCCCCGGTGGACGACTGGCGCCACTCGGCGCACGACCCGTCGGTGCGGGAGCGCGCCTACCCGGGCCTCGAGCGCTTCCTCGGGGCGCAGGCCGGCCCGCCCTTCCGCGTTGAGGTGCCGTTCACCGACGAGCACTGGGAGGCGGACCACCTCGCGGGTGGCTCCCGCGGGCTGCCGCTCGCCCGGGGCTGGGAGCGGCAGGTCGACCGGAGGGTCAACGGCCTCTTCTACGACGGGCGGCCGCTGACCCCGGCGCGCTACCGCGCGTGGCTCGACGCCAACGCCGTGCGCTTCGTGGCGCTGGCCGACGCGCCGATCGACTACTCCGCCGCCGGGGAGGCCGCGCTGGTGCGGCGGGGCACGCCGTACCTGCGGCGGGTCTACCGCGACCGCGTCTGGACTGTCTGGGCGGTGCGGCACCCGGCCCCCCTCGGCGTGCGCGCACTCACCGCCGACGGGTTCACCACCGCCGGCGCCGGCCGGGTGCGGATCCGCTGGAGCCCGTGGTTCGCCGTGGTCGGCGGGCGCGGGTGCGTGCGGCGGACGCCCGACGGGCGCGTCGCGGTCGACGGCGCGGTGCGCGTCCGCGCCCGGCTCCAGCTCGGCGGCCTGCTGCGTCGCCGGGAGCAGTGCCGGCGCTGATGCCGGTTACATACCGTTAGCCCTCGCGAAGTCGGACAGGCTGCTCCTCTACAGTTGTGGTCGTGGTCGCCCGGTCCCGAGAGCTGTACGCCCGTGCGCTGCCTCACGGCGCGCTGGACCTCCTGCGCCAGCTCGCGTTCATGTTCGCCGCCTACACCCTGTACCGCTGGGTGCGCGGCTTGGCCGACGATCCGGCCGGCGCCGCGGTCGCCTTCCAGCACGCGCGCGACCTGATCTCGATCGAGCAGGCGCTCGACGTCTTCGTCGAGCCGTCGGTGCAGGCCTGGGCCGAGGGCGTCCCGCTCGTCGTGGACGTCTCGAGCTGGCTCTACATCAACGCCCAGACCACGGTCACGCTCGGCGCGCTCGCCTACCTCTACCTCGCGCACAACCGGTCCTTCTACTTCGTGCGGAACATGTTCGCCGTGGCCTGGATCCTCGCCTGCGTCGGCTACAGCGTCTACCCGACCGCCCCACCGCGGCTCTTCCCGGAGTGGGGCTTCTTCGACGCGGTCTCCTCGTTCACCGGGGTCTCGCACACCGACACCGTCTCGAACCTGTTCAACCCGTACGCCGCGGTGCCCTCGATGCACGTCTGCTTCTCGCTCATGGTCGGCGTGCCCCTCTCGCGCCTGTGCAAGCACCGGGCCGCGCGGATCTTCTGGTCGATCTACCCGCTGCTCGTGACCTTCGTGATCGTGGCGACCGCCAACCACTTCCTGGCCGACGCCTTCCTCGGGGCCTGCACCGCGGGGCTCGCGGCGATCGCGGCGACCCAGCTCGGCCGGCTGCGCCCGGCGGCCTGGAGCTGGCAGCAGAGCCGCGGCAGCGCCCCGGTGCCCGCGGCCGCCCAGGCGGTCTCCGCCTGAGCCCGACGGGCGCCGCCGCCGCTGTGCCCGGCGGTACGGTGCTGGCCGCCCCATGACCGACCAGCAGACCCCACCGCGCAACCGCCAGGAGCGGATCCAGGCCCGCCAGGCCGCCCTGCGGGCCCCGATCGGCTCGGGCTCGCGCCGCTCGGAGATGCGAAGCGCGCTGGTCGAGTCGCGCCTGACCCCGAACGCGATCTCGCTGACCGGCCTGGTCGGCAATCTCATCGCGGCCCTCCTGATCGTCGAGCGCGAGCTCTTCCTCGCCGGGATCGCCTTCGTCCTCGGCTCGGTCATGGACACCCTGGACGGGCGCTACTCGCGCATGTCCGGCAAGGGCTCGCCCTTCGGCGCCTTCCTCGACTCGACGCTCGACCGCATGGAGGAGGGCATCGTCCTGATCGCCCTCGGCGCGTTCTTCGCCGACCGCGGGGACGAGCTCGCGGTGGCGGCGACGGTCGCGGCGGTGCTCTTCTCGCTCATGGTCTCCTACACCCGGGCGCGGGCGGAGGCCCTCGGGGTCGAGTGCAAGGTCGGCATCGCCTCGCGGGCCGTCCGGGTCGTCATCCTCTCCGCCGGGCTGCTCTTCGCCGAGGGCCCGGGGGACGTCAGGCTGCTGGCACCGGCCATCTACGTGCTGGCCGTCCTCACGTTCATCACCACCTTCCAGCGCATCGCGCACGTGCGCAGCGCCCTGCTCCACGGCCTGTAACCGGGCTGTCGGCGCAGGGGTAGTCGCACTGCTCCTCCTACGACGGGATACACACATGGCCTCAGAGAAGAACGGCGCCTCCAACGGCGGCACCAACGGCGCGCCCACGAGCAGCGCCGACCGCTACCAGCGCGACAAGGTCCGCGTCGCGATCATCGGCGTCGGCAACTGCGCCTCCGCGTTCGTGCAGGGCGTCGAGTACTACAAGGACGCCGACGCCACCCTGGACGTCCCGGGTCTCATGCACGTGGACCTGGGCGGCTACCACGTCTCCGACATCGAGTTCACCGCGGCCTTCGAGATCAACGCGACCAAGGTCGGCAAGGATCTCGGTGAGGCCATCTGGGCCGATCCGAACAACACCATGAAGTTCGCCGAGGTGCCCGCGACGCTCGGGGTCCCGGTCTACCGCGGCATGACCCACGACGGCCTCGGCAAGTACCTGAAGCAGCGCATCGCGAAGGCCGACGGCGAGACCGCCGACATCGTGCAGATCCTCAAGGAGACCCGCACCGACGTCGTCGTCTCCTACCTCCCGGTCGGCTCGGAGGACGCGACCAAGTGGTACGTCGAGCAGATCCTGCAGGCCGGATGCGGCTTCGTGAACTGCATCCCGGTCTTCATCGCCCGCGAGCCCTACTGGGACGCCAAGTTCAAGAAGGCGGGCCTGCCGATCGTCGGCGACGACATCAAGAGCCAGGTCGGCGCGACCATCGTGCACCGCACGCTGGCCCGCCTGTTCGCCGACCGCGGCGTCAAGCTCATGCGCACCTCGCAGCTCAACGTGGGCGGCAACATGGACTTCTTCAACATGCTCGAGCGCGAGCGCCTGGAGTCCAAGAAGATCTCCAAGACCAACGCGGTCACCTCGATCATGGACCACGAGCTCCCGGCCGAGGACGTCCACGTCGGCCCGTCGGACTACGTGCCGTGGCTGACCGATCGCAAGTGGGCTCACATCCGCGCCGAGGGCCAGGCCTTCGGCGACGTGCCGCTCAACGTCGAGCTGAAGCTCGAGGTCTGGGACTCGCCGAACTCGGCGGGCATCGTCATCGACGCCGTGCGCTGCTGCAAGCTCGCGCTCAACCACGGCCTGGGGGGCCAGATCGACGGGCCGTCCTCCTACCTCATGAAGTCGCCGCAGAACCAGCGGCCCGACGACCAGGCCAAGGCGGACACCGAGGCGTTCATCGCGCAGTACGCCAAGAGCACGCCGGTCGAGGTGGTGCGCCACACGAACGCCGAGAACGCCCGCGCGCGCGCGGCGCAGGCGGCCGAGCCGGCCTAGCTCCCAGACGACGGTCAGTGCGACGGCCCGACTGCGCGTGGGCCGTCGCACCCGGCGGCGGCCGCGCGCCGCTTGTAGGGTCGCGCCATGGCCGGGGAGCGGAGCTCCAAGCGTCAGCGCGACGTCCTGGATCGCCTCGGCGTCCCGCGGGCGGGGCCCGCCGACGACCCGGAGGCGGCCGGAGCCGCGATCGCGCGGCGGCTGCTCGACCTCGCCCGGGCGCTGCTCGTGCCGCTCGTGGCCTATCTCGGCCTGATCTCGGGGCAGACGAGCGCCGGCTTCTGGTCCTTCATGGCGGCCGGCGTGGTGTGGCAGGCGCTCGGCCTCCTCGTGCACCGCCGGCTCGGGCGGCGGCTCGCGATCGGGGCGATGGTCCCCGTCGACCTCGCGCTCACCGCCGCCCTGCTGGCCACCTCCGGCGGCAGCGACTCGCCGCTGCGGCTCCTGCTGCTCATCGGCCCCGTGGCCGCCGGCTACCTGCTGCCCCCGGCGACCGTGGCGGCGATCGGCGGGGGGATCGCCTCCTGCTACGTGCTGGTGGCCCTGCCGGACCTGCTCGACGGCGCCGAGGCGAGCGGCGAGCGGCTCGCGCTCATCGGGTTGGAGCTCGCCTACGCCACGGCGGCCGGCGTCGCCTTCGCGCTCGGGCGCCGGACGCTCGAGCGGAGCGCCGCGCAGATGGACGCCGCCCGCCGGCGCCAGCTCACCGCGGGCCTGACGGCCGAGGACCGGGAGCGCCGCCGCGTCTCCCACGACCTGCACGGCGAGGCGCTGCAGATCCTCCTCGCGGCCGCCCAGGACCTCGAGGAGGCCGACGGCGAGGCGCTCGGGCGGGCGCGGGCGGGGATCCGGAGCGGCGTCGCCGCGCTGCGGGACACCGTGCGCGACCTGCACCCGGCCGCCGTGCGCCACGCGGGCCTCGCGGCCGCCGTGCGCACCTCGCTCGAGCACCGGGTGCGTGAGGTGCTCGCGGTCCGCGTCGCCCCCGACGCCGAGGGCGTCCGCGAGGCGCTCGTGCTGAGCGTGGTGCGCGACGTCGGCGACGCGATCGCCGGCACCGACCCCGCCGCGGCCGTGGCCGCGAACGTCGCCTGGCAGGGCGAGCGCCTCGCGGTCCTCCTGCGCGCGAGGGCGCCCGGCCCGGACGTCGCCCGGCTGCGGGGCGCGCTCGTGGCGGTCGCCGACGGCGTCGAGGCCGACGGCGGCTCGTTCGGCGTGCGACTCGGCGCAGGCGGCGAGCCCGTAGTCGCCGCCCTGCTGCGCCCCAGCGCCCAGCACGGGCCCCGACCGGCCGACGACGACGACGCGGTGCGCCGCCGCTCGCTCGGGCTCTTCAACGCGCTGCGGCTCCTGCTCGTGCCGCTGACCGTGGCGGTCGGCGTCGTCTGCGGTGACCCCGGGCCGGCCTTCGTCGTCCTCGTCGGCGTTCTGGGCGCCTACTACGTCGCGATCACGGTGATCGGCGCCTCGTCGCGCTGGCGGCGGGTGCCGGGTCGCTGGGGCTCGGCGTTCACCCTGGCGCTCTTCGCCGGTGCCGTGGCCGCGCAGGGCGGCCTCACCACCGACCTCCCCGCCGTGGCGCTGAGCTTCCCGTTCCTCTTCGTCCTCGCCTTCACGCCGCGGCAGGCGGCGCAGCTCGATCTCGTCCTCGTCCTCGTCCTGGCCGCCGCGGCGGCCCCGGAGGTGCTCGGGGGCGAGGCCGGTGCGCTGCGCGCCACCGGCGTCTTCGCCGCCGCGTTCGCCTGGGCGGTGGTGGTCAGCACGCTCGTCGGGGCCGGGCGCCAGCGCATCCGCCGCGACATGTCGGCCTCGGAGACCGCGCGGCGCCACATCCTCGAGCGCTCGCTGGCGGCGGCGGACGCGGAGCGCCGCCGCCTCTCCGAGATGCTCCACGACGGGGCCCTGCAGGAGCTCATGATCGCCGGGCAGGACCTCGACGCGGCGCTGGAGGACGAGGGGGATGAGGAGGGGCTCGCGTTCGCCCGCGTCGCGCTGGACTCCGCCCTCGACCAGCTGCGCGACGCCGTGGCCGAGCTCCACCCGCCGGCGCTCGAGCACGGGGGGCTGCAGCCGGCCCTCTCGGCGGTGCTCGACCGCGCCTGCCAGCGCGGCCGGCTGGCCGGCGAGGTGCACGTCGAGGTGGGCGCCGACGGCCTCCGCGACGAGATGGTGGTCTCCCTCGTCCGCGAGCTGGTGGCGAACGTCTCCAAGCACGCGCGCGCAGCGCACGTCGTCGTGCGGGTCGCCCGGGCCGGCGACTGGCTCGACCTCGAGGTGGCCGACGACGGCGTCGGCACCACGGCGCAGCGACTCGCCGTGGCGGTCGGCCAGGGGCACATCGGCCTCGCCGCCGCCCGCGAGCGGCTCGAGGCCGACGGCGGGCTGCTCCGCGTGGACTCGGCGCCCGGCAGCGGCACGCTCGTGCGCGCCCGGCTGCGCGCGGCGCCGGCGGACGCCGTGGCCTGAAGGCCGCGGGAGCCCGTGCCATCATCCCGGCGTGCCCGCCGAGCGCTTCGCCGTCGCCCAGGTCACGCCGTTCGGGTGGGAGTCGGGCCACGCGGTCAACCAGCAGGTCGCCCGCAGCGCCGAGGAGCTCGCGCGGCGCGGACACGCGGTGACGATCGTCGCGCCGTCGCTCTCCGAGGAGCTTGTGCGCCGCTCGCGCGCGCGCATCCGGGCCGGCGAGGGAGCGCCCACCCCGGGCGCCGTGGAGGTGCTGGCGGTCGGCGAGGTGCTCCCGGCGCCGATCGGCCCGGGTCGGCGCGCCGCGCTGCCGATCGACGTGGCGCGCACCGTCGAGGAGCTGCTCGGCGGCACCGCGTTCGACCTCTGCCACGTCCACGAGCCGTTCGCGCCCTCGGTGGCCAGCGCCGCGCTGCGCCATTCGCGGGCGCTCAACGTCGGGACGTTCCACGTCCCGGCCGAGCGGATGGTCGCCACCCAGGTGGCGCGGCGGCTCACCGACCTCGTGCTCGGCCGCCTCGACGCGCGCCTGGCGAGCTTCGGCGCCACCGCCGAGCTGATGCGCCGCCACTTCCCCGCCGAGTACCGCGTGCTGACCCCCGGCGCCGAGCCCGGCGCGGCGACCCGCGCGGACGCCGGGCCGGTGGTGGTCGCGTTCGTGGACGAGGAGGAGCGCGGCGCCCTGCGGACGTTCCTGCGCGGCCTGCGGGCGCTCGACCCCGCCGGCCCGTGGGAGGTGCGCGTCCTCTCCGCGCGCGGGCCGTCGTCCTCCACCGCGTTGCGCGCCGACCTGCGCGACCGCGTGCGCTTCCTCGAGCCGGGCGGCTCGGAGGCGGAGCTGCTCGCGGGGGCCGACGTGCTCGTCGCCGCCTCCGACGGCGCCGCGCCCGCGCCCGGGCTCCTGCTGCGTGGGCTGGCCGCAGGCGCCGTGCCGCTCGCGAGCTCCCTCCCGGTCTACGAGGAGGCGCTCGGCGAGGGCGACTACGGCCTCCTCTTCGCACCACGGGAGGCGGAGACCCTCGGGGCGCAGCTCACCCGGCTGGTGGGCGACCCGGCGCTCCGCGCGCGGCTGCGCGACGCGGCGGCGCCCGCGCGCGCCGAGCTCTCCTTCCCCCGGCTGGCCGACGAGCTCGAGGAGGTCTACGCCGCGCTGGCGGCCCGGCGCCACGACCCGGCGGGGCGGCCGGAGGTCGCGCGGCGGCTCGCCGGCCGACCGCTGATCGACGTCGACCTGCACATGCACACCGACCACTCCCCGGACTGCGCGACCCCGGTCGAGGTGCTCCTGGCCACCGCGCGCGACCAGGGGCTCGGGGCGATCGCGGTCACCGACCACAACGTGGTGAGCGGCGCGTTCGAGGCGCGGGAGAAGGCCGAGGCCTACGGGGTGAAGGTCATCGTCGGCGAGGAGGTGAAGACCGCGTCGCAGGGCGAGGTCATCGGCCTCTTCCTCACGGAGCAGATCCCCCGCGGGCTCACGCTGCAGGAGACGGTGGCCGAGATCAAGCGGCAGGGCGGGGTCGTCTACGTCCCGCACCCGTTCGACCGCATGCACGCCGTCCCGGACTACGAGCACCTGCTCGCCATCGTCGACGACGTCGACGCGATCGAGGTCTACAACCCGCGGGTGGCGATCGGCTCGTTCAACGAGGAGGCCCAGCGCTTCGCCGCGAAGTACCGCGTGGTCGCGGGGGCGGGCTCGGACTCCCACGTGGCCCCGGGGCTCGGCTCGGTGCGGGTGCGCATGCCCGACTTCGACGGCCCGGAGGAGTTCCTGGAGGCGCTGCGGCTCGCCGAGATCCATACCAAGCCGAGCTCGCTGCTCTACGTCCAGGCCCTCAAGTTCCTCGAGACGAAGGCGACGCCGCCGGGGGCCCGGCGCGCGCGGCGCGACCGCCGGGTGCGGCGGGCCACCCGCAAGGCCTGATGCAGGCGGAGGGATCCGGGCGCGGCCGGGCGAAACCCCCCGCGATGCCCGCCACCGACGACGAGATCCGCGAGAAGTACCTCGAGCGCGCGATCCGCGAGCTGAACCTCCTCACCCACGAGGTCCAGGGCTGCAGCCTCTGCCCCCGCGGGAGCCTCATGCCGGTGCTGGGCTCGGGCCATCCCCAGGCCGACGTGGTGCTGCTCAAGTGGGGCCCGACCCTCGCGGAGGTCGAGGAGGGCGTCGCGTTCTACGGGCGGGCCGGGACGGCGGTCATGAAGTCGCTCAAGCGCCTCGGCATCGACCCGCTCGCGGTCTACGGCACCGTCTTCGCGAAGTGCCCGGTGGGCGACGCCGCCCACGCCGACCCGGGCTGCGTGGGCCGGGTGGCCCTCGAGCTCGCCATCGTGCAGCCCAAGGTGGTCGTCGTCATGGGCGAGGAGGCGCTCGACGCGCTGAACGACCTGCAGCTCCCGCTCGCGCGCGAGGTGCTCGCGCGGCCGGGGGAGCTCCAGACGCTGACCCCGTCGACGGAGGCGCTCTTCACCCCGGACATCGACCAGGCCCTCGACGAGGAGGGCGCGAAGCGCGCGTTCTGGCGGGCGTTCCGGGTGCTCGGCGACTGGTGGACCGAGCTCCCGCCCTACTGAGCGCCTCAGCCCATCTGGAGCACGACCTTGCCGAGCTTGCCGCCGGCCGCGAAGTGCTCGTAGGCGTCGCGGACCGCCTCGAGCCCGAACGTCCGGGCGATCGGCACCGCGAGCGTCGCGTCGGCGATCCCGGGCAGCACCTGCGCCTCGACCACCCGGGCGGTCAGCGCCTTCTCCTCGAGCGGGCGGGCACGGAGGGTCGAGGCGCGGAGGGTCGCGCGCTTGCCCATGAGCGCCCGGAGGTTGAGCTCCGCCTTCGCGCCGGCGCCCACCCCGATCACGACGATCCGCCCGCCCGAGCGCAGCGCCTCGAGGTCGCCGGCGAGGTTCGGCGCGCCCACGAGCTCCAGCACGACGTCGAAGGGCCCGCACTCCTCGAAGCCCTCGGGGTCGATGACGTTCTGCGCCCCGAGCTCGGCGACGCCCCGCCACCGGTCGCGATCGCGGACGGTCGCGGTCACGTGCGCGCCGGCCCGCCGGCCGAGCTGCACCGCGGCGGTGCCCACCCCGCCGGCCGCGCCGTGCACGAGCAGGCGCTCCCCCGCCTTCAGCAGCGCCTGGGTGAAGAGCGCGTCGTGCGCGGTGGTGAAGACCTCGGGCAGGCCGCCCGCCGGAACCCAGTCCAGCCCCTCCGGCACCGGCATGAGCTGGCGCTCGTGGACCGCGCAGAGCTCGGCCTGCCCGCCACCGCCGACGATGCCCATCACGCGGTCGCCGACGGCGAAGCGCACCGCGCCCTCGCCGGCCGCCAGGACCTCGCCCGCGAGCTCGAGCCCCGGGATGTCGGGCGGTGAACCGGGAGGGGCGGGGTAGGCGCCCCGGCGCTGGGCCAGGTCCGCGCCGTTGAGGCCCGCGGCCCGCACGCGGACGAGCACCTCGCCCGCGCCGGCCACGGGATCCGGGTGCTCCTCCACGCCAACTTCGCCGTCGCGGATGGTGGCTGCTCGCATGTGGCCGCAGCGTACGGGTAATCGCCGCCCATGAGCGATGACAAGGAGTTCAAGAAGGGCGACAAGGTCGAGTGGTCCTCGCACGGGAGCACCGTCGAGGGCACCGTCGAGAAGAAGCTCACCAAGGACGAGGACAACAAGGCGGCGGGGCGCAAGGTCAAGGCCTCCAAGGACGACCCGCAGTACCTCGTCAAGAGCGACAAGTCCGGTGGCGAGGCGGCGCACAAGCCGGGAGCGCTGAAGAAGACGTGAGCGGAGGCGACGAGTTCGACGAGCTGGTCAACATGACCCCGAAGGAGCTCGAGGACTTCCTGGCCACGGACGCATCGCAGGCGGTCGGGCAGAAGCCGAGCGGCGGCGGCGAGTCGACCGGCCACGCCTCGGGCCGCCGGATCGTGGAGATCAAGCGCAAGAGGCAGGCCGAGCTCACCGACGAGGACGAGGCGCACAAGCGGAAGGTCGTCGGGTACATCAAGCGGCACCTGGCGCAGGGCGGCCCCGCCCACGACGAGGAGCACTCCAAGTGGCGCTACAGCCTCATGAACTGGGGCCACGACCCGGAGAAGTAGCCGCCGGGCGCACACGGGCACAGCGCCACGCGCGGCCTGTTCCCGGACGCCGCGGAGCTATCCTGAACCCATGTTCCTGTTCGGCTCCAAGACGCAGATGGTCGCGCCGCAGGACGCCCTCCCGGGGCGCTCCGCGCCGCTGCCGCTCACCAACCGCCACGCCGTGCTCGGCACGCCGCTCAAGGGGCCCTTCCCCGACGGCCTCGAGGTCGCCGAGTTCGGGATGGGCTGCTTCTGGGGCGCCGAGCGGGTGTTCTGGGGCCTGCCCGGCGTCCACACGACCGCCGTGGGCTACTCGGGCGGCTACACGCCGAACCCGACCTACGAGGAGACGTGCACGAACAAGACGGGCCACGCCGAGACGGTGCTCGTCGTCTTCGACCCGAAGCGGCTCGCCTACGACGATCTGCTCAAGGCGTTCTGGGAGGCGCACGACCCGACGCAGCACATGCGCCAGGGCAACGACGTGGGCACGACCTACCGCTCGGCGATCTACACGCACTCCGACGCGCAGCTCGCCGCCGCGCAGGCCTCGCGCGACATGTACCAGGAGCGCTTGACCGCCGCCCATCACGGCGACATCGCGACGGAGATCGAGCCCGCCGGCGAGTTCTTCTACGCCGAGGACCACCACCAGCAGTACCTGCACAAGGTCCCGAACGGCTACTGCTCGATGAGCGGCACGGGCGTCTCCTGCCCGATCGGCCTCGCGGCCGCCTAGTTGCACCGGTTCCGCACGGTCGAGGAGTACCTCAGCGCCCAGCCCCAGCCCCTGTGCGACGTCGGCCTCGCCGTGGCGGCGCTCGCCGACGCGGCGCTGCCCGACGCCACGGCGGGGCTGTGGCACGGCCACCCGACCTGGCGGGTCGGGAAGGTCCCGGTGTGCCTCGTGAAGGCGTACACCCGGCACGTCACGTTCGGCCTGTGGCGCGGCTCGCAGGTCGAGGACCCCAGCGGCCGGCTCGTGCCGAGTGGCGCCCAGCAGATGGCCGCCGTCAAGCTGCGGAGCCTCGAGGAGATCGACCCGGAGCGCTTCGCGGACTGGCTGCGGCAGGCGCGCGCGGCCGAGCCCGGCGCGCCGACGGCGAGGTGAGCGCCCCGGCGTCCCTCGCGCGCCGCCGCCGTAGGCTCAGACGATGAGCGCGCTCCCGAGCGAAGGGTACCGGTTGGCGGGCATCTCGCCCAAGGCCTACGAGCATCCCGCCGACCGGGCGGCCACCGCGGCGCTGGCGGCGGTGCCCTACCTCGACACGGTGGCCCGCAAGCTCATCGACCTCGGGTACGAGCGGGCGCTGCGCCAGAGCTACCTCGGCTCCTCGGTGCGTCTCGGCGCCGACCAGCTGGGCCACGTCCACACGCTCCACCGGGCCTGCTACGTGACGCTCGACATGGACGTCGTCCCCGACCTCTACCTCACGCAGATGCCGGTGCCGAACGCGATGGCGATCGGCGCCGCGCGACCGATCGTGGTGGTCGGCTCCTCCACCGTCGACCTCCTCCGGGGCGAGGAGCTGCGGGCGGTGTTCGCCCACGAGGCGGCGCACATCCTCTCCGACCACGCGCTCTACCGGACCGCGCTGGTGATCCTGCTGCGCCTGGGCCAGAGCGCGCGGATCCCGCTGCCGCTGCTGCCGGTCCGGGCCGGGCTGCTCGAGTGGTTCCGGGCCAGCGAGCTCAGCTGCGACCGGGCGGCGGCCCTCGTCACCCGCGATCCCATGGCCGTCTGCCGGGCGCTGATGGGGCTCGCGGCCGGGACCCAGGTGCAGGGCCTGGAGGTCGACGCGTTCCTGCGCCAGGGCCAGGAGTACACCGAGGGCGCGGGTGGGATCGAGCGGCTCTCGCGGCTCTTCGTGGACTTGAACGTGACCCACGCGCTCCCGGTCAAGCGGGTTCGGGAGCTCATGGAGTGGGTCCGCTCGGGCGCCTACGACCGCATCGTCGCCGGGGACTTCCCCACCCGCGACCAGGCGTTCAAGCCGCGGGCCGAGGCGGGCGAGGCCGCCGGCCACTACGGCGAGCGCATCGGCGAGCTCTTCAAGGACGCCGGGGACTCGCTCTCCGACGCGAGCCAGAAGCTCGGCGACTGGCTGCGCCGGCCGCAGTAGCGCCCCGGGGCGACGGCGCCCGTACTCGCCGCATGCGCGTCCTCGCCGAGAGCAGCGTCGAGACCTCCGCCGCGCCCGAGGCGGTGTGGGCGGTCTGGGCGGACCCCGACCTCCGGCCGGCCTGGCACCCGCACCTGGAGTGGGCGACGCTCGACGGCCCGCTCGTCCCCGGCGCGCGGGGCCGCTGGAAGCCGGATCGTGCGCGTCCTGTCGACGTGGAGGTGGTGGCCGTCGAGCCGGGACGGCGGCTCGTGTGGTCCGGGACCCACGGCCACGGCCCGCGCATCGCGCAGGGCCACTACGTCCACGAGGCCGTCCCGCTCCACGGCGGCGGATGCCGGATCGTCCACCGGATGGGGCTCACCGGCGCGCTCGCCCGGCCCGTCGGGGCGACGCTCGGCCGCATGCTCGGCGTGTCGGCCACCCCGGCGGCCGTGCGCGCGGTGGCGCGGCTCGCGGAGCAGCGCGGTCAGGGCGCGTAGCGGCGCCGGCGGTCCGCGAGTCTCCGCGGCGCCGGCCGGGCCTCAGCGCTCCAGCAGCGCGACGCACTCGATGTGCGGCGTCTGCGGGAACATGTCGACGGGGCGCACGCGCGTGAGCCGGTAGCCCGCCTCGACGAGCTGCGCGGCGTTCGGCGCGAGGGTCGTCGGGTTGCAGGAGACGTAGACGATGCGCTTCGGGCTCGCCTCGACGACCCGGCGCACGACCTTCTGCGAGAGGCCCGCGCGCGGGGGGTCGACCACGAGGACGTCGGGCCGGCCGGCGGTCTCGACGAGCTCGCGCAGGGCGAGGCGCACGTCACCGGCGAAGAACCGCGCGTTGCCGATCTCGTTGCGCCGCGCGTTGGCGATCGCGTCCGCCACCGCGGGCTCGACCACCTCGAGGCCCCAGACCTCGCCGGCCCGGCGCGCCAGCGTGAGCCCGATCGTGCCGATGCCGCAGTAGAGGTCGTAGACCCGCTCCCAACCCTGCAGGCCGGCGTACTCGCGCGCCACGCCGTAGAGCTGCTCGGCCATCTCGGTGTTCGTCTGGAAGAACGCCTCAGGGCTGATGGCGAAGTCGAGGCCGCCGAGCTGCTCGGTGATGCTCTCGCGCCCGGCCACGAGCTCGGAGAAGCCGCCGAGGGTCGTCTCGCCGACCTGGTCGAGCTGGGTCCAGACCAGCGAGGTCGCCTCGACGGCCGCGGCGAAGGCGGCGGTGTCGAGCTCGCCCCGGGAGGTGACCAGGCGGATCTGCGTCTCGCCCGTGCGGCGTGCCTCGCGCAGCACGAGGTTGCGCAGGAAGCCGCGCTGCGTGCGGCGGTCGTAGGCGTCGTGGCCCTGCGCGCGGCAGAACGCGAGCACCTCCTCGCGGGCGCGCGCGAGCCGCTCCGAGCCGAGGAGGGAGACGCCGTCGACGATGTCCTCCCAGGAGCCCGGGGCGTGGAAGCCGCAGATCAGGGTGCCGTCGGCCGCGGTCCCGAACGAGTACTCGAGCTTGTTGCGGTAGCCCCACTGCTCGGCCGCGGGCAGGATCGGCTCGGTCGCGAAGCCCTCGAGGTGGCCGATCCGGGTGAGCGCGTCCTGCACCTGGTCCGCCTTGATCGCCAGCTGCTTCGCGTACGGCAGCACCTGCCAGGCGACGCCGGGGTGCCGCGCCACCGGCGCGATGCGGTCGGGGCTCGGAGCCACGACCTCGAGCAGCCGCGCCTCGCCGTAGGCCCGCTTGCGCTTGGTGACCTGGGCTCGGACCCGATCCCCCGGGAGCGTCCCGGGGACGAAGAGCACGTAGCCGCCGGCGCGCGCGACGCCGTTGCCGCCGTAGGCCAGCCGGTCGACCGTGACCTCGACCTCCTCGCCGCGATCCGGGCGCGGGGGGCGCGCCGAGGGATTGAGGCCGGGGGCGGGAGGAGCCTCCGGTGCGGGGCGTTGGTCCATGCCCTCAGCATGGCACCGCCCGTGCGCTTCAGCCCAGGTGCCGCCCCACCGCCTCCAGCACCGACGCGCGGTTCGCATGGTGGAGCTCGTGCTCGCGGACCCTCCGCAGCTCGGCCGGCGTGAGCTCCCCGAGCCGCTGCGTGATCTGCGCCGCCGTCAGCTCGTCGTAGCCCGCGATCGGGACGGCGGTGCCGAGGCCCGCGGCGCGGCGCGCGCGCTCGACCTCGCGCAGGAGGCGCTCGGACGTCGCGGTCGTGATCGAGCGGGCGGAGCCCACCGGGCCGCGTCCGCGCTCCACGAGCTGCTCGAGCTGAGCGCGGAGGGCCGCGGTCTGCCGGCGCCCGGCGCCGAGCAGGCCGTCGGCCAGCTGCTCGGCGTCGCGACGGGTCGTGCCGCTCCGCTGCACCGCCTCGTCCACGGCCTCCTGCAGCCGCCGGGTGGTGAGCGCGACGCCGCTCGCGAGGAGGTCGCGGAGCGCGGCGAGCTCCGCGCGGAGCGCCTCGTCGCGCGCGGCGGCGGAGCCCGGCGCGGGCGCGGGGTCCGCTGCCGGCGCGGGGTGCTCTGCGGCAGCGGGCGCGGGCGCCGGCGCCGCTGCGAGCCCGGGCTCGGCCGCCGGCGCGGGCGCCGGCGCCGGCTCGGGCGCAGGCGCCGCTGCGGGCCCGGCCGCCGACGCGGGCGCCGCTGCGGGCCCGGCCGCCGACGCGGGCGCCGCTGCGAGCCCGGGCTCGGCCGCCGACGCGGGCGCCGGCTCGGGCGCGGGCCTCGGCGCGGGCGCCGGCGCAGCCGCGGGCGCGGGGGTCTTGGCCCTCGGCGTCGCGGCGGCTGCCGGCCTCGGCTGGCGCGCCCCGGCGAGCGCGGGAGGCTTCGGCGCGCGGACCGGAGCGGCTGCGGGATCTCTCTTCTCGCGAGGCTCGGCGGCGGGCGGCTTCGGCTTCGGTGTCCTCGCTCGGCCGGGAGGCGCGGCCTTGGGTCGGGCGGCGGCGGGCCTCGGGGTCGCGAGGCGCGCGTCGCGCGCCGTCGGCGCCCCGGGCGCCGGTTCCGCGGTGGCGTCGGCGTGCACGGGCGGCGTCTCGGGCGTGGCGGGCGGCTTGGGCTGGGGCACCGCGCGACCGTACCTGCCGGCTCGGCCCCGACCAACCCACCGGCCGCGCTAGGCTGGTCGTCCGACGAGGCCCAACTCGGTGGCGTCAGCCGCCGGGACTATCACATGGCCCAGGCATTTCATTCGTCCTGGGACTCTGTCAGCCATGGTGGTCTCCGATCGGGCAGTGATGGGCCGGCGCAGTAGGGGCCGGCCTTAGCTGTCTTCGGGCGCCCCGGGGCGACGGGGTCGGGCCTCCCGGGGTGTTCGGACGTCAGCCCGCTGAGCGGGCCCGAATCCGAACGCCGCAGCGCGCGTGCGCGATCCGCCCGAACGCCCGCGACCCACGTGCGCAATCCGTCCCACGCCGCGAGCGCTGCGATCCGCCCGAACGCCGCAGCGCGCGCCCCGCCCCACCCCGGTCCGCGCCGCGATCCACCCCGCCCCGCCCCGCCCCGCCCCGCCCCGGGCGCGGTGTTCGGTCTGGCGCCCGCTGAGCGGGCTCGGATCCGAACGCCTGCCGGGGCGCGCGGGCCCTGCGCACATGCGTGCGCGGGCGCGCGCCGCGATCCGCCGCGACGGGCGCCCGGCCCGGGGTCAGGACGCGAGGAGCAGCTCGAGCATCGCCTTCTGGGCGTGGCGGCGGTTCTCGGCCTGGGCCCAGATGCGTTGGCGCGGCCCGTAGAGCACGCCCTCGGCGATCTCCTCGCCGGGGTGCGCCGGCAGGCAGTGCAGCGCGACGGCGCCGGGGGCGGCCCGGTCGAGGAGCGCGTCGTCGAGGCGGTAGGGGGCGAGCGCCGCCCGCCGTGCGTCGGCGCTCGCCTCCTCGCCCATCGACACCCAGACGTCGGTGTAGACCGCGTGCGCGCCCGCCACCGCCTCGGCCGGATCGCGGGTGAGCGCCGCGCCGGCCACGGGCTCCAGCTCGTAGCCGGCCGGCGAGGCGACCGCGACCTCGACGCCCGCGAGCGCTCCGAGGATCGCGAGCGATCGCGCGACGTTGTTCCCGTCCCCGACGTAGGCGAGCCGCAGGCCCTCGAGCCCGCCGAAGGCCTCGCGCAGCGTGAGCAGGTCGGCCAGCGCCTGGCAGGGGTGATGGCCGGCCGTGAGCATGTTGAAGACGGGGATCGTGCCCTCGGCCGCCAGCTCCTCGAGCAGGGCGTCGGAGCCCGTGCGCACCCCGACCGCCTGGACGTGGCCGCTCAGGATGCGCGCCGTGTCCTTGATCGACTCGCCGCGCGAGAGCTGCATCTCCCCCGGGCGCAGGATCAGCGGGTGGCCGCCGAGCTCGGCGACGCCCGCCTCGAAGGAGAGTCGCGTGCGCGTGGAGGGCTTCTCGAAGATCAGCGCCACGCAGGCCGCCTCCAGCGCCCGGGAGGAGCGCGGCGCGGCCTTCAACTCGAGGGCGCGGTCGAGGAGGCGGTGGAGCTCGGGGGCGCTCAGCTCCGCGCCCGTGAGGAAGTGCCGGGGCACGCCGGGGAGACTACGGCCATGCGCGTGCTCACCTGGAACCTGTTCCACGGCCGCAGCGTCCCGGGTTCGGGCCGCGACCTCGAGCCCGAGTTCACCGCCGCGCTCGCCGGCTGGAGGTGGGAGATCGCGCTGCTCCAGGAGGTCCCGCCGTGGTGGGGGCCGGGGCTGGGCGCCGGGACGGGTGCGAGCGCGCGCGTCGCGCTGACCGCGCGCAACCTCGGGCTCCCGCTGCGCGCGGTGCTCGGCCGTCGCCTGCCCGACCTGATGAAGTCGAGCGGCGGCGCGAACGCGATCCTGGTGCGCGGCCAGGCGGTCCACGAGCACCGCGTGCAGCGCCTGCGCCGGCGGCCCGAGCGCCGCGTGGCCCACGCCGTCCGGACCGCCGACGGCGCCTGGTGGGGCAACCTCCACGCGCAGGTCCACTCCGAGGAGCGGGCGCAGGCCGACCTGCGCACCGCGGCGGCGGCGCTCGAGCGCTGGGCGGGGGTGGACGGCCGGCGGGTGCTGGGTGGGGACACCAACGTCCGCCGGCCCGTCGCGCCGGGGCTCGTGCACCTCGGGGGCAACCACGTGGACCACGTGCTCGCCCACGGTTGGCGCCGGGTCGGCGCGCGCACCCTCGACGCCGGCCCGCTCTCCGACCACGCGCCGGTGCTCGTGGAGCTCGCGCCGGCCTGAGCCTCAGAGCAGCGGCGCGAGCCGCTCGAGCGCGACGTCGAGCTGCGGCGGCGGCAGGCTGTAGGGCACCCGCAGGCAGCCGTCCAGGCCGCCGGCCGGCCCGAAGCGGCCGCCCGCGTCGAGCAGGACGCCCCGCGTCGCGGCGGCCACCGCGAGACGCGCGGACGAGGCGCGCCGGAGGGTCGCCCAGACGCAGAGGCCGCCGTCGGGCGGGTGGGTCACCGAGATGCCCTCGAGCCCCTCGAGCGCTCCGAGGAGGTGGTCGCGGTGGCCGCGCAGCGCGGCGCGGCGCTCGTCGAGCAGGCCGTCGAGGCCATCGAGCAGCTCCGCCGCGATCGTCTCCTCCAGGGGCGCGGTCGCGACCTGCGCGGCGAGCGGATGGGCGGCCAGGCGCGCCACCGTCGCGGCGTCCGCGCGGATCCAGCCGACCCGCAGCCCGTCCCACACGCTCTTGGAGAGCGAGCCGAGCGTGACGATCCCGAGCCCACCGAGCGGCGGGGGCAGCGGCGCCCCCGGCTCCCGCAGGTCGAGCTCGGCCATAGTCTCGTCGACGACGAGCACGACCCCGTGGCGGGCGGCCACGGCGCGGACCGCCTCGCGCGTGGCGGCATCCATGAGCCGCCCCGTCGGGTTGTGGAAGTCCGGGACGAGATAGGCCGCGGCCACGGCGTGCTCGCGCACGAGCCGCGCGAAGGCGTCCGGATCCCACCCGGCGGCGACGGGCCAGCCGACCAGCCGCGAGCGCCGCTGGCGGAACGCGTCGAGCGCCCCGGGGTAGGTCGGCGCCTCGACCAGCACCG
Organism: uncultured Solirubrobacteraceae bacterium; assembly: GCA_964236905.1. GTDB lineage: Bacteria > Actinomycetota > Thermoleophilia > Solirubrobacterales > Solirubrobacteraceae > Paraconexibacter. Next base: position 39,144 of record CAXSFZ010000009.1, on the reverse strand, counting down.
CCGGCGCGCGGCGCAGGAGCGCGGCGGCGACCAGCCACAGCCCGGGCATGGCACCGCTCGTGACGAGCACCTCCTCCGGGGTGGTGGGCAGCCCGCGCTGGGTGTGGCGGGCGGCGATCGCGGCACGCAGACGGTCGAGGCCCCGCCCGGGCGCCCGGGCGGTGAGCTCCGGGACGACCGCGTCCACCGCGGCGGCCATGGCGGCCCGGTAGGCGGTGATCGGCGCGGCGGGCGCGGCGCGGCGCAGGTCGATGGCCCCGGCGGCGTCGGTCGCGTCGCTCGGGGCGAGGCCGTGGCGCAGCCGGGTGGGCAGGCAGGCGACGCTCCCGGCGCCCCGGCGCGTGGCGAGCCAACCGCCCGCGCGCAGCTCGCCGTAGGCCGCGCTGACCGTCGCCCGGCTCACCCCGAGCGCGGAGGCGAGCTCACGCTCGGAGGGCACCCGCGCGTCGAGGGCGAGCCGGCCCTCGAGCACCGCGCGCTCGACCGCGGCCGCCAGCTGCGCCGGCAGCGCCGCATCGCCTTGCTCGCGCCACCCGTGGAGCGCCCGGACGGTCACGGAGGCGGCGGACACGCCGGTGACGCTACAGACCACCTGACTGCGACTGGACCGGAAGCCGCGGAGTACCGTCAGGGCATGCGCCGCCTCGTGCCCCTGATCGCCGCCGTCACCGCCGTCGCCGTCGCCGGATGCGGGAGCGACGAGGACACCGCGAGCGCGCCGGCGACCGCGGCGCCCGCGGCGAGCGCCCCGGCCGCGACCCCGGCGCCGGCGTCGGGCACCGCCGTCGCGATCGGGATGAAGGGGCTCCAGTTCGGGCCCAAGGCGGTGACGATCAAGGTCGGCACGACGGTCACCTGGACCAACCAGGAGGACATCCCGCACAACGTCACCGCCGACTCGGGCGCCAAGTTCAAGTCGGGCACCTTCGGCAAGGGCGGCACGTTCCGCTTCAAGGCCACGAAGGCCGGGACGATCAAGTACGAGTGCACCATCCACCCCGGGATGGTCGGCACCCTCACCGTCGAGGGGTGAGGCCGAAGCCCCGCAGCGCCAGCAGCGCCTTCTGCCCGAGCGTCCCCGGCTTGGGCAGCAGCCCGAGCTGGATCGCCGCCTCGTAGCGGTCGCAGAAGACCCGGACGCGCAGGAGCGCCGTCGCTCCCGGGGCGAGCTCGCAGTAGAGGATCGCCCGCATCACCACGAAGCGACGCGTCGCCGGAAGGCCCTCGAGCTCGCCCGAGTTCGTCCCGACCACCTTCACCGGCGCGGCGACGTAGCGCCCGTCCGTGAGGCGCTCGCCGGAGCCGTCCACCCGGACGTCCGGGAAGCCGGCCCACAGGCGCTCGGCGTGGCGGCCGATCGCCCCCGGGCCCTCGAGCGGCTCCCCGCAGAAGGGGTCCTCGTAGTGCACGTCCGCCGCGCACATCGCGTAGAAGTCCCCCGGCTCGCGCCGCGTCCAGGCCGCCTCGAAGGCGTCGAGGAGCGCGTCGGCCGCGGAGGCGGGCGACCGGCGGGCGGGCGGGTCGACGTCGAGGGACGACACGGCCCGGCGGAGGCTAGCGACGCCCCTCCCGCGGGCCGCCCGCGACGGCCCTCCTCCGCGGGCCCGCGGCGCGCCCCGCGGCGCGGCCCCGCGACGCGCCCAGGCGCAGCCCGCGGCGGGCCCCGCGGCGCGGCCGACACCCGCGAGAGGGCCGAAGCGGCCACCTGACGATCGCATCGGCCCCGTCGGCTGCGACGGCGGGCCACCCGGGCGGCGCTGCGACACTGGCGGGGTGCGCGCCGCCGCCCCTCCGCCCCGCCCGCCGCTCCGGAGCCGCCGTGGCCGCCCGTAGCCGCAAGCGGCGGCGGCCCCCCGGCGCGTCCGCGACGCCGGCCGCCGCTCCCGCCGCCCCCACACCCGCCGCCTCCACGCCGGCCGCCGCTCCCGCCGCCCCCACGCCCGCCCCCGCGCCGGCCGCCGCGACCGACGCCCGCGCCGCGCCTCCGGAGGCCGACGCCGTGGTCCCGGGCGCCCCCGCCGCCGAGGCCGCTCCCGTGGCCGGCTCGGCGCCCGCCGGCCGCGCGGCGAAGACCGAAGCCAAGAACCAGGCGGTGCGCGAGGGGCTGGAGCCGCTGGCGAGGGGCGAGCGCCCGGCCTGGGTCACCTACGCCGCGGTCTTCGCCACCACCCTCGGCGTCGTCAACCTCGGCCTCTACGCCGCCGGGGTCCGCGTGGCCCACGCCGGCGCCGGCAGCGCGACGATCCAGGGCGGGATCCTGCTGCTCTGCGCCGCGGGGATGTGGCGCGCGAAGTACTGGGCGGTGCTCGGCTTCGAGGTGCTCATGGGCGTGACTGCCACCTTCGGGGCGCTCTCGCTGCTGGTCGCCAGCTCGATCAAGGGGGTGGCCATCGCCAGTGCGGTCGTCGCCGTCTGCGGCACGTTCTT
>CAXSFZ010000009.1:16446-36707 GCA_964236905.1 uncultured Solirubrobacteraceae bacterium | reverse complement strand
TGGCCTCGCGCATCCCCGCGGGCCCCGTCAAGGACCTGCTGTCGGGCGTCGCCCTCGGCCACCCGCTTCACCCGGTCCTCGTCACCGTCCCGATCGGCGCAAGCACCGGCGCAGGCCCCTGGCCCAAGCTCAGGTCGGCGTCGCCGTAGACCGTCTGCGCCTCCTCGGTCGCCGCGTCGACGATCGTCTTCACGTCGATCGTCTGTCCCCGCCGCGCCACCGTGGCGCTCGCCGTGTGCGGCACGTTCTTCTGGAAGCTCATCCGCGCCATGGCCCGGATCCAGATGCCCCCGCGGCCAGGGCCGGCACGCCCCTGAGCGATAGGGTCGGGGCATGGCCGAGCGCGCGTACGACTGCATCGTCATCGGGTCCGGACCGGGCGGCTACGTCGCCGCGATCCGCTCCGCGCAGCTCGGGATGAGCACCGCCGTGGTGGAGAAGGGGGACATCGGCGGACGCTGCCTCAACGTGGCCTGCATCCCGGCCAAGGCCGTGCTGCGGGTGGCCGACATCCTGACCGAGGTGGAGGAGGCCGGCGAGTTCGGCATCCACGTCGAGGCGCCCCGCGTGGACTTCGGCGAGGTCGGCGACCGGCGCCGCAAGGTGGTCGCCACGCTCACGGGCGGCGTGGCCGGGCTCATGAAGAAGAACGGCATCGACGTCATCGAGGGGACGGGCGCGCTCACCGCCGAGGGCAACGTGCGGGTCGGCGCGGAGGAGCTCACCGTGAACCGCGGTGTCATCCTCGCCACGGGGTCGGTCGCGCGGCCCATCCCGGGCACGCAGTTCGGCGGGCGGGTGATCGGGACCGAGGAGGCGTGGGGGCTCGATGAGCTCCCGAGCTCGCTGGTGGTGGTCGGCGCGGGCGCCTCGGGCGCGGAGATCGCCTCGGCCTACGCGCGCCTCGGCGTCGCCGTCCAGCTCTTCGAGGGGCTCGACCGCGTGCTGCCGAGCGAGGACGCCGACATCTCGAAGGTCGCCGAGCGCGGCTTCAAGAAGCAGGGCATCGAGGTCCACACCAAGACCTTCGTGGAGGATGTGCAGACCCAGGACGGGAAGGTCACCTTCACCTACGGCGGCACCCCCGGGGAGGCCGACTACCTCGTCATCGCGGCGGGTCGCGGCCCCGACGTGGAGGGGCTCGGGCTGGACGTGGCCGGGATCGAGCTCACCGAGACGGGGCTGGTCGAGGTCGACGGCGCGCAGATGACCTCGCGCGAGCGCGTCTACGCGATCGGCGACCTCGTCCCCGGCCCGGCGCTGGCCCACAAGGCCTCCGACGAGGGCGTCATCGCCGCCGAGGCGATCCACGGGAACGCGACGCATCCGCTCTCCTACCCCGACATCCCCCGTGCGACGTTCTGCAAGCCCAACGTCGCCTCCTTCGGGCTCACCGAGGAGCAGGCCCGCGAGCAGGGCTACGACGTCGTGGTCGGCAAGGTCCAGTACGGCGCCGTCGGCGCCGGCACCGTCTACGGGGACCGGACCGGCGTCATCAAGATCGTCGGCGAGAAGAAGTACGGCGAGCTGCTCGGGGGCCACATCGTCGGCGCGAAGTCGACCGAGCTGATCCAGGAGCTCGTCAACGTGCGCGCGATGGAGGGCGGCTACGCCGAGGTCGCGCGCATGGTCCACGGCCACCCCACGCTCTCCGAGGGCGTGATGGAGGCGGCACGTGCCGCCGACGGCTGGCTCGTCCACGGCTGAGCCCGCCGCCGCGCCGCCGGTCCTCTACCTGGACCTCGGGCACCCCGAGTCCCTGCTCGCCGCCGAGCGGGCGCTCCAGGTGATGCCCGTGGCCACGGAGTGGATCCCGGTCCACCTCGGGCGCCCGGCCCGGGTCGGGCTCGAAGCGCTGGAGGCCGCGGCCGCCGCCCGCGGGCTCCAGGCGATCCGCGTTCCCGCCTCCACGCCCTTCGACGCGGAGGCGGCCAACCTCGCGGCGACCTTCGCGAAGTCGACCGGCCGCACGGTCGCCTTCCTGCAGGCCGCGCTGCGGCAGGCCTACAACGGCGCGCGCGACCTCTCCGTCCTGGACAACGTGCTGATCGCGGCCTCGGCCTGCGAGCTCCACCCGCGCTCGGTGCTCGCCGCGCTCGGGACGCGCGGGACCCGCCGGGCGCTCGCGGACGCGACGGCCCTCGCCCGGGAGCGCGGCGTCAGGCGGGCGCCCGCGGTGTGGGCGCGCGGGCGGCTCTTCACGGGCGACGCCGGGCTCGACGACGCCGCGGCGGTGCTCCGCGAGCACGCGGAGGGCGAGGACGCCGCCGGGAGGACGCCGGCCGGGAGCGCGGGGCTCCACGTGATCCCGCCGGCCGCGTGAGCCCGCCGCCCGCCTTCTCCGGCTTCGCCCCGGCGGCGTTCGCCTGGTTCGAGGGGCTCGCGGCGCACAACACCCGGGAGTGGTTCGCCGAGCACCGGGAGACCTACGAGGGGGAGGTCCGAGGGCCGCTGGAGGCGCTGCTGGAGGAGCTCGCCGACGACGGCGCGGGCGGCCGCGTGAAGCTCTTCCGCCAGCACCGCGACGTGCGCTTCTCGGCGGACAAGTCGCCGTACAAGACGACGACCTACGGCGTGATCGCCGACCGGCCGGAGAGCGAGGCGTCGCTCTACCTGCAGCTCGGCGCCGAGGGGCTGTTCGCCGGGACGGGCTACTACGACCTGGCCCCCGACCAGCTCCGGCGGCTGCGCGAGGCGATCGCGGACGCGGCGACCGGGCCCGCCCTGGAGGCCGCGGTGGCCTCTGCCGCGGCGAAGGGCGTGGAGCTGTTCGGGGCGACGCTCAAGACCGCGCCGCGCGGCTACGCGCGGGATCACCCGCGGGTCGGCCTGCTGCGCCACAAGCTGCTGGTGGCCGGCGCGCGCCTGCCGCCGGGGCGGATCACGCGGACCGCGGCGCTCGCGCATGCCCGGGGCAGCTGGAGCGCGCTGGCGTCGATGAACGCGTGGCTGGACGAGCACGTCGGCGCGAGCCGCCTGCCTCCCCGCGTGCGGCGCTGAGCGCCGGCGGCCACGTCGGTCAGGGCGCGAGCGCGCGCTGCCCGGCCACCCGCGCGAGATTCCGCACGAGCACCGCCACCAGCGGCCCGTAGGTGACGCGCAGCACCGCCTCGACGGCGGGCGCGGCCCGGAGGTCGACGCCGACGATGGAGCCGCCGACGCCGTCGGGATCGACCCGGTGGTCGAGCTCCATGATTCCCACCGACCAGGTCCACGAGCGCCCCTCGGCCACCGCGACCACCCGTGCGGGTATCGGCACCACGCCGAGCAGCCGTGCCGCCCCCCGGGCGCCGCGGCGGACCTCGGGCTCTCCGAGCCCCCAGGCCCCCCGGACGTGCGGCGACCACTCGTGCCAACGGGCGGGCTCGGCCACGAGGGACCAGGCGGTCGCGGGATCGGCGGCGGAGCGGGCCTCGTAGCGGAGCATCGCTCGGGTACGTGCCCGGCCGCCCACGCGGCCACGCCGGACAACCCCGCGGTCCGTACGGAGATGCCCGGGCAAAAGGTGCCAGGCACCAACGTCCCGCCCGGGCGAAAGGTGCCTGGCACCAACGTCCCAGGCACGATTGGCACCGCCTGGGCGGAAGGTGCCTGGCACGATTGGCCCGCCTGGGCGGAAGGTGCCTGGCACGATTGGCCCCGATCGGCCCGCCTGGGCGAAAGGTGCCTGGCACGATTGGGCCGGCGCGGGAGGGGACCAGCGGCGGGGTTCGGCGGCGCGCTTCGTCCGATCGGTGGAGCGGGTGCTCCTCCGGTCGAGGACGAGTGTTCGCCTGCGTGCTGTGCGGACCGACGATGAACGCGTTCCCGCCATGCCCGATTCTTCCTCGGGAGCCGCCGTTCGGTGGCCCATGCATCGCACCGGACACTGTCGGGGTGATTTCCGGTTGCGACGCATCGTCGGCGTGGCCCCCTTCGTCGACGATGCGGAGCCGTAGCCCGGCGCGCCCCCCGGCGCGCCGGGCCCGGCGCCGCCGCTCGGCCCGGAGCCACACAGCACGGCTCGTCCGGCACCGGAAGCTACTGTCCGCCGCCATGGCCGAGCCGACCCCCGTGAGCGAGCCCGCCGGCGCGCGACCCGCCGCGCCCGCCGCCAAGGGCGAGCCGACGGTCGAGGAGCCGACGCGCGCGCAGGCGCAGCACGCCCGCCGGGTCGCCGAGTCGCGTGCGACGGTCCCCGACCTCTCGATGGCGGTGGAGGTGGACCTCGAAGCCGCGGCCACGCTCCGCGCCGAGCTGCCGGCGCCCACCCCGGCCTGGGAGGATGTCGTGCTCAAGGCGCTCGCGCTCGCGCTGGCCGAGGCGCCCCGGGCCAACGGCGCCCACCGCGACGCCCGCTTCGAGCGCTACCCGCGGGTGAACGTCGCGCTCTCCACGCCGGCGCAGGGCAGCACGCTCTTCCCCGTGATCTCCGACGCCGACGCCAAGGAGCTCGCCGAGATCGCCGCCGAGAGCCGGGCGCTCACCCGCCGTGCCCGGGAGGGTCAGCTCACCCAGCCCGAGCTCAGCGGCGCCACCGCGACGCTCGTGAGCCTCGCCGAGTTCGGCGTCGCCCGTGTCGCGCCGCTGCTCAACCCGCCGCAGGCCGTCGCCCTCGGCATGGGCGCGGTGGCGCCCCGTGCGGTCGTGCGCGACGGCGCCGTCGTGGCCCGGCTCACCGTGGCGCTCACCCTCACCTGCGACCACCGGATCCTGCACGCCCCCGACGCGGCCCGCCTCCTGCGGCGCGTCCGGGAGCTGCTCGAGCAGCCGGCGCTCCTGACGCGCTGAGCGGGCGCGCCGCCCGCCGGCGTCAGCCGCCCCGGTGGCCCGGGTTGTCCACGCCGGCGATGCGCGCGTTGGGCTGCTGGTCGGGATCGCGGCGCACGGTCGCGACCCCGTCGGTCTCGACGAAGAGGCAGAGGCTGCGGCGCACGTCGGGGCCCGGCGTGCAGGTCCGGTAGAAGCCGTCCTTCTGCTTCCAGGTGCTCTCGCGCCCGATGCCGGCGCGGTACTCCGGCGGCGCCTGATGGGCGACGTAGGCCCGCACGGCGCTCAGCTGCTCCCGGAACTCCTCCCGGGCGGCGGCCACCGCCGCGTGGTGCCCGATCCCCAGCGCCAGCAGCAGCACCCCGAGCGAGCCCATCAGGCCGGTGCCGATCCTGTCCCGGCGGATCTGCAGCGGCACGGGGCCGGGGCGGCGGCGCTGCAGCAGGAGCGCCGCCATCGGCGCGAGGAAGCCGGCGATCGCGAGGTTCAGGAAGCCGCAGAGCAGGACCCCGCCGATCGGGTCGAGCCCGTGGTCCCCGGCGACCGGCAGCCGGTTGAGCAGCACCGCGCCGGCCAGCGTCGAGGCGACGAAGGCCGGCCCCTGCCAGGCGCCGCGCATCCGCCAGCGCAGGCGCGAGCGCCAGATGCCTCCCGTGCCGTCGTCGGCCATCCCCCCGAGGCTACCCGGGCCCGACGGCGCCGTGAGCGCCAGGCCGGGCTGCCATCCTTCCGGGCGATGGAGGCCGACCTGCTCGTGGTGCACCTGGGCGTCGTGGACTACCGCGAGGCCCACGCGTTGCAGGAGCGCGCGCGCGACGCGCGCGCCGCCGAGCGCATCGGCGACGTCCTCCTGCTGCTCGAGCACCCGCCGGTGTACACCCGCGGGCGGCGCCCGGACCCGGGCGGGCTCCCGCGCGGCGAGGCCTGGTACCGCGCGCAGGGCATCGACGTGGTGGAGACCCGGCGCGGCGGCCGCGTGACCTACCACGGCCCGGGCCAGCTCGTGGGCTATCCCATCATGCGCACCGAGGACGTCCTCGGCTTCGTGCGGACGATGGAGCGCGCGCTCGTCGCCGCCCTGGCCGACGAGGGGCTCGCGGCCCGCACCCGCACCCCGGAGGGCCCGGACTACACCGGCGTCTGGCTCGCGGAGCGGAAGGTCGCCTCCATCGGCCTGCACGTCTCCCGCGGCGTCACCGCCCACGGCTTCGCGGTCAACGTGGAGAACGACCTGACGCCGTTCGACTGGGTGGTCGCCTGCGGCCTGCCCGACGTGCGCATGACCTCGCTGCGGGAGGCGACGGGTCGCGACGGGGCCCTGCTCCCCTGCTTCCGCCGGCGCGTGGCCCACCGCTTCGCCGCGGCCCACGGGCGCCGGCAGCGGCTGCTCTCCCCGGCCCGGCTGCACGCGGCGCTCGACGCCGTGCCCGCATGAGGCGCGTCGTCGTCGTGACGGGCGCCTCGAGCGGCATCGGTGCGGCGACCGCCCGCCGGCTGGCCCGCGCGCCCGGGACCGAGCTCGTGCTCGTCGCCCGCCGTCGGGATCGGCTGGAGGCGCTGGCGGCGACGCTCGGCGCGCGGACGACCGTGTGCGCGGTGGACCTCACCGAGGACGGGGCGGCGGCCCGCGTGCGCGCGCACGTCGAACGCGAGCACGGGCGGCTCGACGTGCTCGTCAACAACGCCGGCGCGGGCTGGCGCGCCCCGTTCGCCGAGGGCGGCGCGGCGAACGTCGCCCGCACCATGGCGGTCAACTTCGAGGCGGCGGTCCGGCTCACCGAGGCGCTGCTGCCGCTGCTGCGGGCCGCCGCGCCCGGCAGCACGGTGGTGAACGTCACCTCGGTCACGGGCCGGGTCGCCCGCGCCGGCACGGGCGCCTACGCGGCGAGCAAGTTCGCGCTCAACGGCTGGAGCGAGGCCTTGTGGGCCGAGGAGCGCCACCACGGGGTGCACGTCGGGATCGTGCTCCCCGGCTTCGTCGCCACCGAGGGGTTCCCCCAGGCCGAGCTGCGTGCGCGGCGGGCCACCCGCTGGCTGCTCACGGAGCCCGAGACGATCGCGGAGGCGGTCGACGAGGTCATCCGCGACCGGCGCGCCGAGCGCTACGCGCCACGCTGGTACTGGATCGTCACCGCGGCCCGGGCGCTCGCCCCGGGGCTCGTGCGCCGGGTGACGGGCGGATCGATCGGCAGGCACCTGGAGACGAACGTCCTGGAGTGAGTCAGGGGCTACTGTGGAGAAGGCGATGGCAGACCAGGTCACCGAGCGCAGCCACCACACCCGCTCGCGCTCCAACCCCGGCGGGATGGACGTGCTCACGGTGCTCGGCGGCGACGTGCGGCCGCTGCGCGAGCGCAAGCCGCCGTGGTTCAAGGTCCCGGCGCCGGGCGGCGGGAAGTACCGCGAGCTCTCCGCGCTGATCAAGGAGGAGAACCTCCACACGGTCTGCCAGGAGGCCGCCTGCCCGAACGTCGGCGAGTGCTGGGAGCGCGGCACCGCGACCTTCATGATCCTCGGCGACACCTGCACCCGGCGCTGCGGCTTCTGCAACGTCAACACCGGCAAGCCGACGTGGAACGACCCGCTCGAGCCGGCCCGGGTCGCGCGCTCGATCGCGAAGATGGGCCTCCGGCACGCGGTCATCACGAGCGTGGACCGCGACGACCTCCCGGACTACGGCGCCGGCATCTGGGCGGCGACGATCCGCCAGGTGCGCCGACAGGCCCCAAGGTGCAAGGTCGAGGTGCTGACCCCCGACTTCCGCGGGCAGGACATGCCGCTGGCCAAGGTGCTCGCCGAGCGCCCCGACGTCTTCAACCACAACGTCGAGGTGGTGCCGCGGCTCTACCCCATCGCCCGGCGCGGCTCGACCTGGGAGCGCTCCAACCGCGTGCTGCGCACGGCGAAGGAGTTCGGCGGCGACGAGGTCGCGACGAAGAGCGGGATGATGGTCGGGCTCGGCGAGAGCGTCGAGGAGGTCGTGGACGCGCTCGGCCGGCTGCGCGAGTCCGGCGTCCAGATCATCACCGTGGGGCAGTACCTGCGCCCGACGGAGCGCCACCTGCCCGTCGTGCGCTACTGGCATCCCGACGAGTTCAAGGCGGTGGAGGAGGCGGGGTACGCGCTCGGCTTCGACCACATCGCCTCGGGCCCGCTCGTGCGCTCGAGCTACCACGCCGACCAGCACGTCGCGCAGGACGAGCCGGGCGTCGGCCCGCTCGCCGCCGCGACCGCCTGAGCGCCCCGCCGGGCGCCCGGGTAGGCGCGCCCCGTGATCCCGCTGAAGGACAACATCCCGACCCGCCGGTTCCCGGTGGTGACGGTGGCGATCATCGCGCTGAACGTCGTCGTCTACCTCCTCCTGCAGCCCAAGGCGGGCGGCGGGCTCGGCATCGACCTCTCGGGGAACTCGCTCGACCCGCGGCAGCTCTACGACTACGCCGCCCTGCCCTGCCGCCTGGACGGACGCTGCGAGACCGCGACGGTGCTGCCGGACGCGCTGCCCGCCTGGGCCACGGTGTTCACCGCCATGTTCAGCCACGCGGGGCTGCTGCACCTCGGCGGCAACATGCTGTTCCTGTGGATCTTCGGCAACAACATCGAGGACGCCATGGGCCGCGTTCGCTTCGTCGCCTTCTACCTGCTCGCCGGGGTGGCGGCGCTGGCGCTGCAGGTCGCCGTGGGCCCCGACTCGCAGGTCCCGACCCTCGGCGCCTCGGGCGCGGTGGCCGGCGTGCTCGGCGCCTACCTGCTGCTCTACCCCCGCGCACGGGTGGTCACCGCGATCCTCCTCGTCCTCTTCTTCACCCTGGTGGAGCTGCCGGCCGTCCTGGTGCTCGGGTTCTGGTTCCTGCAGCAGGCGCTCTTCGGGGCGCTCGACCTGACCAACGGCGCCCAGGGCGGCGGTGGCGGCGTGGCCTACTTCGCGCACGTCGGCGGCTTCGCGTTCGGGCTGCTGGCGATCAAGCTCTTCGCGACCTACCGCTCTGACGTGACCGACCGGCCGCGCCTGCCCGTGTCCTGACTCCGGGGGCGCAAGCGCTCCGGCCCCTCTTCGTGCTCCACCGCCCGATCCTCGCCGCCGCCCTGCTCGTCCTGCTCTGCTTCGGCTTCCTGACGGGCTACGTCATCGTCACGACCGGCTTCGGACCGCTCGAGGCGATCTCCCTGCTGGTCCTCGGGCTCTTCGCCTTCGGCGTCCTCGGCGCGCTCCGCCACCCGCCCGAGTAGCCTCGCCGCAGTGCTGCGGGCCCGATCGATCGCCCTCTTCGGCGCCGTGGCGGTGCTCGGCGGCTGCGGCGGGAGCGCCCGGGCGGGCGACCCGGCCGTCGGGGCGCCCGCGGCCGTCGTGCGGGCCGGCGCCGCGGGACCCGCCGGGCTGCAGGCGGCCAACGGGCCGCTCGCGCCCACCACGCCCCCCGTGCCGCTGGCGGTCAAGCTCGCCGACGTCCGCGACCCCGTGGTGCTCCGCTTCGGGCGCCCGCCCCGGGCCGGGCTGCTCTTCGACCTCGACACGGGCCAGGTGCTGTGGCGCCGGGATCCCCTGCGCCGGCTGCCGATCGCGAGCGTCACGAAGACGATGACGGCGCTGCTGGTCGCCCGGCGGGTGCCGCCGGGCACGCTCGTGCCGATCTCCCAGGAGGCGCGGCGGCGGCCCGGGCAGCGCATCGGCGTGCTCCCCAAGCGCCGGCCCGTCGGCGTGGGAGCGCTGCTGAACGGCCTGCTGCTGGTCTCGGGCAACGACGCCGCCGTCGCGCTGGCCCAGCAGGTCAGCGGCACCGTCCCGCGCTTCGTGGCGCTGATGAACCGCACGGCGGCGCAGATGCACCTCTCGTGCACCTCGTTCGCCTCGCCCGACGGGCTCGACGACCACGGCTACTCCTGCCCGGAGGACCTGGCGGCGCTGGCCCGGGCGGTCCTCGACCAGACGCGGCTGGCGGCGATCGTCGCCCGGCCCCGCGCCGTGCTGCCGTTCCCGATCAAGGGCGGGCGGATCTTCCTCGCCTCGCACAACCCGCTGATCACCGCGGGCTACCGCGGCGCGATCGGGGTGAAGACGGGCTACACGGACCTCGCCGGCCGCTGCTTCCTCGGCGCGGCGGAGCGCGACGGGCGGCGGCTCGGCGTCGTGCTGCTCCACTCGCCGGACCCGGGCAAGCAGGCGCGCCAGCTGCTCGACCGCGGGTGGCGCACGCCGCGCGCCTGAGCCGCGGCGCCGGGCGGGCGGGCTCGCGGGCGCCGGGACCGCGGTCGGCCGCGCCGGGCGACCTACACTCCGCCGCCCCTCGCGCATGCTGCCGTCCCGCCCGCTCCTCGCCGCGCTCGTCGGCGCCCAAGTGCTCTACCCGCGGGTGCCGCCGCGCCTCCACACGGCCGCGACCCACGGCGTGATCGCGCTCCTGGCGGCCACGACCGCCGCCGACGCGATCGAGGAGGGCGGGCTGCGCCGGGCCGCCGCGACGGTGGGGAGCGCCGGGGCGCTCGGCTACGCCACCGAGCTCGCGGGCGTCGCCACGGGCCGGCCGTTCGGGCACTACACCTACACGGCGAAGCTCGGCCCGGGCTGGCGCGGCGTCCCCTTCGCCGTGGGCGTCTCGTGGGCGATGATGAGCCGGCCGGCCTGGACGGCGGCCGGGCTCATCACGCGCTCGCGGCTCCGGCGTCCGCTCGTCGCGGCCGGGGCGCTCACGGCGTGGGACCTCTTCGTCGATCCGCGCATGGTCCGCGACGGCTTCTGGAGCTGGCCGCAGGGGGGGCGCTACGAGGGGATCCCGGCGCAGAACTTCCTCGGCTGGTTCCTCACGGGCGCGGGCGTCTTCGCGGTGTGGAGCCTCGTCGACGACGGCTCGGACCCGCGCGACGGACGCGCCGACGTCTCGCTCGCCGTCTTCGCGTGGACCTGGCTCGGGGAGGTGATCGCCAACGCGGCGTTCTGGGGTCGCCCGCGCGTCGCGGTGGTGGGCGGCGCGGCGATGGGGGCCTTCGCGGTCCCGGCGCTGCGGAGCCGGCTGCGCGCGGGCGGACGCGCGGGGGGCCGGCGGCGCGGGCGGGCCGCATGAGCGCCCCGCCGCGCCGGCCGCGGGGCCGTGGCGGCGCGCGGGGCGGCCGCTGATGCGCGTGGTCGTCGTCGGAGCGGGCGTGGGCGGGCTGGCCTGCGCCGTGCGGCTCGCCGCGGCGGGGCACGCCGTGACGCTCCTCGAGCAGGCCGCGAGCCCCGGGGGCAAGGCCGGGCGCGTGGAGCTGCAGGACGGCGGGCGGACCTGGCGGTTCGACACGGGACCCTCGCTCCTGACGATGCCCTGGGTGGTGCGCGAGCTCTTCGAGGCGACCGGGACGGCCCTGCCCGAGCTCGTGCCGGTGGAGCCGGTGACGCGGTACCGCTTCGCCGACGGGACCGCGGTGGAGCTGAGCGCCGACGCCGCGCGCTCGCACGCGGCGCTCGAGGCCTGGGCCCCCGGGACCGGCCGGCAGTGGGACGCGTTCCTCGCGACCTGCGCGCGCATGTGGGCCGCCTCCCAGCCGTTCCTCACCGGCGCCCCGCCCTGGCCGCCGCGCCGGCCCGGGCCGGGTGACGCGCCGCCGGACCCGCGCGACCTGCTCCGCATCAAGCCGTGGCACACCCTCCGCTCGCTGGCGCGCGCGCACACCGGCGACGCGCGGCTCCAGCAGGTCGTCGAGCGCTTCGGCACCTACGCCGGCGCCGACCCGCGGCGGGCGCCCGCCGCCCTCGCCGTCGCGGGGTACGTGGAGCACGCCTTCGGCGCCTGGCACGTGCCCGGGGGGCTGTTCGGGCTCGTGCGCGCGCTCGAGGAGCGCTTCCGGAGCCTGGGCGGGGAGCTCCGCTACGCGACGCGCGCGCACGGCGTCGTGCGGGGTCGCCACGGCCGCGCGGCGGGCGTCCGCACGGCGACCGAGGTCGTGGCCGCCGACCACGTCGTGTGGAACGGCGACGCGCTCGCGCTCGCGCGACAGCTCGACGGGGGGCGCCACTCCCGCCGCGAGCGCTCGCTCTCCGGCCTGGCGCTGATGCTCGCGGTGGACGGCCGCACGCCGGGGCAGGTGCACCACGAGATCCGCTTCCCCGCGAGCTACGACGCGGAGATGGACGACCTGTTCCTCGCCCGGCGGCCGGTGCGCGACCCGACGCTGTACGTCTCGACCTCGTCGGTGACCACCCCGGCGGAGGCGCCCGCCGACGCCGAGAACTGGTTCGTGCTCGCCAACGCGCCGAGCGGCGTGGCGGCGGACTGGGAGGCGGAGGCCGACCGGGTGGTCGCCCGGCTCGGCGTGGGCGATCGCGTGCGCGCCCGCCGGGTCCGCTCCCCCGAGGACCTCGAGGCCGAGACCGGGGCGCTCGGCGGCGCGATCTACGGCGACGCGCCGCACGGGCGGCTCGGCTCGATCGGGCGGCCGGGGCACCGGGTGCGCGGCCTGGAGAACGTGTGGAGGGTCGGCGGGACCGCGCACCCGGGCGGCGGGCTCCCGCTCGTGATGCTCGGCGGGGCGCTGGTGGCGCGGGAGATCGGGCCGGCGTGAGGAGGGCCGGAGCCGCCCGCCGGCTCGCGCTCGCCGCCTGCGCCCTCGCCGTGGGCGCCTGCGGTGGGAGCACGGCGACGGGCCCGGGCGCGCCCGGGGCCACCTCCCGCGCGCCGGCCGCTCCGCCTCCCGCGACGAGCGCCCCGCCGCCCGGCCCCGGTGCCCGCGTCGACCCGCCGCGGCCGGACCTGCCGGCCGACCTCGACGCCGCCTTCGCCGGCGAGGGCGCGCGTGGCGCGTGGGTGCTCCGGCGGCGGGGCGGGCCGCGCGAGGCGCCGGTGGTCCTCTTCCTGCACGGCTGGACGGCCGTGGACCCGGCGAGCTACGGCCCGTGGCTCGCGCATCTCGTGCGCCGCGGCTCCACGGTGGTCTACCCCGTCTACCAGGACGCGCCGTTCCTGGCTCCGGCGGTGGCCTTCGCCGGCGTGGTGGCGGGGGTCCGCGCGGCGCTCGCCGCGGAGCGCCTCCCGCGCACGCGGTGGGTCGTCGCGGGCCACTCCGCGGGCGGTGCGATGAGCGCGGACTACGCCGCGTCGGCCCGGCGCCTCGGCCTCCCGCCGGCCCGGGCCGTCTTCGCCGCCTACCCCGGGCGGCAGATCCGGGGGATCCCGCTGCGCCTCCCCGAGGTCGACCCGGCCGGCATCCCCGCCGCCACGCGGCTCGTGGCGCTCTACGGCGCCGACGACCGGACCGTGGGGGCCATCACCGCGAAGCGCACGATCGCCCGGGCCCGCACGCGCCGCGAGGAGCTCGTCCGCGTCGGCGATCCGACCGTGGACGACCACCTCGGCCCCCAGCGTGCCGGCCCGGCCACCCGCCGCATCTTCTGGCGCCGCCTCGACGCGCTCATCACCGCCACCCGCATGAATGGGGCCTGACCCCTTCCATGCGTTCGTGGCGGATCGCACGTGGCACGGCGCTCAGGTCGGGCCGGCGGCGAGCGGGTCCCGGCCGTCCCAGGTGCCCGACGCGCCGAAGGGCCGGAAGCGCGCGAAGAGCTCCTCGGAGTACCAGCCCTCCTCGCGGGTGCGGCGCAGGACCGCGCGGTGGGCCGGGTCGCCGTAGGCGTAGCTCCGCGCGTCCTCGAACGAGCGCCAGAGGGAGAACGTCGCCTGGCGGGCCACGGGCCACTCGCCCACCCCCACGCTCGCGAGGCGCCCGGGCGCGCGCATGAGCGCCGCCGCCGGCGGCGCGATGGCGCCGTAGAACGCGCGCAGGCGCCGCGGGCGGATCGTGGCGCGGGTGAGGATCGCGACCTGCTCGCCACCGGGATCCGGGTGCGGCGGCCCCGCGACCGGATCGCGACCCGCCCAGCGACCCTGCGCGCGCAGCGGCGCCAGGCGCACGTGGTACTGCTCGGCGCCGAGCGCGCGCCAGCGGGCGGCGACCGCCGAGTCGGCGAGGAACGCGTCGAGCGCCGCCTCGTCGACCCACGTCGCGAAGAGCCCCCACCGCCGCAGGTCCGCACCGAGGGTCATCGTCGCGCCGCGGCCGGTGCCGAGCAGCTTCCAGAAGGCGAGGCCCGGCTGCCGGGCGAGCTCCGGCCGGTCGAGCCCCATGCGCGAGACTCCCTCCGGCGCGGTGGCCCGGGGGTAGCGGAGCAGGTGGAAGGAGGCGAGCACGGACATGGGGTACGTGGCGGCGGCCCTGCTGGGCTACCTCCTGGGCAGTGTGCCGGTCGCGCTGCTGGTGGCGCGGCGCCACGGCGTCGACCTCTTCGCGACCGGCGACGGCAACCCGGGCGCCTGGAACGCGCTGGAGCAGCTCGGGGCGCGCCGCGCCTGGCCGGCGTTCGTCGGCGACGGGCTGAAGGGCGCGCTGGCGGGGCTCGCGGGCCTCGCGTTCGGCGGGGTGTACGTGGGCTACGCGGGCGTCGCCGCGGCGATGCTCGGCCACGCGTTCCCGCTCGCCACCCGCGGTCGCGGCGGCAAGGCGGTGATGACCTTCGCCGGCGGGATGTTCGCGGTCGCGCCGATCGCCGCGCCGGTCGCCCTGGCCGTCTGCGTGGCGGTCTCGCTCGCGCGCCGCTCCTTCGCGCTCGGCGCCCGCGTCGGCGTCTTCGGCGTCCCACTGGTGCAGCTCCTCTTCGACCCGGCCGGGCACGTCGCCGCCACGGGCGCGCTCATGACGCTCGTCGGCGCCCTGTTCGGCCTCCGGGCCCTCCAGGCCCGCCACGCCTGAGCGCACGCATCGAAGGGGTCTGACCCCTTTGATGCCTGGTGCGTCTCCGGTCGGCTCCGGGGCTGGGGGACCGTTCCGTCAGCTCGGACGCCCGCGGGCCCGGCCGAGAGCGCCGAACCGGCTGCCCTCCGACCGCATCGGCCCGCTCGCCGGGGGCGCTCGGGCGTCCGGGGACGAGAGGGCCGAACCGGCTGCCCTTCGACCGTGTCGGCCCGCTCAGGCTCCTCAGCGCGCTGCCAGGCGAGTACCCGCTGCCCCGAGCCCACCGCGCCGTCTCCGACCACAGGGCCGGAGTGGACGGCACCCATCGCGGCGCCAGTCCCCAGCACCTACACGCCTACCTCGCCGAGTACGTCGTCTCGCCACGACTGCCGCACCCCGATGGCCGCCCTTCAACCGCTGCTCGGCCTCAGCAGCACGGCGCCGCCTTCGACCTACGTGGAGATCCACGCGTCGGGTGTTCCTTCGAGCATCGGCAGAGACGGCGCCCTTGCGAATCGTTCCGACGTCGCCGGCAGTCCCGGAGGCGCACGGCCGTGAAGGCGATGAAGACTCCAAGGCCGCCTGCGAGGCCGGTCGCCAGATCGCGCCGCACACCGAGGCGGCTCAACGCGACACCTGGGACGACGACCAGAACGAACGCCGTCAGGAAGCCGGCCAGACCGATGCGCTCCAGCCCGGCTGACTACCCACCTCCTGACGAACCACCCTCTGCTGCCGCTTTGAAGGCTACGCACGCCCCTGACAGCACCGATGGAGCGAACCGGATACGCACCTGATGCGTTTGCGCTCATCGGTACGTCCGGCCGCGCCAGCGGTGGTCGGGCCGCAGGACGCTCCACGTGAGCCGCGCGACCGCCGGCAGGTCGAGCAGGGGCGCGCTCCAGAACGCGGCGTCGTGGCGGCGGTAGGTGCGGCGGAACGCGGTGTGCAGCGCCACCCGGAGCAGCACGAGCCCCGCGTCCAGCGGCGTCCCGCGGCGCAGGAGCAGCCGCGGGAGCGGGAGCGCCAGGACCGCCCAGAGGGTCACGAGGTCGAGCGCCTGCCAGGCCGGCGGCGTCGCGTCGGAGGCCATGAGCGAGCGGCTCCAGCCCCGCCACGTCTCGCCGAGCGAGTCGTACATGCGGACCTCGAGCAGGTCCGCGGCGTCCACCGTGTGCAGGCACCACCCGCGACGGCGGAGGGCCCGGGCCAGCGCGACGTCGTCGGTCATGTGCCCGCCGGCCAGCGCGAAGCCCCCCGCGGCCAGCAGCGCGGCGCGGCGCGCGACGAGGCACTGCCCGTTGGCGAGCGCACGGTCGGGGCGCGGCTGCCAGCCGTCGACGTCGCCGGGGCCGAAGCGGTACACGAGCGTGGCGAGGAAGGCCGGGTGGAGCGCGCGCTCCCCCGCGGTCCGGCAGGCGAAGCGGACCGTGCCGGTGAGCAGCGTCCGCTCGGGGCGGTCGGCCAGGGCGCCGACCACCGCGCCGACGAAGCCCGGATCGGGTCGCACGTCGGCGTCGAGCGCGAGCACCACGTCGCCCGTCGCCTGCTCGAGGCCGTGCTGGAGCGCCCACGGCTTGCCCACCCCGCCCGGTGGGAGCGGCGGCGCGGGCAGGACCCGCGCGCCCAGCCCGGCCGCCACGGCGGCGGTCGCGTCGCTGGAGTGGTCGTCGATGACGAGCACCTCGTGGACCCCGGGCTCGGCGGCCAGCGCCCGCAGCATCGGGCCGATCCGCTCCGCCTCGTCCCGCGCCGGGACGAGGACGCTCACCCGTCCGGGCCCGGTCGCCGTCTCCGCGCGCAGCGGCGGACGGCGGGTGCGGCCGCGGGCCAGCCGCGCGAGGACAGCCCCGGTCAGCCCGGCCTGGAGGAGCACGAAGGGGCGCACGCCCTCATTGACGCACAGCCCCGCGCGCGGCAGGAAGGTGAAACGCGTTCAGCCACACGCGTACACTCGGGGGCACCCCTCAGCGACTGGAGATCCGGGTGGACCTGAACGACACACCAGAGCAGGCGGCGTTCCGCGCCCGGGTGCGCGGCTGGCTCGACGCGCACAAGGCCGCGGCTCCGCCCGCCACGGGAGACTCCGGCGACACGGCCTACATCGACCGGCGACGCGCCTGGCAGGCCGAGCTCGCCGAGGGCGGCCTGGCCGGCCTCACCTGGCCCGAGGAGTTCGGCGGGCAAGGGCTCGGCCCGATCGAGCAGGTCATCGTCAACCAGGAGATCGGGGCCGCCCACGTGCCCGGCATCCTCGACGTCATCGGCATCGGCATGCTCGGGCCCTGCCTCATCGCCCACGGCAGCGACGAGCAGAAGAGCCGCTACCTCGGCCCGTTGCTGCACGGCGACGAGGTGTGGTGCCAGCTCTTCTCCGAGCCGGCCGCGGGCTCCGACCTCGCCGCGATCCAGACCCGGGCGGTGGAGAACCCCGACGGCTCCTTCGCGCTCACGGGCCAGAAGGTGTGGACCACGAACGCCCAGTTCTCGAGCTACGGACTGCTGCTGGCCCGCACCTCGCCGGAGAAGCACAAGCACAAGGGCCTCACGATGTTCGTCGTCCCCATGGACGGCGAGGGCGTGACCATCCGCGGCCTGCGCCAGATCTCGGGCGAGGCGGAGTTCAACGAGGTCTTCTTCGACGAGCTCGTGGTGCCGGCCGAGAACGTGGTCGGCGGTGTCGACAACGGCTGGGCCACGGCCCTGACCGTGCTCATGTACGAGCGGGTCGCCATCGGCCTGGGCTCCGAGGGCTTCGGCTACCGCTCGGACCGCTTCGCCGAGGCGATCGGCGCGGACGCCGCCGCCAAGGCCGACCCGGCGGTGCGCCAGCGCCTGGGCGAGCTCGCCGCCGAGCTCCTGGCCGTGCGCTTCACGAGCTACCGGACGCTCACGGCGCTGTCGAAGGGCCAGATCCCCGGGCCCGAGTCCGGCCTCGCGAAGGTCACGACCGTGAACGCCGCGATCGCCGCGGGGGACCTCATCGCCGACGTCCTCGGCCCCGAGGCGCTCGGCGAGGACTCCGAGTGGGCCTACCTCATCTCGTTCCTCCCCGGGCTGAAGTCGGCCGGCGGCACCGAGGCGATCCTGCGGAACACCATCGGGGAGCGCGTGCTCGGCCTGCCGCCGGAGCCGCGGCTCGACAAGGGCATCCCGTTCGCCGAGCTCCGCGCGCGGGAGAAGGAGGCGGTGTCCGCGTGAACCTCGCCCTGAGCGACGAGCAGGAGCTCCTGCGGGACGCGGCGCGGGGCGCGCTCGCGCGCTTCGAGACCGTGGCGGCCGCGCGCGAGGCTCTCGAGGAGGACGGGGGACCCGGCGCGCTCCCGGACCTGTGGCCGACCGTCGTCGAAGCGGGCTGGACCGGGCTGCTCATCGCCGAGGAGCGGGGCGGGGCGGGCCTCGAGGCCTTCGACGCGATGCTGGTGCTCCAGGAGTGCGGCAAGGTGCTCGCGTCGACCCCGCTGCTCGGGCTGCTCCCGGCCTCCTACCTGCTCGACCGCGCCGGGGACGAGGTCTGCGCGGCGGTGGCGGGCGGGGAGCGGCGCCCGACGCTGGTCGCCGCTCGGCCGCCGGGCGATGAGGAGGCCGAGGCCGCCTGGACCGTCGACGCGCCGAGCGGGCTCGCCCGCGCCGCCGCACCGCGGATCGCCGCGGACGGCAGCGTGACCGGCGAGGCGGCCTGGGTGCTCGACGCGCCGGGCGCCGACCTGCTGGTGGTCATGGGCGTCGGCGAGGACGGCCAGGGCGCCGGCAGCGTCGTGGAGGCCTCCGCGGCCACCGTGACGCCGGCGAGCCGCTACGACGCCACGCGCGCGCTCGGGCACGTCGCCCTCGCCGGCGCGCCGGGGCGGCGGCTCACCCTCGAGGCCGGCCAGCTCGCCGCGGCCTGGTACCTCGGGCAGGCGCTGCTCGGGGCGGAGTCGCTCGGCACGGTGGAGAGCTGCCTGGCCATGAGCGTCGCGTACGCGAAGGAGCGCTTCACCTTCGGCCGCGCGATCGGCTCCTACCAGGCCGTCAAGCACGCCCTCGTCGAGGTCCTCCGCCAGCAGGAGAACGCCCGCTCGCTCATGTACTACGCGGGCTGGTCGGGCCGGGACAGGCCGGAGGAGTGGGGCCTCGCGGCCTCCGCGTTCCGCGCGACGGCCGGCCACGCGCTCGACTACGCGACCCGCTCGACCATCAACGTGCACGGCGGCATCGGGGCGACGTGGGAGCACGATGCGCCCCTCTACTTCCGGCGCGCGCAGCTCTCCCGCCGGCTGCTCGGCGGCGCGCACGACGCCACGGACCGCATCGCCGGCGAGCTCTTCGCGGCGCAGGCGGCCGCGGGCTGAGCCTCCGGGCAGGGCGACGTCACGATGCGCAGGAAGGGCGACCTCCCGACGAAGCCCTGCGCCGCCTGCGGGCGCCCGTTCACGTGGCGCAAGAAGTGGGCGCGCGACTGGGAGCAGGTCCGCTTCTGCTCCGAGCGCTGCCGCCGCGCCGCCCGCCGCGCATGAAAGGGGTCAGGCCCCTTCGATGCGTGGCGGGGCTCAGGGGAGGACGTCGAGGCCGCGGGCGGCGAACTTCTCGAGCGCCGCGACGTGCTTGACGGCCGGGTCGCGGCCGCCGGTGACGGCCGGCTGGACCTCGCGCACCTCGGCCATGATCCGCGCCGAGAACTCGGCGGGCGACTCGTCGGGCCGGAGCGGGCCGCCCGCGGGAGCGAAGAACCGCACGCGGATGCGCGGGCGGTGCGGAAGGCGGACGATCGAGACGGTGTCCGTCACCGCGACGCAGAGGACCCGCGCGGCCGGCACGTCGGCGGCCAGGCGCCCCAGGCCGGAGCGGGCGCGCAGCCGGTGGCCGAAGGAGAGCGTGCCCTCGGGGAAGATGCCGATGCATGCGCCGGCGCGCAGCTCGGCCAGCGCGTCGGCCATGCCGCTCTGGGAGGCCGAGCGGCGGTGGAGCTTGATCTGCCCCATCCCGTCGAGGACGCGGCCCAGCAGCGGGTTGCGCCACAGGTCGGCCTTGGCCAGCGCCCGGACCTGCCGGCGGTGCAGCGCCGCGACGCCGACCGCGACCGGATCCCACTGCGAGTCGTGGGAGACCGCCATCAGCGTCGGGCCGCTCGTCGGCACGAGCTCGAGCCCCTCCACCTCCAGGCGCCCCCACCAGCGGATCACGGGCGCGCAGACCAGCAGGGCGACCCGGTAGGTCCTGGAGATCGGCTCCCGCACGCCGGGCATCCTCCCAGACGCCCGGCCCGCAGTAGGGTCCGCACATGGCCAGGCTCTCCGTGGGCGACCCCGCCCCCGACTTCACCCTCCCGGGGACCAGCGGCCCGTTCAGCCTCTCCGAGCACCGGGGCGAGCGCGTCGTGCTGCTCTTCTACCCGGGCGACGAGACCTCGGTCTGCACCAGGCAGATGTGCTCCTACCGCGACCGCTCGGAGGAGGTCGCCGCCCTCGGCGCCACGCTCGTCGGCATCTCGACGAGGGACGCCGCCTCCAAGGAGGCCTTCCGGGCCAACCACGGCCTCTACGTGCCGCTGCTGGCCGACGAGGACGGGGCGGTCGCGGCGCGGTACGGGCTCACGATGCGGCCGCTCAAGCTCACCAAGCGCGCGACGGTCGTCGTCGACGAGCAGGGCCGCGTGGCCCACCTCCACACGAACCTCCTCGGCCTCACCTTCGACTCCGTCGAGGACATCGCCGCCGCCCTCGCGAAGCTCCCCGCCGCCGCCTGAGCGCCAGGACGCGGTGGCGCACCGGTTCTCGGGGGTAGGCCAGCCGCCATGCCCGCGCCGCCGCAGATCGCCGACCTCGCGTTCC
>CAXSFZ010000009.1:0-16436 GCA_964236905.1 uncultured Solirubrobacteraceae bacterium | reverse complement strand
CGTGCGCCAGCTCTGAGGGATCTCCCGCGCCCCGGGGTAGGGGCTGGACGTGCCCACCCCCGCCATGGGCGACCTCGCGTTCCTCTCCGACTGCCACACCGCCGCCCTCGTCGACCGCGACGGCTGCGTGCAGTGGTGGTGCCCGCCGCGCTTCGACGCGGGCTCGGTCTTCGGGCGCCTGCTCGACCCCGCCGCCGGCCACTGGTCGCTGCAGCCGACCGACGCCTTCGAGCGCGAGCGGGCCTACCTCGACGGCTCGCTCGTGGTGCGCACGACCTTCACGACGGCCCACGGGAAGGTCGCGGTCTGCGACGCGCTCGCCCTCGCCCCCGGGGCGCGCGGCCACGACCTCGGGACGGAGGCCCCGCAGGTGCTGCTGCGGCGCGTGGAGGGGCTCGAGGGCGAGGTGGAGCTCGAGACGGTCTTCGCCCCGCGCATGGAGTACGGGCTCACGGTCCCGCACACGCGCGAGCTCGAGGACGGCGGCGTGGAGGCCTGGGGCGGCCCCGTGCACCTCGTCCTGCGCGCGCCGTTCGCGCTGCACACGGAGGTCGGCGGCGCCCGGGGGCGCGTCGTGGTCGCCGCCGGGGACCGCGTCGAGCTCAGCGCGCGGTACACCGAGCAGCGCGACGACGCCGCCGCCCCTCCGGAGGTCGACCTGGACGACACCCTCGAGGGCTGGCGATCCTGGGCGGCGCTGCACGCCGACTACGGCGGGGAGCACGCCGCGGCGGTCGCCCGCTCCGCCCTCGTCCTGCAGGGGCTGACGTTCCAGCCGACGGGCGCCGTGGTGGCCGCCGCCACCACGTCGCTGCCCGAGGTGCTCGGGGACGAGCTGAACTTCGACTACCGCTTCGCCTGGCTGCGCGACCTCAGCCTCACCCTCAAGGCGCTGGACATCGCCACCTGCCGGACGGAGGCCGCCCGCCTCTTCGGCTGGATCTCCGACGCGGCCGGGCACCTGGGCGACCAGCGCGTGCAGATCGCCTACCGGGTCGAGGGCGAGCGCGTCATGGCCGAGCAGGACCTCGAGCATCTCGAGGGGTTCCGGGGCAGCGGGCCGGTGCGCGTGGGCAACGGGGCCTGGAACCAGAAGCAGCTCGACGTCTACGGCGAGGTGGTGCAGGCCGCGTACCTGCTCCGGGAGGACCTCGAGTTCGACCCGCCCGTCCGCGACCTCGTGGTCGGGCTGGCCGACCGGTGCGCGGACCAGTGGGAGGAGGACGACGCGGGGCTCTGGGAGACGCGCGGAAGCGAGCGCCCGTACCTCTCGGCCAAGGTGCTCTGCTGGCTCGGGCTCGACCGGGCGATCAGGATGGCCGAGCAGCTCGGGGCGGAGGACCGGGTTGAGGAGTGGAGCGCGGCGCGCGAGGCTGTCCGCGCCGCCGTCCTCGAGCGGGGCTGGAGCGAGGAGCGGGGGGCCTACGCCGGCGCGCTGGGCTCCGACGAGCTCGACGCCTCCGTCCTCATCCTGCCGCTCGTCGGCTTCCTGCCCGCCGAGGACGAGCGGATGTGGGCGACGATCGAGGCGATCGAGCGTGAGCTCGGCGACAGGGGCCAGGTCCGGCGCTGGGCCGACGAGCCCCACGGCTTCGTGATCTGCTCCTTCTGGCTCGCGGAGTGCCTGGCCCTCGGCGGCGAGCTCGACCGGGCGCGCGCGTGGTTCGACCGCGCGGCGGGCACCGCGAACGACCTCGGGCTCATGGCCGAAGAGTTCGACACCGAGGGCGGGGAGCTGCTCGGCAACTTCCCGCAGGCCTTCTCCCACGTCGGGCTCATCAACGCCGCGCAGCGGCTCACGGAGGTCGCGGAGGGCGTCGGCGGCCAACGTGCCGCGCCGGCGGGCGCGTGACCCCGGGGCCCCTGGGTAGCGGCGGTTTCCCCACCCGCCCGAGGAGCCCCCATGAAGGCCGTCGTGTACCACGGCGTCGGCGACATCCGTGTCGACGACGTCCCCGAGCCCACCCTGACCGACCCGACCGACGCGATCGTCCGGCTCACCGCGAGCGCCATCTGCGGCACCGACCTGCACTTCGTGCGGGGGACGATGCCCGGCACCGCGGAGGGCCGCGTCCTCGGCCACGAGGGCGTCGGCGTGGTGGAATCCGTGGGCGACGGCGTCCGCAACCTGGAGCCCGGCGACCGCGTCGTCGTCTGCTCCACCGTGAGCTGCGGCTCCTGCTCCTACTGCCGCGCGGGCTACACCTCGCAGTGCGACGAGGCCAACCCGAACGGCCCGGGCACCGCGTTCTTCGGCGGCCCCGACACCGCGGGCGGCTACGACGGCATGCAGGCCGAGAAGGTCCGGGTGCCCTACGCCCACTCGACCTGCGTGAAGCTGCCCGACGAGGTCTCCGACGACCAGGCGATCATGCTCTCCGACATCTTCCCGACGGGGTGGTTCGGCGCCGAGGCGGCCGAGATCGGCGCGGGCGACGTCGTCGCCGTCCTCGGCTGCGGGCCCGTCGGCCTCTTCGCGATCGCCTCCGCGTTCCTCATGGGCGCCGGCCGGGTGCTCGCGGTCGACCAGCACGCCGACCGGCTGGCGGCCGCCCGGCGCCTCGGCGCCGAGACGATCGACTTCACCGCCGAGGACCCCGTCGAGGCGCTCCAGCGGCTCACGGGCGGCCCCGGCCCCGACCGGATCATCGACGCGGTCGGCGTCGAGGCCGAGTCGCCCGACGGCGCGCGCCCGGACGAGGTCGAGGAGGTCGCCGAGGACGGCACCGCCGACGGCGAGCGCTTCCAGCCCGGCGGCGCGCCCTCGCAGGCGCTCGAATGGGCGGTCCAGGGCGTCGCCAAGGCGGGGACGGTGTCGATCATCGGGGTCTATCCGCCGGGGATGACGCGGTTCCCGATCGGCGAGGCGATGAACAAGAACCTCACGCTCAAGATGGGCAACTGCCCCCACCGCCGCTACGTGCCGCACCTCGTCGAGCTCGTGCGCACGGGCGTGGTCGACCCGGCGCGGATCATCACCCAGCAGGAGCAGGTGGAGGGCGCGCTGGCCGCCTACGAGGCGTTCGACGCGCGCTCCCCGGGCTGGCTGAAGGTCGAGCTGCTGCCGCAGGCGGCCTGAGCGGGTGGACGCGGTCTCCCGCCGCGGGCTGGCCGCGGCGCTCGTCGGGGCCGTGCTCGCCACGGCCTACGCGTTCTCCTTCGTCTTCGCGCAGGGGACGCCCTCCCCGCACGAGCTCCCCGTCGCGGTCGCGGGCCCGTCCGCGCAGGTGGCCACGCTCGCGCGGCGGATCGAGCGCTCGGCGGGCGACGCCTACGAGGTCCGGCGCTTCGACGGGGAGCGCAGCGCCCGCCGGGCGCTGCGCGACGGCGACATCTACGTGGCGATCCTCGTCGGCGACGGCCCGGTGCGGCTCCTGACCGCCTCCGCGCTCGGCCGGACCGCGGTGCAGGGCGCGGTGATGGAGCTGCCGAAGCACGCCGGGCTGCCCGCCATGCCGCTCCCGCAGGTCGAGGAGATCCGGCCGCTCGTCGGCGAGGACCCGCAGGGCACCGTCCTGAACGTCCAGCTCTTCCCGCCGATCATCCTCGGCCTGGTCGTGCCGATCCTGCTGCTGCTGATCGCCCCGGCGCTGACCGTCCGCCAGCGGCTCGGCGCGGTCAGCCTCTTCGCGCTCCTGGCCGGTGTCGGGACGATGCTCATGACCAACGTGGCGCTCAGCGCGCTGCCCGGGAGCTTCCTCGCGCTCACCGGGATCTCGATCCTGCTCGCCTTCGCGATCGCCTCGTGCGTGACCGGGAGCGTCGGCGCCGTCGGCCCGCCGGGCATCGGGGTGGGCGTGCTCCTCTTCCTCATCATCGGGAACGTCGCCTCCGGCGCCTCCGTGCAGCACGAGGAGCTGCCCGGCTTCTACCGCGTCGTCGGGCCCTACCTGCCGCCGGGCGCCGGCGCCGACGCCCTGCGCAGCGTCGCCTACTTCGACGGGTCGAACCTGCTGCGGCCGCTCCTCGTCCTCGGCGGCTTCGGCCTGCTCGGCGCGACGCTCTGCCTCGCGTTCGGGAGCCGCCGGCCCGCGCCGCAGGGCGATCCCTCCGGGCCGACGGCCGACCAGGACGTCGCCCGAACCGACTAGGAGCCCCCATGCTCGAGCAAGCCCCCGCCGACAGCACGCACCACGACCGCATCCGCAACCCGTGGGGGGAGCGCACCCCGCACGGCGCCGGCGAGCCGTGGCCCGTGCGGATCGACCAGCACCTCGCCGACGGGGTCGCCGAGGCCGACGTCGAGCGCTGGGTGCGCACGGCCTCGGTCCTGCACTCCAACGGCGACGCGATGGACCTCGCGATCAGGGACGGGCGGGTCGTCGGCGTGCACGGGCGCGGCGAGGACCGGGTCAACCACGGCCGGCTCGGCCCGAAGGACCTCTTCGGCTGGCAGGCGATCGGCTCGCCCGACCGGCTGACCCGGCCGCTGGTGCGCCGCGACGGCGCGCTCGCCGAGGCGGGCTGGGACGAGGCGATGGGCGCGGTCGTCGCGCGCACGCGGGCGCTGCTCGACGAGCAGGGCCCGGGCGCGATCGCCTTCTACACCACGGGCCAGCTCTTCCTCGAGGAGTACTACACGCTCGGGGTCCTCGGCAAGGCGGGGCTCGGGACCAACCACATGGACGGCAACACGCGCCTGTGCACCGCCACGGCTGGCGAGGCGCTCAAGGAGACGTTCGGCTGCGACGGCCAGCCCGGCTCCTACGCGGACATCGACCACTGCGACGCGATCGCGCTGTGGGGCCACAACGTCGCCGAGACCCAGGACGTCCTGTGGACCCGCGTGCTCGACCGGCGGCGCGGGGCCGACCCGCCGCGCCTGCTCTGCGTCGACCCGCGCCGCACGCCGGTCGCGCGGGAGGCCGACGTGCACCTGGCGCTCAGGCCCGGGACGAATCTCGCGCTGCTGAACGCGCTCCTCCACGGGCTGATCGCGCGCGACGCGATCGACCACGCCTACGTGGAGGCGCACACCGTCGGCTACGACGACCTCGTCCGCGAGGTGGAGCGCTGCACCCCGGCGTGGGCGGCGGAGCTCTGCGGCCTGGAGGTCGCGGAGATCCACGCCGCCGTGGAGCTGCTCGCGGGCGCCGAGCGGCTCGTCAGCACCGTGCTCCAGGGCGTCTTCCAGGCCCACCAGGCCACCGCGAGCGCCTGCCAGATCAACAACATCCACCTCGTGCGCGGGATGCTCGGCCGCCCGGGCGCGGGGATCCTCCAGATGAACGGCCAGCCCAGCGCGCAGAACACGCGGGAGACGGGCGCCGACGGGGACCTCCCGGGGTTCCGCAACTGGGCCAACCCCGCGCACGTGCAGGAGCTCGCCGACCTGTGGAACGTCGAGGTCGACCGGATCCCGCACGCGGCGCCCCCGACGCACGCCATGGAGATCCTCCGGCAGTGCGAGAAGGGCACGATCAAGCTGCTCTGGATCTCGGGGACGAACCCGGCGGTGTCGCTGCCCGAGCTCCACCGCATCCGCTCCATCCTCGGGCAGGAGAACCTGTTCGTCGTGGTCCAGGACCTGTTCCTGACCGAGACGGCGGCGCTCGCCGACGTCGTGCTCCCGGCCGCGACCCAGGCCGAGAAGACGGGCTGCCTGACCAACGCCGACCGCACCGTGCACCTCTCCGAGCAGGGCGTGGACCCGCCGGGCGAGGCGCGCTCCGACCTCGACATCTTCCTCGACTTCGCCGCGCGGATGGGCTTCGAGGACCGCGACGGCGCGCCGCTCATCCCCTGGACCGACGCCTCCGGTGCCTTCGACGCCTGGGCGGCGTGCAGCCGCGGCCGGCCGTGCGACTACACGGGCCTCTCGCACGCGCGGCTGCGCGCGGCGCCGAGCGGCATCCAGTGGCCGTGCAACGAGGAGCATCCCGACGGGACCGAGCGGCTCTACGTCGACGGCAGGTTCCCGGCGCGCCCGGACGAGTGCGAGACCTACGGGCGCGACCTCGTGACGGGCGCGGCCGAGGAGCCCGAGGAGTACCACGCCTACAACCCGGCGGGCAGGGCGATGATCAAGGCCGCCGAGTTCTTCGCCCCCGCGGAGCCGCCGCGCGCCGAGTACCCGTTCTCGCTGACCACGGGCCGGACCGTCTACCACTTCCACACCCGCACGAAGACGGCGCGCGCCCCGGAGCTGCAGGCCGCGGCGCCGGAGGTCTGGGTCGAGCTGGCCCGGGCGGACGCACAGCGCCTCGGGCTCGAGGAGGGGGAGCGCGTCGAGGTGGTGAGCCCGCGCGGGCGGATGGAGGGGCCGCTGCGGGTGGTGGACGCGCGACCGGGGACGGTCTTCGTGCCCTTCCACTACGGCTACTGGGACACCCGGCCCGGCGCCGAGGGCCCCGGCGAGGCGCCGCGCGGCGCCAACGAGACGACCATCACCCAGTGGGACCCGCTCTCCAAGCAGCCGATCTTCAAGACCGCGGCGTGCGACGTCCGGAGGGCGGGCGCGTGAGGCTCGGCTGGATGGTCGGGGCGACCGCGGCGGCGGAGGCGCAGCTGCGCACGCAGCTGCTCGACGTGGGCCGGCGCCACGCGGCGGAGGCCGAGATCTTCCACACCGCCAACCGGCTGGCCGAGCTCAGCGCGCGCAGCGCCGCGTCGCTGAGGCCCTTCGCCGAGAAGTACGGCCACGACCCCGCCGCCGCGGCACCGCCGCTGCAGGCGCCCGCGGACGGGGACGACCCGCACGTCGGGCTGCTCCGCGACCTCCGCCACCTCCACGTCCTGGCCGCGGGCGTCGTGCTCGACTGGACCGCGCTCGGCCAGGGTGCGGCGGGCGCCCGCGACCGGGAGCTCAGCGCCGTCGCCGCGCAGGGCAGCGCGGAGGCCACCCGGACGGTGAAGTGGACCCGGACCATGCTGAAGACCGGGGCGCCGCAGGCGCTCACCTCCTGAAGGGCGATGTCCGCCGCCCACCCCGGCGGGTTGCGGGGACGGCTCCCCGGGGAGCCGTCGGGCATGACCGACGTCTCCGAGCTCCCCGCCCCGCTCTCCTTCGGCGAGACGGAGGTGGTGCACGAGTTCCACCGCCAGATGCCGACCGGGGTGGCGGTGAGCGACGAGGGCCGCGTGTTCGTCTGCTACCCCCGCTGGGGCGACGACGTGCCCTTCACGGTCGCCGAGCTCGTCGACGGCGAGGAGGTCCCCTACCCGAGCCTCGCCTACAACACGGCACCCGACGGCGACCCCGCCGCCGGGCTGGTCAGCGTCCAGAGCGTCGTCGTGGACCCGGCCGGGCGGCTCTGGCTGCTCGACACGGGCTCGATCGAGATGGGCGAGACCGAGCCGGGCGGGCCGAAGCTCGTGTGCGTCGACCTCGCCACGGACGCGGTGGCGCGGACCATCGAGCTCCCGCGCGACGCGGCGCTGCCCACGACCTACTTGAACGACGTGCGCTTCGACCTCCGCCGCGGGCCGGCGGGGATGGCGTTCATCACCGACTCCGGCACGAGCCCGGAGCACCCGATGGGGCTCATCGTCGTGGACCTCGCCAGCGGCGCCGCCTGGCGCCACCTCACCGGCCACCCGAGCGTGACCCCCGCGGAGGGCCACCTGGTCGTCATCGACGGCCAACCCCTCCCGGAGATCGCCATGGGCTCCGACGGCATCGCCATCTCCGCCGATGGCGCCCGCCTCTTCTTCTGCCCGCTGGCCAGCCGCCGGCTCTACTCCGTGGCCACCGAGGCGCTCGCCGCGCCGGACGGGGACGTCGAGGCGACGCTCGAGGACCACGGCGAGAAGGGCGGCTCCGACGGCCTGGAGACCGACGACCAGGGCCGGATCTACGCCACGCTCTACGAGCAGGGCGGCGTCATCCGCCGCCTCGCCGACGGCTCGGGCTGGGAGCCCGTGGTCCAGCAGCCGCACCTGCTCTTCGTCGACACGCTCGCGGTCGCCGCCGACGGGCACCTCTACCTCACCGTCAACCAGCTCCACCGGCAGGCGCAGTACCAGGGCGGCGTGGACCGCCGCGAGCCGCCGTACGCGCTGGTGCGCACCCCGATCGACGCCGGCCCGGTCCGGCCTGAGCTGAGCTGAGCGCGGCGCTCAGCTCAGGAGCGTCGCCAGCGGCTTGAGCAGCACGAGCGCGCCGATCTCCCCGCCGCGGCCGTCGTCGATCCGCGCCACGGAGGCGAGCACGTCGAAGTGCTCGCCGTCGGGCGTGCGCAACGCCACGCGATCCTCCCCGCCGCCCCTGTCCTGCATCTGGGCGAGCCAGACGCCGAAGGGCTCGAGCCCGCCCCAGAACGTCCCGTCGTAGACGTCGCTGCCCACCAGGACGTCGCGCCGGAGCTGCGTCAGCGCGCAGAAGGCGTCGTTGACCTGGACGACCGCCCCGTTGCGCACGACCAGCAGGGCGTCGCGCAGCGCGCGGACCAGCGCGGCCGACCAGCGGCGCTCGCGGTCGAGCTGCTGCTCGAGGCTCTCCTGGGCGGCCAGGGCGATCCGCGGCAGGCGGAGCGTCATCCGCGTGCCGCGCCCCTCCAGCCCGACGCCGCGATCCAGCCGGCCGTCGAGCTCCTCGGCCACCCGCTGGAGGCCCCGCACCCCCATGTGGCCGGTGCGCTGCGCCTCCGCGAGCGCGTCGTCGGAGAAGCCGGCGCCGTCGTCGGCCACGGCGATGGCGATCGTGTCGTGGTCGCGCTCCACGTCGACCTCGATGCGGGAGGCGCGGGCGTGGCGCAGGCAGTTGGTGAGCATCTCGCGGACCGCGTCACGCACGAGCACGTCGTGGACGCCCGCCGCCCGCCGGTCGACCGCGACCATGACGTCGACCTTGCCCCGCCGGGCGGCGAGGTCGGCGAGCCGGCGCACCGCCGCCTCCAGCGACAGGCGCGAGAGGCTGTCGTCGTCGGCGGCCATGGTGAGCGACCGCAGCGCGGTCACGAGCTCCTCGAGATCGCGCCGCAGCGCCGCGGGCGCCTCGGGATCCCCCGAGCTCAGCCCGTCGAGCTCCTGCAGCGCGGCCAGGGCGAGCTGCAGCCCGCCGTCGTGGAGCGCCCGCGCGACCCGTGAGCGCTCCGCCTTCTCCGCGGCGACGACCTCGGCCAGGAGGCGCGAGCCACCCGGCCGTTCGGTCTCGTCGAGGAGCGTCATGCCTCCATCGTGGCAGGCCTCAGGGCCCCGGCCGCAGCACCTGCTGGATGCCGCTGGGCCTGTTCGCGTCCTGCATCGTCGCCAGCGCGAGCGGCGCGACGGTGACCGCCACCGTCGACTCGGCCGGCGTCGGGTCGCCGGGTCCGGCCCGTGCCGGATCGCGGCCTGCGCCACCGCCGCGGCGAGCGCGGCCCACCGCCGCCGGGCGCAGCGCTCGACGCCGCCGCGTCGACCCACGAGGTGAGCGCACGGTGACCTTCACACCGAACGCCGACCGTTCGCACGCGCCGCCCGTCCGCCCTAGGTGGCGATCCAGTACCGCCGTCTGGCGGGCTCCTCCGTCCCGGTCTGCGCCAGCCGTTCGAAGCGCCCGCCGCAGCGCTCGATCACCGCGGCCGACGCCACGTTGGCGACCTCGCAGGTCACGAGCGCCTCCGTGACGCCCGCCGCCCGCGCGAGGACCAGCGCCTGCCGCAGCATCTCGGTCGCATGGCCGCGGCGGCGGTCGGCGGGGCGGACGCCGTAGCCGATGTGGCCACCCACCTCCGCCAGGCCGGCGTCCAGCTCGGGACGGATCGACACGCGCCCCACCAGCCGCCCGTCGGCCTGCGCCACCAGGAACGTCGCCGGCACGCGCCCCTCCTCGAGGTCCACCCCGGCGCGCAGGCGCTCGAGCCGCGCGAGGTAGGCGGCCCACGGCTCGCCGAGCCGCGCGTCGAGCAGGAACGCGAAGGCCTCCGCCGCGAGCTCGGCGTGCGCCGCCCGCGCCTCTGGCTCGTCGGCCGTACCGAGCGGACGGAGCACGAGGCCGGAAGGGTGCATCCCGATCGGCGATCAGCTGCGCGTGAAGCTGTAGACGACGTACGGCCGACGCACGAGGAAGGCGGTGGCGCTCTCGTTGGCGTCGTCGATGACCGCGTGAAAGGCCGCGCGGGCTTCGGCTTCCCGTCCGGCCGCCTGCAGCGCGGGCCGCACGGCGACGCCCATGGGGTGCTCGAACCGCTGGTCGACGAACTGCTCCGACGACCCCGCGCGACTTTCGATCTCGTGCGCTGCGGCCGCCGCGAGGACGAGGCCCGCATGGGCGGCCACGTCGCGGACCGCCTCGACGTCGTGCCAGGCGAACCTGGGCGGGCTCGCGCTGCGACCGCTCGCCCGGGCCACGACGCGTCCCATGGCGCCGAGTGCCGCGTTGACGGGGTCCCCCGGCAGCCAGGCGGTCATCAGGAGGCGCCCGGTGGGACGCAGCGCTCGGCCGACCTCCGCCAGCGCGAGAGCCGGGGCCTCGGCGAAGACGAGGCCGAAGTTCGACAGGACCAGGTCGACGCTTGCCGAGTCGACCGGGAGCGTGGACATGTCGGCGTGTCGGAAGTCGACCTCCAGCGTGGCGTGCCGCGCCCGCTCCGGGCGACCGCGAGGAGACGGGGCGCCGTGTCGATGGCCAGGACCTCGGCGCCCGCGGCGGCGGCGGCAAGGGCGACGCTGCCCGTCCCGCAGGCGAGGTCGAGCACGACCTGGTGCGCGTGCGGGGCCGCGTCGGCGACGAGCTGCTCGGCCGCGGGCGCGAGCTCGGCCGCCGTCGTCTCGTATCTCCCGGCGTCCCAATCGATCACTCGATGTGCTCCTTCTCGGGTCTCAACGGCACGCCGCCCCGCGTCGGACGGCTGCCGAACGTAGCGGACGCGGCCACCCCGGTCCGCCAACCGTCCGACGGCCTAGGCTCGGGCCATGGCCGTGTCCTCCGAGCGCGCAGCCGTCCGTGACCTCCGCCGTGGTCTCCTCGGCGGCGTCGTCGCAGCACTCGGCGGCGTGGCCGCGTGCACCGGCTTGATCTTCGCGCTGCGCGAGGTCGCCCCGGTGCTCTCGCTGGGCGTGGTGTACCTGCTCGCCGTGCTGCTCGTCGCCGCCAACTGGGGCCTGTGGCTCGGGCTGCTGACCGGCGTGGGAAGCGCCCTGGCCTTCAACTTCTTCCACATCCCGCCCACCGGGCGGTTCACGATCGCCGGATCGGAGAACGTGGTCGGCCTGGTGGCCTTCCTGGTGGCCGCCGTGCTGGCCAGCTCCGTCGCCGACCAGGCGCGGGGCCGGGCCCGAGAGGCCGAGGAGCGCCGCAGCGAGGCCGACCTGTCCTCCGCGCTCGCGCGGACGCTGCTCGGCGGCGACGGGCTGGGTGCGAGCGTGCCGACCGCCGCGCGGCGGCTGGCCCAGGCGCTCGACCTGCCGAGCGCGGCGATCGAGCTCGGCGTCGTCGAGGCGGACGAGCGGCGGCTCGTCTTCCCCCTGCGCGAGAAGGCGCGGACGCTCGGCACGCTCGTCGTTCCCGCAAGCCTCCCCGAAGCCGTCCTGGCGCGGCTGCAGCAGCGCATCGTGCCCGCGCTGGAGGCGATCCTGGCCGCCGCCCTCGAACGCGACGCGCTGCAGCGCGAGGTCGTCGAGACGGAGGCGCTGCGCCGCGGCGACACGGTGAAGACCGCGCTGCTGCGGACGGTCTCGCACGACCTGCGCTCCCCCCTCACGGCCATCGCCACCGCGGGGGAGGGCCTGACCGCCGCGCGGCTGGACGACGCCGACCGGCTCGAGCTCGGCGCGGTCGTCAGCGAGGAGGCCGCCCGGCTGACGCGGCTCATCGACAAGCTCCTCGACCTCTCGCGCCTGGAGGCGGGGTCGGCGGAGCCGCGGCGCGAGTGGACCTCGCTCGACGACGTCCTGCGCCTCGCGGCCGACGAGGCCGGAGGGGACTTCTCGTTCGCGGTCGACCGCGACCTGCCGCTCCTGCGCGCGGACGCCGCCCAGCTCGAGCGCGCGTTCGCCAACGTGCTCGAGAACGCCGCTCGCCACGCCGGCGGCCATCCCGTCTCCGTCCGGGCGCGGGCGGTCGGCGGGCGCCTGGTGGTGCGGATCGTGGACCGCGGCCCGGGCATCCCGGCGGCCCAGCTCGAGCGGGTCTTCGAGCCCTTCTTCCGAGCGGGCGGCGCGCGGACGGGCGGCTCGCGAGGCTCGGGGCTCGGCCTGGCGATCGCCCGCGGCTTCGTGCAGGCCAACGGCGGCACGCTCCGCGTGGAGTCGCTGCCGGGCCAGGGCGCGAGCTTCGTCTGCGAGCTGCCCCTGGAGCCGCGGCCGGCGGACACGGCCGCCCGCGCGTCGGCCGCGCCCGGGCCGCCCGACGCCGTCGGCACGGCATGAGCCCGCACCGGCCGCGGGTCCTGGTCTGCGACGACGAGCGGCAGATCCTTCGCGCGCTGCGCGTCGTGCTGCGCGAGGCGGGCTTCGACGTCGTCGAGGCGAGCAGCGCCGCGGAGGCGCTCGACCAGGCCGCCGTCCGGCCGCCCGACGCCGCCATCCTCGACCTCGTCCTGCCCGACGGCACCGGCATCGAGGTGACCCGGGCGCTGCGCGAGTGGACCCGCATGCCGATCATCGTGCTCTCCGCCGTCGGCGACGAGGAGGACAAGGTGCGGGCACTGGAGGCCGGGGCCGACGACTACGTCACCAAGCCGTTCGGCTCCCGCGAGCTCGTCGCGCGCGTGCAGGCCGCGCTGCGCCGCGCCGGCGCCGCGCCCGACGCGCCGGTGGTCGTCGCCGGCGGCCTCGAGATCGACATCGCGGCGCGGATCGTGCGCGCCGACGGCGTCGAGGTGCACCTGACGCCGATCGAGTTCTCGCTGCTGAGGGTCCTGGTCGCCAACCGCGGCCGGCTCATGACCCACCGGGCGCTGCTCGTCGAGGTCTGGGGAGTCGCCTGGGGTGAGGACGTCCCGCTCCTGCGGACCCACATCGCGCGGCTGCGGGGCAAGCTCGAGCCGCCCGGGGAGACGCGGTACGTCCGCACCGAGCCCGGCGTGGGCTACCGCTTCGCCGCCTGAGCGCCACCGTCACGAGATCGTCATGCGGAAGGCCGGAACCGTGATGTGAGCGTCACGCCCGGCGGCGCACAGTGGGGCCATGGACGTCCTCTACGACCTCGCGATGGTGGCCCTCGGCGTGCTGGTCTTCGCCGTGCTGCTGCTCTCGATCGACCTGCTCGATCGCGCATGAGCGCCGGTGAGGCACTCGGGCTGGCCGTCGCCGTCGCGCTGTCGATCTACCTCGTCGTCGCCCTGGTGCGCGGGGAGCGGTTCTGATGGGCCAGGGGCTGCTGCAGATCGCGGTCTTCCTGGCGGTCCTCGTCGCGATCGTCCCGGTCCTCGGCGCGTACATGGCTCGGGTCTTCACGGGGGAGCGCGTCCTCCTCTCGCCGGTGATGGCCCCGGCGGAGCGCGCCGCGCTGCGCCTGCTCGGCGTCCGGGGCGACGCGGGCCAGAGCTGGAAGGAGTACGCGCGCACGCTCCTGGTGTTCTCCGCGCTGTCGTGGCTGTTCCTCTACCTCGTCCTGCGCACGCAGACGCTCCACCCCGGCAACGGCAGGGACCTGACCTCGGGCACCTGGGACGTCAGCTTCAACACCGTCTCCTCGTTCGTGACGAACACGAACTGGCAGTTCTACGGCGGCGAGACGACGCTCACCAACTTCTCGCAGTACTTCGGCCTCACCGTGCAGAACTTCGTCTCGGCGGGGGTGGGGATCGCCGTCGCCGTCGCGTTGATCCGCGGCATCGCCAACCATCGCGGCGACGGGCTGGTCGGCCACTTTTGGCGCGACCTCGTGCGCGCCGTGCTCTACGTGCTGGTGCCGATCTCGATCCTCACCGCGCTGTTCCTGGCCAGCCAGGGGGTGGTGCAGACGCTGGCCACGACCGCGGGCGAGCTCACGGTCGGTCCCGTCGCCTCCCAGGAGGCCATCAAGGAGCTCGGCACGAACGGCGGCGGCTTCTTCAACGTGAACTCCGCGTTCCCGTTCGAGAACCCGTCGGGCCTGACGAACGGGGTGGAGCTGCTGCTGATGCTCTGCATCCCGGCCTCGCTGACCTCCACCTTCGGGCGGATGGTCGGCTCGCGTCGCCAGGGCTGGTCGATCTTCGCCGCGATGCTCGCGCTGTTCGTCGTGAGCGTCGCCCTCGTCTTCCTCGCGGAGCGCCACGGCACGGCCGCACAGCAGCTCGCGGGCGTGCACGGCGCGAACCTGGAGGGCAAGGAGGTCCGCTTCGGCACCACGGGATCGGCGCTGTGGACCGCCGTCACCTCCGTGACGTCCTGCGGCGCGGTCGACGCGGCCTTCGACTCGCTCACCGCGCTCGGGGGCGTCGTGCCGATGCTCGACCTCGGCTACTCGGAGTCCGTCTTCGGCGGGGTCGGCACCGGCCTCTACACGATGCTGTTCTTCGTCCTGCTGGCCGTCTTCCTCGGCGGCCTGATGGTCGGACGGACCCCGGAGTACCTCGGCAAGAAGGTCGAGGCCCGGGAGATCAAGTTCGTCGCCCTGGGCTCGATCTTCACCCCGCTGCTGGTGCTCGTCACCGCGGGGGTGGCGCTCGGATGGTCGAAGTTCGGCGGCCCGTCGATCTTCAACGCGGGGCCGCAGGGGTTCTCTGAGTCGATCTACGCCTATCTCTCGCAGGCCAACAACAACGGCTCGGCCTTCGCGGGCTACACGGGCTACCTCCAGCCGAACGGCACCAACGCGGGCGCCTACGGCATCACCTTCGCCGACGTCGTCGGCGGCGTGACGATGCTGCTGGGCCGCTTCGCCCCCATCCTGTTCGTGCTGGCCGTCGCCGGCTCGCTGTCGGGCAAGGCCGCCGCGCCCGCGGGGCTCGGGACGATGCGCACCGACACGCCGACGTTCGTCGTCCTGCTGATCGGCGTCGTCGTCCTGCTCGCCGCCCTGACCTTCGTCCCGGCGCTCTTGCTCGGGCCGGTCGTCCAGTCCCTCACCCACACGCTCTTCTGAGGAGCACCGAGATGCGCAAGGACCTGATCTCCGGGCTGGTGGCCGTCGTGGCCTTCAGCCTCCTGCTCGGACTCGCCTACCCGCTGGCGGTCACCGGCGTGGCGCAGGTGGCCTTCGGCGGGAAGGCCGACGGCTCCCTCACCCGGGACGCGAAGGGCCGGGTGACCGGCTCGACGCTCCTCGGGCGGGCGTTCACCCGACCGGTGCTCGCCACCACGGGTCGCCCCCGGGTGCGTGCCGACGGCACGCCGGTCACCGAGCCCGACCCGGGCTACTTCCAGGGTCGTCCGTCGGCGACGGGCTACAGCCCGAGCGCCACCTCCTTCTCCAACCGACCGCCGAACTCGAGCGCGGCGCGGCGCTTCTACCGCCACGGCCTGGCGGCGTATGTGGCGATGAACACCGCAGCGAATCCCGGCCTGACGGCCGCCGGGGTCCCGGTGGATGCGGTGACCACCTCGGCCTCCGGCGTCGACCCCCACATCTCCCCGGCGAACGCGCGCATCCAGGCCAGGCGCGTCGCCGCCGTGCGCCGGCTCCCCCTCGCGCGCGTCGAGGCGCTCGTGGAGGCCGCGACCGACGGCCGCTTCGCCGGCCTGCTCGGTGAGCCCGGCGTGAACTACGGCGAGCTCAACGCCGCCCTGGACGCGGTGCGCCGATGACGCCCTCGCGCTCGCTCCTGTCCGCCGACGCGCTCAAGCCGGCGCTGCTGCAGTCGCTCGTCAAGCTCGATCCACGGGTCCAGCTGCGCAACCCCGTCATGTTCGTCGTCGAGGTGGGAGCGGCCATCTCCACCGTCGCGATCGCCACGGGCTCGTCGGATCCGCGGTGGTTCACCGTCACCATCGCCGCCTGGCTCTGGCTCACGGTCGTCTTCGCCAACCTGGCCGAGGCGCTCGCCGAGGGGCGCGGTCGCGCGCAGGCCGCGACGCTTCGGGCGATGCGGTCGGAGACCGTCGCGACCATGGAGGACGGCGCGACGCGCGCCGCGGCCGAGCTGGTCAAGGGCGACCGCGTCGTCGTGGTCGCCGGCGAGGCGATCCCCGGCGACGGGACGGTCGTCGAGGGCATCGCCTCGATCGACGAGTCGGCGATCACCGGCGAGTCGGCGCCGGTGATCCGGGAGTCGGGTGGCGATCGCTCCGCGGTCACGGGAGGGACCAGGGTGCTCTCCGACCGGATCGTGGTGGAGATCACCCAGGAGCCCGGGCAGTCGTTCCTGGAGCGGATGATCGCCCTCGTCGAGGGCGCCGCGCGGCGCAGGACGCCGAACGAGATCGCGCTCGGGATCCTCCTGGCCGCGCTCACCCTCATCTTCCTGGTCGTGGTGGTGACCCTCAAGCCGTTCGCGGAGTTCGCGGGCACCGACATCTCGATCACGACGCTGATCGCCCTGCTGGTGGCGCTCATCCCGACCACGATCGGCGCGCTGCTGTCGGCCATCGGCATCGCCGGGATGGACCGCCTCGTGCGGCGCAACGTGCTGGCGCTCAGCGGCCGC
>CAXSFZ010000008.1:4512-98415 GCA_964236905.1 uncultured Solirubrobacteraceae bacterium | reverse complement strand
CCAGGTGGTAGCCGCCGATGCCCTTGCCCGCCACGACGGCGCCCGCCGCGAGCGCCGCGCCCGCCGCGGCGATCGCGTCCGCCGCGGTGTGGGGCACCGGTGCGCCGTGCCGGTCGACCAGCCGCACCTCCGGGCCGCACGCCGGGCAGGCGTTGGGCTGCGCGTGGAAGCGGCGGTCGCGCGGGTCGTCGTACTCCGCCTGGCAGGCCGGGCACATGGTGAAGGCCGCCATCGTCGTGCGCGGCCGGTCGTAGGGCACCCCGCGGACCAGCGAGAACCGCGGGCCGCAGTCCGTGCAGTTCACCAGGCCGTAGCGATGGCGGCGGTCCCCGGGGTCGGCCGCCTCGGCCAGGCAGGCCGCGCAGGTCGCGGCGTCGGCGGCGACGGGGACGTCGGCGGTGCCGCCGGCGGTGCTCGCCGCGATCGCGAAGCTCCCCTCGCCGCGCGCCGGGAGCGACGTCACGACGACGCGCTCGATCGCGCTGATCGCCGGCGCCTCCCGGGTGAGGCGCTCGAGGAAGGCCTCGACGCCGTCCGCCTCGCCCTCGACCTCGAGCAGCACCCCCGCCTCGTCGTTGCGGACGAAGCCGGCGAGCGCCTGCTGCTCGGCCAGGCGGAAGACGAAGGGCCGGAACCCGACGCCCTGCACCACCCCCTCCACCCGCACCGCGACCCGCCGGCGGGCCGCCTCAGCCATCGCGCTCGAGCTCCTCGCGCAGCAGGTGCAGCACGGTGGCCTGGGCCTCCTGGATGCGCGGGATGTGCTCCGAGGGCGCGACGAGGACGTGGTCGGCGAGCCCGTCGGCCAGGATCCGCCCGCCGTCGTAGCCGACGAGTGCGACGGTGGCCAGGCCGTCGGCCCGCGCGCGGGCGAGCGCATGGAGCACGTTGGCCGAGCCGCCGCTCGTCGAGAGCGCGACCAGCACGTCGCCCGGACGGCCGTGGGCGATGAGCTGGCGGGTGAAGACGAGCTCGGCGCCGACGTCGTTGGCGATCGCCGTCAGGACCGCCGGCGCCGCGGAGAGATCGAGCGCCGGCCGCGCCGGCCACCCGCGCCCGGGCGGTGGCGCCCGCAGGTCCGCGACCAGGTCGGCGGCGTCGGTGGCCGAGCCGCCGTTGCCGAGCGCGAGCACCCGCCCGCCGGCGTCGAGCCGCGCCCGCAGCGCCCCCGCCGCGGCGGCCAGCGCGTCGCGGCCTGCGGCCAGCGTGGCCTCGCGCAGTGCCTGCGTCTCGCGGGCCTTCGCCCGCGCGGAGGCGGCGACGTCGGCCAGGACGGCGCCGAGGTCGTCCTCTCGGTCGGCGAGGAACGGGTAGAGGAAGCTCGAGGCGGTCGGCGGCGCGGCCGTGCCCTCCGCGGCGCCGAGCAGGCCCCGGTGCTCGAAGAAGACGTGCACCAGCTCCCAGACGACGTGGTAGAGCGTCTCCACGAGCTCCTGGGCGACGAGCGGATCCCGGGTCGGCGCCACGAAGGCCCAGGCCGCGCCGAGCTCCCCGGCGAAGGCGACGGTGAGCGCGCCGCGGGCCTCGGCCTCCCCGATCGCGCCGGCGACCGCGGCGCCGGCGCCGAAGGCCAGCACCACGTCGTCGGGCTCGACCAGGAGGCCGAGCGCGGCGGGTTCCAGCGCCAGGGCCGGCAGCGCGCGCTTGCCGACGATCACCGGGTGGACGAACTCCACCTCGACGTGCTGGGCGTCGCTCCGCCCCGCCGCGTCCGCCCCGCAGGCGAGCAGCCGCCCGCCGCGGGCCAGCCGCACCGCCATGGCGTGGCAGAGCTCCGCGATGCGCGCCGCCTCCCCGACGAGCCACCCCTCGGTGAGCTCTCCGCGCACGGCCAGCGCGTGCGCGAGCCGGTCGGCCCGCCCCGGCGGCGCCGCGGCCACGCGCTCAGCAGATCCGCGGCAGCGGATCCCCGACGAGCTGGTCCATCACCCGCGTGCCACCGAACGCGGTCGCGACCAGCACGAGCCCCTCGGGCGAGGTGCGCACCTCGCCGACCTCCACCGCCTCGGCGAAGCCGGGGACCGCACGGAGCGCCGCGAGGGCGGCGTCCGCCGCCTCCGGGGCGACCACCGTGACGAACTGGCCCTCGTTGGCCACGTGCATGGGGTCGATGCCGAGCAGCTCGGCGGCGCCGCTCACCATCGCCGAGACCGGCACGGCGGCCTCCTGCACGAGCATCGCGACCCCCGAGGCCCGCGCGAGCTCGTTGAGCACGGAGGCCACCCCGCCGCGGGTGGCGTCCCGCAGGCAGCGCAGCTCGCCGCCGACCGCGCCGAGCAGGGCGTCCACCGCCGGCCACAGCGGCCGGGTGTCGGACTCGACGCTCCCCCCGAGGTCGAACTCGCCGCGGGCGAGCATGATCGCCGTCCCGTGCTCCCCGATGCGGCCCGAGAGCAGGATCCGGTCACCGGGCCGCAGCGCGGCGGGCGAGAGCCGCGCGCGCGGATCGAGCTGCCCGAGGCCGGTGGTGCAGAGGTACATCTGATCGCAGGCGCCGCGCTCGACGACCTTCGTGTCGCCCCCGACGACCTGCACGCCCGCCGCGCGCGCGGCCGCCGCCACCGCCTCGACCTCCCCCCGGAGCACCTCGCTCCCCAGGCCCTCCTCGAGGATCATCGAGAGGGTCAGCGCCAGGGGCCGCGCCCCCGCCATCGCCAGGTCGTTGACCGTGCCGTTGACCGCGAGCTCGCCGATCGACCCACCCGGGAAGCGCAGCGGCTTGACCACGAAGGAGTCGGCGGAGAGCGCGAGGCCGACGTCGTCGACCACGACGGTCCCCGCGTCGGCCAGGGCGTCGAGCGCGGGCGAGGCGAAGGCGGGGACGAGCAGCCCCTCGACCAGCCCGGCCGTGGCCTTCCCGCCCGCGCCGTGGGCCATGGTGATGCGCTCGTCGCGGAACCGGTTCGGCTTGGCCCGCGTGGTCTCGATGATCCCGAGGATCCGCTCCTCGCGCCGGGAGACCTCGGCCTGGCGGTCGGGCGCCGACCCCACGTCCACTACACGAGCTCCCGGTCGCGCGCGAAGCGCCCGTAGTTGTAGTAGGCCGCGCAGGCGCCCTCGGAGGAGACCATGCAGGTGCCGATCGGCCGCTCGGGCGTGCAGGCCGTCCCGAAGACCTTGCACTCGAACGGCTTGATGACG
The DNA here is from genome assembly GCA_964236905.1 of uncultured Solirubrobacteraceae bacterium. GTDB lineage: Bacteria > Actinomycetota > Thermoleophilia > Solirubrobacterales > Solirubrobacteraceae > Paraconexibacter. Next base: position 95,274 of record CAXSFZ010000008.1, on the reverse strand, counting down.
CCTTTGAGCACCTCGCCGCACTGGCAGGCCTTGGGATCGGCGACCCGCACCCCGGGCACCGGGAAGCGCTCCTCGGCGTCCCAGGCCGCGAAGTCCGCGTTCAGCCGCAGCCCGGAGTGCGAGATGAAGCCGAGCCCGCGCCACTCGAAGTGGGGCCGCACCGCGAAGACCTCGGCCAGCACCCGCAGCGCGTTCGGGTTGCCCTCCCACGGGACGACGCGCTTGTACTGGTTCTCCACCTCCGCGCGCCCCTCCTGCAGCTGCCGCAGGAGCATGAGCACCGACTGCAGGACATCGACGGGCTCGAAGCCGCTCACCACCACGGGCTTGCCGTACTCGGCCGGGATGAACTCGAAGGGCTGCGCGCCGACCACGGTCGAGACGTGGCCCGGGCCGACGAAGCCGTCGAGCCGGAGGTCGGGCGACTCCATCAGCGCGCGCAGCGGCGGCACGATCGTCACGTGGTTCGAGAAGACCGAGAAGTTCTCGAGGCCCTCGGCGCGCGCCCGCAGGAGCGTGAGCGCCGTCGAGGGCGCCGTGGTCTCGAAGCCGATGGCGAGGAAGACGACCTGGCGCTCGGGGTGCGAGCGGGCCAGCCGCAGCGCGTCGAGCGGCGAGTAGACCATCCGGATGTCGGCGCCCGCCGCCTTGGCCTCCAGCAGCGTGCCCCGCGAGCCGGGGACGCGCATCATGTCGCCGAAGCAGGTGAAGATCACCCCGGGCTCGTGGGCCATCGCGATCGCGTCGTCCACGCGGCCCATCGGGATCACGCAGACCGGGCAGCCCGGGCCGTGCACCAGCTCGACGTTCTCCGGGAGCAGGTCCTCGATCCCGTACTTGTAGATCGAGTGGGTGTGGCCGCCGCAGACCTCCATGAGCTTGTAGTGGCGGCCCGGCTCGACCAGCCCGAGGATGCTCTGGGCGAGCGTCCGGCCGAGCTCGGGGTCGCGGAACTCGTCGACGAACCTCACGCGGCGGCCTCGGACGCGGCGCGGACCCGCGTCAGCGCCGTCCCCGCGTGCACGAGCAGGACGTCGCCGGCCACGACGCCGTCCACCAGGGCGATCTCGACGGAGCTGTGCCGCCCGTCGCCCTGCGCGCACAGGGCGAGCATCCGCTCCCCGTCCACCCGCAGGACCTCCATCTCGCAGCCCTCGTCAGAGCAGGTGATGCAGTGGTGCTCGAGGTCGCGGGCCATGTCGGGGCTCATGCGCCCACGCTCCCCTTGAGCTCCTCGAGCTCGGCCTCGAACTCCTCGCCCATCGCCTCGAGCAGCCCGAGGGCGGCCTGGGCCTCCTCCTCGTCGATGCGCGAGAGCGCGAAGCCGACGTGCACGAGCACCCAGTCGCCCACGCCGGCCTCGTCGAGCAGCCCGACGTCGACCGACCGCCGGACCCCGGCGACGTCGACGAGGGCGGTGCGCGCCTCGAGGTCGAGCACCTCGACCACCTGCCCTGGAATCGCCAGGCACATCTCCGCTCCCCCTCACCGGTTGGAGCGCCACCGTACGCCTGCCCGCTCGCCCGGGTCAAGCGGGCCCGGGCGCCGGAGCGCCGCAAGCGCAGGCAGGGCAGAGCCCGGCGATCGGGAAGTGGCCGAAGCGGGCCTGGTAGCCGAAGCGCTCGGCGATCAGCTCCCGGACCGCCGCGAGCTCCTGCGGCTCGACGGCGCGGACCTCGTCGCAGCGCTCGCAGACGAGGTACTCCCGCTCGGTCCCGGCCAGCACGTAGAGCCCCGGCCCGTGGCCGAGGTGCACGTGGCGCACCACGCCGAGGTGCTCGAAGGTCTCCAGCGCGCGGTAGACCGTCGAGAGCTCGAGCGCCGGGCGGCCGGCGGCGAGCGCCTCGGCCGAGGTCGGCGTGCCCGCCGCGAAGAGGCGCTCGAGCACGGTGCGGCGCCCGGCCGAGAAGCGGCTGCCCGCGCGACGCAGCGCGGCGGCGACGTCCTCGACGTCGGCGAAGGCCAGCGCGTCGGCGTGCACGGCGCGGGTCATGCCGCCAGCCTACGCCGCGGGCCGGGCGCGGCGGCCGCGAGGGCCTTGGCGGGAAGCGCTTGCAACAGCGACCGGCCCGCAGGTAGCGTCGCCCGGCGCCGTCCACCCGACGGCACCGACGGGAGGGGACGCGCGTGAGCAGGGTGGCGGCCGGGGCGGGCGGGATCGGACGGATGCGGCGGATCGCGGGGGCGCTGACGCCGGCGGAGTGGCGCCGGGCGGGCGTCCTGGCGCTGGCCATCGGCGCGCTGCACGCCGTCGGCTTCTTCCTCCTGATCGCGATGGTCGCCCCCAGGGACCTCGACCTCGGCGGCGGCTCGGGGCTCTTCGGGATCGGCGTCGGGATCACCGCCTACACCCTGGGGCTGCGCCACGCCTTCGACGCCGACCACATCGGCGCGATCGACAACACCACCCGCAAGCTCATGACGGAGGGCCAGCGCCCGCTCAGCGTCGGCTTCTTCTTCTCGCTCGGGCACTCGACGATCGTCTTCGCGCTCGCCGCGCTGCTCGGCCTGGGCGTCCGCGGGCTGAGCGGCGACGTCGCCGACGACGGCTCCTGGCTGCACACCGCGACCGGCATCGTCGGGCCGCTCGTCTCCGGGACGTTCCTGCTCGCCGTCGGGCTCCTCAACCTCGTGGTGCTCTGGAGCATCGTGAAGGTCTTCCGCCGGATGCGCCGGGGGGACTTCGACGAGCAGCGCCTGGAGGAGCAGCTCGACTCCCGCGGCTTCCTGAACCGCTTCCTCGGCCGCGCGACGCGCGCGGTCACCAAGCCGTGGCACATGTACCCGCTGGGCCTGCTGTTCGGGCTCGGCTTCGACACCGCCACCGAGATCGCGCTGCTGGCACGGCCGGCGCCGCCGCCACCGGCGGGCTGCCCTTCTACGCGATCCTCTGCCTGCCGCTCCTCTTCGCCGCGGGGATGTCGCTGCTCGACACGCTGGACGGCGCGTTCATGAACTTCGCCTACGGCTGGGCGTTCTCCAAGCCGGTGCGCAAGGTCTTCTACAACATCACCGTGACGGGGCTCTCGGTGGTGGTCGCACTGCTCATCGGGACGATCGAGCTCCTCCAGGTGCTCGCGGACCGGCTCGAGATCACCGGCGGGTTCTGGAGCTGGCTCGGCGCGCTGGACTTCAACGTGATCGGCTACGTCATCGTGGCCCTCTTCGTGGCGACCTGGGCGCTCGCCCTCGCGGTGTGGCGCTTCGGGCGCATCGAGGAGAAGTGGACCGCGAGCCTGCAGCCGGCGGAGCCGGGCTAGGAGGCCCGCGCCGGGCGGCGCGGCGCGCGCTCAGCGCGGCGCGTACATGATCACCGCGACCCCCGCGAGGGCCAGGGCGGCGCCGCCGAGGTCGTAGCGGTCGGGCCGGAAGCCGTCGAGCGCCATGCCCCAGCAGAGCGAGCCGACGATGAAGACGCCGCCGTAGGCCGCGAGCACCCGGCCGAACTCGTCCTGGGGCTGGAGGCTCGCGATGACCCCGTAGCCCGCGAGCGCCACGCCGCCGAGCACCGCCGTCCAGGCCCCGCGGCCCTCGCGCAGCCCGATCCACATCAGGTAGGCGCCGCCGATCTCGGCCACCGCGGCCAGGACGAAGAGCAGCAGCGATCGGGCGACCACCCCGCGATCCTAGGCGCTCGGCGTAGGCTCGCCAGCGTGTCCCCACACCCCACGGCGCCGGACGTCCGTCCGGGGCGCGGCCCGGGAGCTGGAGTCGCCGGGCCGCCCCGACGATGGAACGGGCATGCTCCTCACCGCGCTCGTCGTCCTGGCCCTGTGGACGCTCCTCTCGCTCGTGGCGCTCCCGGTGAGCGTGCTGCTGACCCGGACCGCCCAGCTCGCCGACCGGGATGCGCTGGAGCGGCACGGCGAGCTCGCCGGGCTGCCCCTGCCGCTCTGAGCCGCCCTGGGGAGCCGGGCCGGCGGGAGCGCGCCGCGGGCTCCGGGCAGCACGCGGACCTCCGAGCGCGCTGCGCGTGCTCCCTGGCCCGTCGCCGCTCGTACCCCCCAGGCATGCCCGATCCCGCCGCCCTCCCTGACCGCAAGGCCGACCACCTGCGGATCGCCGCCGAGCCCGGGGTCCTGGGAGCCGCGACGACCGGCCTGGAGCGCCTGCGCCTGCGGCACCGCGCGCTGCCCGAGCGCGACCTGGCCGACGTCGAGCTCGCCACGCAGCTGCTCGGGGCGCGCCTGGAGGCGCCGATCTTCGTGTCGGCCATGACGGGCGGCACCGCGGAGGCCGAGGCGGTCAACCGCGAGCTCGCCCGCGCCGCGAGCGAGCACGGCGTCGCGCTGACGCTCGGCTCCGGCCGCCCGCTGCTCGACGACCCCGATCTGCTGCGCACCTACCGCTCCGGCGCGCGCCCGCCGCTGCTGCTGGCCAACCTCGGCGCCGCGCAGCTCTCCCCCGCCCGCGCCGCGCGGCTCGTCGAGCTGCTCGACGCGGACGGCCTCAGCATCCACCTGAACCCGATCCAGGAGGCGGTGCAGCCCGAGGGCACACCCGCCTTCGCCGGGGTGGGCGAGCGCATCGCCGCCGTGGTGGCCGCGCTGGCGCCCCTGCCGGTGGTGGTCAAGGAGGTGGGGTTCGGGATGGACGGCGCCGACGTCGCGCTGCTGCGGGCGGCGGGCGTCGCCGCGGTCGACGTCGCGGGCGCGGGCGGCACGAACTGGGCGACGATCGAGGGCCGGCGCGACCCCCGCGCCGCCGCGGTGGCCGCCGCGTTCGCCGACTGGGGCGTCCCGACGGCCGACGCGGTGCGCGGCGCGGTCGCCGCCGCCGGCGGCCTGCCGGTCATCGCCAGCGGGGGCGTCCGCGACGGCGTCGAGGCGGCGATGTGCCTGGCGCTCGGGGCCGTGGCGGCCGGCCTGGCCCGCCCGTTCCTGCTCGCCGCCCAGGCCGGCCAGGCCTCCGCCGCGGTGGAGGCCACGATCCGCCAACTGCGGATCGCGACCTGGGCCGCCGGCGCGGCCGGCACCGCCCGGCTCGGGCCGGAGCACCTGGCGTGAGCCGCGTCGTCGTCATCGGCGCGGGCCTCGGCGGGCTCGGCACCGCGCTGCGCCTGCAGGGGATGGGCCACGAGGTCACCGTGGTGGAGCAGCGCGAGCAGCCCGGCGGGCGCGCCTCCCAGATCAAGGACGGCGGCTTCACCTGGGACACCGGGCCGTCGCTCGTGACGATGCCCTGGGTGCTCGAGGAGGTCTTCGCCGCCGGCGGCCTGGACTTCCGCCGCGAGGTGACCCTGCGCGAGCTCGACCCGTTCTACCGGATCTTCTGGGCGGGGGAGGAGCGCCACCTGGACTTCGTCCGCGACCGCGCGGGGATGCAGGCGGAGATCGCGAAGTTCTCCGCGCGCGACGCCGCGGCCTTCCCGGAGTACATGGCCGCCATGGAGCCGATCTACGCCGACGGCATCCTCGCCGCCGGGCGCCAGCGGTTCGACTCGATCCCCCAGCTCCTGCGCTTCACGCCGAAGATGGTGAAGCTCGGCGCGGCGCTGCCGTTGCACTACGCCACGAGCCGCCACTTCGCCGACCCGCGGATCCGGGAGGCGTTCTCCTTCCACTCGCTCTTCATCGGGGGCGACCCGTTCCGGGTGCCCGCGATCTACGGCGCGCTCGTCTACCTCCAGTTCCTGGACGGCGTCTGGTACGCCGACGGCGGCGTGTACGCGATCATCACGGCGATGGCCCGGGCGCTCGACGTGCGCTGCGGGGACGGCGTGGCGCGCATCGAGACCGTCCAGGGGAGGGTGACCGGGGTGGTGACCGTGGGCGGGCAGCGGATCGCCGCCGACGCGGTGGTCACCAACGCCGACGCCATGCGCGTTCACGAGATGCTCGGCACCCCGAAGCCGCGACGGCCGCTCAAGCCCTCGATGTCGGCGTTCCTGCTCTACCTCGGGACCCAGGGCCAGTTCCCGAAGCTCGGCCACCACACGCTGCTCGTCGGCCACGGCTACAAGCGCTTCATCAAGGCGGTGACCGGCGGGCGCGAGCTGCCCGCGAACTTCTCGACCTACGTGCACGCGCCGAACCGCACGGAAGCCGCGATGGCCCCCGACGACGGCGACTCGCTCTGCTTCCTGCTCCCGGTGCCGAACCTGCGCTCGGGCACGGACTGGGCGCGGGAGTCCGACCGGCTGCGCGACGCCCTGGTCGCCGACCTCGAGGAGACCTTCGGCCTCGAGGGCCTGGGCGCGAGCGTGCGCGTCGAGCACCGCATGACCCCGGCCGACTTCCGCGACCGCTACGGCGCGCTGGACGGGAACGCCTGGGCGATGGAGCCGACCCTCCACCAGTCGGCCTCCCTGCGCCCCCCCAACCGCGACAAGCGGGTCCGCGGGCTCTACCGGGTCGGCGGCGGCACGCACCCGGGCGCGGGCATCCCCGGGGTGCTGCTCGGCGCGGAGGTCACCGCGGGGCTGGTCGGCGAGGATCTGGGCCGGGGCGCCGGGACGCACGGAGGGGCGCGTGCTGCTCGCGCGTGAGAAGGAGCTGCTGAGCGAGGCGCGCCGCACGACGCGCACGGTGGCGCGGACCTTCGCCCTCGCCGTGCGGCTGCTGCCGCGCGAGGTGCGCGACGACGTCTACCTGCTCTACCTCGTCTTCCGCACGCTCGACGACCTCGTGGACGAGCAGGAGCCGGCCGCGGCCGCCCGCGTCGCCGCCGTCGAGGCCTGGTGCCGCGGCGGGGCCGCGACCACGATCGAGGCGCGGATCCTGGCGGACCTCGCGACGCGGCACCCGCTCCCCCGCGACGCGCTGCGCGACTTCTGCGCGGGCATGCGCTCCGACCTCGACTTCGCGCCCCTGCGCTCGGAGGAGGAGCTCGACACCTACTGCTACCGGGTGGCCGGCACGGTCGGGGTGGTCATGGCGGCGGTGCTCGGGACCGACGGCGAGCCCGCGGCCGCCCGGCGCGCCGCCGCCGCGCTCGGGATGGCCATGCAGCGCACGAACATCCTGCGGGACATCGACGAGGACCGGGGCAACGGCCGCGTCTACCTGGCCGCGGAGACCGTCGGGCGCTTCGGCTCCCCCGAGCCGGGCCGGCGCGAGCTGCTGCTCAAGGACCAGATCGCCCGCGCTGACGCGCTCTACGACGAGGGGATCGCGGGCATCGTGCTGCTCCGCTCGGGAGGCCGGGCGATTCGCGCCGCCGCCGCGATGTACCGCGAGATCCTCCGCCAGATCGAGCGCGACGGCTACGGCGCCCAGCCCGGCCGCGCGGTGGTCTCCCGGCGGCGCAAGCTCGCCGTGGCCGCTCGCCGCAGCCTCGTGGCACACCGCACCAACGCATGAAAGGGGTCAGACCCCTTTGATGCGGCGGGCGGGCTGACCGCCGTCGACCTACGGCGTCGGTGCGGCGCGAGCCCGGGCGAGGAGCGCCACCGCCGCGCCCCGGAGCGCCTCGGGGGCGCTCAGCGGCGCGCCCCAGCCGACCCGGGCCGGGGCGCGGCCCCGCGGCGTCTGCAGCACGAGGTCGAGCCCGTGGCGGTCGACCGCCTCGCAGCGCGCGCTCGTGGCGTCGGGATGGCCGGCCAGGGTCCGCCCGACCTCGAGCAGCGCGTCGGCGTGGTCCTCGTTGAGATGGGCGACCGCGTCGGCGGCCTGGCGGGCCACCGGGTCGGGGGCGGCCGCCGCGTAGGCCGCGGCGTCCACGGAGTCCATGCGGCCGTACCCGCCGACCCAGCGCACCCGCTCCACCACGAGCCGCAGCAGCCGGAAGTCGTCGAAGTCGACGTAGAGGGCGGCGCTCGGCAGCGCGGCGAGGTGCGCCGCGCGCGCCGCCTCGCGCGCCGCGCCCGCGGGCTCGCTCATCCGGCCCGCGAGCGTGACCCGACCGCGGTCGAGCGGGTTGCCCGCCCTGGGCGGCTCGGCGACCACGAGGCTCGCCCGCGGGTCGGCGAGCAGGTTGCGCGTGTGCTCGGCCATGAGCGAGACGAGCAGCACGGGAGCCCCGTCGGCCAGCGCACCGAAGGTCACCACCGAGCCCCAGGGCGCACCCGTGGCGTCCAGGCTCGCGACCACGCCCTGGGTGGTCCCGGCGACCAGGGTGCGCGCCTCCTCGGCGGGCGAGCGCCGCGGGGCGGGGGTCGGGTCCGGCGCCCGCAGCGGCGCGGCGGGCGCCCGGGCGTCGCCGGGCGGCGCCCCGTGCTCGGTGATGTCGGCCATCGGCCCATCATGGCGCCGCGCCCGAGGAGGCTCGTGCCGCAGACGCCGGCCGGCCTGCTTGGCTGGGGGGCGTGCGCAGCGGCGTCCTCTTCGGAATCGGGGCCTACGGCCTCTGGGGACTCTTCCCCCTCTACTTCGAGCAGCTCGATCCGGCGGGTCCGCTCGAGGTGCTCGCGTACCGGATCCTCTGGTCGGTCGTGATCGTGCTGGCCCTGCTGGGGGCCACCCGCCGGCTCCGCGCGCTCCGCGCGACCGTCGCCGCCCCGCGCCTGCGCCGGCTGCTGGCCCTCGCCGCCGTGCTGATCGCCGTCAACTGGGGCGTCTACATCTACGCCGTGAGCGCCGACCGCGTGCTCGAAGCCGCGCTCGGCTACTTCGTCACGCCGCTCGTGAGCGTCGCCTTCGGGGTCCTGCTGCTCGGCGAGCGGCTGCGCCGCACCCAGGCGGTCGCCCTGGCGCTCGGCACCCTCGCCGTCGTGGTGCTCGCCGTGGACTACGGCGGCGTGCCGTGGATCGCCCTGGTGCTGGCCGCCACCTTCGGCTCCTACGGCCTGGTCAAGAAGCTCGCGGGCGCCGGCGCCGCCGAGGGCCTCGCGGTCGAGACCCTCGTGCTGCTCCTGCCCGCCGCGCTGTACCTCGCGCTGCTCGGGGCGGTGGGCCACCCGACCTTCGTGCACCACGGCGCCGGCCACGCGGCGCTGCTGGTCGCGGCGGGGCCGATCACGGCGCTGCCGCTGCTGCTCTTCGCCGCCTGCGTCACCCGGGTGCCGCTCACGACGGTCGGCCTGCTCCAGTACCTCACCCCCACGCTCCAGTTCCTCATCGGCTGGCTCGTGGTGGGCGAGGGGCTGCCGCTCAGCCGCTGGGTCGGCTTCGGGCTGGTGTGGTCCGCGCTCGCGGTGCTCGGCGCCGACGCGACGGCGGCCGCCCGGCGCCCGGGCCCAGCGCGCGTCGAGCCTCGCCTCCCGGCCCGCTCCGCGGGGTAGGGCGGCCCGCGGGCGCCCACGCTCCGGCTCGCGGCTCACCCGTCGCCGAGCAGCCCGGGCGGCGGGAGCTCCGCCGCGGCGCGCAGCAGCGCGCGCAGCTGCTCCAGGTCGAGCTGCTCGAAGCGCGTGAACTGCACCGTGGTGCGCCCGACGCGCGCGGCCGGGCCCAGGCGGCCGGCGAAGCGCTCGACGACGTGCTCGTCGGGCCCGCTCAGCGCCATCACGTGGAGGCTGACCTGGCGCGTGGAGGCGCCGATCGCCACCCGCGCCCCCTCGCCGCTGCGGCCCGACCGGTAGGCGAAGCGGTAGGGCCCGTAGGCGAGCAGGCCGTCGCGCACGTGGGCCTCGAGCTCCGGCACCGTCGCGCGCACGAGCGCGTCGAGCCGGCGCGCGGCGCCGCGGCGCGCCGCCGGCCACGCCGCCACGACCTCCTCCGCGGTCAGCTCGGGACCTCGATCTCCCGCTTCAGGATCTTCCCGGTCGGCCCCTTCGGCAGCTCGTCGACGAGCCACACGCGCCGAGGGTACTTGTACGCCGCGACGGCCTCCTTCACGTAGGCCTGCAGCTCCTCCACCGTCGCCTCACCGTCCTCCTTGAGCACGACCGCCGCGCCGACCTCCTCGCCGAGCTCGGGGTGCGCCATCGCCACGACCGCGGCCTCGCGCACCGCCGGGTGCTCGTAGAGCACCTCCTCGATCTCGCGCGGGTAGACGTTGTAGCCGCCCCGGATGATCATGTCCTTCTTGCGGTCGACGATGAAGAAGTAGCCGTCCTCGTCGACCCTGGCCAGGTCGCCGGTGTGGAACCAGCCGTCCTTGACCGCCTCGGCCGTCGCGTCGTCGCGCCCCCAGTAGCCGCGCATGACGTTGTGGCCCTTGATGACGATCTCCCCGACCTCGCCGGGCGGGACCTCGGCGCCGTCCTCGTCGAGCAGCCGCATCTCGACGCCGCGGATCGGCGTGCCGATCGAGCCCGGCTTGTTGGGGCGGTCGGGGTGGTTGAAGGAGGCGACCGGCGAGGTCTCCGAGAGCCCGTAGCCCTCGAGCACCGTGCAGCCGAACTTCTCCTCGAAGGCGCGCATCACCTCGACGGGCATGGCCGACCCGCCCGACGCGCAGATCTTCAGGCTGCTCGTGTCGGCGTCGTCCGCGCCGGCGGCGTGGAGCATGGCGCCGAACATCGTCGGGACGCCCTCGAAGACGTTGACCCGGTCGCGCGCGATGATCGCGAGCGCCTTCTCCGGGTCGAAGCGCGGGATGAGCGTCAGGCAGCCACCGGCCAGCATCGTCGCGTTCAGGCCGCAGGTCTGCCCGAAGGAGTGGAAGAGCGGGAGCGCCCCGAGCGTCATGGCCGCCTCCCCCACGTCGAAGAGCTCACGGGAGATCTCGGCGTTGCGGCGCATGCTCGCGTGCGTGAGCTCGGCGCCCTTCGGCGTCCCGGTCGTGCCGGAGGTGTAGAGGATCACCGCGGTGTCCCCCTCGGCGCGCGTGGCGACCCGGCGCTGCGGCTCGTGCTCGCCCAGCCGCTGCTCGAACTCCCCCGGGGCGACGAGCACGCAGGCCGCGCCGGCCTCCTCGGCGCCCGCCTGCGCGGCCTCGCCGAAGTCGGCCCAGGCGATGACCGCCTTGGCACCCGGGTCCTTCAGGTAGAAGCCCGTCTCCCGCGCCTTGAGCAGGACGTTCATCGGCACCACCACCCCGCCCGCGCGCAGCACGCCGTAGTAGGCGATCGGGAAGTACGGGACGTTCGGGAGCATGACGCCGACGCGGTCCCCCGGCTCCACCCCCAGCGTGCCCAGCAGCCCCGCCACCCGCGCGCTCGCCTCGTCGAGCGCCGCGTAGGGGACCACCACGTCGTCGAGCTTGAGCGCCGGGTGCTCCGGGTGGGCCGCGGCGCTGTCGGTCAGGATCGTGGCGAGGTTCGCGCTCATGCCGGGAGCGTAGTCCCGCCCGCGCGCGGCGGCCCCGCCCTGCGGAGCGCCCGCGTGGCGTAGCGTGCGGGCACGTATGGACCGCAACGCGACCACCGTCCTGGGCGTCGCCGCCGGCGCGCTCGCCGGCTACCTCGTGCGAGGGCGCCCCGGCGCGTCCCGCCGCACGCCCGAGGCCGTGCCGTCCGCGCCGCCCGCCGCGCCCGCCCGCAGCGAGGCGGAGCTCGCCGCCCTGGCCGCCGAGAAGCGCCGCATCGAGGTCGTGCACCGCTCCGGCGAGCGGCTCGCCGCGGCGCGGGACCTCTCCGAGCTCGCGTCGGTCGCCCTGGCCGAGCTCGCCGCGGTCGCGGGCGCCGAGCACGGGGCCCTCTGGGCCGTGGACGCGGAGGACCGCCGGCAGCTCGTGCTCGAGGCGGTGCTCGGGGCCGACGGGCGCGAGCGCCCGGCCGTGCAGCGCCCCGGCAGCTCCCCGGCGGGCCGGGCCATCGCCGGCCAGGCGCCCGTCCTGATCGAGGAGCCGGTCGCCGAGCTGCACCTGCCGCTGGTGCTGGGGGGCCGGGTCCTCGGGCTGCTCTCCCTCGAGCGCACCGCGCCGCCCGGCTTCGGCGCCGACGAGCGCGACACGCTCGCCCGGCTGGCCGAGCAGGCCGCCGTCGCCCTCTCCAACGCCGTCTCCTTCCGCTCCGCCCTGCGTGCCGCCCGCGTCAACCGGGCGGTGCTCGACGCGACGCCGGATCCGGTCGGGCTGCTCGGCCCGGACGGCGGGCTGCTGGTGCACAACGCCGCGATGGCGGCGGTGTGGCACCTTCCCGGCTTCGAGGCGGCGACGGGCGAGCAGGTCGACGGCGAGCAGCGCGGGACCATCGTGCTGGGCGAGCGGACCTACTCCCACTTCTCGGGCCCGGTCCGCGACGAGACCGGCGAGCTGATGGGCCGCCTCGTGGTGCTGCGCGACGTCACCGCAGAGCGGGAGAGCGAGCGGCTCAAGGACGAGTTCTTCGCCCTGGTCTCCCACGAGCTGCGCACGCCGCTGACCTCGATCATCGGCTACCTGGAGCTCGTCCGCGACGAGGCCGAGCAGCTCACCCCGGACGCCAATCGCTTCCTCGAGGTCGTCGACCGGAACGCCAAGCGGCTGCTGCGGCTGGTCGGCGACATGCTCTTCGTCGCGCAGGTGGAGGCCGGGCGGCTCAGCCTGGAGCGGGGCCGGCTGGACCTCCGGCAGGTGGTGGCCGACTCGGTGGAGGCGGCGCGCCCCGCCGCGGAGCGCGCGGCGGTGCAGCTGCGCCTGGAGGCCACCGCGGTCGCGCCGATCGACGGGGACCGCGACCGCGTCGGCCAGCTCGTGGACAACCTGCTCTCCAACGCGCTGAAGTTCACCCCGGAGTACGGCGAGGTGGTCGTCTCGCTGGCGCCGGACGGCGACGGCGGCGCGGTGGTCGGCGTGCGCGACGACGGGGTGGGCATCCCGCAGGGCGAGATCGAGCACCTCTTCGAGCGGTTCTTCCGCTCCTCGACCGCCACCACGGGCGCCGTCCAGGGTGCGGGGCTCGGGCTCGCGATCTGCAAGACGATCGTGGAGGCCCACGCGGGCGAGATCACCGTCGAGAGCGTCGAGGGCGAGGGCACCGCGGTCCGCGTCCGGCTGCCGTGCACGGCGGAGGCGGCCGCGTGAGCCGCGTCCTGGTCGCCGACGACGACCCGGACATCGTGGGCCTGGTCCGCCTGCGGCTCGAGATGGCGGGCCACGAGGTCGTGAGCGCGGGCGACGGCGAGGCGGCCTGGAGCCTCGTGCTGGAGGCGGTGCCGGACCTCGCGGTGCTCGACGTCGCGATGCCGCGCCTCGACGGGCTCGCGCTCACCCGGCGGCTCCGCGACCACCCGCCGACCTGCGCGCTGCCCGTGCTCGTCCTCACCGCCGCGGTGCAGCCCACGGACGTCGCCGCGGCGCTCGCGGCCGGGGCGACGGCCTATGTGCGCAAGCCGTTCAGCCCGCGGGAGCTGGCCGGCCGCGTCGCCGAGCTGCTGGGTCAGGCCGCGACGTAGCGGTAGCCGAAGCCGCGCACCGTCTCGATCGGCGAGGCCCCGGCGCCGTCGAGCTTGCGCCGCAGGTAGCCCACGTAGAGCTTCACCTGCTCCGGGGCCACCGCGGCGACGTCCCCCCACACCAGCTGCAGGATCTGCTCGCGCCCGAGCACCTGGTTCGGATGGCGGACGAAGGCCAGCAGCAGCCGGAACTCGAGCGGGGTGAGCGACACGGGCGCGCCGAGCACGGTGACGCTGGCGTTCGCGACGTCGAGCACCACCACCTCGTCGGCGTAGGACTCGCGGACCGTCGGCTCGCGGCCGCCCGTGGCTCGCGCGTGGCGGCGCAGGAGCGCGTCGCAGCGGGCCAGGAGCTCCTGGCGGCCGAACGGCTTGGTCACGTAGTCGTCGGCGCCGCCCTTGAGCCCGCGGACCTTCTCGAGCTCGCCTCCGCGCGCGGTGAGCATCAGCACGGGGACCTCGGTCATGTCCCGGATGCGCTCCAGCGTGCTCCAGCCGTCGAGGTCGGGCATCGTGACGTCGAGGACGATGAGCTCGGGGCGGACGTCGTAGAGCAGCCGGAGCGCCTCGCGCCCGTCACGGGCCTCCCGCACCACCGCGCCCGAGCGCTCCAGGAGCTCCCGGACCAGCCCGCGCACGTCCGGGTCGTCGTCGACCACCAGGATCCGGGCGGCGTTCATACGCACTTCATACCAGCCCCAGGCGTCGGACACGCCCTGGGTGCGGCACATTGTGTCCATGGCCCGTGTGTGCATCTCCGAACCCGTGGCGGAGACCCGCGAGCTCCTCGAGCTCCTGGTCGTGCGCCTGGGTCACGAGGTCGTGCCCGAGCACCAGCTCATCGCGGCCGACGCGCTCATCTTCGAGCCGAGCTCCGCCCACGGCGTCACGCTCGCGCGGCGCGCGCGGCGCCACTGCCCCGAGACCGCGCTCGTCGCCGTCTCCGCGGTGCCCGTGCCGGTCTCCGGCCTCCCGGGCCGCGTCACCCGCCTCACGCAGCCCTTCGCCCCCGCCGAGCTCGCCCGCGCGCTCGACGGCGCGCTGGCCGACGCGCCGGACCAGGCGCCGGCCGCGGCCTGAGGCGCGCCGGCCGCTACGGTCCGGCGCGTGGAGGATCCGATGCGCGTCACCCGGAGCGTCGCCGTGCCGCTCGCGGAGGTCGTCGTGCGCGCGAGCCGCTCCTCGGGACCCGGCGGCCAGCACGCCAACGTGACCGCCTCGCGCATCGAGGTGAGCTTCGACGTCGCCGCGTCGGAGGCGCTCTCCGCCGAGCAGAAGGCGCGCGTCGCCGCCCGGCTCGGCCCGGTGGTGCGGGCGGTCGCGCAGGACGCGCGCTCGCAGGTGCGCAATCGCGAGCTCGCCCTCGAGCGGCTGCGCGAGCGGCTGGCCGGCGCGCTGCACGTCCAGCGCTCCCGCCGCCCGACGCGCCCGACGAAGGGCTCGAAGGTCCGCCGGGTCGACGCGAAGAAGCGGACGGGGCAGGTCAAGCGCGACCGCCGCCGCCCGGGCGCCGAGGAGTAGCCCCGGCCGGGCACCGCGCCGCCGCGCCCGCGCGTGCCCCGCGGCGGCTAGGCGCCCTGCGTGGTCGCCGCCTGGGCGCAGACCGCGACGATCTCCTGCACGTCATCGGTCACCCGGAAGAGGTCCAGGTCGGCCGGGGAGATCAGCGCCCGTGCGGCGAGCTGCTCGCGCACCCAGTCGACCAGGCCGCTCCAGAAGCCCGAGCCGACCAGCAGCACCGGGAAGTGGCGCACCTTGTGCGTCTGGATGAGCACGAGCGCCTCGAAGAGCTCGTCGAGCGTCCCGAAGCCGCCCGGGAAGACCACGAAGGCGTTCGCGTAGCGCACGAACATCACCTTGCGGGTGAAGAAGTAGTGGAAGTCGAGCGCGACGTCCTGGTACGGGTTGCCGTGCTGCTCGTGCTCGAGCTCGATGTTCAGCCCGACGGACCGGCCGCCCGCCTCCTGGCAGCCGCGGTTGCCCGCCTCCATGATGCCGGGTCCGCCGCCGGTGATCACGGTGAAGCCGGCTGCGCCGAGCCGCATCCCGACCGTCCGCGCCAGCGCGTAGTCGGGATGGTCCTCGGGGATGCGCGCCGAGCCGAAGATCGAGACGCCGCGGGCCGTTCCCCGCAGCCGCGCGAAGCCCATCTCGAGCTCGGCCGTCATGCGGGCCACGCGCTCCGGGTCGGTGGCCTGCGTCGCGACCGACGAGAGCTCCGCCCCGAGCAGCTCCTCGTCGCTCGAGGAGGGACGGTGGACGTCTGGGGTGCTCACCCGGCCACGGTAGCCCGGGCCCGCGCGCGCTCCGCCCGTCGCGGTCCGCCGCCCGCCGTCCTCCGCCGCCGCCGCGCCGTCCCCCGCCGCGGCCCGCCGCCCGCCGCGCCGCCGCCCGCCGCCGCTCGCCCCGCCGTCCCCCGCGAGCTGCGCTACAGGCCGACGGGATGGCGCACGACGTAGCCCTTGGTGGGCCGGGTGCTCACGTGCCAGCGGGAGCCGTCCTGCTTGGCGCCCGAGGTGTCGAAGCGCAGCCCCGCGATCACCGCGAAGATGTGGCCCTCGTTGGCGTAGATCGAGACCCACTGGCCCGGGCCCGCGTCGCCCCAGTCCATGAAGCCTCCGGAGGGCATGCTGGCGTCGAGGATGCCCGCGGCGTGGAAGGCGTAGGAGACCGATCCCGAGCAGTCGTAGCCCTTGTCGACCCACTTGCCGTGGCCGCCGCCGTAGATGTAGGGCGTCTTGGCGATCACGTTGCCCGCGGCGATCATCGCCTTGACGGCGTCGGGCGCGTTCGCCGGAGCCACCGCGAGGCCGTCGGGCCCCACGGAGGCACGGTCCCCGGGCGCGAGCTGCAGCGGCGCCTGGGCCGCGGTCGCGGTCTTGCCGGCGTCGGCCTGGCCCCGGAGGACGGCGATGTCGTTCGCGTCCACGGTGCCGTCGACGTCGAGCGCGTTGGCCTTCTCGAACTGCTTGACCGCCGCGACGGTGCTCGCGCCGAACTCGCCGTCGATCACGACGGGCTGGCCCACGCGCTTGAGGAAGTCCTGCAGCACCTTGACGTCGTGGCCGCTCATGCCCTTGCGGACCGGGATGCGGTCACCGAGCGAGCGGGACTTGCCCGCGCCGACGGTGTCGTCGAAGCCACCGGCCTGGAGGCCCTGGGCCTCTCCGCCCATCGCCGCCTCGCGCAGCGCGGCGACGGTCGCCTTGCCGACCGTCCCGGAGGACTCGAGGCTGCGGGCGGCCTGGAACTGCGCGACGGCCCGCTTCGTGTCGGCGCCGAACGCACCGTCGACCGTCTTGATGTCGAAGCCCACCTGGCGCAGGAGCTTCTGGAGCGCTCGCACGTCGGGGCCGGAGGCGCCGAGGCGGAGCGTGCGGTCCCCGAGGCCGACGGCGACCTTGGCCTTCGCCTCGGCGGCGGCGGGGAGGGAGACGAGGGTCCCGGTCAGCCCGAGGGCGACCACCAGACCTCCCATCCTGGTACGACTGAACCTCAGGGGCAACGCAGTTCCTCGCTCTTTCGGGCGCCTGCGGGGTTAGCTGTCGGACTCGGACCGAAAGAGTGGCCCTACGCGGCTTCTCGCCGTGATTCGCCCCCGGCCCCCGTTCACCTCGAGGACCTGTGGTTCCCCCGCTCGGCGCCCGCGCACGGACGCCGATTCGGCAGTGATGACTTGCGACGGGGCGGAAGGCTACAGAACACCGACCACGGACGCGGTCCGTGTCATGCGCCTTTCCGTTGCGTCGGCCCGTCCGACCGCCGCGGGGAAGCGCGGCTCGGCCCGTGGGCGGCCGGCGCGGGGGCCGAACCGGTCGCCGAGCGGCCGGCAACGGCCCTGTCGCTGCAAGCGCCCGCCGCGAGAGGGCCGAACCGGTCGTCGGGCGGCCGCAACGGCCCATCGCCGCAGGCTCCCGCCGCGAGAGGGCCGAACCGGTCGTCGGGCGCCCGCAACGGCCCTGTCGCTGCAGGCTCCCGCCGCGCGAACCCCAAGCCGCACGCCACGCACGTCCGCGCACGCGCCTCGCGCGGCGGCCGCGGCTCAGCCCGCGAGGACCGCCTCGACGACCGCGAGCGCGACCTCCGCGCGGCTGCGCAGCGACCAGGCCCACACGAACTCGTGCGGCGCGTGCGCGCCGCCGCCGATCGGGCCGAGGCCGTCGATGGTGAGCGGGATGCCGGCGGCGAAGTGAGAGGCGTCGGAGGCGCCGCCCCGGGCGTGGCCGGCCAGCGGCCGGCCGAGCGCCGCGCCCGCGCGCTCGAGGACCGGCGCGACCACCGCGCGTGCGTCCATCCCCGGCCAGCGACGCAGGTTCTCCACCTCGAGCCTCGCGCCGCCGACCTCCGCGGGCACGGCCGCCATCACGGCGTCGAACGCCTCCAGGCGGTCGGCGCGCACGTCGCAGGTGAGCTCGCCGTGAGCCGGCACGACGTTGAAGGCGTCCCCGGCCCGCAGCACCGTCGGGACCGCCGTGAGCCGGTCCGGGCCGTCGGGGGCATGGCACGCGGCCACCGCCTGCGCCGCAGCCGCGAGGGCGAGCAGCGCGTTGCGGCCCTTGTCGGGCTGGGAGCCCGAGTGGGCGCTCTGGCCCGTCGCGACGATCCGGAGCGTCCCGGCCGCCTTCCGCTTGACCACCACCGCGTCGCCGCCGTCGGCCGTCCGCTCCCCCGCCTCGAAGGTGAGGCAGGCGTCCCAGCCCGCGAAGCGCCGCGCGTGGCCGAACTCCCCGAGGCGCCACTCCTCGTCCATCACGAGCAGCAGCGCGACCTCGGCGAAGTCCGCGGTCCGGCTCGCGAGCGCCCGCAGCACGCCCACCGCGAGCACGTCGCCGCCCTTCATGTCCACCGCGCCAGAACCCACGAGCTGCTCGCCCTCCCGCGCCAGCCGCCGGTGGGCGCGATGGGCGACGACGGTGTCCAGATGGCCGACGAGGAGCACCCGCCGCGAGCCGGATCCGCGGAGCCGCACCACCACGTCCTGCGCGTGGCCGGGCGAGGAGCAGGGGACGCGCTCGAGCTCCGCGGCCGCGGGAAGCAGCGCCGTCAGCACGGCCGCCGCCTCGTCCCCGCCCGACACGTCGCCGGACGGGGAGGAGACCGCGACCAGCGCCTCGAGCTCCCGCTCGGCCCGCCCGGCGATCCGCGCCGCCTGCCGCTCCAGCCACGTGCTCATCGCCACGAACACATCAGAGGGGTCAGGCCCCGTTGATGCGCGGGCGGCGGGTGCCGTGGGCGCGGCACCGGGGGGCGCTCAGCCGAGCACCTCGAGCAGGCGCCGGTCGAGCGCGGTGGCGACCGCGTCGCGCACGGCGCCCTCGGAGAAGCGCTCGAGCAGCGCGCCGAGGAAGCCCTCGACGACCAGCCGGTGAGCGCCGGCCTGGGGCAGCCCGTGCGACTTCAGGTAGAAGAGCTGCTCGGGGTCGATCTGGGCGATGGCCGCCGCGTGCGTGCAGCGGACGTCGTCGGCCAGGATCTCCAGGCCGGGGATGGCGTCGGCGTGCGCCCGCTTGGAGAGCAGCAGGTTGCGGCACTCCTGGAACGCGTCGGTCTGCTGCGCGCCCTCGTCGACCTGGATCATCCCGCGCCAGACCGCGGTGGAGCGGCCGTCGAGGATCCCGCGGAAGGCGAGGTCGGAGGTGGTGCCGACCGCCGCGTGCTCCTGCAGCGTGTCGAAGTCGACGTGCTGGCGGCCTTGCGTGGCGTAGGCGCCGGTCACGGCCGCGTGGGCGCCCGGCCCCGCGAGCTTCGTCTCGAGGAACACCTTGCCGTCCTTGCCGCCGAACCCGAGCGTCACCCAGTCGAGGTGCCCGTCGCGCTCCACGACGGCGCGCTGAGTGCCGAAGACCCAGGTCGCGGCGTTCAGGTCCTGCCCGCCGACGTAGCGCAGCCGGGCGTTCTGGCCCACGACGAGCTCGACCACGCCGTTGACGAGGCCCTCGGTCTCCCCCGACGCCGAGAGCGTCTGGTCCCAGACCTCCGCCTCGGAGCCCTCCTCGAGCACGACGAGCGTGCGCGTGTAGAGCGCGGTGCCCGTCTCGGCGTGGACGTTGGCGATGACCACCGGTGCCTCGAGCTGCACGTTGCGCGGCACGTAGACGAAGAGCCCGTCGGTCCAGAGCGCGTCGTTGCGGACCACCAGGGCCGACTCGGCGTCGACCACGGTCCCCAGGTGCGCACCGACGAGCTCGGGGTGCTGCTCGATCGCGTCGGCCAGCGGCATGACGAGCGGGCCCTCGGAGACGGCGGGATCCGCCGACGGCCCGACCGCCCCCGCGGGGTCGAGCAGCAGCTCGACGCCCTCGCTGCTCCCGGACGGCGCGGCGGGCAGCGCGTCGAGGTCGAGCTTGCCGAGCGGGGTGAACTCCCAGCCCGCCTTCCCCTTGAACTCGGGGACGGGGACGGAGGAGAGCCGCGCGGCCGCCGCCTGGCGCCGCGCGTCGTGGGCGAGGGCCTGCGACATCTAGCCGATCGACCCTTCCATCTGCAGCTCGATCAGCCGGTTCATCTCGATGGCGTACTCCATCGGCAGCTCCTTGACGATCGGCTCGATGAAGCCGTTGACGATCAGCTTGCCGGCCTCCTCCTCGCTGAGCCCGTGGCTCATGAGGTAGAAGAGCTGCTCGTCGCCGACCTTGGAGACGGTGGCCTCGTGGCCCACGTCCACGTCGTCCTCGCCGATGCGGATCGTCGGGTAGGTGTCCGAGCGGGAGTGCTCGTCCAGCAGCAGCGCGTCGCAGACCACCTTGGACTTGGCGCCGTGCGCGCCCTTGGCCACCTCGAGCAGGCCGCGGTAGGAGGAGCGCCCGCCGTTCTTGGAGATCGACTTCGCGAAGATGTTCGAGGTCGTGTTGGGCGCCGCGTGCACGATCTTGCCGCCCGCGTCCTGGTGCTGCCCCTCGCCCGCGAAGGCGATGGAGAGGATCTCGCCGTGGGCCCGCTCGCCCGTGAGGTAGACGGCCGGGTACTTCATCGTGAGCTTGGAGCCGAGGTTGCAGTCGACCCACTCCACGGTCGCGTCGCGCTCGGCCACCGCCCGCTTGGTCACGAGGTTGAAGACGTTGTTCGACCAGTTCTGGACCGTCGTGTAGCGGATGCGCGCGCCGGGCTTGGCGATGAGCTCCACCACGGCGGAGTGCAGGGAGTCGCCCGAGTACGTCGGGGCGGTGCAGCCCTCCACGTAGTGCACGTAGGAGCCCTCGTCGGCGATGATGATCGTCCGCTCGAACTGGCCCATGTTCTCGGTGTTGATCCGGAAGTAGGCCTGCAGGGGCTGGTCGACCTTCACCCCCGGCGGGACGTAGACGAACGAGCCGCCGGACCAGACCGCGGAGTTCAGCGCCGCGAGCTTGTTGTCGTTGGGCGGGATGATCGTGCCGAGGTACTGCTTGACGAGGTCGCCGTGCTCGCGCAGCGCGGTGTCCATGTCCATGAAGATCACGCCGAGCTTCTCGAGCTCCTCGTTGACCTGGTGGTAGACGACCTCGGACTCGTACTGCGCGCCGACGCCGGAGAGGAACTTGCGCTCGGCCTCGGGGATGCCCAGGCGGTCGAAGGTGCGCTTGACGTCCTCCGGGACGTCGTCCCAGGAGCGCTCGGCCTTGTCGGAGGCGCGGACGAAGTAGTGGATGTCGTCGAAGTCGACCTCGGCGAGCATGGGCGAGCCCCACGTCGGCATCGGGCGCGCCTCGAAGTAGTCGAGCGCCTTGAGGCGGAACTCCCGCATCCACTGCGGCTCGTCCTTGAGCTCGGAGATCTTCTCGACCACCTCGCGGGTCAGGCCCTTCGGGGCCTTGTAGAGGTAGTTCTCGGCGTCGTGGAACCCGTAGCGCTCGGTGTAGTCCGAGCCCAGGTCCTTCAGCGAGGCCTCGTCGGGCGTGAGGATCTTCTGCGGTGTGGCCATGGGCTACTCCAGTTCGAGCTTGATGACGCCGTCCTCGACGAGGACGGGGAAGGTCTCTACCGCTTCGTACGCCGGCAGGGTGGTGGGCCGACCAGTCCGGAGGTCGAAGATCGAGCCGTGACGCGGGCACTCGATCGTGCAGCTCGCGGCGTCGAAGCCGCCCTCGTCCAGCAGGACGCTGTCGTCGTGCGAGCAGCGGTCCTCCATCGCGAGGAGCTCACCGTCGCAGTTGAAGACGCCGATGTCGAACTCGGCGGTCTCCACCCGCCGTGAGGAGCCCGGCGGGAGCTCTGCGACGGGACATATGTCGATGCGAGAGGTCAAGGCGGAAATCCGATCCTGCGAGTAGGCATTGTACCGCCGACGCCGACGTCCCGGGGTGCTGTCGCCGCGCCGAGCGGCCGGCCGGCGCGCCGTGGGCGACTGGCCGCCGGCGCCCGAGAGCACCCGGCTCGCCGGGCCGAACGTGCCAGGCACCGCTGACCCGCGGCGGGCCGAAGGTGCCTGGCACCGCTGGCCCGCGGCGGGCCGAAGGTGCCTGGCACCGGTGGCCCGCGGCCGAGGGCCGGATCAGCCCCACCGTCTGACGGTGGCCCGGCCCTCGGCGGGGCACGCGGTGGGGGCGGGCCGCGGTGAGCTCGCCGCGGCGGACCGGTCGGCCGCCGGGCTGCGCTGCCGCACCGCGCCGAGCTGCCGGCGCAGCCCGCCGACCAGGAGCAGGAGGGCGTCGTGGCCGTGCCGGTCCTCGACATGCCGCCGACGGAGGTCGGCATCGCCTGGAGCGCCGAGCGCGAGAGCGACCTGGTGCTCGACTTCGTCGCCGTCGTCTGCGCCTGCGGCGGCGCGGGCGCACCGGCCGCCGCCCCCACATCGGTGCCGCCGGGTGCCGACCACGACGACGCGGCGCTCGCGTCGCCCCGCTCCGACCCGGCGCCGGCCGCGCCCCGCGTCGGCGCGACCTCGCGCGGTCGCTAGCGGGCCTCGGCCTCGCTCGGCGGTGTCTCGGGCTCCCAGTCGACGGCCCCGCCGAGCCCGGCCGACTTGATGACCTTGAGGCTCAGCATCGCGCACTTCATGCGGGTGGCCGAGATCGGGATGCCGAGGAGGTCCAGGACGAAGGACTTCTCGAGCGCGACGAGCTCGTCGACCGACCGGCCCACGAGCTCCTCGGAGGCCATCGACGCGCTGGCCTGCGAGATCGCGCAGCCGTGGCCGTCGAAGCGCACGTCGGTGACCACGCGGTCCGCGTCGATCTTCAGCATGACCTTCAGCTGGTCGCCGCAGAGCGGGTTCGTGTCCTCGAACTCGAGGTCGGGGTCGGGGAGCGGGCCCCAGTTCCGCGGGCGCTTGTAGTGGGAGAGGATCTCCTCCCGGTACATGTCGTCCATGGGCTAGGCGAACACCTCCTGGACGCGGCCGATGCCGGCGACCAGCGCGTCGACGTCCTCGCGGGTGGAGTGGACGGAGAACGAGGCGCGCGTGGTGGCCTGGTGCCCGAGGGCGGCCATCAGCACCTGGGCGCAGTGGTGGCCGGCGCGGACGCAGACGCCGCGGGCGCCGATGATCTCGGCCACGTCGTGCGGGTGGACGCCCTCGAGGGCGAAGGAGACGAGCGCGCCGCGGTCGTCCGCCTCACGCGGGCCATCGAGGCTCACGCCGTCGAGCGCGGCGAGCCGCTCGAGCGCGTAGGCGGTGATCTCGCGCTCGTGCTCGCGGACCGCGTCCATGCCGATGGCGGCCAGGAAGTCGACCGCGGCGCCCAGGCCGATGACCTCGGCGATCGCGCCGGTGCCCGCCTCGAAGCGGGTCGGGACCTCGGCCCAGCGCGGCCCCTCCTTGGTCACCGCGGCGATCATGTGCCCGCCACCGAGCAGCGGCGGGAGCGCCTCGAGCGCCTCGCGGCGGCCGTGGAGCACGCCGACGCCGGTCGGCCCGTACGCCTTGTGGCCGGTCCACGCGTAGAAGTCGCAGCCGAGCTCGGCCACGTCGACCGGCAGCTGCGGCACCGCCTGCGAGCCGTCCACGACGCTGAGCGCACCCGCCGCGCGGGCGCGGGCGCAGATCTCGGCGACGGGGTTGATCGTCCCGAGGACGTTGGAGAGGTGGGTGACCGCGACGGCGCGCACGTCCCCGCCGGCCAGGAAGCCGTCGAGCTGTGCGAAGTCCAGGTGCCCGTCGGCGTCCACCCCGAGCCACAGGAGCTCGGCGCCCGTCATCTGCCAGGGCACGAGGTTCGAGTGGTGCTCCATCTCGGAGAGCACGACCCTGTCCCCGGGCCCGGCCACGCCGCGGGCGACGAGGTTGAGCGCCTCGGTGGCGTTGCGGGTGAAGACCGTGGCGCGCGCCTCGGCGCCGACGAAGCGGGCGACGCGGTGCCGCGCGCCCTCGAAGAGATCGGTCGCCTCGGCGGCCACGGGGTAGACGCCCCGGTGGACGGAGGCGCGGTGGTGGGCGTAGTAGTCCTCCATCGCCGCGAGCACCGCGCGCGGCGTCTGCGAGGTGGCCGCCGCGTCGAGGTAGACGATCCCCTCGCGGTCGAGCGTCGGGAACTCGGCGCGGAGGTCGGAGGCGACGGCGAGCGTCATGAGCCCTGGAGCGCCGCGGCGCCCACCTCGTCGCGGATCCAGCCGTAGCCCTCGGACTCGAGCTGGGTGACGAGCTCCGGCCCGCCCTCCTTCACGATGCGGCCCTCGAAGAGGATCGAGACACGCTCGGGCTGCACCAGGTGCAGGATCCGCTGGTAGTGGGTGATGATGAGGACCCCCATGTCCGAGCCCTTGGCCACGACGTTCACGCCGTTGGCCACGACGTTCAGCGCGTCGATGTCGAGGCCGGAGTCCGTCTCGTCGAGGATCGCCATGGACGGCTTCTGGAGCGCGAGCTGGAGGGTCTCCAGGCGCTTCTTCTCCCCGCCGGAGAAGCCGTCGTTGAGGTAGCGCGAGACGAAGGCGCGCGGCACGTCGGTGAGCTCCATGGCCGCCTCGACGGTCTGCCGGAACTCCTTGAGCGGGACCTCGGGCTCGCCGCGCGCCTCGCGGTGCGCGTTCATCACCATGCGCAGGTACTTCGTGATCGTCACCCCCGGGATCGCCACGGGGTACTGGAAGGCCATGAAGAGGCCCATGCGGGAGCGCTCGTCCGTGTCGGCCTCCGTGACGTCCTGCCCGTCGAAGAGGATCTGGCCCTGGGTGACCCGGAGCGAGGGGTGGCCCATGATCGCGTTGGCCAGCGTCGACTTCCCCGAGCCGTTCGGCCCCATCAGCGCGTGCACCTCGCCGGGGCGGACCGTGAGGTCGACGCCCTTCAGGATCTGCTTGTCGTCGGCCTGCACGTGCAGGTCGCGGATCACGAGCTCAGGCATGGGTGAGGTCCTTCTCGGCGGGGGTGCGCGGGGCCGCGGCGGGCACCGGATCGCGGTGGGAGAACGAGACGAGCTCGGCGAGCGTCGTCTGGTGGAGCTTCTCCATGACGCCGCCCTGGACTCGGAGCCACAGGAGCTTGGTGGCGCAGGAGTGGCCCGCGTCGGCCTCGTGCGAGCAGAGCACGCGGCTCGAGCCGTCGGAGTCGTCCACGAAGCAGTTCATGGGCGCGACCGTGCCCTCGAGGGCGAGGATCACGTCGTCCATGGTGATGCTGGCGGGGTCGTGCGCGAGGCGGTAGCCCCCGTGCGCGCCGCGGGTGCTCTCCACGAGCCCGGCCTTCTTGAGGAGGGCCACGATGCGCTCGAGGTAGGCCAGCGGGAGCGCCTCCGCCTGGGCCAGCGCCTTGAGCGAGGTGGCCGCACCGCCGGGCTTCGACTGCCGCCCCAGCTCGACCATGAGCCGGACGCCGTACTCGGCTTTGGTGGTGAAGATCATCGCGTCCAATCCTACCAACGCAGTCGGAGATACCCGCGGCGTCGCGGCGTCCGGTTCGGGGGCCTGCGAACGTCCTCTGAGAAGACGTGCCCCCACCTCACGCGCAGCCCCGTCCCACCGTCTCACCGGGCGTGTCCGCCTTCGATGGGCTCCTGCAGCGCCACGCCCCGGCGCTGACCCGGCGCCTGGCCGGCATCGTCGGCGAGCCGCACCTGGCCGAGGACCTCTGCCAGGAGACGCTCCTGCGCGCCTGGCGCCGGGCGCCGCGGGAGCTCGCCCCCGAGGCCCTGGGAGCCTGGCTGCACCGCACCGCGACCCGCCTGGCCGTCGACGAGCTGCGCCGACGCGGGCGCCGGCCGGAGCTCGCGCTCGAGGCGGCGCAGGCGGCGGCGGGCGCGCCGGAGGCCCCCGACGCCGACGCCGCCCTGGCCCTGGCGGCGCTCAGCCCGCACCAGCGCCTCGTGCTCCTCCTGCGCTTCCAGGCCGGCCTCGACCTGCGGGAGCTCGGCGCGCTGCTCGACGTCGGCCCGGACGCGGCGCGCAAGCGCGTGGCCCGGGCACGCGGCGCGTTCGCCGCGGCGCTGCGGGAGGTCCGCGCGGAGGACGAGCGCCCCACGGTGCTGCTGCTCATGGCCGACGACGCCGCGGCGCCCTACGAGGCCTGGCTGCGGCGCGCCGGGGCGCGAGTGAGGGTGGCCGGGGCCGACCGGCCGGGGCTCGACCTCGCGGGCGCCGACGCGCTCGTGCTCTCGGGCTCCCGCAGCGACCTGCACCCCCGGCTCTACGGCGCCGCGGTCGAGCCGCGGACCGTCCGGCCCCAGCTGCGGCGCGACGCCCGCGATCTGCAGGCCCTGCGGGCGGCGCTGGCCTGCGACCTGCCCGTGGTCGGGGTCTGCCGCGGCGCCCAGCTGCTCAGCGTGCTGCTGGGCGGCGACCTCGAGCAGCACGTGGAGGCCCACGGCGAGAACCGGCCGCACGCGCTCGCGACGGTTCGCGGCTCGGCCGTGCACGGCGCGCTCGGCCCCGCGCCGGAGGTCGTCTCCGACCACCACCAGGCCGTCCGCCGGCTGGGGCGCGGCCTGCGGATCACCGCCCGCGCGCCCGACGGGCTGGCCGAGGCGGTCGAGCTCCCGGGGCGGCGCCTGGCGCTCGGCACGCAGTGGCACCCCGAGCGCGGAGGCGGCGACGCGCTCGCCCGCCTGCTGGTCGCGGTCGCCGCGGGAGCCGCGACGTGCGCCGCCTGAGCGCCTGGCCGGCGCAGTTCGCGCTGCTCGCCGCGATCTGGGGGTCGAGCTTCGTCTGCATCAAGCTCCTCGCGGAGGTGTGGGCGCCGCTCCACGTGGCGCTCGGGCGCTGCGCCCTCGGCCTGGTCGCGCTCCTGCTCGCGCTCGCGGTGCGGCGCGAGCGCCTGCCGCCCCCCGGCCGGGTGTGGCTCCACCTGGCCGGGGTCGCCCTGCTCATGAACGTCGCCCCGTTCACGCTGTTCGCCTACTGCGAGCAGCACGTCCCCTCCGTCGTCGCCGGGTTGTGGAACGCCACCACGCCGCTGCTCACCCTGGGGGTGGTGCTGCTGGTGCTCCGCGAGGAGGAGCCCGACCGGCGCCGCGTGCGGGGCATGCTCGGCGGGTTCGCCGGGGCGGTCTGCCTGCTCGGCCCGTGGCGTGGGCTCGGCGGCGACGAGCTGCTCGGCGACCTCGCCTGCCTGGCCGGCGCCGGCTGCTACGCCCTCGGGCTGCCGCTCACGCGGCGCCACCTCTCGGGCCGGCCGGAGAGCGGCGTCTCCCTGGCGGCCGGCCAGCTCCTGCTCGCCACCGCGGCGCTCGCGGTGGCCTCGCCGCTGGCCGGCACGCCCACGCTCGCGCTGGGCACCGACGCGCTCGCGGCCCTCCTGGTGCTCGGCGCGCTGGGCAGCGGCCTAGCCTACGTCCTCACGCACGCGGTGGTGCGCGCGGCCGGGCCGACGACCTTCTCGCTGGTCACCTACGTGATCCCCGTCTTCTCCACGACGCTCGGCGTCGTGCTGCTCAACGAGCCGCTGACCTGGAACGAGCCCGTCGGCGCCGCCGTGGTGCTCGGCGCGGTCTGGGCCACGACCCACCGCCGGGCCGGCGACCGACGCGGCGCCCAGGGGGCTAGGCCGCGAAGCGCTCCCGCGCGGAGTCCTCGAAGCGCGGCCACTGCGCCGGGCTCCCCGCCGGGCGGGCGGTGAACGGCGGGGCGCCGGCCGGCAGCTCCGCGAGTACGGGCCGCAGCCCGCGCAGCTGCCACGCGGTGGTCTGGCGGGCGCGCTCGATGACGGCGTGGCGCCGGCGGCCGTTCATGAGGTTCTCCCCCATGACCGCGAGGTCCTCGGCCAAGGGCTGGAGGAGCACGACCTCGGCGCCGCCCGCCCGCACCCGGGCGGCCTCGTGGCCCAGGCGCCGGCCGGCCTGCGCGCGGAGGATCCGGCCGGGCAGCATCCCGGCGCGGTCGCGGGAGCTCGTCGGGTTGAGGCAGAGCACGAGGTCGAGCCCCGCCCGTTCGAGCAGGTCGAGGTTCGACACCGACCACAGCCCGCCGTCGACGTAGGTCCGGCCGCCGATCCGCGGCGGCGCGTAGAAGCCCGGGATCGCGCACGACGCCGCCACGGCCTCGGGCAGCCGGGCCGGCGGCGCCCCCGGCGCGCCGAAGACCACCCGACGCCCGGAGGCGTAGTCGCAGGCCACGATCCGCAGGCCGGGATGCGGCGCCCAGTCCTCCGCGCACGCCGCCCGCACGACGTCCTGGATCGGCCGGGTGGAGATGACGCCGCGGGGGAACCAGCCCGCGAACAGCGCGGCGGGCGGCAGCCGGCGCGGCTCGCGCAGGGCCCCGAGCGCGAGGCGCCACGACCCCGGGCCCGGCCGCGGGAGGGCACGCTCCAGGGCGTAGCCCGAGCCGACGGACCGCGGGAGCTCGGAGGCACGCTCCCCCGCCGCGTCGAGCAGCCCGTCGAAGCGCTCGCCGGCCGCGTGCGCGACCATGTACCAGGGCGGGATCCCGCAGGCCAGCAGCGCGCCGATCACCGAGCCGGCGCTCGTGCCGACCACGGACTCGGCGCCGCCGGGATCCCAGCCCGTCTCCTCGACGAGGGCCGCGAGCGCGCCCTGCAGCCACGCCGCGCCGAGGACGCCCCCCGCGCCGAGGACCAGGCCCACCCGCGGACGCGCCGACTGCATCGCGGGGACGGTAGCCGCGCGGGCGGCCGGACCGGCCCGGCGCGGCGCGGCGCGGCGCGGCGGGCCGCGCGGTACGTCCCGGCGCTTCCCGGGCAGGCCTATGCCCATGGCCGACCAGGATCCCAAGCAGAACCCCACGGGCAACGCCGAGAAGGACCCGAGCGACTGGGTCACGGGCGAGGAGCCGATGACCGGCGCGCAGGCGAGCTACCTGCAGACGCTCTCCCAGGAGGCGGGCGAGGAGTTCGACGGCTCGCTGAACAAGGCGCAGGCCTCCGAGCGCATCGACGAGCTCCAGGCCAAGACGGGCCGCGGCCAGGACACCTGAGGCTCCCGCGCCGCAGCGGGAGGGCCCGAGGACCCTCCCGCTGCGGCGCCGCGCACGGCGGGCACCGGCGCCGCGGGCGCGCCAGGACACCACTCGACGGCGTGTCGGGCGCTGCCTCCTACCCTCCTGACCGTGCCCACGTCCGCTCCCCCCGCCGCCACCGCCCTGCGCGAGGACCTTCGCAACGTCGCGATCGTCGCCCACGTCGACCACGGGAAGACGACGCTGGTCGACGGCATGCTCCGCCAGGCCGGCGCGTTCCGGGAGGGCGCGAGCGTCGAGGACCGGGTGATGGACTCCATGGACCTCGAGCGCGAGAAGGGCATCACGATCTCGGCGAAGAACACCGCGATCCAGCACGGCGACGTGAAGCTCAACGTCATCGACACGCCGGGGCACGCGGACTTCGGCGGCGAGGTCGAGCGCGGGCTGACCATGGTGGACGGCGTGCTGCTGCTCGTGGACGCCTCGGAGGGCCCGCTGCCCCAGACCCGCTTCGTGCTGCGCAAGGCGCTCGCCGCGAAGCTCCCGGTGATCCTCGTGATCAACAAGGTCGACCGGCCCGACGCGCGGATCACCCAGGTCATCGACGAGGTCTACGACCTCTTCTTCGACCTCGACGCGACCGAGGAGCAGATCGACTTCCCCATCGTCTACACCAACGCCAAGCAGGGCTGGGCGTCCATGGAGATCGAGGGCGACACCGTGGTGGAGGGCACCGACCTCAAGCCGCTGCTCGACCTCCTGGTCGAGACGATCCCCGCGCCGAGCTACGACCCCGGGCACCCCTTCCAGGCCCTGGTGACGAACCTCGCCGCCTCGAACTACGTCGGCCGCCTCGCGCTCTGCCGCGTCCGCCACGGCCACGTGAAGAAGGGCCAGCAGGTGGCCTGGTCGCGCCTGGACGGCACGATCGCCAGCGCCAAGGTCACCGAGCTCTACATCACCGAGAACCTCTCGAGCGTCGAGACCGCGGAGGCCGGCCCGGGCGAGATCATCGCCGTCGCCGGAATCCCGGAGGTCACGATCGGCGAGACGCTGACCGACGCGAGCGACCCCCGGCCGCTGCCGGTCATCTCCGTCGACGAGCCGTCGCTGAGCGTCACCGTCGGCATCAACACCTCGCCGCTGGCCGGCCAGGACGGCAAGTACCTGACGGCGCGCCAGGTCAAGGACCGGCTCGAGCGCGAGCTCGTCGGCAACGTCTCCCTGCGGGTCAACGAGACCGAGCGGCCGGACACCTGGGAGGTCCAGGGCCGCGGCGAGCTGCAGCTCGCGGTGCTCGTCGAGATGATGCGCCGCGAGGGCTTCGAGCTCACCGTCGGCAAGCCGCAGGTGGTCACCCGCGAGGTCGACGGCAAGGTGCACGAGCCCGTCGAGCGCATGACGATCGACGCGCCCGACGACTACGTCGGCGTCATCACCCAGCTGCTCGCGCTGCGCAAGGGCCGCCTGGAGCAGATGGTCAACCACGGCACGGGCTGGGTGCGCATGGACTACCTCGTTCCCGCCCGCGGGCTCATCGGCTTCCGCACCGAGTTCCTCACCGAGACGCGCGGCACCGGGCTCATGCACCACGTCTCCGACCGCTACGAGCCCTGGTTCGGCGAGCTGCGCACCCGCCCGACCGGCGCGCTGGTCGCCGACCGCCCGGGCGCGGTCACCGCCAACTCGTGCTTCCAGCTGCAGGAGCGCGGCGCGCTCTTCGTCAACCCGACCGACAAGGTCTACGAGGGCATGATCGTCGGGGAGAACGCGCGGGCCGACGACCTCGACGTCAACGCCGTCCGCGAGAAGCACCTCACGAACCACCGCTCCTCGACCGAGGACGAGCTCGTGCGCCTGACCCCGGCGCGGATCATGTCCCTCGACCAGGCGATGGAGTTCCTGCGCGAGGACGAATGCGTCGAGGTCACGCCCGAGCACGTGCGGCTGCGCAAGGTCGCGCTCAAGGCGGTCGATCGGGTGAAGCTCGCGCGCCAGATGAAGGCGGGCGCGGCGGCGCGGCACTAGCCGGCGGGTTCGGCCGATGAGGATCTTCCTGGCGGGAGCGAGCGGTGTCCTGGGGGCGGCGCTCCTCCCGCTCCTCGTCGAGGCCGGACACGACGTGGCGGCGATGACCCGCACGCCGGGGAAGGCGGCCGGGCTGGCCGCGGCCGACGCCCGGCCCGTCGTCTGCGACGTCTTCGACCTCGACGGCCTGGTCGCGGCGGTCCGCGGGTTTGGCCCGGACGTCGTGGTCCACCAGCTCACCGACCTGCCGGACGATCTGGCCGACCTCGCCGCGTCCCGGGCCGCCAACGCGCGCATGCGGCGCGAGGGCACCCGCAACCTGCTCGCCGCCGCGGCCGAAGCCGGGGCGGAGCGGTTCGTGGCGCAGAGCGTCGCCTGGCCCATGACCGGCGACGGGGCCGCCGCCGTGGAGGAGCACGAGCGCGCCGTGCTCGCGGCCCACGGGGTGGTCGTGCGCTACGGGCAGCTCTACGGCCCGGGCACCTTCTACGGCGAGGACCCGCCGTCCGGTCCGGCGGTGCACGTCGCCGAGGCCGCCCGGCGGACCCTCCCGGCGCTGGAGCTCGCCGACCGGACGCTGACCATCGTCGAGCGCTGAAGCGCGGAGCGTCGGGCGGCCACCGCCCGCTGACGCAACTGCGCCCGCGCGCGTCTGCAAGAACCTTCGGGGTCGGCCGAGGGGGCCGAGCCGGCTGCAGCGCGACCGCATCGGCCCGGTCGCCGCCGTGCGCTCGGGGCGTCCGGGAGCGAGAGGGCCGCACCGGCCGCCGGGGGACCGCATCGGCCCTCTCGAGGACGCGGCGACCAGGACGACCCCGATCAGCCGGCCTCCCCATCACCGTTGATCGCCCATTGGGCGGCGAAGGCGCGTTCGTACGCGGGCCGTGCTTCGCCCCGGGCCACGTAGGCCGCCAGGTCCGCGAACTCGTCCAGCAGGCCCGAAGGGCGCAGCCTGAGCAGGACGGACACCATCATCAGGTCGCCTGCGCTGAACGCCCCGTCGAGCCAGGGGGCGTCCCCCAGGCGGGCGGAGAGCTGGACCAGCCGCTCGCGGATGCGGTCCTTGACCAGCGGCAGGCGCTCCTCGGTCCAGGGCTCCTCGCCCTCCACGATCCTCGCGGTCATGAGCTCGAGGATCGGCGGCTCCACGGTGTTGAGCGCGGCGAACATCCAGGTGATCGCCCGCGCCCGCGCGTTGGCCCCGCCCGGGAACAGGCCCGGGTGCTGCTCGGCGATGTGGAGGACGATCGCGCCCGTCTCGAACAGGGCGAGATCGCCCTCCTCGTAGGTCGGGATCAGGCCGAAGGGATGCAGGCGCAGATGCTCGGCCTGCCGCTTCGCCCGGAACGAGAGCAGGCGGACCTCGTAGGGCTGGCCCACCTCCTCCAGGGCCCAGCGGACGCGCGTGTCGCGGGCCAGGCCCCGGCCGCCGTCGGGCGACCGCTCAAAGGCGGTGATGACGATGGCCATCGTGCTCCTCGTCTCGGGTCGGCGTCATGGGACCAGGACGCGACCCGCCGCGAGAACTCATCGCTCGCCTAGCGAGGTGGCGGGCGCCACGGCTCCTGCACGTGCGCGAGCCAGACGAGCTCGGGGTCGAGCGCACGCACCCGCAGCTGGCCTTCGGTGTGCGGCGCGTCGAGCTCGCCGAACCAGACCGCCACGTCGCCGCCGACGACGACCGGACGACCGCCGGTCTCGACGACGACCACCTGCATGCCGCGCGTGTGGCCCGGCGCCGGGACGAGCCGGAGCCCGGGAAGCAGCTCGTGCTCGCCGTCGACCGGCACGTACCGCACGCCGGGCGCCTCCACCCACTCGCGGACGGTGTAGTCGTCCTCGCTGCGCGCGTCGTCGAGCTCCTGACGCTGGACGTAGATCGGCGTGCCCGCGAAGAGACGGTTGCCGCCGCAGTGGTCGAAGTGCAGGTGCGTGTTGACGACGATGTCGACACGGGTGAGATCGAGGTCCTGCTCGCTCAGGGGCTGGAGGCGGGGATCGAGGTCGGCCACCGCCGGGTGCAGCTCCGTCATGCCGGTGTCGACCAGCACGCGCCCGTCGGGATGGTCGATGACGTGCACGTGGACCGGCATCCGCTCGTCCTCGGCGAGCAGGTCGGCGACGCGGAACGGCGTGATGGTGATCGAGGCGGGGTCGTTCATCGTGGACCGATCGTCGCGGATCGCTCGATGGCCCGACGACGAGCCGCGATCGCGCCGTCAGACCGTACGTCAGGGCGCCACAGGCCGCGTGGCCCACCCGGGGGTTCGCGCGAGCCTCCGGGGAGGCACGGTCCGCCGGGATGGGCGCGACGGCGTGCGTGGGCGCGGGTATGATCGCTGCCTCATGGTTCTCGGACAGAGCGCGTTCTCGGCGACCTTCGGGCTCGTCGTCGTCTTCTTCGTGATCTTCCCCGCGCTCGCGCAGGGGCTGATCGCCTTCGCGGTCGCCCAAGCGGTCGGCGAGCGCGGCGAGAACCAGCAGTACGCCGCCGGGCTGCTCCGCGGCGACGAGCCGGACGCCCGGGTCTAAAGCCGAGCGGCGGGCGCAGCGGGCCTCGCCGCGGGATCCGCCCCGTCGCCGCAGCGCGGGGCAGCAGGTCCAGGCCGTGGACGTGGCGGCGGCACGGGCGCGCGACGGCGCGTCGACGGCATTCCCAGTCATCAAGTGCTGAAGCCCGCAGTTGACTAGGCTTCCGCCGCTCCACGTCACCGATCGAGGCACCACCCCATGCGCCACCTGGCCGCCACGCTCCTGCTCCCCGCCGTCCTGCTGCTCGCCGCCTGCGGCAGCGACGACCCCGGCTCCACCTCCGCGGCCGCCGTGGCCACGCCGACCACCGCGAAGGACGCCTGCGCGACCGACCAGCTCGCGCTCCAGACCCCAGGGAAGCTGACGGTGGCGACCGACAAGCCCGCCTACCCGCCGTACTTCGAGGACGACGACCCGACGAACGGCAAGGGGTTCGAGTCGGCCGTCGCCTACGCCATCGCCCGGGAGCTCGGGTTCCAGCGCGCCGACGTGAGCTGGAAGGTCGTCCCGTTCAACTCCTCCTACGCGCCGGGGAAGAAGGCGTTCGACTTCGACGTCAACCAGATCTCGATCACCAAGGCGCGGGCCAAGCGGGTCGACTTCAGCCGGCCCTACTTCACCGCGCCGCAGGCCGTCGTGGCCAAGGAGTCCTCGAAGGTCGCCTCGGCCACCTCGCTGGCCGCCCTGAAGGGCGCCCGCATCGGGGTCCAGATCGGCACGACGAGCCTCGACGCGGTGACCGCCTCGATCCAGCCGAGCGCCGACCCGCAGGTCTTCGACACCTCCAACGACGTGGTCTCCGCGATCAAGCAGGACAAGGTCGACGCGGTCGTCGTCGACCTGCCGACCGCGTTCTACCTCACGAGCGCGGAGCTCGAGAAGGCGAAGATCGTCGGGCAGTTCAAGTCCCCCGGCGGCGACCCGTGGGGCGCGCTGCTGGCCAAGGGCTCCAAGCTCACCCCCTGCGTGGACGCGGCCGTCGGGCGCCTGGAGGCCTCGGGCGAGCTCGCGAAGATCAACGCGCGCTGGCTCGGCGGGCAGGCCGGCGCCCCCGAGCTGAAGTAGCCGTGGCCGGCGCGGTGGCATCCGCGGGCGCGCCGCCCGCGAGCCGGCGCGCCGTGCGC
The DNA here is from genome assembly GCA_964236905.1 of uncultured Solirubrobacteraceae bacterium. GTDB lineage: Bacteria > Actinomycetota > Thermoleophilia > Solirubrobacterales > Solirubrobacteraceae > Paraconexibacter. The sequence continues at coordinate 61,187 of CAXSFZ010000008.1, read as the reverse complement.
GCGGCCGCGCGCCGCGCCCGGGCGCGCCGGCAGGCGCTCGTCGCCGTGCTCTCCACCGTGGTGGTGCTCGGCGGCCTCGTCGCCCTGCTCGTCACGAGCCCGGGCTGGGACGAGGTCCGCGAGACGTTCTTCGACGCGGACGCGTTCTCCACCACGTTCCCGGACGTCCTGCGGGGCTTCTGGCTCGACGTGAAGCTCTTCGTCATCGTCGAGGCCGGGGTGCTGGTGCTCGGGCTCCTCGTCGCGCTCGCCCGGATCACCCGCACGCCCGCGCTCTTCCCGCTGCGGCTGCTGGCGGTGGTGTTCACCGACGTCTTTCGCGGCGTGCCCACGATCCTCCTGGTCTACCTCGTGGGCTTCGGCGTCCCGGCCCTGGCGCTCGGCGGGCTGCCGACCGACCCGCTCGTGCTGGGCGCCATCGCCCTGCTCCTGGCCTACTCGGCCTACGTCGCCGAGGTCTACCGCTCCGGGCTCGAGTCCGTGCACCCCTCCCAGCGCCAGGCGGCCCTGGCGCTCGGGCTGACCGGCAACCAGGCGCTGCGGTACGTCGTGCTCCCCCAGGCGATCCGGCGCGTGGTCCCGCCGCTGCTCAACGACTTCATCGCGCTGCAGAAGGACGTCGCGCTCGTGGCCATCCTCGGGCCGCAGGAGGCCTACCGGGTGGCGAACATCTACGCCGCCTCGCAGTTCAACTACACGCCGCTGCTGGCCGCCGCCGTGCTCTACCTCGCGGTGACCATCCCGCTCGCGCGGCTCACGGACCGCCTGCAGCGGCGCTCGCAGCTCGCGACGGGCGGCGCGCGGACGTGAGCGTCCCCGTCCTCGAGGTGCGAGGCCTGACGAAGGCCTACGGCCCGGTCGAGGTGCTCCGCGGCATCGACCTGGCCGTGGAGGAGCACCGCGCGGTCGCGCTCATCGGCGCCTCCGGCTCGGGGAAGTCGACGCTGCTGCGCTGCTGCGACCTGCTCGAGGAGCTCGACGACGGCGACGTGCTGCTCGACGGCGAGGTGATCACCGACCCCGCCGCCGACCCGGTCGCGGTGCGCCGCCGGCTCGGGATGGTCTTCCAGTCCTTCAACCTCTTCCCGCACCTCACCGTGCTCGAGAACGTCGTGCTCGCGCCCGTGCGCGCCCGGGGCACGGCCCGCGCCGAGGCCACCGACCGGGCCCGCGAGCTCCTGGCCCGCTTCGGCCTCGGCGACCGCGAGGGCGAGCATCCCGACCGGCTCTCGGGCGGCCAGCAGCAGCGGGTCGCGATCATCCGGGCGCTGGCCACCCGGCCGCGGGCACTGCTGCTCGACGAGATCACGAGCGCGCTGGATCCGGAGCTCGTCGGCGAGGTGCTCACCCTGGTCGCCGACCTCAAGGCGGAGGGCATGACCATGGTGCTCGCCACGCACGAGATGGGCTTCGCCCGCGAGGTCGCCGACGAGGTCTGCTTCCTCCACGACGGGCGCATCGTGGAGCGCGGCGCGCCCGAGCGGCTCTTCACCGCACCGGAGCGCGAGGAGACGCAGCGGTTCCTGCGCCGGCTGCTCGAGGCGCGGCGCCTGTGAGCGGGCGCCGGGCGGCTCAGGCGGCGGCGCGCGCGGCGAGCTCGGCCCGGGCGGCCTCCAGGTCGCCCCCGCCGTCGGCGGAGAGCGCGGCGACCAGGCGGCCGTCCGCGGCCAGGTAGCGCACCCCGAAGGGGCCCTCCGCGGGGTCGCCGTCCCACTCCTCCGTGGCCCAGTCGCGCGCCGCGCCGACGTGCTCGAGCCTGGTCCAGTCGGCCAGGTCGGTCCAGAACCAGGGCACGTCGGCGAACGGCTCGTCGGCGCCGAGCATGCCCCGCGCCGCGTGGGCCCCCTGACGGGCCGCGAGGTCCTCGTGCTCGACGCGGACGGGGTGGCCGTGCAGCACGGAGTCGTACTCGCACATGTCGCCGGCCGCCCACAGGCCGGGGGCGCAGCGGAGCCGAGCGTCGCAGGCCACGCCGCCCAGCGGGCCGATCGCGAGCCCCGCCTTGCGCGCGGTCAGCACGTCGGGGACCGCGCCGACGCCGGCTACGACCGCGTCGGCGGCGAGCTCCTCCCCGCCGGCCAGCAGCACGCGCTCGATCCGCTCGGCGCCGGCGAAGCCGGTGACGTCCACCCCGCCGCGGACGCTGACGCCGTGCGCCTCGAGCACGGCGCGCACGTGACGGCCGACCCCGGGGCCGAAGCCCCGCTCCATCGGCTCCTCCTCCATCAGCAGGACGGTGCAGCGATGAGCGAGCAGCGTGAGCGAGGCCGCCAGCTCGCAGCCGAGGTAGGAGCCGCCGACGAGCACCACGTGCTCCGCCCGGGACGCCTCGAGGTCGCGCCTCAGCGCCTGCGCGTTGCGCAGCGCGCGCACGTAGTGCAGGCCGTCGAGCTCGGTCCCGGGCAGCGCCAGGCGCCGCACCATCGCGCCCGTCGCGAGCAGCGCGGTGTCGTAGGAGACGGTCTGCCGCGTGGAGAGCGTCGCCTCGCGCGCGGCCGGGTCCAGCGCGGTCACCGAGGTCCGCGTGAGCAGCTCCACCTCGTGCTCGCCCCACCATCCCTCGGGATGGACGAGGGCGTCGGCGCTCGTGCTCTCCCCGCGCAGGTGGCCCTTGGTGGCCGGGGGGCGATGGTAGGGCGCGTCGAGCTCGCGGGCGACCAGCAGCACCGTCCCCGCCGCCCCCTCCGCGCGGAGGGTCGCGGCGGCCGTCGCCGAGGCGACGCCGCCGCCGATCAGGAGGTGGGCGACGTGTCGATCGGCCATGGGGCCGCCGTCCCCTACGCCGTGACCTCGACGCCCTTCCAGAACGCGACGTGGTCCCTGATCTCCGCGGCGGCGTCCTTCGGCTCGGGGTAGGTCCAGGCGGCGTCGGGATTCTCCTGCCCGTCCACCGCGAGGGAGAGGTAGGTGGCGGTGCCCTTCCACGGGCACACGCTCGTGGTCGCCGAGGGCGTCACGAACGCCTCATCGACCGAGGCCCGCGGGAAGTAGTGGTTGCCCTCGACGACGACGGTGTCGTCGGACTCGGCGAGGGTCCGGCCGTTCCAGGTTGCGCGCATGGGGCGAGGCTACTCGCCGCCCCCGCGATGGGCTTGCGCGGCAACGCGCCACGTATTAGCGTGCTGCCGCCGCGGAGCACCGTCGGCACCCCCCTCGTCCCAGGAGATCCGATGCGCCCTCACCGTGTCCTGTTCCTGCCGGCGGCGGCCGCCGCCGCGGCAGCGCTCGCCCTCGCCTCGCCGACCGGGGCGCAGGCGCCCCCGCTGCCCACGGCGGTGAGCGGCAAGCCGGTCACCCGCATCGCCTCCGGCGTGACCACCCCGACGGCCTTCGCGTTCACCGGCGACACCGTCTTCGCCGGCTCCGGCCCGGCCGAGCAGGGCCACGGCCCGACCGGCCTCTTCACGCTCGCGGGCGGCACGGCGACCAAGGTGCCCGGCACCCCGCCGGTCGTCGCCGGCCTCGCCTGGCACGCCGGGAAGCTCTACGTCTCCTCGTTCTCGAAGATCACCGCCTACGCGGGCTGGAACGGGACGCGCTTCTCCAGCGCGAAGACCATCGCCCGGCCGCTGAAGGCCGGCTACAACGGGCTCGCCTTCGGGCCCGACGGGCGGCTCTACGCGGGGGTCGGCTTCCGCGACAAGTACGACCCGGGCCGCGACCCCTCCCCCCACGCGCAGTCCGTCATCTCGATGACGGCCGGCGGGAAGGACCTGCGCACCGTGGCCACCGGCCTGCGCCAGCCGTTCCAGCTCGACTTCCCGGCCGGCGCCCGGTACCCCTACGTCGGCGTGCTCGGCCAGGAGAAGGGCCGGATCCCGAAGGACGCGATCGTCGTGGCCAAGCCCGGCCGGGACTTCGGCTACCCCCGCTGCCTCTTCGCCGTCGGGACGACCTGCAAGGGCTTCGCCAAGCCGTTCGTGCTCCTCCCGAAGCACGCCTCGCCGATGGGCATCGCGTCGATCGGCTCGACGCTCTACGTCGCGCTCTTCGGCGGCCTGGGCGACGGGAAGCCGGTCGTCGCCCGCCTGCCGGTCGGCGGCGGCGCGCCCAAGCCGTTCCTCACGGGCTTCGTCGCGCCGATCATCGCCCTGGGCGAGCACGCGGGCCGGATCTACGTCGGGGACCTCACGGGCTCGATCTACGCCGTGGACGCCTGAGCGCACCGGGGGTGGGCCGGGGCCGCGGGGCGCCGGCCCGGCGCCCCGGCGGTCGCCCGCGCGGGTAGGCGGGAGCCGTGCCCGCCGCGCGCGTCGCCCTCGTCCCCCACTCGCCCTGGCTCGGCGGGGCGGAGCGCTGCGTGCTCGAGCTCGCCGAGGCGCTCGGCGCGGCGGGCCGCGAGGTCCACGCGCTCGTCCCCGGGGTGGAGCGCGGGCTGCTCGGCGGCGCGCTCGAGCGCGCGGGCGCCGCGGTGCACGACGTGCCGGCGCGCTGGTGGGCACGGGAGCCCGGCGCCCGCTGGCGTGGGATCGAGGCCCGCGGGAGCGCCCGGGCGCTCGCGGCGCTGCGGCGCGTGCGGCCCGACGTGGTGCTCAGCGGCTCGCTGGTCGCGCCCGCCGGAGCGGTGGCCGCCCGCGCGCTCGGGCTGCCGCACGTCTGGTGGGTGCAGGAGTTCGCCACGCGCGACCACGGCTACGGGCTCCCGTTCGGCGAGCGCGGGACCCTCCGGCTCGTGGGGGCGCTCTCGCGCCGGGTCGTGGTCCTCGGGGAGGCGCTGCGGGCCTTCGTGGTCGCCGGCGGGATCCCGGCGGCGCGGGTCGCGGTCATCGCGCCGGCGCCGGCCGCGGGCTCGGGGCCGGCGCCCGCGAGCGCAAGGCGCGGGAGCGCCCACGCCGGGCTCCGGCTCGTCCTGATCGGGCGGGTCCGGCCGTCCAAGGGGCACTGGGACGCGGTGGCGGCGCTGGCGCGGCTCGCCGCCGACGGCCTCCACGCGCGGCTCGACGTGGTCGGCGACGGGGAGCTCGACGCGCTGCGGGCGCACGCGCGGGCGCTCGGCGTCGGCGAGGGCGTGGTGCTCCACGGCGGCGGCCACGAGGTCGCGCCGTTCCTCGACGCCGCCGACGTGGCCCTGGTGCCCTCGCACTGCGAGGCGTTCGGCCGGGTGAGCCTCGAGGCCCAGTCCCGCGGCCTGCCCGTCGTCGGCGCCGCCAGCGGCGGGACGGCGGAGCTGCTGGCCGGCGGCCGCGGGCTGACCCACGCGCCCGGGGACGTCGCCGGCCTCGCCGCGGCGGTGGCCCGTCTCGCGGGCGACCCGGCGCTGCGGGCCCGGGTGGCTCGGGCGGGCCGGGCGCACGCGGCGCGCTTCACGCCCGCACGGTTCTCCCGCGCCTGGCTCACGCTGCTCGACGCGGCCGCCGAGCCCGGCGCCCGGTGAGCGGTCTCGCCGCGCCGCCGCCCGCCGTCGCCTCGACGCCGGCCGGGTCGGACCCCGCGGCCGCGTCCGGCGGCGGCCCTCCGGCCCCCCGGGCGCTCGCGGACCTCGACGTCTGCTTCCTCGCCTTCCGCGAGGCGCCGGCGATGCTCGCCCGCCACCACGCCGCGGTCGCCGCGGCGCTCGGGCCGGGGTGGAGCGGCCGGGCGGTGCTCGCGGAGAACGGGCCGCCGCCGGCGACCGCCCGGGCCGCGCGGGAGCTCGTGCGCCGCAGCTACCCGGCCGCCGAGCGGCTCGCCCTCCGCCTGCCGGGCAACATGGGCTACGCCCGGGCGATGGACCTCGCGCTGGCCGCCTGCCGTGGCCGCTACGTCGCGCTCGTGAACTCCGACGGGCGCCCGGCGCCCGACATGCTCACCCGGCTCGCGAGCGCCCTCGACGCCCACCCCGACGCGATCTGGGCGGCGCCCGCCGTCCACGGCCCCGGGGAGCCGAACCAGCCGGCCGGGCCGCCCCACGCCGAGCCCGTCCTGCACGGCATGGCGCTGCTCGTGCGCCGGGAGGCGTTCCTCGCGCTCGGCGCCTTCGACCCGCTCTACTGGTTCTACGGGGAGGACGACGACGCCTCGCGCCGCTGCCGCGCCGCCGGGCACACCCTGCTGCGCGTCCCCGAGGCCGTCTTCCACCACGGCAAGGGCGGCCGCTCGGGGCGGGGCAGGGCGCTCCGGGAGCTCTTCTACGCCGCCAGCCACCAGACGGCGCTGCACCACACGAGCGCGGGCCACGGCCTGGCCGCGCGACGGGTCGCCGGGCTCCGCGCGCGCTCGCTCCACCAGCACCGCGCCGACCCCTTCGCCCTCGCCGGCCTGCTGACCGCCACCGCGCTGTGGCCCGCCAGCGCCCTGGCCGCCGAGCGCCGCCGGCGCCGCCCGTGGGGCGGTGAGGAGCTCGCGCGCTGGCTGGCCCGCCACGCGCCCCGGGTGGAGCGGACCCATCTCGGGTAGCGCACCCCCCATGGACTTCATCGAGACCGTACGCACCCAGGCCGGCCTGCCCGACGACGCGACCGCGGAGCGCGCGGCGGCCGCGGTGCTCGAGGCGCTGGGGGGCCGGATCGCCGGCGGCAACGTCGCGGCGCTCGCCGTCGAGCTGCCCACCCCGCTGGCCACGGCGCTGCGCCGGGGCTCCGACGGCGAGGCCCACGCGGGCGGCACCGTCGAGCTGGCCGCCAAGGCCGCGGCGATCCTGACCGCCGGCGAGGACGCCCCCGCGCTCCCGGCCGATCCGCTCGACCTCGTGGTCGCCGTGCTGCGCGGCATCGCCTCCACCGTCCCCCGCGGCGTCGTCGACAAGCTGAGCGAGCAGCTCCCCGCCGACCTCACGCAGCTGCTGATCGCCGAGGAGGAGGGCGACCACACCGAGGTCCACGCGAACTCCCCGCAGCCCGGCGCCCCCGGCACCCAGCCCGGCCGGGTCCACGCCACGGGGGATCCGAGCTGAGCGCCTAGGTTGACGGGGCGCATGGAGCTCGTCCCCGCCCAGCCGAACGTCCTGCTGCGCCACGGCGCCCAGGGGGAGGAGGTCGTGCTCGCCTTCCCCTACGACCCCTCGATCGTGGAGGCGGTGCGGCGCATCCCGGGGCGCCGCTTCGACTGGGACTCGCGGGAGTGGGCGGCGCCCGTGGACGACTGGGTCGGGGTCCACGTGACGAGCATCCTCGAGCGCTTCCCGGAGCTCGAGACCAGCGGCGAGGTCGACGCCTGGCTCTCCGGCATCGAGCAGCGCTGGGTCGGCGCGATCTCCACCGGCGTCCGCGGCGGGCGCGGGTACTTCACGCTGCGCACCCGCGCGGGGCAGCTGCCGGAGGAGCTCGCCGCCGGCGCCGAGGAGCACGACGGGCTCCACTGGCTCCCGCTCAGCGAGGAGGTGGCCGAGCGGCTCATGGAGATCAGGGCGGCGCGCCTCGACGCGCCGGCCAACCGCTGCATCACCCACCTGCGCGCGGGCCTCGCGCCGCCGCCGGCGATCCTGGGCTTCGTCGAGGGCGTCGCCGGGACCCACTTCAAGCTCGACGTCCTCTGGGACGCCGACGCGGCCAAGGCGTTCGACGCGCTGCCGGGGGCGGGGGACCGCTCGCGCTCGATCCCCGTCGACCCCTACCTCGTCGAGCCGCTCGACGCCTTCCTCGCGCTCCACCGGGTGGAGGTGAGCGGCGCCGCCGCGCCGCGGCTGGAGGCGATGCGCGCCGAGCACGACGAGGCGCAGCGGGACATCGCCGCCTCGCGCGCCCGGGAGGCCGCGCCGCCCGATCCGCTCCCCCGCCTCGGGGAGGGGATCCACCTCGAGCCGTTCCAGTGGGCCGGCGTCGAGTACCTGCTGCACAAGCGCCGCGCCTTCCTGGCCGACGAGCAGGGGCTCGGCAAGACGGTGCAGGCGCTGGCGGCGCTCGAGGTCGACGGGGCCTACCCCGCCGTGGTGGTCTGCCCCGCGAGCCTCAAGCTGAACTGGGAGCGCGAGGCCGCGCGCTGGCTGCCGCACCGGGAGACCGTCGTGCTGCGCGGGCGCGGCGTCGGCCAGCGCACGGGCGAGATCACCGTCCTCAACTACGAGCTGGTCGCCGCGCACAAGGAGCAGCTCGCGCGCCTGCGCCCGCGCGCGCTCGTGCTGGACGAGAGCCACTACTGCAAGAACCCGCAGGCCAAGCGGACCCAGGCCGTCCGCCGCCTGGCCCAGGCCGTGACCACCGGCGGCCTGCGCCTGGCCCTGAGCGGCACCCCGGTGCTCAACCACCCGGAGGAGCTCATCCCGCAGCTGCGCATCCTCGGGCGCCTGGAGGACTTCGGCTCGGGCGCGAAGTTCGCCCGCCAGTTCCAGGGCGACCGGGCCGAGGAGCGCCTCCACTGGCACCTGCGCCGCCGCTGCTTCGTGCGCCGCCTGAAGGCCGACGTGCTCCCCCAGCTGCCGGCCAAGCGGCAGGTCGTGGTCCCCATGGAGCTCTCCAACCGGCGGGAGTACAAGCTGGCCGAGGACGACGTGATCGCCTGGCTGCGCGAGCAGCCGCTCGACCTGCGCGAGCTCGACGCCCGGATCGCCGCCACGCTGCGCACCGAGCGCCTCGTGCAGCTCGGGGTGCTGAAGCGCCTGGCCGCGGCCGGGAAGCTGCAGGACGCGCTCGCGTGGCTGCACGACTTCCTCCAGTCGGGGGAGCCCCTCGTGGTCTTCGCCCATCACCAGGAGGTGCAGGAGGCCGTCCTCGAGCGCTTCCCGGACGCGGCGCACCTCCTCGGCCGCGACAGCGTCGGCGCCCGCGAGGCGACGGTGCGGGCCTTCCAGGAGCCCGGCGGCCCGCAGCTGATCGTCTGCGCCACGCGCGTGGCGGCGCAGGGCATCACGCTCACCCGCGCCTCCAACGTCGCGTTCCTCGAGCTCGAGTGGACCCCGGCGATGCACGACCAGGCCGAGGACCGCTGCCACCGGATGGGCCAGCGCGACGCCGTGACGGCCTGGTACCTGCTGGCCGCGGGCACGATCGACGAGACCATCTCGGCGATGCTCCAGCGCAAGCGCGGCCTGGTCGGGGCGGTCACCGACGGCACCCGGGACGAGGGCGAGGCGCTCGTCGCCTCCGTGGTGCGCGAGCTCCGCGGCACGGCCTACAAGCACCTGCGGCCCGTGGCCTGAGCCCGTTCCCGGACGTACCCGATCGACGGTACCGTTCTGTACCGCTTCGGCGGTACACTAGAGCGCATGGCCGCCCTCAACCCGTTCGTGTGGGACCGCCCCCTCGACGACCCCGCGAAGATCGTCGGGATGGAGCCGTTCGCCCACGAGGTGGCGCTCGTGCTCAAGGGGCAGACGAACGTCGCGCTCTTCGGCGCCCGCGACACGGGCAAGACGACGTTCACCACGCAGCTCGCCCTCGAGCTCGCCCGCGACCACGGCCCGGACGCCCCGCCCTTCGACGTCGTCCGGGTCAACCTCCAGCGGGTCCTCAGCCTGCCGGGCTTCATCGGCTGCGTCCACGACGCGCTCGCCCACCACCCCGACAAGCGGCTGCGCCGCGCCGCGCTGCGCCAGATGTCCGTGCTCGAGCAGGAGATCGGCTTCGACGTGAAGCTGCTGCGGGGCGCCGTGCGCCGCCGCGGGATCACGGTCGAGCACGACGCCGAGGCGCTGCACGCGCAGCTGCTTGCGCTCCGTGCGGTCTCCCCGCACCTGGTGGTGGTCTTCGACGAGTTCCAGCGCCTGCGGCGCTGCCCGGGGGAGCCGCTCGCGCTGATCCGCTCGGCCCTGATGAGCCCGGGCGCCGGCCACGTGTCGCTCCTCTTCACCGGTTCGATCCGCAACGCGCTGCGGATGATGCTCGAGGACTCCGAGCAGCCCATCTTCGGCGAGGCCAAGCAGCTGCAGCTGCCGGTGATCGACCGCGTGGACTTCCTCGAGTACCTCGACTTCCAGTTCGAGGCGACCGGCCGGCCGGCCGACGAGGCCGCCCTCTCCCACCTGCTCGCGCTCACCGCCGGCCACCCGCGCCGCACCCAGCAGCTGGCCTGGGAGGCCTGGAACGCCGCCGGGGCACGCGGCGCGGTCGACCTCGAGCGGGTCGCCGCCTGCCACGAGCTCCTCGTGGAGAGCATCGAGCGCTCCGAGTTCTCCGCGGCCGTGCAGCTGCTGGCCAACGGCGACGAGGCCGAGTTCAACGAGCTCCGCGCCCTCCAGCTCCTGGCCGACCGCGGCGGGGGCAACGTCACGAGCCGCGAGCTGGCGGTGCTCTACGGCTTCTCGAGCCACTCCCGGGTGCCCACCGCGCTGGAGCGCCTGCGCGGCCGCGGGCTCGTCGACCAGCGGGCCGACGGCTGGTACGTCGTGGACCCGCTGTTCGGCGAGTGGCTGGCCCGGCGCTCGCCGCTCGGCGGGCACGGGGCGCCGGCCTGAGCGGCTGTACCGGCGCCGCGGTCCGCGGCTGTACCGCTCCCCGGGTCCACGCGGCCGGTCGCTCAGCCGCCGGGCGGCGCCTCCCCGAGGTCCTCCACCGACTCGATCGTGCCCGCGGGCGGCGCGTCGCTCTCGAGCTGGATGACCTCGCGACGGCGGGGCACCGTCATCTCCACCTGCTCGGTCACGAGCACCTTGCGCAGGCGCACGCGCTCGGCGGGCGCCATCTCGCCCATGCCGACCGACAGCTCCTCCTCCGAGCGCACCATCGTGCCGGGGGCCTCCGCGACCGGGTGGCCGTAGTGCTCGTGGAGCGCGTGCTCCTCGTCGGGGTCGAGCGCCGCGTCGGGATCGAGGCTCGGCGCGGACCGGACCCGCTCGGCGTCGTAGGGCAGGTGGAGCTCGCCGTCGCGCTCCTCCATCCCGGCCAGCGGCACGATCGCCTCGCGGCGGCCGAGCAGCCCGGTGCGCACGCTGGCGTAGGCGGGGAGGTCGGTCGCGCCGTCGAGGTAGAGCTCGCCGACCTTGCCGAGCTTCTCCCCCGTCCGGTCGTGCACGGTGCGGCCGCGCCAGGAGAGGACGTCCTCGAGCGAGTGGTCGGTCATGCGGTCCGGGTACCCGGCGTGCTTCCCGGGTATCCCGCGTCCCGTGTCCACCGGCCTCCTGATCGTGCTCATCGTCGTCGCGGTGCTCGTGCTCCTGGCACTGGCGCTCCTGGTGGCCAGGCGGCGTGGGGCCGAGCGCCGCCGCGTCCAGGGCACCGTCGAGGCGCGCGCCCGGCGCACGGAGGCCGGCCGCCTGGAGGGCACCGCGGAGGAGCAGCGCGCCAGCGCCGAACGGCTTCGCGGCGAGGCCGACCGCGAGCGCCAGCAGGCCGAGGCGCACCTGCGGCGCGCCGACGCCGTCGAGCAGGACGCGGCGGAGCGCGACGGCGCGGCCCGGGCAGCCGCCGAGCAGGCGCGGATCAACCTCGGCCGCGCCGACAAGGTGGACCCCGACGTGCGCTGAGGCGCCCGCTCAGGGGGCCGCGGGCGCCGGGTCCTCGTTGTCGCGCTCCTCGAGCTCGGGGAGCTCGCCCTCGAAGTCCGTGTCGGCGTCGAGCGGTGCCGCGTCGGGCTCGAGCATCTCGGGGTCCTCGGGCGGGTTGGAGGACTGGGCGTCGCCGAGGGAGGCCTCGCCCCCGCCGACCCGGCTGGCTGCGTCGTCTGCGCTCATCTCCCGCCCCTACCCGGGCGCGACCGCGGCCTCCCGTCCGCGCGGGCCCGCCGGGCGCCGACGCTCATAGGCTGCGGCGATGCCCGCCCGCCCGCGCCGCTCCCGCTACGACGTCGTGGTGGTCGGCGGCGGGCACAACGGGCTCGTGGCCGCGGCCTACCTCGCGCGGGCCGGCCGCTCGGTGCTCGTGCTCGAGCAGGCGGCCGCGGTCGGCGGCGCGGCGATCAGCGCGCGGGCGTTCCCGGGCGTCGACGCGCGGGTCTCCCGCTACTCCTACCTCGTCTCGCTGCTGCCGCGGGCGATCGTCCGCGACCTCGGCCTGCGCTTCACGGTGCGCCGCCGCACCGTCTCCTCCTACACGCCGTACGGGGAGCGCGGGCTGCTGGTGGACGCCGCCGCATCCGAGCGCACCCGGGCCGGGCTGCGCGCGCTCACCGCCTCGGACGCCGAGTGGGCCGCCTGGCAGCGCTTCCACGCGGGCACGGCGCGGCTCGGGGCCGCGCTCTTCGCCACCCTGACCGAGCCGCTGCGGCGCCCGCAGGAGCTCCGGGCAAGGGTGGGCGACGACGCCCTCTGGCACGCGGTGTGCGAGCGGCCGCTCGGCGAGCACGTCGAGGCGAGCTTCGCGCACGACCTCGTGCGCGGGATCGTGCTCACCGACGCGCTGATCGGCACCTTCGCGGGCGCGCACGACGCCTCGCTGGCGCAGAACCGCTGCTTCCTCTACCACGTCATCGGCAACGGGACGGGCGACTGGGACGTGCCCGTCGGCGGGATGGGCGCGCTCACCGACGCGCTGGCCGCCGCCGCCCGGGCGGCGGGGGCGGAGCTCCTCACGGGCGCGCGGGTGGAGTCACTCGCCACGGACGGCGTGCGGGCCGAGGTGCGCGGCGAGGGCGTCGCGGTGGCGGCGCGGCACGTGCTCGCCAACGTCGCCCCCGCGGTGCTCGAGCGCCTGCTGGGCACGGCGCCGGACGGGGCGCCGCCGGAGGGCGCGCAGCTCAAGGTGAACATGCTGCTCACGCGGCTCCCGCGCCTGCGCGACCCCGCGGCCGACCCCCGCGAGGCCTTCGCCGGGACCTTCCACGTGGCGGAGGGCTACGCCGCGCTGGAGCGCGCCCGGGCGCAGGCGGCGGCCGGCGCCCTGCCGGCCGCGCCACCGTCGGAGCTCTACTGCCACTCGCTGAGCGACCCGTCCGTCCTCGGCCCGGAGCTCCGGGCGGCCGGGCACCAGACGCTCACGCTCTTCGGCCTCCACATGCCCGCCCGGCTCTTCGTCGCGGACCCGGAGGGCGCGCGCGAGCGCGCGCTGGCCGCGACGCTCGCCACGCTCGACGAGCACCTGGCCGAGCCGATCGCGGACTGCCTGGCCCGCGACGTGGACGGCCGGCCGTGCCTGGAGGTCTCGAGCCCGCTGGACCTCGAGACGGCGCTCGGGCTGCCGGCGGGGCACATCTTCCACCGCGACCTGCGCTGGCCGTGGGCGGAGCGGGAGGAGGAGGTGGGGCGCTGGGGCGTGGAGACCGGCCACGCGAACGTCCTGCTCTGCGGCGCGGGGGCGCGGCGGGGCGGCGGCGTGTCGGGGATCCCGGGCCACAACGCGGCCCGGGCGGTCCTGGCGGCGGGCTGAGAGCGCCCCGGAACGCACTGCGGCCCGGTCGAAGGACCGGGCCGCAGCGACAAGCTCGTGAGAGCCGGGTTGCTACAGGGTCTGGACGTTCGCGGCGGCCGGGCCCTTGGGGCCCTGCTCGGCGTCGAACGAGACCTTGGCGCCTTCGGCGAGGGACTTGTAGCCCTCACCGAGGATCGCGGAGTGGTGCACGAAGAGATCCTTCCCGGCCTCGTCGGGCGTGATGAACCCGAAGCCCTTCTCGTCGCTGAACCACTTCACGGTACCTGTTGCCATGTTTCCTCCTGGGGAACGGCGTGCTGCCGAGCTCCTACAAGAGGGCACCCGACCTGAACGCGTTGAGAATAGCGAGTGGGTCAAGCCGCTGCCGAGATGTCAGCAGCGCCACCCGGTCGGGGGGTGGCCCCGGCGCGGTTGGAAAGCTACGTTGCAGGGATGACCGGGGTCACCGCAGCCGACATCCAGCCGACGCAGAACGAGAAGCTCGATCGCTTCCTCACCGGCGCCGTCACCGTCATCCCCTTCCTGGCGCTGATCTTCGTCGGCTTCCAGGCCTGGAACCGAAGCCTCCACTGGTCGGATCTCGTGGTCTTCCTCGTGATGTACGTCGCGACGGGGCTCGGGGTGACGATCGGCTTCCACCGGATGCTGACCCACCGCTCCTTCGAGACGAGCCGGGGGCTCAAGGCGCTCTTCGCGATCCTCGGCTCGGCGGCCATCGAGGGGCCCGTCATCTCCTGGGTCGCCGACCACCGCAAGCACCACGCGTTCACCGACCGGGAGGGGGATCCGCACAGCCCGCACGTCGACCACGGCCAGGGGGTGAGCGGGGCGTTGAAGGGCCTCTTCCACGCCCACGTGGGGTGGCTCTTCATGCACGACCAGCGCGCCGCCAAGGACCGCTACGCGCGCGACCTCGTGAGCGACCCGGTGATCTCGTGGGTCAGCCGCACCTTCTTCCTCTGGGTCCTCGTCGGGCTGCTCGTGCCGTTCGGGCTCGGGTGGCTCATCGGCGGGTCGCTGCACCGCGGCTTCACCGGCCTGCTCTGGGGCGGCGCCGTGCGGATGCTCGTGCTCCACCACGTGACGTATTCGATCAACTCCCTCTGCCACGTCTTCGGCTCGCGCCGCTTCGAGACCGACGACCACTCGCGCAACCTCCTGTGGCTCACCCCGCTGGCCTTCGGGGAGAACTTCCACAACAACCACCACGCCTTCCCGACCTCGGCGCGCCACGGGCTCGGCCCGCGCCAGTTCGACTCGAGCGCGGCGGTGATCGGGCTGCTGGAGCGCGCCGGGCTCGTGTGGGACGTGAAGCGCCCGACCGCGGCGCAGCAGGCCGGCAAGCTGATCGGCCCCGCGGCCGCGCGCGCGCCGGAGCCGACGCCCGTCGGCTGAGCCGCGCGCCGCGGCGGGGACCGCCTCCGGGTCAGCCGCGGTCCGGCTCGGGCGGCCGCGGCGCCGCCTGCCGCCGGGCGAAGCGCAGGCGCTCCAGCGTCTCGGTGGCGTGGCGCTCGAGCTCCCGCAGGCGCTCGGCGCTGGTCGCCCGCCCGCTGTAGGCCTTCGCGCGGTAGAGCTCGACGCGTTCGCGCGCGTACCGGGCGTCCGCCTCGAGCGCCGCCAACCGGTCATCGTCGGCCACCGCCCGAGCGTAGTACGAGCGATGCCCGAGGGCCACACCATCCACCGCCTGGCCCGGGACCACGCGCGCGAGCTGGCCGGGCGGCCGCTGGCGGTGAGCTCCCCGCAGGGCCGGGCGGCCGCGACGGCGGCGGCGCTCGACGGCGCGAGCATCCGCCGGGTCGAGGCCTACGGCAAGCACCTGCTGTACCGCTGGAGCACGGGCGACACGCTCCACGTCCACCTCGGGCTCTACGGGAAGTTCCGCCGGCTCGCCTCCCCGCCGCCGGAGCCGCGCGGCGCGCTGCGCCTGCGGCTGGAGGGCGAGCCGTGGACGGCCGACCTGCGCGGGCCGATCGCCTGCGAGCTGCTCGACGGCGCGCAGGAGGCGCTGCTGCTCGCCCGGCTCGGCCCGGACCCGCTCCGGCGCGACGGCGACCCGGAGCGCTTCGCGGCGAACCTCCGGCGGCGCCGGATCCCCATCGGCGCCGCGCTCATGGACCAGGGGGTCATCGCGGGGATCGGGAACGTCTACCGGGCGGAGCTGCTGCTGCTCCTCGGGATCGACCCGCTGCGCCCCGCGCGGGAGCTGAGCGACGAGGAGGCACGGGCCCTGTGGGACACGAGCAAGCGCCTGCTGAGCGCGGGCGTGAAGGCCAACCGCATCGTGACGCGGCCGCGGCGCCCCGGCACGAAGGGGCGCGTCCCCCGCTCCGAGGCCGTCCACGTCTACCGCCGCGCCACCTGCGCGCAGTGCGACGGGCCGGTGGCGGTCTACGAGCTCGCCGCCCGGACGATGCACTCCTGCCCCACCTGCCAGCCGCCCGAGCCACCACGCATGGACGGGGCCTGACCCCTGTCGTGCGTGCGGCGCCCGACCGCTCGCGCGCCCGCGCCGGCCGCTGCGCCTAGACGGAGGGCTTGCGCCCGGCCAGGACCGTGACCGCGTCGCCCGCGTCGTCGAAGCCGGCCACGGGCCGCAGCCCGGCCCAGGGCAGCGCCGCCGCGTACGCGGCGACCGACCGGAAGGTCCAGTGCTCGAGCGCGGCCCGCGCGGAGACCGACTCGGCGAGCACCACGAGGCCGCCCGGCGCGAGCACGCGGGCGAGCTCCTCGCCGACCCGCGCGAGCGCGGCGTCGTCGAGCCCGCCCAGCACGAGGCAGGTGAACGCGACGTCCGCCTCGCCGTCGGCGAGCGGCAGCCGCCCGTCGGGGGAGGTGAGGCGCCGGTACTCGACCCCGGGCGCCGCGGGCGCCAGCACGAGCAGCTCGTCCACCGGGTCCACGCCGATCGCCCGCCCCGCCAGCGCCGCCAGATCGCCCGTGAGCCGCCCCGTGCCGCATCCGAGGTCGAGCACCGTCCGCGAGCGCCCGCCCGGGGAGGCGCCCGCGCTGCGCGTGCTGGAGCGCAGCGAGAGGGCGGGCCGCGACGGCGCGAGCGCCAGCCGCGCCGCGACCTCGGGCAGCAGGAGCGCCCGATGCGTCGCGGTCACGTCGTCGACCGGGCCGTCGTGGTCCGTGGAGAGCACGGCGCGCGGGCCGAGCTCCCGGGCCCGCGCCCGCCAGTAGGCGAGCCCTGCGGCGGCGACCGAGGGACTCCGGGGCGCCATCAGCCCGAGACGACGGGGTTGAGCGGGGTGGCGATGACCTCGCCGGGCCGGGCTCCGGGCAGGAAGCCCTCGTAGTCGCCGGAGACCATGGTCGGGTTGTCGACCAACCGGGCGCCGTCGGCGAAGTAGGTCGTGGCCATGACCTGCCGGGGCTGCGTCGTCGCGTTGCCGCGCGCGTAGTGGAAGCACCAGGCGTGGTGGAAGCTCACCTCGCCGAGGGCGAACGGCGTGTCGTCGATCCGCACGCCGGCGGCCCGGAACGCCTCGGCCACGCCCGTGTCGTAGGAGGAGTCCCGCGCGTTGAAGTCGACCGCCTCCGCGACCCGCCACGTCTCGGCCCCCGCCGCGAAGGCGAGCGGCCCCATCGGCGCGGGGATGGCCTGCAGCGGGATCCAGCTCGTGACGATGTCCCGCGAGGCGATCGGGAAGTGGTGGGCGTCGAAGTGCCACGGCGTGCGCCCGCACCCCGGCGTCTTCGACAGGACGTTGTCGTGGTACAGGCGCACGTCCGCGACGTCCAGGAGGTCGGCGGCCAGGCGCCCGAGCCGCGGGGAGAGCGCGAAGAGCCGCAGCACCTCCGAGTCGCCCTGCCACATCATGTCGAGCGAGAGGAACCCCGAGCTCCCGGGCCCGGCACCGGCGGCGGCGAGCCGCTCGACCTCGGAGCCGGCCAGCGCCAGGGCACCCGCGCTGAGCACCTCGGGGACCTTCAGATAGCCCTCGGCCCGGAAGCGCTCGCCCTGCGCGTCGGTGAGGGCGAACGGCGTGGCGAGCTCCTCGCGCAGCTCCTCGATCGAGGGCAGCGCCACGGGCGCGGGCGCCTCCAGGGCGACGAGCTCCCGCGGCGCGTCCTCGTCGGCCGCGAGCGAGAGGTACCAGTCCCACCACTGCTCGTTGCCCTCCTTCCACTGCTCCTCGACGCCGGACTGCTTGGCGTGCTCGGCACTCAGGATGCGGCTCTCCACGGGATGGCTCCTCGGCTCGGGGAGAGGCCGACGCAGTCGACCTCGTGGTGGAAGCGGTAGACGTCGCCGTCTCGCCGGCGCTCGAGGTAGGCGCCGAGCTCCGGCGCCTCGAGCATCTCGGCGAGGCCCACGGTGTCGTCGAAGAGGCAGCGCTGCAGGTAGCCCTCGAGCACGGCGGTGTCCGCGGCGGCCACCACGTGGTCGTAGGCCAGGCGGCGCACGTCGGGCTCGGCGCCCTGCGCGCGGAGCTCGGCCACGAGCTCCTCGGAGCTCACGTAGGGCGTTCCCGCCCCGCCGCGCACCCCCGCGAGGAACGCGTCGTAGACCTGCAGGTAGTGGCCGTCGCGCGCGCCCTGGGCGAGGAAGGAGACGCCGGCCGGCGCGCGGGCGGCCAGGTAGCGCGCGACGGCCGCGGGCAGCTGCGCGGGCTCGAGCGCGTAGAGCGCGTGGGTCGCCCAGACGACGTCCCACGGCCCCGCGGCGGCGTCGAGCGCCTCGAGCGTCGAGGCGTAGCGCGTCCCGGCCGCGAAGGGCGGCGCGAGCGCGCCCGCGGCCTCCTCGAGCGAGAACGGGCTGGGATCGAGCAGGTCGTACTCCACGGGGCCGAGATCGGCGAGCTCCACGTGGCGCAGCAGCGCCGCCGGGAACTTCCCCGAGCCGCAGGCCACGTCGAGCAGCCGCAGCGGCTCCGCCCGCCCGGCCTGGAGCCCGCCGAGGAGCGCCCGCCAGTCGACCGCGCCGGCGAGCAGCTCGTAGTCGAGGCGCGCGAGCGCGTAGAAGGCCTCCATCTCGCGCCGGCCCGCCTCGCTCCAGTGGGCGAGGCTGCGGGCCGCGGTGTCGTCGATGCTCACGTCCCCCGACCGTAGTGGGTCGGGGAAGCGGGCCGGCGCCGGGCGCTCCCGCACCGGAGGCGGACGACGCCGGCGGCAGGGGTCGGCGGACGGGGCGGCGGCGCGCCAGGTCCCCGCTCGCGGGCAGGACCGCGCGCCCGGCGCACGAAGCCGGGCGCTGTGCGTCGCCTCGCGCCCGCCGCCGCTCTCGCGCTCGCGGCAGCGGCGGCCGCCTCGGCACCGGCCGCCGCCCCGCCGCCGGCGCCGCCCGACCTCCCCACCCCCGTGCCGGGGAGCGCCGCGCCCGCGGCGACACCGTCCGGTCCGGGCGGCGCCGCGCCCACGGCGACACCGTCCGGCGCGGGTGGCAGCGCGCCCGCGGCGACACCGTCCGGCGCGGAAGGCGCCGCGCCCGCGCCGCTCCCGACGGCCGCCGGCACCGTCGCCGGAGCACGGGTGAACCTGCGCTCCCGGCCCGGCCAGGGCAGGGTCGTCGCTCGCCTGCGGCGCGGGACGCGCGTCGCGGTGCGCTGCCAGCGCGTGGGGCCGCTCGCCGCCGGGCGCGCCGGCCCCTCACGGGTGTGGGATCGCGTCGAGGGGAGCGGCGGAGCCGACGGCTGGCTGGCCGACGGCTACCTCGACACGGGCACCTCCGGCCTGGTCGCCCCGTCCTGCCGGCCGGCGCCGCCCGTGCCGCCGGCCCTCGGCCGGGGGCCCTGCCCGATCACCGCGCCCGTGGGCCTCCTGCCGCCGTTCGCCTCGCCCGAGGCGCTCGTCGCCGCCGCGCTGCCGGGGGCCCTCGCCTCGCGCGAGGCCTACGGCGTGCCGGTCGCGGTGACCCTCGCCCAGGCCATCCTCGAGACCGGCGGCGGCCGCTTCACGGCCGGCGCCAACAACTTCTTCGGCCTCAAGGCGCAGGCGACGCCGCAGCCGGGGATCTACGCGTTCGGCTCACGGGCGGTCGGGTGCCTCACCACGCGGACGCGGGAGGACGAGCACGGCCGCCCGGTGGCGACGATCGGCGCCTTCCGCGTCTACGCCACGCTCGAGGACTCGATCCTCGACCACGGCGAGCGGCTCGCGGCGAACCCCGTCTACCGCGCGGCGTTCGCCTCCGCCGACCGCCCCCGGCGCTTCGCCGCGCTCATCGCCCGCCACTACGCGACCGACCCGCGCTACGCGGCCAAGCTGCTCGAGCTCATGGACCGCTACGGGCTCGAGGCGCTCGGCTGAGCCCGGCGGCTCCGCGGGGCGGCGAGGCGCCTCGCCCGTCCGTCCAGCAAGCGGGACGGCACCGACCGGCGGGGGCATACGGTCGCGGGGATGAGAACCCGGACGCTCCCGACGCTCCTCGCGGCCGCCCTGCTGCTGGCCACGGCCGGCGAGGCGACGGCCGCCCCGCTCGCCGACCCGGTCGAGGCCGGGCGGTTCTCGTTCGACCGCGCGGTCGCGCTCCCCGCGCCGTTCATCGCCCCGACGAGCCTCCGCGAGGGCGGCCTCTCGGCGCTCCAGGTCGAGCCCGGGAGCGGCAACCGGCGCTTCCTCGCGATCTCCGACCGTGGGCCGACCGGCGAACCGACGGCGGCAACGGACGGGGCGGCCTTCCTCGCGCCGGGGTGGGCCCCGCAGCTCTACGAGCTCGGCGTCGAGGACTCCGGGCGCCTCGCCGTGCTCGGCCGCGTCGCGCTGCGCGCCCCGCTCGCCGATCCGGTGCGTGCGGACCCGGCGTTCGCGGGCGAGAGCACGCTCCTGACCGGCCTCCGGAACGTCGTCACCGCCGGCCTCGACGACCGGGCCTACCGCCTGACCGGTCCCGACACGGTCGCGGAGGTCACGGCCGTCGACCCGTACGGGCTCGACCCGGAGGGCGTCGCGCGCGACCCGCGCGACGGGTCCTTCTGGGTGGCCGACGCGCAGCGGCCCTCGCTCGTGCGCTTCGGCGCCGACGGGGTGATGCTCCAGCGCGTCGTCGCCCGGGGCAGCGACCAGCTGGAGACGGTCGCCGGGGCCAGGACCCTCGGCAGCTTCTACGGCGGGGCGGGAGAGCCGGTGCTGCAGAGCCTGCTTCCGGCGGAGTACCGGGCCCGGCGTCGGGGGGCCGGCTTCGAGGGCGTCGCGATCAGCCCCGACGGCACGAGGCTCTACGCCGCGATGGCGACCGCCATCGACTCGGGGAGCGCTCCGGGGCTCGCCTACGGAAGCGGGGCCTGCACGAACGCCGGCAACGCCGACGTGGTGCGCATCGTGGAGCTCGACATCACCTCGCCGTCCGCCCCGGCGCTCTCCGCCGAGTGGCTCTACCCCACCGGGTCCCCCACGCCGGGCGGGGCGCCGCAGCCCCGGCAGCGTGTCTCGGACCTCGCCTGGGCGGGCGCGGGCCCGCGCCTGGTGCTCGCCGAGCACGACGAGACGGCGTTCAGCGGGGGACGGACGCTCTACGACGTCGACCTCGGGGCGGCGACGAACATCGCCACGGCCCCCGCGTTCGACGACGACGCCGAGCGCGGGGCCGCGAGCGGCGGCCAGCCCCACCTCGGTTGCCTGCTCGACGACGGCACCCCCGCCGAGCGTTCGGCCCTCGGCCTGGTCGCGGCCGCGAAGTCGACGTACCTGGACCTCGGCACCACCGGGTCCACGGGGTGGGGCTACGACCGGCCCGAGGGCATCGCGCTGCTGGAGGGCGGCGCGGGCGTCGGGGTGCTCAACGACAACGCGTTCGGCGTCGTCCAGCTTCCCGGCGGGAGCGTCGTCGCCGCCGCCGACCCGTCCGAGCAGCTGCGCTTCTACGCCACCCGGCCGACGAACCCGGCGCCGACCCTCACCGGCGTGCCGAGGGAGGGCCGGACGCTCCGCTGCACCCCGGGGGCCTCGAGCGGCGGGACCGGCACGCTGGAGACCGGCTACGAGTGGCTGGGCGGCGGCGTCGTTCTCGCCGGTGCGGACGGCCCGCTCTACGTGCCCACCTCGGAGGACGTGGGCACGTCGGTCGCCTGCCGGGTGACCCGGACGCGCGTGGCCGGGCCGGTGCGCGCGAGCTCCGAAGCGGTCGCGAGCGCCCCCGTCGCCATCGGCGCCGCCCCGACCGGCGACACCGGCCCGGCGGGCCCGCCCGGCACGCCGGGGGCCGCCGGCCCGCAGGGGCTGCCCGGCACGCCCGGCCAGAACGGGGGGTTCGGGCCGCAGGGCGCGGCGGGGCCCGAGGGTGGCCAGGGCCCGGCGGGGCCGCAGGGCGGCCAGGGTGCCCCCGGGCCCAAGGGGGCGACGGGCCCCCCGGGACCGCTTCCGCGGGTCTCCTGCCGGCTGAGCTACACGGGCAAGGGCACGCGGCGCGCGGTGAGCGGCGTGCGCTGCACCCTCAGCGTCCCGGCCGCGGCGCGAAGCGTCCTCGCGCGCTCCGGGCCGCGCACGCTCGCGCGGGCGCGGGTGCGCCGGGGCCACGCGACGCTGCGCCTCCCCCGCTCCGGGCGCGGCGCGACCCTCGTGGCCCTCGACGCGAAGGGCCGCATCCTGCGCGCCTCCCGCGTGCGCATCGGCACGACGAGCGCACGCTGAACCACCGCCACGCATCAAAGGGGCCTGACCCCTTTCATGCGCGGCGCATCAGAGGGGCCTGACCCCTTTCATGCGTGGGCGTCGTCCGCGTTCAGTCGTCGTCGCGGGGCGGCGGCCGGAAGAGGACCTTCTTGACCTCCCCGATCGTCGCGCCCCCGAGACGCAGCGAGGTCTGGATCCCCTCGGCGCCCAGCCCGCCGGCGTCGAGCGCTCGCCGCAGCTCGTTGAGCGGCGCGCGGTCCTCCTCGGCCACCGAGTCCTTGTTCCCCTCGAGCAGGATCAGGTGGCGCGGGCGCTTGAGCGCCGCCGCCGGGCGCACGTAGCGCTCGCGCTCCTCCGCGTCGAGCCCCTCGAGCGCGACCACCACCGTCTCCCCCGAGCCGAGGCGCTTCTGCACGGCGGCGTACAGGAGCTCGGCCGCCTTCTCGTCCAGCACCTCCGCGGGAACGCGGCCCTCGATCAGCGTGCGCACCTTGTCGAGCGAGAAGAACGCCGAGCGGTCCTCGATGAGGCGGTCGGAAAAGCGGTCGCGCTCCACCCGCGAGGGCGAGACGATCAGCAGCAGCGAGCCGGGCAAGTAGCGCAGCCGGTCCGACGGGGCCAGGACGCGCCCGCGGACGGAGATGTCGGCCGGTCGCGGAGGCCGGTTGTCGTCGCGCGGACGATCGGAGGACCACCCCAGCCGCTCGTCGTTCGGGATCTTGACGCTGCGCTGGGGAGGAGTGGACATGCCGTACAGGGTGACGCACTTCCGCCACCCCCCGCGCCACGCCCGGGCGGCTCAGGCCGCGAACTCCTCCACGATGCGCGCGCAGAACGCCTCCAGGTCGTCCGGGTTGCGGCTCGTGGTGATGCCGTCGGAGGTGTGGACCTCCTCGTCGACCCGCGTGCCGCCCGCGTTCTCGATGTCCGTCGCCAGCGAGGGGTAGGAGGTGAGGGTCCTCCCCCGCACCAGGCCCGACTCGACGAGCATCCACGGCCCGTGGCAGATCGCCCCGATGGGCTTGCCGGCCTCCGCGAAGCCCTTCACGAAGGCGACGGCGTCGGCGTCCAGGCGGAGCTTGTCGGGGTTGACCGTCCCGCCCGGGAGCAGGAGCGCGTCGTAGTCCGCGACGTCCGCGTCGGCGACCGTCACGTCGACCCCGACCTGGTCGCCGGGCTCGATGTCGTGCTGCATCGCCTGGATGCTGCCCGCCTCGAGCGAGACGAGCACGGTGGTGGCGCCCGCCTGCTGCACCGCCGCCCGCGGTCGCTCGAGCTCCACCTGCTCGACGCCGTCCGCGGCGAGGATCGCGATCGTCTTGCCCTGCAGTTCGGAGGCCATGGAGCCCGGCTACCCGGGGGATGCGCTCGCTACAACTCAAGCTGCGAGCCGAACGAGACGACCCGTTCGTCCGGCAGGCAGAAGTACTGCACGCGGCCGGCCGCGTTGCGGCTGAGGACGGTGAACAGCCGCTTGCGCCACGGCGCCATCCCGCCTCCGCGCGTCGGCGCGATCGTCACCCGCGAGAGGAAGTACGTGGCACCGTCCACGTCGACGTCGAGCCCGTGCTCGGCCGCGTGGCGCAGCGCCGCGGGCACGTCCGGCTCGTCCTGGAAGCCGTAGCGCAGGCGCACGAGCGCGATGCCGTCGTCCGGGATCAGCAGGTCGTCGACCTCGATGCGCTCGTGCGAGGGGACGTGCGGCACGCCCTGCGTCTCGACCGAGCAGACCACGACGTGCTCGTGCAGCACCCGGTTGTGCTCGACGTTGTACCGCAGCGCGAGCGGGGTCCGGCCCGCGTCGGCGTTCAGGAAGATCGCGGTGCCCGGCACCCGCACGGGCGGGGGACCCGCCGCGGCGTCCAGGCCGAGCACGAAGTCGAGCAGCGGTCCCTCCTCCTCGGCGCGCTGGCGGCCGATGACGTCGCGGCCGCGCCGCCAGGTGATCAGCACCCCGAAGACCACCGCGGCGATCAGCAGCGGGAACCAGCCGCCCGAGACGACCTTCGTGAGGTTCGCCGCGAAGAACGAGAGGTCGACGAGGAGGAAGCCCGCGGCGCCGAGCAGCGCCACCCAGAGCGGCTTACCCCACAGGAGGCGCACCACCACGAAGAACAGGACGGTGTCGATCGCCAGCGTGCCGGTGACCGCGATGCCGTAGGCGCTGGCCAGCGCCGTCGAGCTCCCGAAGCCGACCACGAGCGCGACGATGATCGCGAACAGCCCCCAGTTGATCGCCGGGGCGTAGATCTGGCCGGCCTCGCGCTGGGAGGTGTGGCGGATCGTCAGCATCGGCAGGAAGCCGAGCTGCACGGCCTGCCGCGTCACCGAGAAGGCGCCCGAGATGACCGCCTGCGAGGCGATCACGGCCGCCGCGGTCGCGAGCAGGACCATCGGGACCAGGAAGCCGTCGGGCACCATCCGGAAGAGCGGCGACTCGACGGCGTCGGGGTGGTCGAGCAGGAGCACGCCCTGCCCCATGTAGCTCAGCACGAGCGCCGGCAGCACGAGGGAGAACCAGGCGCGCCTGATCGGCGCCCGCCCGAAGTGCCCCATGTCCGCGTAGAGCGCCTCGGCGCCCGTGACCGCGAGCACCACCGAGGCCAGCGCCAGGAACGCCCTGCGCCCGTCGTGGAGGAAGAAGACGACGCCGTAGTGCGGGGAGAGCGCCCGCAGGATCGACGGGTCCTGCACGACGCGGCTCAGGCCGAGCGCCGCGAGCACGGCGAACCAGGTCGCCATCACGGGGCCGAACAGCCGCCCGACCACCCCGGTGCCGAAGCGCTGGATGAAGAAGAGCGTCGCCAGGATGGCCAGGGTGATCGGCACGACGAAGTCCTCGAGCGAGGGCTCCACCAGCTCGAGGCCCTCGACCGCCGAGAGCACGGAGATCGCCGGGGTGATCATGGCGTCGCCGAAGAACAGCGCGGCGCCGAAGACGCCGACCGAGATGAGCACGTACTTCGCCCGCTCCGAGCGGATCACGAGCCCCTGCACCAGCGCGATGAGGGCCATGATGCCGCCCTCGCCACCGTTGTCGGCCCGCATGATCAGCAGCACGTACTTCACCGAGACGATGATGGTGATCGCCCAGAAGACGAGCGAGATCACGCCGTACACGTGCGCGTGGTCCGGGGAGAGGACGTGCTCGCCCGCGAAGGTCTCCTTCATCGCGTAGAGCGGGCTCGTGCCGATGTCGCCGAAGACGACCCCGAGCGCACCCAGGGTCAGCGCGGCGCGGCCGCCGTGGTGTCGCAGGCCGGCGTCGGGAGCCGCGGCGGGCGGTGGCGGCGGCGGGGCGCCCGGCGGCGGGGCGCCCGGCGGCGAGGCGAGCTCGGGCGGCGTGTCGGCGGGCATCCGCCCGGCAGCTTGCCCTATCCGCGACGCGTCGGGGGCGCCCGGCCCACGCACCGCGCGCGCTCGCGGGTCGGCGCTTCGAGGAGCACGCCGGGTCGCGGGCCGGTGGGCGCTCGGCCACCCGCCCGGGCCGGCCGCGAGGCACTAGAACGTACGCACGATGAGCGCTGCACTGCAGGTCACCGACCTCCGCAAGCTGTACCCCACGGGGACCGAGGCGCTCAAGGGCGTCGCGCTCACGATCGAGCCCGGCGCGTTCTTCGGCCTGCTCGGCCCGAACGGCGCCGGCAAGTCCACGCTCATCCACTGCGCCACCGGCCTCGCGTCGCCGACCTCGGGCTCGATCGAGATCTTCGGCCACGACGCCGTCGGCCACTACGGCGCGGCGCGCTCGAAGGTCGGCCTCGCCCCGCAGGACCTCAACATCGACTTCTTCCTGACCGTCGGGGAGACGCTCGACTTCCACGGCGGCTACTTCGGCATGCCCAAGCGCGAGCGCCGGGAGCGCTCCGCCGAGCTGCTCGACGCCTTCTCCCTGACCGGCAAGCGCGACGAGCGGACCCGGACGCTGAGCGGCGGCATGAAGCGCCGGCTGATCCTCGCCCGCGCGCTCATGCACCGCCCGGAGCTGCTGATCCTCGACGAGCCCACCGCGGGCGTGGACGTCGAGCTGCGCCTCGAGCTCTGGCAGTACGTGCAGCGCATCAACGAGGAGGGCACGACGATCCTGCTCACCACCCACTACCTCGAGGAGGCCGAGCAGCTCTGCGACCGCATCGCCTTCATCAACGGCGGGGAGATCGTCGCCGAGGGCACGAGCGCTGAGCTCGCCGCGAGCTACGGCGTCTCCTCGCTCGAGGACGCCTACCTGGAGCTCGTCGGCCGCAAGGAGCTCTCGCGCGGCGCGGTCAGCGAGCTCGGCACATGAGCGCCGCGCAGATCCGCTTCCTGTCGCTGCTGCGCCGCGAGCTCTCGCGCTTCCTCAAGATCAAGCGGCAGACGATCGGGGCGCCGCTGCTCGAGACGTTCCTCTACATCAGCGTCTTCGGCGCCGCACTCGGCTCGCGGATCAAGCAGATCGACGGCATCGACTACGTCGAGTTCGTCGTGCCGGGCCTGATCATGATGTCGTGGGCGATCAACGCGTTCACGAACAACTCCTCGAGCATCCTGCAGCAGAAGTTCCAGCGGGCGATCGACGACCAGCTCTCCTCGCCCGCGAGCCCGCTCGAGCTGCTGCTCGCGTTCTCCTTCGGCGGCTTCCTGCGCGGCCTGGCCGTCGCGGTGCTGACCTACGCCGCGGCCGACGTCCTCATCGGCATCCCGATCGAGCACCCGGTGGTGCTCGTCCCGGCGCTCTTCCTCGTCGGCTTCTTCTTCGCCCAGCTCGGCGTGCTGGTCGGCGTGCGCGCCGAGCAGTTCGACGACGTGTCCTTCGCGCAGCAGTTCGTCCTGCAGCCGCTCATCTTCCTCGGCGGCGTCTTCTACTCGGCGAGCCTGCTCGACCAGCCGTTCGAGACGCTGACCAGGGTCGACCCCGTCTACTACATGATCAGCCTCGTGCGCTACGGGTTCCTGGACTACCGCGGCGCGAACGTCGCGCTCTCGCTGCTCTTCCTCCTCCTCGCCACGGGGGCGCTCTTCCTGGTGAACCTGCGGCTCTTCACGAGCGGGTACAAGCTGCGCGCGTAGGGCGCCGACGGGGTGCGACGCCCGGGCGGGCGGAGGCCCCGCGGCTCCGACACGGCGTTCGGATCCGCGCCCGCTCAGCGAGCCGCGATCCGAACGCCGCCGCCGCGCCGCCGCCGCGACCCCGCGACCCCGCCACCGCGCCGTGTCCGCGGGCCGGCCGCTCATCAGCCCCCGAGGGCCGCCAGGTGCCGCTTGAGCGCGTGCGTCCGCCACGCGTCCTCGATGAGCTCGTCGAGGAGCGGGCGCTCGAGCGCCTCCCAGCGGGCGAGCACCGCCGGGTAGCCGTCGTAGTGCGGTGTGGTGAAGAAGAGCTCCGGCCGGCCCTCGAGCAGCGCCGTGCGCTCCTCGAGGTCGCTGACCTTCAGGACGAGCGCATCGGGGTCGGTGCGCACCCGGGCGAGCAGCTTGCGGCCGACCTTCAGCGACGGGGTGCCGTAGCTCGTGGTCTCCTCCACGCCGGGGAAGCGCCTGGCGCTCGTGACGACGTCGTCCCAGGCGATGGCCATGGCCGCGACGCTACAGCGGACGGCGCAGCCAGAGGAGGGCCAGGCCCAGATCGGGGGCGAGGAAGGGCCCGTCGGCCACCTCGAAGCCCTCGCGGGCGTAGAACGCGAGGCCGCGGGCGTTGCCCGCCAGCGTGAGCAGCCGCATGGTCGCGCTGGCGCGCCCGCGCGCGTCGGCGAGCGCCAGCTCCAGGAGCGCGCGGGCCACGCCGGTGCCCCGCCGCGCCGGCTGCGGGAACAAGCTGGAAGAGGTGCGTGGCCCCCGGCTCCCCAGGCGCGTCGAAGGAGGCGGCGTGGCGGTCGCGTCGGCGTTCACGTGCGCGGCCCAGCCCGCCCAGGCGAAGCGCTCGCGGAGCCGGTCCGCCTCGCCGACGGCGGTCGGCGCGCGATACCCCGGCGGGGCCCAGGCGCGGTGGGAGGCGAAGCCGCCCTCGACGTTGCGCGCCATCGCCGGAACGTCGGCGAGCGTGGCCGGCCGCAGGCCGAACGGGTCCGCCGGGCGAGGACTCACCCGTGAGCCCGCGTCGTCGCGGGGGTCGCCGGCGCGCCGGCCTCGCGCCACGGCAGGCTCGCGTCCGGCGCCCTCAGCGGCAGGCCGATGCGCATCACGGGCGGAGTCTGGCGGCTCGGCGCGACGGGAGCCCGGCAGACGCTGACGCACGGGAGGGAGCAAGCGTGACGAGCGACGACGGCGCGCGATCACCCCGTGCGCGCCGCGGCCTGCCGCCGGTCACGGCGCGCGATCACGACGTGCGTGGCCGAGGACCTGGGGCCGCGCGCGCTGCGGCGCACCTCCGGCACGGCCATGCCGTTCGGATCCCGGCCCGCTCAGCGAGCCCGGATCCGAACGCCACGCAGGCGCGGCGGAGGGTGCCGCGCGTTCGTGGCCGGCGGGCTGTGCGTCGGCGTGCTGCCGCGGCTCGGGCTGGGCGACGCGGCGGGCGCCATCGCGGTCCGGGAGCTGCCCGGCCACCGCGGCTTCCGCTCGATCGTGGCCTTCCGGCGGGCCGGGGCGCGCGTGCCCGCGGTCGCGCCGATGCTCGGGCACCTCCGCGAGGCCACCGCCGCGCACCTGGCGCTGCCCGCGGCGGCCGGCCCCACCTGGAGCGCGGCGGCCGGGGCCCCACCTAGAGCGCGCCGGCCGGGCCCCGCTCAGCCCGCCTCGGCGACGAGCGCGTCGAGGTCGAGGTCGTCGTCGTCGTCCATGCCGAAGCGCACGCGGCCCTCGGCGTCGCGCGGCCACTGCGCCGGCGGCCGGTCCCAGACGAGCTCGACGTCGTTGCCGTCGAAGTCGGTGACGTAGACCGCCAGGTGCGTGCCGTGGTCGGTGTGCTGGCGGATCGGATGGTCGATCCTGCGGAGCCGCCGCACCGCGTCGCCGAGCAGCGCGCGGGTCGGGTAGTTGAAGGCGACGTGGTGCAGGCCCGCGACGCCCTCCGGCATCGGGCCGCCGCCCCCGCTGCGCCAGGTGTTGAAGCCGAGGTGGTGGTGGTAGCCGCCGGCGCTCAGGAAGAGCAGGTCGCCCGTGGTGCCCCACCCCGGCACTCCGCGCGCCTCCGCGACCACGTCGAAGCCGAGCACGTCCACGTAGAACGCGCGCGGCTTCTCGATGGCGGTGGTGCGCAGGTGGACGTGCCCGATCCTCACCCGCGGGTCGATCGGCTCCGCGGCCCGCACGAGCGGCTCGACGTTCCCCTGGACGTTCATCGGCTCGCCTCGACCGCGAGGGCGGCGCCCCACGGGTCGCGCACGAGGAAGCCCCCGGGCGCCTCGTGCGTCGGGTGGCCGGCGGCCTCGAGCCGTGCGCGCAGCGCCTCGACCGCGGAGGCGGGGAGGCTCACCGTCCAGGTGTGGAGGCCGGTCGCGTGCGGCGGCGGCGCGGGCGCCCCCCGGCCGTTCCAGACGTTGAGGCCGAGGTGGTGGTGGTAGCCCCCGGCGGAGACGAACGCGGCGCTCCCGAGGTTCGCCTGCACCTCGAAGCCCACGGTGTCGCGGTAGAACGCGAGCGCCTGCTCGAGGTCGCCGACGTGCAGGTGCAGGTGCCCGACCCGGAGGCCCGGCTCGACCTGGGGCCGGAGCTCCTCCCCCGCGATCGTCCCCATGAGCGACTCGAACCGCAGCGCCTGCGGTCCGTGCGCGTAGCCGAGGTGCGCCGGCCACTGCTCCCGCGGGCGGTCCGCCGCGAGCTCGAGGCCGTTGCCGTCCGCGTCGGCGAGGTAGAGCGCCTCGTGCGTCTCGTGGTCCGAGGCACCCTGGATCGGCGTCCCCGTCGCCGAGAGCCGCAGCGCCGCCCGCGCCAGCTCCTCCCGGCTGGGGTAGAGCAGCGCGACGTGGTAGAGCCCGCTCGTGCGCCCGGGCGGCGTGGCCTGCGGATCCTCGTGCAGGACGACGGAGACGGCGGTGCCGTCCCCGAGCCGGGCCACGCCGTCGCCGCGCTCGTGGAGGTGAAGTCCGAGCGAGCGCTCATACCAGGCGACGGCGCGCCCGAGGTCGGCCACGTCGAGGTGGACGGCGCCGAGCCGGAGCGAGTCGGGCAGGACGGGGGCGACGGTGGTGCTCATCATGGTCGAGAGTATAGCGGACTACGGTCCGGTTGGGCACATTCCCTTCGGTGTGGCTCGCAACCGCCGCAGCGTACGCGCCGAGGGTGGCGGGCAAGCAGGAGCGATGTCCGTCGCCACCACCGTCGGCCGCAGGGCGGCCTCCTCCGTCGTCAAGCACTCCGTCCACGGCACCGTCTCGAAGGCGAAGCGCGAACCGGAGCGCGCCGTCACGCTCCTGGCCCTCGGCGCCGTGCTCGGCCTCCTCTGCGGCTTCCTCGCCGGCCGCCGCACGGCCTCGCGGGCCACCGCGGCGCCCGCGCCCGGGCCCACGCCGAGCTGGTCGCCCAACGGCGCCGAGGCCGCCGCCCCCGGGGCCAGGGAGAGCCCCGCCCCGCTGCCGCCGCCGGACTAGGCGCCTGGGGGCGGCGCCGAGCCGCCCCCGCCGGCCGCGCTCGCCGTCGCGGACTCCGGGTAGGGCACGGGGATGCCCCCGGCCCCCTCCCCCGCGCCACCCGAGCGGCTCGTCGCCGTGCGTCCGCGGGCGCTGCTGCAGACGATCGCCGTGCTCGCAGGGGTCGCGGTCGTCGCCTACCTGCTCTTCCTCTCGCGGCGGATCGTCGCCTGGACCTTCGTCGCGGTGTTCTTCACGCTGGCGATCAACCCGGCGGTCGAGTGGCTGCACCGGCGCCACGTGGCCCGACGCGGGATCGCGGTCGGGCTGATCTACGCCGTCGCGCTGCTCGTGGTCCTCGGGCTCGCCGCGGTGGTCATCCCGAAGCTCGTCGACCAGGTGACCGAGCTCGTGGACGCCACGCCGCGCTACGTCTCCGACCTCGTGGAGGGGCGCGGGCCGCTCGGCCCGCTCGAGACGAAGCACCACGTCGTCGAGCGGGTCCAGGACGCGGTCAAGACCAACGGCGGCTCCGCGCGGATCTCCACGGGCGCGGGCTTCGTCGTCGCCGCCGGCAAGACGATCGCCGAGACGGTCGCGGCGACCATCACCATCATCTTCCTGACGTTCTTCATGCTGCTGGAGGGCCCGGGGCTCGTGGAGCGCGGGCTCGGGCTGCTGCCCGAGGCGAGCCGTCCGCGGTGGCGCCGGGTCGGCCAGGACATCTACCGCACCGTCGGGGGCTACGTCACCGGCAACCTGCTCATCAGCCTGATCGCCGGGATCGCCTACGGCATCGTGCTGCTCATCGTCGGCGTGCCGTTCCCGCTCGCCCTCGGGTTCCTGGTCGCGCTGCTGGACCTGATCCCGCTGGCCGGGGCGACGCTCGCGGGCGTCATCGTCGTGCTCGTCGCGCTCGTCACCTCGGCGACCGCGGCGATCGTCATGGCGGCCTTCGTCGTCGTCTACCAGCTGGTCGAGAACCACGTGCTCCAGCCGGTCATCTACGCGCGGACCGTCCAGCTCTCGCCGCTGATCGTGCTCCTCGCGGTCCTCGTCGGCAGCCAGGTCGGCGGCGTGCTCGGGGCGCTCGCCGCGATCCCGGTGGCCAGCGCCCTGCAGATCGTGCTCCGCGACCAGCTCGCGCACCGGCGCAGCGCGGCGCCCGAGCCCGCGGCGTCGGGCGCGGAGGGCGGGAGCGTCGCGGTGTCCTAGCAGGCGAGCGACCGCGCCGGCTCAGACGGGGTGCTCCCGCAGCGCGGCCCAGTCGTAGCGCTCGATGAGCTGGGCCGTCAGGACGGTGCGGCGACCGCGCCGGGAGAGCCGTCCGCCGGCGAGCACGACGTCGTCGAGCTGCGGCTCGAAGCGCTCGAGCGTCGCCGCGCGCACGACGACCTCGATGGAGGCGTGGAAGTCGCTGAGCGTGACCACCGCCATGCGGCCACCCTGCGCGGTCGAGACGGTCGTCGCCCCGCTCACGATCCCGCCGAGCGTGACCCACTCGCCCGCGCGCCGCGTGACCGCCTCGGCGATGCTCGCGTCCACCTGGAGCCTGTTCGCCCGCCGCGGCTGGCGCGCCTCCTCAGCCACAGGGGCTCTCGCGGGCCGGCATCCGGGAAGCCTAGGCCGCCACGCGGCGGCGCGGCTCAAGCGCCGCGCCCGGCGACCGATCACCGCGGCATGGACGTCCCTCGCATCGACCTCCGGCGCCTGCTCGGCCTCGCGCTCGCCTCCTGCGCCCTGGCCTTCGCCTCGCTCGGCGCGCCGGGCGCCTCGGCGCACCGCTCGGGCTGCCACGGCGCCCACTCCTGCCCGAGCGACCACGCGACCTACCGCTGGCACGGGCGACTGTGCGTCAAGCCGGGGGCACCGGAGGACGACGGCTCGTTCCGTCGGCGCGTCACCTACGCCGGGCTGCCCTACCGCTGTCGCTAGCTCACCACGGCGCGGGCGCGTAGTCCTTCAGGAAGACGCCGCGCAGGTCCTCTCCGCGCTCCCCGCGCACGATCGGGTCGTAGACGCGCGCCGCGCCGTCGACGAGGTCCAGCGGCGCGTGGAAGCCGGCGTCCGCGAGCCGCAGGCGCGTCGGGTGCGGCCGCTCGTCGGTGATCCAGCCCGTGTCCACGGCGGTCATCAGGATGCCGTCCTCGACGAACATCTCCTCCGCGGAGGTGCGCGTGAGCATGTTCAGCGCCGCCTTGGCCATGTTCGTATGCGGATGGCCCGGCCCCTTGTAGCCGCGGGAGAACTGCCCCTCCATGGCGGACACGTTCACGACGTAGCTCCGCCGCGCCGGGCTCGCCGCGAGCGCTCCGCGCAGGCGCGAGACGAGCACGAACGGCGCGGTCACGTTGCAGAGCTGCACCTCGAGGAGCTCGACCGGGTCGACCGCCTCGACGGGCTGGACCCAGGAGTTCGTGCCGTGCAGGTCGGGGATCAGCCCGCCGGCGTCGACGGCGGTCCGGCGCGCCGCGAGCGCCGGCGACGCCGACCCCGCGGCGAGCGCCAACGCGGTGAGCGCCTCGGGGCTCGGGCTCCAGTGCTCTCCGCCGGCGATCTCGTGGGTCGCACCCGCTGCGCCTCGCGCGAACGACACGACCTCCGGCAGCGGCACGCCGGCCGGCAGCGGCGCGCGCTCGGCCTCCTGCAGGGGGGCGTAGGCGGCGGCGCTCCGCCGCACGGTCTGCGCGGCGTTGTTGATGAGCACGTCGAGCGGCCCGGCCGCGGCCACGGACTCGGCCAGCGCGACGACCTGCGCCGGGTCCCGCAGGTCGACGCCGACGACCCGGAGCCGGTGCAGCCACTCCGCGGCGTCCGGCATCTGCGTGAAGCGCCGCACGGCGTCGCGCGGGAAGCGGGTGGTGATCGTGGTGTGCGCGCCGTCGCGCAGCAGCCGCAGCGCGAGGTGCATGCCGATCTTCGCCCGTCCCCCGGTGAGCAGCGCCCGCCGACCGGTGAGGTCCGTCCGGGCGCCGCGGCGCGCGTGGCTCTCGCGCGCGCAGCCGGGGCAGAGCTGGTGGTAGAAGGCGTCGACGGCCGTGTAGCGCCGCTTGCAGACGTAGCAGGCGCGCGACTCCATGAGCTCCCCGGCGCCGGCGGCGGGGACGCTCGGGGCGAGCGGCAGCCCCGCGGTCTCGTCGTCGATCCGCCCCGGGGCCCCGGTCGCCGTCCTCGCGGTGATCGCCCGGTCGTGCGCGAGCACCGCGGCCCGCCGCTCGCTCCGGCGGCGCACCCTGACCGCCTTGTAGAGCGATGCCGTCGCCCGCTGCACCGCGAGCGCGTCCGGGTGGTCGGGCGCGAGCGCCTGCGCCTCGGCGAGGACGCTCAGCGCCTCCGCGAGACGGTTCGCGTCGATGCCGGGCGAGGTGGCGATGAGCGGCTCCATGCCAGGGGAAGGCTAGGCGCGCGACACCGCGACGTGCTGCCCGCTCCCCGCCGACGGCCTGCGGTCGACCGCCCGGGACGCGTGTCGATGGGTCCCCCGTGGCCCTTCGTCGATGGGTCACCCGTGGCCCTTGGGGGTAGTGCGCATCCGAGGCGAACCGGGGGTGGAGATGTTCCGCAGGGTGCTGGGTGCCGGGGTGGTGGTGGTCGTGAGCGCCGCGAGCGGGGCCACGGGCGCGTTCGGCGCGACGACGGGGCCGACCGCGCTGCCCAAGCAGCCCGTGGCCTACGGGACGGGCGGGGGCGCGGCGACCGAGAGCCCCTACGCGAGCGCGGCGGCGATCGAGGTGCTGCGCACGGGCGGGAACGCCGTGGACGCCGCGGTCGCGGCGGCCGCCGCCCTCGGGGTCAGCGAGCCGTTCGTCGCGGGTCCCGGAGGAGGCGGCTACTTCGTCTACTACCGCGCTCGCGATCACCGCGTGTTCACCATCGACGGCCGCGAGAAGGCGCCCGCGGGCGCCCCGCCCGAGCTGTTCCTCGGCGCCGACGGCAAGCCGATCGCCTTCGAGCAGGCCGTGGAGAGCGGGCTCAGCGTCGGCGTGCCCGGCAACGTGGCGACCTGGGGCACGGCGCTCGAGCGCTTCGGGAGCCGGTCGCTCGCCTCCGTCCTGGCCCCCGCCGCCCGGCTCGGCCGCCGCGGCTTCGCGCTCGACCCCGCGCTGGTCGACGCGATCGCGGAGAACGAGGGGAAGCTGGCCCGCTTCCCGGCGAGCGCGCGCCAGTACCTGCCGGGCGGGCGCGTTCCCGCGGTCGGTCGCCTGCTCCGCAACCCCGACCTGGCACGGACCTACGAGCAGCTCGGCCGCCACGGCTGGCGCTGGTTCTACCGCGGCCCGATCGCCGGCGAGCTCGCGCGCACGGTGCGCCGCCCGGCGACGGCCACCGGCACTCCGGCCGTCGCCGGCGGGAGCATGACCGCGCGCGACCTGGCCGCCTACACCGCGCCGCTGCGCGCGCCGCTGAGCTGGACCTACCGCGGCTACCGCCTCTACGGCATGCCGCCCTCCTCGAGCGGGGGGACCACGGTCGCCGAGGCCATGGGCATCCTCGGCACCTTCGACCAGTCCGGCGACCGCACCCAGGCGCTCTACCGCTACCTCGAGGCGAGCAAGCTCGCCTACGCCGACCGCGGGAGGTTCGTCGGGGACACCGCCTTCGTCGACGTCCCGGTCGCCGGCCTGGTGTCCAAGGGGTTCGCCCGTCAGCGCGCGAAGCTCATCGCCGCGGGAGCGGCACTGCCGACCCCGGTGGCCGCCGGGAACCCGTTCGCGTTCCAGGGAGGGGGCGCACCGCCGGCCCGGGCCGGCGCCGCGGACGCCACCGAGCAGCACACGAACCACCTGGTCGTGGCCGACCGCGACGGCGACGTCGTGAGCTACACCAACACGATCGAGCAGGTCGCCGGCTCGGGGATCACGGTCCCGGGCCGCGGTTTCCTGCTCAACAACGAGCTCACGGACTTCAACTTCCCCACGGGCACGGCCAACTCCGTGGCGCCCGGCAAGCGGCCGCGGAGCTCGATGAGCCCGACGCTCGTGCTCAAGGACGGGCGCGTGGTGGAGGCCATCGGCTCGCCGGGCGGCGCGACGATCATCACCACCGTCCTGCAGACGCTGCTCGACCAGCTCGACTTCGGGATGACGCTCCCGGCGGCCATCGAGGCGCCCCGCGCCAGCCAGCGCAACGCCTCGAGCACCGACGCCGAGCCCGACTTCCTGCAGCAGTACGGCGACGGGCTGCGGGCCCGGGGCGAGGCGTTCGCACCCGTGGACTCCATCGGGATCGTCGCGGCGCTGTCGTTCCTGCCCGGCGGCCGGCTCGAGACGGCGACCGAAGCGCGACGGGGCGGCGGCGGCAGCGCGATGGTGGTCCGGCCCGAGACGCCGGACCCGACGCGCAGGGCGCTCGTCGGCTCAGGCTGAGCGGCCCGCACCGACCGGCGACGCCGGCCGGGCCGCACCCGGTAGCGTGAGCGCATGCCCATGCCCAGCTGGCCCACCGCGACGCAGGCCGAGCGCTTCGCCCTCGGCCTTGGAGCCTCGACGCTCGCCATCGGCGTGGCGCTGACCCTCGCTCCGGAGCGGGCCGGGAGCGCCGTGGGGCTGACCGACCCGCTCGGGGCGCGCCTCGTGGGCGTGGCCGACGTCGCGCTCGCTCCCGGCCTGATGATCGGCGCGCCCCGCTGGCCCTGGCTGGCGCGCCGCGCCGCGCTCAACCTCGTCATCGTCGCCTACGGGGAGCGCCTCGGCGGCCGCGCGACCGTGCTCGCGCGGTCGCTGGCGCTGGGCGCGGCGCTGGACGCGTACATGGCGCTGCGGCTGCGGGCCGACGAGGTCGCCTGAGCCTCCGCCCGCGGCCCCGAGCAGCGCCTCGCTCAGGCCGCGACCGGTTCCGGGTGCGCGGCCGGCCGGGACGCGGGGCTCGAGAACCGCATCGCCCCGTCCTCGAGCCGCCCGTGGCGGAGGGCCAGGAGGTCGCGCGCGTAGTTCATCCGCAGCCGCCACGGCGCGACGTCCCCCTGCCGCGGGAACGCGTCGAGGGCGCGGAGCACGTAGCCGGCCTGGAAGTCGAGGAACGGCTCGGCGACCACGGACGGATCGGCCACCGGCACGCACTGCCGGTACCCCCCGGCCGCCATGTGCCGCATGAGCCGCACCGCGTACTCGGCCACCAGATCGGCCTTCAGCGTCCACGACGCGTTCGTGTAGCCCACGGTGAAGAGGAGGTTCGGCACCCCCGCGAGCATCATCCCCTTGTAGGCCATGGCCTGCGGGAGCGCGATCGCGGAGCCGTCCACGACGAGCTCCATGCCGCCGAGCGCGAGCAGGTTCAGCCCCGTGGCGCTCACCACCACGTCGGCCTCGAGGTGCGCGCCGCTCTCGAGCTCGATCCCCGTCTCGGTGAGGGTCCGGATGTGGTCGGTGACCACCGTCGCCCGGCCGTCGCGGAGCGCCCGGAACAAGTCCCCGTTGGGCACGAGGCAGAGCCGCTGGTCCCACGGGTCGTACCGCGGGGTGAAGTGCGTGTCGATGTCGTAGCCCTCGGGGAGCTGCGGCACGAGCCTCCGGCGCAGCAGCTTCCGGGCCGCCGCCGGGCGCCGGCGACTGAGCTGGTAGGTCGCGGTCTGCAGCGCCACGTTCTTCCAGCGGGTCAGCGCGTAGGCGAGCCTCCCGGGCAGGACGCGGCGCAGCGCGTCGGCGACGACGTCCTCGTCGGGCAGGGCGAGGATGTAGCTCGGCGAGCGCTGGAGCATCGTCACGTGCGCGGCCGCCTCCGCGAGCGCCGGGACGAGCGTCACCGCGGTCGCGCCGCTGCCAATCACCACGACGCGCCGGTCGCGCCAGTCGAGCTCCTCGGGCCAGTGCTGCGGGTGGACGAAGGCCCCGGCGAAGCGCTCGCGGCCCGGGAAGTCCGGCGTGTAGCCCTCGTCGTAGCGGTAGTAGCCCGTGCACCCCAGCAGGAACGAGCAGGTGAGCCTCACCGGGGTGCCGTCGTGCTCGGCCTCCACGGTCCAGCGGGCCTCCGGGCTCGACCAGGCGGCCCGCACGACCCGGTGGCCGTAGCGGATCCGCGCGTCGATGCCCGCCTCGTGCGCCGCGGCGCGGACGTACTCGAGGATCGCCGGGCCGTCGGCGATCGCCTTCGCGGCCGTCCAGGGGCGGAAGCGGTAGCCCAGCGTGTGCATGTCGGAGTCCGAGCGGATCCCGGGGTAGCGGAAGAGGTCCCACGTCCCGCCGGAGGCCCCGCGGGCCTCGAGCAGCGCGTAGCGCTTGCCGGGGAACGCGCGCTGCAGGTGATGGGCGGCGCCGATGCCGGAGAGGCCGGCGCCGACGATCACGACGTCGAGGTGCTCGGGCTCCATCCGGCGAGGGTAGACGCGCCCGGAGCGGCTCGAGGATCGCCGCGGCGGCGGGCGGCTATCGCGCCTCGCGCAGCGCCTCGCGCAGGCGCGCCTCCACGGCCGCGAAGGCCGGCGTCTCGAGCAGCTCCGGGGTCCGCGGCCGGGGCAGGCCGACCGCCACCTCGGCCGCGATGCGGCCCGGCCGCGGGCTCATGACGTAGACGCGATCGGCCAGGAACGCCGCCTCTGCGACGTCGTGGGTGATGAGCACGACCGTCGTGCGGACCTCCTCCCACACCTCGAGCAGCCAGGCCTGGAGCTCGCCCCGGGTGATGCCGTCGAGCGCGCCGAACGGCTCGTCGAGGAGCATCGCCGGGCGGCCCATCAGGACCGTGCGCAGGAACGCGGCACGGTGGCGCATGCCGCCCGAGAGCTGCCAGGGCCAGGCCGTCGCGAACGCCCCGAGGCCGAACCGCTCGAGCAGCGGCCGGGCGCGCTCCCGGGCGCTGCGGCGGTCCATCCCGGCCACCACGAGCCCGAGCGTCACGTTGTCGAGGACGCGCTTCCAGGGCAGCAGGCCGTCGCGCTGGGGCATGAAGGCACACCGCCCGAGGCGATCCGCTCCGCTCTCGCCGTCGATCAGGACCCGCCCGTGGGTCGGCTCCTCCAGCCCGGCCAGCACGTGGAAGAGGGTGCTCTTCCCGCAGCCGCTCGGGCCGATCACCGCGACGAACTCGCCGGGGGCCGCCACCAGGTCGACGCCGTCGAGCGCGAGCACCGGCCCCTCGTCGCCCGCGTAGCGCTTGACCAGGCCGGCGACCTCGAGCTGCGCGCTCACCAGCCCACCCGCACCCGGGCGGGCCGGCGGTAGGGCAGCGCGAGGCGCTCGGCGAGGACCACCAGCGCGAAGAGGACGAGGGTGAGCACCGCGGTGAGCAGGACGGCGCCGAAGACGAGGTCGGTGCGGAAGCCGTTCCGGTTCGTGGTCATGTAGACCCCGAGCCCCTGCTCGGCCCCGACGAACTCCGCGACGATCGCCGAGACGTAGGAGTAGGTCACGGCGACCTTCAGCCCGGTGAAGAGCTGCGGCACGGCGCTCGGGATCCGCACCCGCCACAGCAGCTGCGCGCGGCCGGCACCCATGGTGCGAAGGAGGTCCATCGCGTCACGGTCGGCCGAGGCGAGCCCCTGCAGGAGGCCGACGGCGATGGCGAAGAAGGTGAAGAGCGCCACCAGG
Source organism: uncultured Solirubrobacteraceae bacterium (assembly GCA_964236905.1). Taxonomy (GTDB): domain Bacteria; phylum Actinomycetota; class Thermoleophilia; order Solirubrobacterales; family Solirubrobacteraceae; genus Paraconexibacter. The sequence continues at coordinate 22,469 of CAXSFZ010000008.1, read as the reverse complement.
ACGATCTTCGGCGCCGGGCCGAAGCCGAACCAGATGATCACCAGGGGCGCGAGGGCGATGATCGGCACGGTCTGCGAGGCGACCATGAGCGGGTAGACCGCGCGCCGGAGGGCCCGCGACCAGTCGACCGCGATCGCGAGCGCCGCGGCGACGAGGACGGCCACCACCAGCCCGAGCACCGCCTCCTTGGTCGTCGTCCAGGCCGCGGGCCACAGGTTCGCGCGATCTGCGACGGTCTGGCGCAGGACGAGCCACGGGCCGGGCAGCACGTCGTCGCCGATGTGCGAGCTCGCACTGACCGCGGCCCAGAGCGCCAGGAGCGCGCCCACCACCAGAGCCGGAGGCCACGATCGTGCCCAGGCGGCGGCGAATGGTCGACGAGCCACCCGAGCAGCGTACACCGCCAGGCCACTGGTATGCTAGTATGCAACGCCATGAGCGCCTTCCGGGCCGGGGTGTGGCTGATCGTGGCGATGGGTGTGGCCGGCTGCGGCACGGCCGAGGAGCGCACCACCACGGCCGCCACGCCGTCCGCCGCGCGCCCCGCGCAGACGGTGCGCATCGCGCTGGACTACACGGCGAACGTGAACTACCTCGGCATCTACGCCGCGGTCGCCGAGGGCTACTTCGCCAGGCAGGGGGTCCGGCCGGAGATCCTCCCCTACAGCAACACCTCGGCGGAGGTCCTGATCAAGAACGGCAAGACCGATCTGGGCATCTCCTACCCCCCCGCGATCATCGACGAGCGGGCCCGTGGCCTTGAGTACAAGGCGGTGGCCGCGCTCGTGAGCCACAACACCACCGCGATCGCCGTCAAGGCCGACAGCCCGGTCACCGGCCCCGCGCAGCTCAGCGGCAAGACCAACGGGGGCTTCGGCATCCCGAGCGACGCGGCGATCCTCAAGGCGATCATGCGCGCCGACGGGGCCGCGGACCCGGCCTACAAGGAGGTGGTGCTGAACACGAGCGCCTACGTCGCGCTGGCCAAGGGCCGCGTCGACTACGCGGTGGTCTTCCAGGGCATCGACGACGTCACCGCGGCGCTCCAGGGCGCCCGGCTCAAGACGTTCCCCTACCGGCGCTACCTCGGGGCCGCGGGCGACTACCCGAGCACGGTCTTCGTCGCCGGCGATGACGTCATCGCCCGGAAGGGGGACGCGCTGAAGCGAGCGCTGAGAGCGCTCGCGCAGGGATACACGTTCGCCGCGCGGCACCCGGCCGAGGCCGAGCGGCTGCTCATCGACCAGAACCGGGCCGCCCTCGGCTCGAGCCAGGCGATCGTGCGGGCGACGGGCGACGCGACGGCCAAGGACTTCCTGGATCCGTCGGGCGCCTGGGGCCGCCTGGTCGAGAGCGACTTCTCCGGCCTGAGCCGGATCCTCGGCCAGGCCGGCGTGGTCCACGGCACGCCGCCGCCCCCCGCCGAGCTCTACACCGACGCGCTGCTGCCCGCGGGCTAGAGCGCGCGGTGGGCGAGCGCAGCGCGGAGCTCGTCGACCGCGTCGCGACGGTCGTGGAGGCGCTCGAGGCGCGCCCGCGGCACGGCGCGGGCCCGCGCGTGGTCGCCCTCGACGGCCGCTCGGGCGCGGGGAAGACCACGCTCGCCGGCGCGCTGGCCGCGGCGCTCGGCGGCGCCCCGGTGGTGGCGCTCGAGGGGCTCTACGGCGGCTGGGACGGGCTGCGCGCCGGCGGGGCGCGGCTCGTGGGCGACGTGCTCGCGCCGCTCGCGGCCTCCGGGCGGGCGTCGGTCCCGGCCTACGACTGGATCGCGGGGCGCTGGGGAGCGCCGTGGGTGCTCTCCGCGCCGGAGGTGCTGCTCGTCGACGGCGTGGGGTGCGGGACGCGGGCCGCCGCCCCGTTCCTCGCGCTCCACGTCTGGCTCGACCTCGACGAGGCGACGCGCAAGCGTCGCGCGCTCGCGCGCGACGCCGGACGCTACGACCCGTTCTGGGACCGCTGGGCCGCCCAAGAGCAGGACTACCTGCGCAGCGAGGAGCCGCGCGCGCGAGCGCAGCTCCGGCTGGGCTAGCACCGGCTCGGCACCCGCTCGCCTGGTCCCCGCTGCGTGGCGCCTGGCGTCCGGACGGTGCGACGCGAGGCGCCACGCACGCTCACGGTGCGACGCGAGGCCGCCACGCGCGCTCAACCGCTCAGGCGGGCGCCGGGGGCGACCCGCGGGCCGCCCACGCCTCGTGCTGCGCGGCGACGCGTGACCACAGGCGGGTGAGGCGCGGGCCGGCGAGCGTGATCGAGAACTCGCGCCGGAGGGTCGCGGCGAGGTCGTCGGCGTCGGCGAGCACGCGGCGCTCCTCCCCCTCCGGCCCGCGCGCGCTGAGCGTCCGCGCCCGCAGCGTGAGCACCCGGTCCTCCAGCGGGCGCTGCACGACGAGCGCGCGCCGGAACGGGGAGTCGGGGTGGCGGGAGAGCCGCTTGTGGTGGGGGGAGAAGGCGCGGAGCTCGACCCGGGGCTCGCCCAGCGTCACCCCTGGGAGGCTCCCCCAGGGGTGCTGGCCGATCCACCAGCCGTCGGGGAGCCGCTCGAGCGTCCACCCGAGGCCGCCCGGGTCCGCGTGGACCCCGGCCCGCAGCGGGAGCGGGTCGAGCCAGCCCTCGCCGAGCCCGGCGTCGGCCAGCCACCGACCGGGCTCCCCCGGGACGCCGACCACGAGCCCGAGGTGGTTGGTCGGGCCCCCGGCGCCGCGGGCGCCGACGCGGCCCGGGCGGCGCTCGACCGCGAACCCGAGCGCCTCCAGCATCCAGGCGAGCAGCCCGTTGAGCTCGAAGCAGTAGCCCCCGCGACCGTCGGCCAGCACCCGGGCCGCCAGCACGTCCAGATCGAGCGGCGCGACCTCGTCCAGGTGGATGGCGAGCGTCTCGTAGGGCACCCGCTCGAGGTAGGCGCGATGCACGGTCCGCAGGCCGGCACGGTCGACGGGCGGGGCGGCGTCGAGGCCGATCCGGGCGAGCAGCCGCTGCAGGTCGGGCACGGCCTGGGAGCCTACGCGCGGGCCCCGAGCCCGGAGCCCCCGGCCCCCACGATCGCCGAGGGCGTGGCTCCGGGGACCGCCGCTTCCCGGCCCGCCCTGCGCCGCCGCCCGCCCGGGCGACCGGCGTTTCCGGACCCGAGCGCCAACGCGTCGCCTCGGTTGACGGCCGAACGGGAGGTGGCATACGGTCCGCCGGCCGGAACTGGATGGGCCTCTTTCGCGGCACGCAGCACGTCGACCCAACGTCCCGAGGACCCTTCCGTGCCCGCACTTCTCTTCGGCTCCATCAGCACGCTCGCGGACACCTCCGAGCTGCAGCGACGGGCCTTCAACGACGCGTTCGACGCCCACGGCGTCCCCTGGCGATGGGAGCAGGAGGAGTACCGCGCGCTCCTGCAGCGCAGCGGCGGCGCCAAGCGGATCGCCGAGCAGGCGGAGTCGACCGGGCAGGAGGTCGACGCCGAGGCGGTGCACCGCTCGAAGTCCGAGCTCTTCCAGAAGAGCCTCGCCGAGGTGCCGCTGCGCCCGCGTCCGGGCGTGGTCGAGACGATCCGGGAGGGGAAGGAGCAGGGCTTCAAGATCGCCCTGGTGACCACGACCTCCGAGGAGAACGTCTCCGCCCTGGTCCAGGCCCTGGCCCCGGACGTCGAGGCGGCCGACTTCGACCTGATCGTGGACGCGTCCCAGGTCGAGCGCTCCAAGCCGGACGAGGCGGCGTTCGTCTTCGCGCTGGAGGCGCTCGGCGAGGCACCCGGCGACTGCGTCGCCATCGAGGACAACCTCAACGGCGTCGAGGCGGCCCAGGCGGCGGGGCTCGCGTGCGCCGCCTTCCCCAACGAGAATACGGCCGCGCACGACTTCGGCGCTGCCGAGCACCGGGTCGACCGGCTGAGCCTCGCCGGGCTGCGGAGCCTCATCCCGAACGGCTGACGCCGGCGGGCGTCCGGCGCGCTCGCGCCGTCGCAAGCCCGGCGCGCACCGACGGAGGGGCGCCGCACAGGGACCCGGGTGATCCCTCGAGGGGCGTGCACCGGACCCGGGAGGTGCTCGCTCCGGCGAGCGCCACCGCACCATCCGCGATTCGAGAGGGACCACCCGCGGCTGTGCTCCCGCGCCCGAACCACCGAGGAGGAGACCATGAGCCACGTCGAAGCAACGTTCACGGCCACGGAGCGCGCCTTCCACGTGGAGGGCCGCGAGAGGATCGACTTCAGCCTGATCTACGTCGACGGGGCCTTCGCCCCGGAGAACCCGGAGATCGCCGACAGCTACCGCCCCTTCGGCCGCTGCCTCGCGATCGTCGACGACGCGGTCCACGGCCTGTACGGCGAGGCGATCGAGGCGTACTTCGAGCACCACGGGATCGAGCTGACCACGCTCCCCGTGGCCATCAGGGAGACGGAGAAGTCCCTCCGCAGCCTCGAGCGCATCGTGGACGCCTTCGACGACTTCGGGCTCATCCGCACGGAGCCCGTGCTGGTGGTCGGCGGGGGCCTCACCACCGACGTGGCCGGGCTGGCCTGCGCGACCTACCGCCGCCGCACGAGCTACATCCGGGTGCCGACGACGCTCATCGGGCTCGTCGACGCGAGCGTGGCGATCAAGGTCGCGGTCAACCACGGCGACCTGAAGAACCGCCTCGGCGCCTATCACGCCTCCGAACAGGTGATCCTCGACTTCTCCTTCCTGCAGACCCTCCCGGTCGACCAGGTGCGCAACGGGATGGCCGAGCTCGTCAAGATCGCCGTCGTCGCCAACGCGGAGCTCTTCGGGCTCCTGGAGGAGCACGGCGAGGAGCTGCTGCGGACGCGGTTCGGCCACGTGGACGGGACGCCCGAGCTGCGCGAGCTGGCCGGGCGGGCCACCTACGACGCGATCCGGACGATGCTCGAGCTCGAGGTGCCGAACCTCCACGAGCTCGATCTCGACCGCGTCATCGCCTACGGCCACACCTGGAGCCCGACCCTCGAGCTCGCCCCGGAGCTCCCGATGTTCCACGGCCACGCGGTCACCGTGGACATGGCCTTCTCGGCGACGATCGCCGAGCAGCGGGGCCACATCTCCACGGGCGAGCGCGACCGGGTCCTCGGGCTGATGAGCCGCCTCGGGCTGGCGATCGACAGCCCGTACCTCACCGCCGACCTCGTGGCCAAGGCGACCGACTCGATCACCAGGACCCGGGGCGGGCTGCTGCGCGCCGCCGTGCCCGACCCGATCGGCCGCTGCGCCTTCCTCAACGACCTGGGCACCGCCGAGCTGACGCGCGTGCTGCTCCTCCACCGCGAGCTGTGCCGGCGCTTCCCCCGCGAGGGCGACGGCGAGGAGATGTTCACCTCCGCGGGCTCGGCGAGCGAGCTGATCTAGGGGATGGCCCCGGGAAGCGAGGTGCCCGGAGCGGTGGCCGCGCCCCGGCCCGTGACACCGCTCGGGATCCTCGCCGCCACGCTCGAGCGCGTGACCCGGCGGGTCGAGGTGCTCGACGGCGCCGACCCCGAGCTGGCCGCGGAGCTGCGCGCCGCCTGGGAGCTCGCCGCCGGGCTCGATCCCTACCTGGAACGCTGCACCACCGCGGCGTCGCCGGCGCTCGCGCGGCTGGCCGGGCGGACCCGGGCGGAGGACTGGAGCGCGCACACGGGCGTCCACCTGGAGCAGGAGATGCTCTCGGGCCACGTCGAAGGGCAGTTCCTGAAGCTCCTGGTGCACGCCACGCGCGCGCGGCGCGTGCTCGAGCTCGGCCTGTTCACCGGCTACTCCGCCCTGGCGATGGCCGAGGCGCTGCCCGAGGGCGGCGAGGTCGTCGCCTGCGAGGTCGACGCGGACGCGGCGAAGTTCGCCGCGCGGTGCTTCCAGGGCGCGCCGAGCGGTGCCCGGGTGGTGATCGAGCTCGCCCCGGCGCTCGTGACGCTCGAGCGGCTCGCCGCCGCCGCCCAGCCCTTCGACCTGGTCTTCATCGACGCCGACAAGGCCGGCTACCTCGGGTACCTCGACGCGGTGCTCGAGGGGGAGCTGCTCACCCCCCACGGCCTGATCTGCGTGGACAACACCCTGATGCAGGGGGAGCCGTTCACCGCGGGCGCTCCGACCCCCAACGGGGTCGCGATCGCCGCGTTCAACGAGGCCGTCGCGGAGGACCCACGGGTCGAGCAGGTGCTCATCCCGCTGCGCGACGGGATCACCCTCATCCGCCGCGCGCCGTGAGGGCGCAGGCGCGCACCACCGTGCGGACCTCGGCGACGCTGACGCTGCTGAGCCTCGCACTGCCGCTCAACGCCGCGCTGACCGCCGTCGCCCTGCTGCGCTCGATGGTGGTCGCGGCGCCGCGGGAGCGGGCGTCCAGCCCGAAGACGGTCCTCGTGAGCGGCGGCAAGATGACCAAGGCGCTGCAGCTCGCGCGGTCCTTCCACCGCGCCGGCCATCGCGTGATCCTGGTGGAGTCGGAGAAGTACCGGCTCACCGGGCACCGGTTCTCGCGGGCCGTCGACCGCTTCTTCGTCGTCCCCGCGCCCGGAGCCCCCGGGTACGTCGAGGCGCTCGTCGAGCTCGTGCGCAGGGAGGGCGTGGACGTCTACGTCCCGGTCTGCAGCCCGGCGGCGGCGCGCCACGACGCGGAGGCCAAGGCGGCCCTGGAGGAGCACTGCGAGGTGCTGCACTTCGACCCGGACACGCTCACCCGGCTCGACGACAAGGCCGCCTTCGCCGCGGCGGCCGAGGGGCTCGGCCTGCGCGTCCCGGACGCCCACCGGGTCACCCGGCCCGAGGAGGTGCTCGAGTTCCCCTTCCCCCAGGACGGCACCCGGTACATCCTCAAGAGCATCCCGTACGACCCCGTGCGGCGCCTCGACCTCACCCGGCTCCCGCGCGGCACGCCTCCCGAGACGGCGGCCTACCTCAGCGCGCTGCCGATCTCCCCCGCCCACCCCTGGGTGCTCCAGGAGTTCGTCACTGGCCAGGAGTACTGCACGCAGAGCACGGTGCGCCACGGGAAGGTGCAGCTCCACTGCTGCTGCCCCTCCTCGGCCTTCCAGCTCAACTACGAGATGGCGCACGTCCCCGAGATCGAGGCGTGGGTCCGGCGCTTCGTGGCGGACCTCGAGCTCACGGGGCAGGTCTCCCTCGACTTCATCCAGGCGGCCGACGGCGCGCTCTACGCGATCGAGTGCAACCCCCGCACCCACTCGGCGATCACCATGTTCCACGACCATCCGGGCGTCGCGCGGGCCTACCTCGAGGACGACGTCGCCGAGATCCAGCCGCTCGCCGAGAGCCGGCCGACCTACTGGCTCTACCACGAGCTCTGGCGGCTGCTGCGGCAGCCCACGACGGTGGCCCGGCGCGTGCGGACGATCGCCCGCGGCAAGGACGCGATCTTCGACTGGGCCGACCCGCTCCCGTTCCTGATGGTGCACCACCTCCAGATCCCCTCGCTGCTGCTCGAGAACCTGCGCCGGGGCGGGGACTGGGTGCGCATCGACTTCAACATCGGCAAGCTCGTCGAGCCGGCGGGGGACTGAGCGCCCGTGGCGACCCGCGTGCTGCACCTCGTCGGCTCGGCGGTCGACGACCTCTACGCCGACCTGTCGCGGCTCTACGCCCGAGACTGCCTGGAGGCCACGCGCGACCCGGCGCGCTACGAGGTCCACCTCGCCTACGTCACCCCGGACCGGCGGTGGCGGTTCCCGGCCGCGCTCGAGCGGGAGGCGATCGCCGAGGCCCCGGCCCTGGCGTTCGCCGACGCGGTCCGGCACCTCGCGGAGCGCGAGCTCGCCGTGATGGTGCCGCAGATGTTCTGCGTCCCGGGCATGACGCACTACCGCGCGCTCTTCGACGTGCTCGGGATCCCCTACCTCGGGAACCCGGCCGAGGTGATGGCGCTGGCGAGCGACAAGGCGAGGACCAAGGCCGTCGTGGGCGCGGCGGGGGTCGACGTGCCGCCGGGCGAGCGGCTGCGGCCCGGGGAGCGCCCCGCGACCCCGCCGCCGGCGGTGGTCAAGCCGGTGGACGCCGACAACTCACTCGGCGTCGCGCTGGTCCGCGAGCGCGGCGCCTACCCGGCCGCGCTGCACGCGGCCCTCGCGCACGCCGACGAGGCGCTGGTGGAGCGCTACGTCGAGCTCGGGCGCGAGGTGCGCTGCGGCATCATCGTCCGCGACGGCGAGCTCGTCTGCCTGCCGCTGGAGGAGTACCGGGTCGACGAGGTGCGCCGCTACGCCGACAAGCTCGAGCGCCGCGCGGACGGGGAGCTGGCGCTGGTCGCCAAGGATCCCTCGCGGGCGTGGATCGTCCCCCGCGAGGACCCCGTCACCGAGGCGGTGTGGGCCGCCGCGCGACGCTGCCACGCCGCGCTGGGCTGCCGGCACTACAGCCTGTTCGACTTCCGGATCGACCCCGAGGGGCGACCGTGGTTCCTGGAGGCGGGGCTGTACTGCTCCTTCGCCCGGCAGAGCGTGCTCTGCGTGATGGCGCAGGCGGCGGGCATCCCCGCCGACGAGCTGTTCCGGACGGCGCTCGCCGAGAGCCGTCGAGACCGACCCACCGAGGAGGGCTAGAGCGCATGGAGCTCGAGGTGCTGGACCCCATCGGCGTGCGGGTGACCGGGGCTGCGCTCCGGGACCTGTCGCCCGAGGAGGTCGCGCGGCTGCGCGAGCTCCTCGCCGAGCACGGCGTCGCCGTCTTCCCCGGGCAGGACGTCGACGATGCCGCGTTCGTCGCCTTCCTGCGGAGCTTCGGCGCGCTGGCCTTCACCAAGGGCGAGGCCGCCGCGCCGGGCTTCCCCGACCTGAACGTGGTGAGCAACGTCGGCCGCACGACGCCCCCGCGCAGCACGTTCCACGTCGACACGAGCTACGTGCGCGACCCGCCCGCCTACACCGCCCTGCGTGCGGTCGAGCTCCCCGCGCGCGGCGGCGAGACGCTCTTCACGAACCAGTACCGCGCCTACGAGACGCTGCCCGCGGAGCTGCGGGACGAGCTCGAGGGGCGGACGATCACGCACGTGGTGACGGGCGTGGAGCTCGAGGACGGCGACGAGCGGGCCGCCGAGCACCCGGTCTTCCGCCGCCATCCCCTCTCGGGCCGGACCGCGCTCTACCTCACGACGCCGCGCCGGTGCGCCGCGATCAGCGGCATGGAGCCGGCGGCCGCCGAGGAGACGATCGCCGTCCTCTTCGCGCACGCGACGCGGGAGGAGAACACCTACCGCCACGCCTGGTCGCCCGGTGACCTCGTCATGTGGGACAACGCCTGCGTCCTGCACCGCGCCGACCACGCCGACGTCGACGGCGACCGCGTGATGCACCGGGGCATGGTCGCCTCCCACGCGCCGGGGCCGGCCGGCTGAGCCGCGTCGCTCAGCCGAAGTGGCGCTCGGAGGCGATGCGGGCGCCCTCGGCCATCGCGGCGAGCTTGGCCCAGACGACGTCGGGATCCACCGCGGCCTGCCCGACCCACGTGCCGTAGCCGCAGTCCGAGCCGGCGATCACGCGCTCGGCCCCCACGAGCTCCGCGTAGCGCCCGATCCGCTGGGCGACGAGCTCGGGGTGCTCGATGAAGTTCGCCTTGGACTCGAGGACGCCCGGGATGATGACCTTGTCGTCGGGCAGCGCGACGCGCTCGAAGAGCGCCCACTCGTGCGCGTGGCGCGGGTTGGCGGCCTCGAAGGCGATCGCGTGCGGGCGGGCGGTGAAGACGACGTCGATGATCTCCTCGAGCGGCACGTCGTGGTGGTGGGGACCCTCGTAGTTGCCCCAGCAGAGGTGCATCCGCAGCTGCTCGGGCGGGATGTTCGCCACGGCCGCGTCGAGCGCCGCGATGTTCAGCCGCATCTGGTCGCGGAAGCCGGCGAGGTCGAGCGCGCCGAACTGGATGTGGCGGCCCATCGCGAGGTCCGGGCAGTCGATCTGCAGCGTGAAGCCCGCCGCGGCGACCGCCTCGTACTCGTGGCGCATCGCCTCGGCGATCGCGTGCAGGTAGGCCTCGCGATCGCCGTAGAACTCGTCGCGGAAGAAGAGGGCGATGACCCCGGGGGAGGCGGCCGACATGAAGCCGCGCGCGGTGCGCTCGGGGCCGAGGGCGTCGGCGAGGTGGCGCACGTCGGTGCGGGCCGCCTCGGCGTCGAGCACCTCGATGGGCCCGGTGCAGGCCGGCGTGCGCCGCCGCGCACGCCCCGGGTCGCCGAAGACCTTCGCCTGGAGGGCGGGGAAGTCGACGAGGTCGCCGTAGACCTGCGCCGTCGAGCTGCCGTCGAAGCCCGAGAGGCGGTCCTTGATGTAGGTCGTGTAGGACGGCTTGCTCATCTCGCCGTCGTTGACGAGGTCGACCCCCGCCGCGAGCTGGCGCCCGACCACCTCCTCGACCGCCTCGCGGATCCGCTCCTCGAGCGCGCCGGGCTCGACGGGGACGCCCTCCTCCCTGGCGAACATGGTGCGGACCAGGTCCTCGGGGCGCGGCAGGCTGCCGGTGTGGGTGGTCAGGAACCGATCGGTGCTGTGGAGCATGCTCATCTCGGGGGCTCGGCGGTGAGGGCCCGCTTCTGGACCTTCCCCATCTCGTTGCGGGGCAGCGCGTCCAGGAGGTGGACCACCCGGGGATGCTTGTGGCCGGTGAGCAGCGCGGCGACGTGGTCGGCGAGCTCGGCACCGTCGGGCCGCGCGCCGGCCGCAGGGACGATCCAGGCGACGACGCGCTCGCCGAGGTCCTCGTCGGGCTCGCCGGTGACCGCGGCCTCGGCCACGCCGGGGTGCTCGAGCAGCGCGCTCTCGATCTCGCCCGCGCCGATCCGGAAGCCGCCGGAGCTGATGAGGTCCGTCGCGCGGCGGCCGACGATCCGCACGTAGCCGTCCCGCGCGCGGGTGGCGAGGTCGCCCGTCCGGAAGAACCCGTCGCAGAACGCCGCGGCCGTCGCCTCGGGCCGGCCCAGGTACCCCGTCATGACGTTGGGCCCGCGCACGGCGATCTCGCCGATCGTCTCGTCGTCGTGGACGTCGAGCACGGCGCCCTCGTCGTCGAGCAGGCGCAGCTCGACGCCGTCGACGGGCGGCCCCACGGAGCCGGCGCGGCGCTCGCCGTCGGCCCGGACGGCGCAGGTCATGAGCGTCTCGCTCATCCCGTAGCGCTCGACGATCCGCTGGCCCGAGAGCCGTTCGATGCGGGCGTGCAGCGCGGCGGGCAGCGCCGCCGAGCCCGACACGAGCAGCCGCGCGCGCCCGAGCGGCCCGGCGAGCGACGGGTCGGCCTCCGCCGCGTCGGCGACGCGGGACCACATCGTCGGCACCCCGAAGGCCATGCTCGCCCCGCGGCCGAGCGCGCCGACGAGCCCCTCGGGCGAGAAGCGCCCGAGGTGCTCCACCGAGCCGCCGCACCGCAGCGGGCCCAGCGTGCCGAGCACCAGGCCGTGGACGTGGAAGAGCGGGAGGGCGTGGACGAGGCGGTCCGCGGCGGTCCACCCCCACGCCGCCGCGAGCGCGTCGAGGTTCGTGGCGATCGCCCGGCGCGGCATGAGCACGCCCTTCGGCGGGCCCGTGGTGCCCGACGTGTACACGACGAGCGCCGTGGCCTCCGGGCCCGGGTCGGCCTCCGCCACGGGAGCCGACGCCCCCGCGTCGACCGCCTCGACGGCCAGCCCGAGCCCTGCGGGCGGCGCCGCGTCCGGGGCGTGGAGGAGCAGCCCCGGTGCCGCGTCCCCGAGGATGTGCGCGAGCTCGCGCGTCCCCGAGCCCGGGTTGAGCGGGACGGCGGGCACCCCGGCCAGCAGCGCGCCGACGACGGCGACGACGGTCTCCGGCGAGGCGGTCGCCCACACCGCCACCCGCTCGAGGCCCGCCACGCGCGCCGCCACGGCGCCCGCCGCCCCGCGCAGCTCCGCGTAGCTCAGGGCGCGCTCGCCGACGCGCAGCGCCGGCTGCTCGCCGAGCGAGGCCAGCGGCTCAAGCAGCATGCGCCGGCGACGCTCCCGCCGCGGGGCGTCCCGGCTCCACCTCAGAGCGCCGCGATCGACTCGTCGGCGCCCTCCGGGCCGGCGTCGACGGCCTGCGGCGCGGGCTCCGGCCGCGCCGCGCCGCCCGCGCGCGGCCGCGGGTTGACGATCGGGGTGAGCTCGCGCTCGAGCTTGGCCCGCAGCGGCTCGGTGCGCGGCGAGAGCGAGAGGCGGTTGCCGAGGTCGGCGAGCTCCTCGTCGAGCGTGAACCCGGGGCCCGCGGTGCAGATCTCGACCCGCCCGCCCGGGCTCATGGAGTAGCACGAGTCGAAGAAGTAGTGGTCGAAGACGCCGGTCCACGGCGTCGGCCCCTCGTCGGCGAAGTCCCGCATCCGCCCGAGCTCCTCCTGGGTGCCCGCACCGAAGGCGATGTGGTGCCACACCCCGACGTGGGTGTCCTGGCTCGGGCGGTCGGGCACGGGCGAGACGTACCACCGCGCCTGGGCCTTGCTGCCCTCGAGCACGAGGCGGGTGCCGTCGCGGCGGAAGCCCAGGTGCTCGGCGAACGGGAGGAGGTCCTCGAGGCGGGCGAAGGAGCGCACGCCCTCGATGCCCAGGATGCGGTGCTCGGCCGGGATGTCGTCGGCGTCGGCCCGCAGCGGCTCGTTCGGCGTGTCGGAGACCATCAGCTCGACGTCGTGGCCCTCGGGGTCGCGGAAGGCGAGGCTCTGCGGCTGGGTCGGGTCCAGGCGCAGGAGCTCGGAGAACGTCTGGTTGGCGATGAGGCGGTCCATCCAGAACTCGAGCGCGTCGTAGGAGCCGACCCGCAGGACGAGCCGGTGGATGTCCCCGGCCCCGGGCCGGCCCGCGGGGACGTCGTCGAACTCGAGGAACGTCACGACGGAGCCCGGATGTCCCTCCTCGTCGCCGAAGTAGGTGTGGTAGCGGAACGTCGTCTCGAAGTTGAGCGTGTTCTTGACGAACCGCAGGCCCATCACGCGGCACCAGAAGTCGACGTTCGCCGTGACGTCGGCGGTGACGCCGGTGAAGTGGTGCGGGCCCTGCAGGGCGGGGGACATCGTTCCTCCTGGGACGCCGGGACGACCGCAATGTGGACAGTGGAGGAGGCGCTGTCAAGGCGTAGGCTGCGCCATCGTGGAAGCGCCGCCCACTCCGCTCGCGCCGCCGCGCACGCTCCGGCCGAAGGAGACTGGATGAGCGGCGGGACCGTCATGCTGACCTTCGACAACCTCGGGGCCGCCGCGGAGGTGGAGGCCGGCCTCGCGCCGGAGGACGCGCCGGAGGACGACCACCCCTCGCTGCGGGTGCTGCCCCTGCTGCTCGACCTCCTCGACGAGCTCGCCCTCCCCGCGACGTTCTTCGTCGAGGCGGTCAACTGCGAGCGCCACCCGGCGGCGGTCACCACGATCGCCGCCCGCGGCCACGAGGTGGCACACCACGCCTGGCGCCACGAGCGCTGGGGGGAGCTCGCCCCGGCCCGGGAGGAGGCCGTGCTGGCCCGCGGCGTCGCGGCCTTCGCCGCGCTCGGCCTCGCGGTCCGCGGGTTCCGGCCGCCCGGTGGCGCCCTGCGCACCGCCTCCGCCGCGCTCCTGCGCGCCCACGGGCTCGACTGGTGCTCGCCCGAGGGGACGCGGGCCGGACTGCTCGCCGGCGACGTGGTGTCGGTGCCGTTCCGCTGGCCGCTCGTCGACGCGCTCTACCGCTACGGGCCGTTCGCGGCGCTGCGCGAGGCCCACGGCATGCCCGCCGTGCCGCTCGGCGCCGACGCGGCGGGCGAGCGGCTGTGGGGCGAGGTGCGCGCCGCCGAGGACCCGGTCGCGGCGACCCTCGTCCTGCATCCGTTCCTCATGGCCGGCGAGGGCGAGCCGGACCCCCACCTCCGGCTCCTGCGCCGCCTGGCCGCCGCCCGGGACCGCGGCGAGCTCCGGGTCGCGGACGGCCGGACGCTCGCCGACGAGCTTCGCGCGGGCCCCTGACCGGCGCGCGCGCCGGGGACGCCCCGCGCCGGCGTTCGGAGACGCGCCCGCTCAGCGGGACCACATCCGAACGACCTCCCCGCGGCACCAAGCGGCCGCTCCGGTCTGCCGGTCGAGAGCGAGGTGCCGCCCGCGTCGCCGGTGCCGCCGCGCCTCAGGCCGCCGCCCGGGCGTCCGCCAGCAGCGCCTCGGAGACCGTCCACAGCCGGCGCGCCGCCTCGGGGTCGAGGGCGTGCGGCAGGACGCCGTGGATGCCGTCGAGCTCGGGGACGACCTCGGCCTCCTGGCAGTCCTCGAAGTAGCGCCCGCCGATCCCCGCGACCTGCGGCGAGGTGGCCAGGAAGACCGAGGTGGCGGCCCCCTGCTGCGTGGACTTCATCCGGAACGTGCCGGCCTCCGCGGCTCTCCGGGCCTGCTCCTGACCGGCCGCGCGCTTCTCGGCGCTCCAGTGGCGCTGCAGCGGCGTCCAGACCCCGCCGGGCATCAGCGCGTTGGCCGTGATGCCCTCGGCGCTCCAGCGCCGCGTCGCCTCCACCGCGAACAGGGCGTTCGCCGTCTTCGACTGCCCGTAAGCCGAGCCCGGGGTGTAGGGGCGGCGCGCGAAGAACAGGTCCTCGAAGACGACCGGCGAGGCCGCGTGGCCGCTCGAGGAGACCGCGACGACCCGCGCGTCACCGGCGGCCGCCAGCGCGCCGTGCAGGCCGGTGGCCAGCGCGAAGTGCCCGAGGTGGTTGGTCCCGAACTGCGTCTCCCACCCCTGCGCGGTCGTGCCGGGCGGCGTGTCCATCACCCCGGCGTTGTTGACGAGGATGTGCAGCGGCCCGGACCAGCCCGCCACGAAGGCGTCGATCGTGGCGAGGTCCGCCAGGTCGAGCGCAGCCACGGCCAGGTCCTCCCGTCCGCTCGTCCGGGCGAGGTCGGCGGCGACCTCCGCACCCGCGCCCGTGTCGCGGACGGCGAGCGTGACCTGCGCGCCGGCGTGCGCGAGCGCGCGGGCGGTCTCCAGGCCGATGCCCGACGCGCCACCCGTGACGATCGCGCGGCGACCCGAGAGGTCGACGCCCTCCACGACCTCGAGCGCGGTGGTGGTCTCGTCGAAGGAGCTGCGGATGCGCGGCACGGACCCGACAATACGGCGCGGAGCGACTGCTCCCGCGCAGCCCGAGGCCGGTCAGCTCCCCAGCACGGCCAGCGCCGCCGCGCGGGCCTCCGCGAGCGCGGCCTCGACCGGGAGGCCGCGGTGGCGCTCGGAGAGCACCTCGACGCTCCACGCCCCCCGGTAGCCCAGGCGCCGCACTGCGTCGACGAAGCCGCGGACGTCGAGATCGCCCTGTCCGGGGAGCAGCCGATGGTCGATGCCGTCCGTGCTGAGGTCCCCGCGAGGCGCCGCCGGCGCGTCCCCGAGCTCGACGACGTGCAGCCGGTCCGCGTCGCCGCCGAGGAGCTCCAGGAGGTCCGCGTCGCCCAGGCCGCTTCGGCGCACGTGCCAGACGTCCAGGCAGAGCCCGACGGCCGCGCGGTCGACCCGTTCGACGAGCGCGACCGTCTCGACGACCGGGAGCGAGCCGTCGTGCGCCATCGGCTCGAGCGCCAGGCGCAGCCCCTCGGCCTCCACGACGTCCGCCAGCACGCGCAGCCGGGAGGCCAGCCGCGGCAGGTCGCGGGCCTCCGCGGGCAGCTCGACGGCGGCCTTGACGACGCCCGCCCCCAGGCGCCCGGCCGCGTCCACGAGCCGCCCGAGGAGCGGCGTCCGCGGGGAGCGCCCCTGCCACCAGTCCGTCAGCAGCTCGAGCTCCGCCACCACGAGGCCGTGCCGTTCGACCCACTCGGCGAGGGCGCCCAGGTCGGCGTCGCGCAGGTCGGCCTCGGCGAGCGCGAGCGCATCCCAGCCGGTCGCCGCGACGGCGCGCACGCGGTCCTCGAGCGCCACCGGGCTGCGGCCCTCGCGCCGCCTCGGGCTCGCGTCCCCCGCCGACGTCCAGGCCGAGGCGACCAGGCGCGGTGGGGCGGCGTCCTCGTCCGGCACGCCGGAACCGTAGCCCGCGCGAGCACCCGCCGGATCCGTCGGGGGCGTGGAGCCGGCCTGGGTGCTGCTCGGGCATGGGCGGAGCCGGCCGCACCCGCCGCTCGCGGGTGCCGCGAAGGGCGGCACCCGCGAGGACCCGGGCCGGACTAGGCGGCCGCCACGGCGGCGCGCACGGTCTCCGCGACGGGGGTCGTGGCGCGGCCGATCAGCCGGGACAGCTCGCCGGTGGCGGTGGTGAGCTCGCCGCGCTTGATCCCGCTCTCGCTCTCGGCGAGCACCTTCGCCATCCCCACGGGCAGGCCCGCGCCGACGAGCACGTCGGCGAGCTCCGCCTCGGGAAGGTCCGTGTAGGAGAGCTCCCGGCCGGCGGCCTCCGAGGCGATGCCCGCGAGCTGCGCCATGGTGATCTCCGCGTCGCCGGCGAGCTCGTAGACCCGGGGCTCGGTCTCCTCCGAGGCCAGGACCGCGGCCGCCGCGGCGGCGTAGTCGGCCCGCGCGGCGGGCTGCCAGCGGCCCTCACCGGCCGCGCCGGTGAGCCCGCCGTGCTGCAGCCACGTCGGGGCCTGAGCGGAGTGGTTCTCGGTGTACCAGCCGTTGCGCAGGAGCGCCGTCGGGATCGACGAGGCGAGCAGTCGCTCTTCGGTGGCCTGGTGCTCCTCGGCGATCAGCATCGTCGAGCGCTCGGCGTTCAGGATGCTCGTGTAGGCGAGGTACCCGACCCCGGCGCGCTCGGCGGCTTCGACGACGCCGGCGTGGTGCTCGGCGCGCTGGCCGAAGACGTTCGAGGAGATCAGCAGCAGCCGGTCCACGCCGGCCAGCGCCGGCTCCAGCGTCTCGGGTCGCGCGTAGTCGGCCTCCCGCTCCGCGCGCTCGAGCTCCATGCGCGCGTCGTTGGCCTCCCGCACGACGACCCCCCGAGCCGCGAGATCCTCGGCCTTCTGCGGGTCGCGGACGAGGGCGACGATCGACGCGGGTGGGGTGCCGTTCTCGAGCAGCTCGTCGATGACGAGGCGGCCGAGCTGGCCGGTGGCGCCGGTGAGGGCAAGCGTGGGCATGGGAGCTCCTGGGATGTGGAGGCCGTCGTCCGACGGCACTGTGATTCGGAAAGCGCTTTCTCGACGATAGCGCAGTCGGCGCGGAGGGCTACGATGGGGCGATGGCAGGGCCGCTGTCCCACCCCGCAGCCTCCGACGCGGTCCACGTCGCCCCGGACGTGTTCTCCCGCCGCTGCGGCTCCCGGCTCGTGCTGCAGGACATCACCGGCCGCTGGGGCGGGCTGACCCTGGCGGCGCTGCGGGACGGCCCGGTGCGCTTCAACGCCCTGCGCCGCCGGGTCGACGGCATCAGCGACAAGGTGCTCGCCCAGACGCTGCGCACCCTCGAACGCGACGGGTTCGTCGTCCGCGAGGCGCAGTCGAGCCTGCCGGCGCGCGTGGAGTACCGGCTCACCGACCTCGGCGTGTCGGTCTCCCGGCAGCTGGCCCGGCTCATCGACGAGCTCGAGACCGCCATGGACGACGTGACGCTCGCCCAGCGCGCCTACGACGCCCGCTGAACCGCCGACGACGCCCCGGCGCCCGCATCAGCGGCCGAAGTAGTGGCCCTCGTCGAGGTCGGCGAGGAGCCCGGGCCGGGTGGGCCGCCAGTCGAGCCGCTGCCGCGTCTGCTCGCTGGTCATGGGCGGGAAGTCGAGGCCCATGATCTGCGCGAAGCCGCCGAAGTGCTCGGCGACCCGCTCCGGAGGGACGGTCCCGGCGGGGACGCCGAGGTGGCGGGCGATCGCCTCGGCGACCTGCCTGGTCGTGACGTCGTCCTCGGCCGCGCCGAAGAGCTGCGTGCCGGCGGAGGCACGCTCGACGGCGAGGCGGAAGAGCCGGCCGAGGTCGAGCGTGTGGACGGCGGGCCAGCGGCTGGAGCCCTCGTCGATGTAGCCCGAGGTGCCGGTGCGGCGGCTCCGGAAACGCTCGGTGCCGGAGACCACCAGCGCGGTGGCCGCCGACCTCGGCACCCTGGCGTTCTCCACCGCCTACGCCCGG
>CAXSFZ010000008.1:0-4502 GCA_964236905.1 uncultured Solirubrobacteraceae bacterium | reverse complement strand
CGAGGCCGATCAGCGTCCACGGCAGCCGCACCGAGGCCCTGCGCGAGCTCCGCCTGGCCAGCGCGGCGCTGCGCTGAGGCGGCGCTCCCGGAGGGCGCCCTTGCACCGGTCGATCGGCGTCGCGCCCGCGAGGGCCTTCGCCTCCTGCGCCACGGCGGCGACCGCTCAGAAGCGCGCCGCCAGCGCGACCGCGCGCTTCTCCTCCACCCCACCCCCACGGACTCGAGAGCCCGGCCTCGCTGGTGGCGCGCTGGACTCCGCCCGGCGCTGCCGTCGCGCCCTGCGGGGCGCGCTTCAGGCGCGAGCCCTGCTCGCCTCCGGGTGGGCGTCGGGGTGCGCGACGAGGTGCGCCCGCGCGTGTCCCACCGTCACGGAGACCAGGAGACGCTGGCGGCTGCTCACCCGTCGGTGCCCGAGGAGTCGCAGGGTGACCCTGTGCGTTCCCGTGCCTCCAGCGCTGCGACGGTCGCCGGCGAAGCGGAGCGTTGCGCGCAGGCGGGGGTTGCCGGCGCCGGCGGAGGCGCTGACGGTGCACGAGACGCCGCGACGGGCGTGCACGAGCGTGCACCGAACGGTGACCTCGCCGGCCGTCCCGTGTGCCCTCTTCCGTCCGCGCAGTCGCGGTCCGTCGCCCGGGTCGGGCACGACGGCGATCCGCTGCTCCGCGGTGACGGGCTGGAGTGAGTCGGCTCCGGTGAACTCGCGCATCGACTCGTTCGAGACCCGGACGCTCACGGTTCCGGTCCGCAGCCCGGTGAGCAGGCGCGTGGCGGGATCGAGGATGGCGGTCTTGCCGGCCCGGCGGGCCGCGTCGATCGCCTCGCGCCCCGAGCCGAGCGCCAACCCGTCGTCACCGCTGAAGTGCACGGACATCGGGTAGGCGAGCGGCACGACGCGGGTACCGGGCTTGACGCCGGAGGGCTGCACCACGGTGCCGCCGATCGGCGCGGCGGTTCCCACCTCGACCGTGTCGGGCGCGGTGAGGGTGATCGACTGTGCGAACGCGTTGACGTCGGCGGTGAGCCACTGCCCGCGGGCGTCGGCGTCGCGGTCGACCGACCAGTCGAGGTAGCCGGTGAAGCCGCCGCGGTCGGGGGTGCCGTAGGGCGCCTTGCCCGAGGAGGGCAGCACCGTGTAGGGCACGCCCTCGATGCGGTGGACGTTGACCACTTGGGCGTGGGAGCCGACCATCGCGACGCCCTTGCCGCTGCCGGACCGGAAGTCGCTCAGCAGCCGCTCGACGAGCGCGACCTCGCGGCGATCGGCGAGCTGGCTGTCCTTGGTCTCCTCCGGGTCGTCCACGGGGTGGTGGGCGAAGACCAGGACGTTGCGGATGCTCGGATCGGTCCTGGCGGAGTCGAGCGCCTGCTCGAGGAGCGGAAGCTGCGCGAAGTCGGAGGAGCGCAGCGTGCCGAGCGAGGAGTTGAGCAGGATGAACCGCGTGCCCTTGTGGTCGAAGGTCCGGTAGGGCTGGCCGAACTCGGCGACGAACGGTGCGATGTCGCCCTGGCCGGAGGCCCGGTAGGACTCGTGGTTGCCGGGGACGTAGTAGCAGGGGACCTTGCCGCTGGCCGGGTCGGGCGTGCTCTCGGGCGCCGGCTCCTGCCCGACCCTCACGATGTCGCAGCCGCCCTGCTCCAGCGTGCGGCGGGCGAGCGCGATGTCCTCGGGAGCTCCGAGGTCGGTGATGTCGCCGTTGAGCACCACGAGGTCCGGCTTGCGGCGGCGGATCCGCTCGAGCGCCGCCACCCCGACCTTCGCGAGCTCCGGGTCGGCGGCGGTGAACTGGACGTCGGAGAGGGTCGCGAAGGTCCAGTCGTCCTTGGCCGCGAAGCGTCCGTCGGGCGAGACGAGCGGGTCCGCCCGCAGCGGCTCGGGGGCCGGGAGCGTGACCTCCGGGGCGGTGTCGGCCTCGATGGACTGGAAGCTCACCTCACCGGGCGCCTGCCGGGTGGTGTTCGTCTCGACCACCTGGAGCTGCGAGATCTTGATCGGGAACTTGGTGTCGCTGGGCAGCGCGACGTCGATCGCGTTGGCGCCGGGGACCGGGCCGGGCACCAAGCGGTTCTTCGTCGCGCCGGTCGCGTCGGTCCAGTAGAGGGAGGTGAACTCCGTCTGGACGCTCGACAGCAGCTTGATCCGGATCCGGAGGGGCTGCCCGGGCACGTCGATGCTCATGGCCGGGGCGATGCCCATGTTGCGCTGCGCGGCGAAGCTCAGCTTCAGGCCCTCGGGGACCTCGGCGAGTGCCTTGGCCGCGCCGGCCGTGCCGGTGGTCGTCCACCGGGAGGCCTCGTCGTCGTGGTCGAAGCGGTACAGCTCCCGGGTCTGCACGCCGACGGTGACCGGCAACGTCACGGCTTCATCGCCCACGCTCAGGCGGATCAGCGTGCCGCCGGCGGCCACGGGCGTGATGCGCATGCCGCGGGGCGCCGGCTGGAGCTTGACCACCTTCGGGTCGTAGCTGAGATCGAGGTCGCCGAACTCGATCGGGGCGGCGAACCCCTCGCCGTCGCGGCCGCTGACGCTCACCGTGCTGGGCGTCGAGGTGTCGGGGAACGCGAGGCGCCGGCTGGACAGCTCCAGCCCGTCGAGCGGCCCGAGCACCCGCACGCGCGTGTCGGCGCGGGCCCCGTCGGAGGTGGCGCGCACGTCGAGGGTCGTGTCGGCCGCCTCAGCCGGTGCGTGCACGAGCCCGTTGTCCACGCTGGCCCCGCTGGCCCTCCATCGCACGTCGTCGCGAGCGAGCGCCACGGGGTACTGGTGGTCGTCGATGCCCTTCGCGGTGAGCAGCCGGGTCAAGCCCGGGAAGACGCGCGCATCGTCCCCGGCGGGCGTGACCACGAGCTCCTCCACCTGGCCGTCCCCCGGCGTGACACCGACCCCGACGCCGTTGGGATCCAGGCGCTCCTGGCCGTCGGAGGGCACGTTGCGCACCGTGGCCAGCGGCTCGCCGAGACCGCGGGCCACCATCGTCGTGGAGCCGCCGCCGTCGAGGTTGACGGCGGTCTGGGCACCTTGCTCGACCATCATCTGCGCGAGCTTCGGCAGGGTCACCCCGCCGGCGCCGGTGCCGCCGGGCCCGTCGACGGTCATCAGGATCATCGTGTGCCCGCCGTCCTTGAAGCCGATCGCGGTGCGCGGGGCGATCGCGCCGCCGGAGGCGCCGGCGGCCGTCTCGGCGTCCGGGCGCTGCACGCCGTCGCGCACGAGCGTCACGTCGGTGCCGAGGGCGAAGCGCAGCCGCGCGGCCAGGTCGGGTGCGACCGCGTAGCTGATCGCGACCGGGTCGCCGAGGGCCAGTGCCCGCAGCGCGTCGGCGCCCGCGTCGCGACCGTCGAGCGCGGTGGTTCCGGCGGGCAGCGTCCCGGCACCCGGCGCGGCCGCCACGCGGCTGACCTTGCCGTCGGCCACCCACACCTCGGCGGTGTTCGTGGCGGTGCCGAGCTGCGTCGCCCGCGGGTAGTCGCCCCACTCGGAGGTGCAGGCGCCGATGCCGCCGGTCGGCACGCCCACCTGGTTGAGCCCCGACAGCCCGTGGTCGGCCCCGGCCCAGGTGGCCTTCGCGGCGAGCGCCAGGTTCGTCAGCTGGCCGATGCCGTCGTCGCTGACGCCGACGGCCTGCCCGGAGTTGCGCGTCCCGCTCTTGCGCAGTCGGCCCGAGGCGATCTCGAAGCCCAGCGAGGCGTTGGAGTTGCCGATGTCGAAGAAGTCGCCGTTGACGCCCGCCACGTCATGGACCGCGTTGAGCTGGGAGGACAGCGGGCTGCCCTGAGCGACGGCGGGGGCGTGCACGAGGTCCGTCGTCACCGACGGTTGCCGGAGATCCACCGTCAGCACCTGGCGATCGATCCAGCCCGTCGACTCGAGGTACTGCTGATGCTGCAGCACCACGCCGGGACCCACGGGCTCGGAAGTGTCCGTCAGCGCGAGGGGCAGGGCCGCGCGGGCCGGGCCGGCGAGCACGAGCAGCAGCGTGAGGACCGCGGCGAGGCGCGACAGCGCGCGGGCGAGCGACGCTCCGTGAGGGCGGGACATGAGGGGCTCCAGGGGTGTGGTGGACGGGCACCGCGAGGGCAGGCCGGGACGCCTCGATGCCCTCGTGCGCGTCGGACGTTCCCACCGTGGTCCTCGCCGCGTGTGACGCCTCGGTGACCACGGCGGTGCAGGCGCCGCCGGACGATCCACGCCGGTCACTCGCGTGGTCTCGGCTCCCGTTCCCCCGCGCGTGCCAGGACGCGGGAGCCGTGGACCCCCGATCCCTCGGACTGGTTGGGGCGTTCGGGGGGACGCCGCGAGCGCCCGATCGTGCATGGCCGGCGCCTGGTGCGGATAAACACGTGCGATGGCAGCCCAGAACGCCACCGCTCCCGGCCGAGCGCGGTTCACCCGCAGGCTGACGTTCTTGACTACGGCGCGGTCGGCGTGGACGGCGTGGTGCGCAGTCCAGTTGCGGACTTCGAACAGCGGTGCGCCGATTTGCGGGGTCCGGGGCGGAAAGC
>CAXSFZ010000007.1:95432-100378 GCA_964236905.1 uncultured Solirubrobacteraceae bacterium | reverse complement strand
GCTCGCCTGCGCCATCCTCTGCCACCGCCGCCTCAAATCATTGTGAAAGACCCTCCTAGACGGCCGGTGTCGGCGCCATGCAGCGAGACCGGTGACGCCACGTCAACGGGGCCTGCTAAGAAGCACTTGCAAAATGGAGGGTTATGTCTCCTGACCTGGAATCTGTCGGCGGTGTCGTGGACAGTCGGAGGTCATGGGCGTGCCGTCTCGCTTCGAAGTGGATGACAAGCTTTGGCACGAGCTTGAGCCGCTGATCGCGGTCCGCGAGCGCCGCAGGCGCCACCCGGGCCGCAAGGCGCTCCCGGACCGCCAGGTGCTCAACGGGATCCTTCACGTGCTGCACACCGGCATCGCATGGGAGGACCTGCCGAAGGAGTATGGCTACGGCTCCGGGACGACGTGCTGGCGGCGCTTGCGCAACTGGCAGGCCGCCGGCGTGTGAGACGCGCTGCACCAGCGGCTGCTCAAGAAGCTCAACGCGGCCGGAGCGATCGACTGGTCACGCGCCTGCGTCGACGGCTCCCATGTTCGCGCGCTTTTGGGGGCTCCTGACGGGGCCGTTCCCAGTAGATCCCGGGCGAAATGGGTCAAAGCACCACCTGCTCGTCGACGCCACCGGGATCCCGCTGGCCGTCACGCTGACCGGCGGACACCGCAACGACGTCACCCAACTGCTGCCACTGCTCGACCTCCTGCACGCCGCCCCGGTCGCGGGCAAGCTCGGCCGCCCGCGCCAGAAGCCCGACCTTGTCTTGGCCGACCGCGGCTACGACCACAACAAGTACCGCCGACGGCTCTGGGCCCGCGGCATCAAGCCAGTGATCGCGCGCCGCGGCGTCGAACACGGCTCCGGGCTCGGCGTCCAGCGCTGGGTCGTCGAACGCGGCTTCGCCCACCTGCACAACTTCCGACGGCTCCGCACGCGCTACGAGCGTTACCCCGAGATCCGCGAAGCCTTCCTCAAGCTCGCCTGCGCGATCCTCTGCCACCGCCGCCTGAAGTCATTCTGAAAGACCTTCTAGGTCTGCGGTAATCCGCTTTGCCGCGATGAGGTGAAGGTAGTCATCCCGGCTGTTGGTTTGGACGCCTGCCCGACCTGAACAAGCACTTCGTCGCCGGGCGGGGTGGCCGTGCCTGCCCTGAAGCGGTGCAGCCACCGTGGGTTTGCGGCCGTCGATTCAGGCGTTGTGTCGCGCGGCGACCTTCTGAGCCAGAATGTTGAGCGCCATCAGTACCAGCACTGCCAGCATGAGCATCGTCGCGAGCACGTTGACTTGCGGGGGAACGCCCTGACGGGCGGCGCCGAAGATGAACAGCGGGAACGTGGTCGTCTGACCGGCGTTGAAGACCGTGACGACGTAATCATCGATTGACAACGCCGCGCCAAGCACCGCGGCGCTTGTGACGCCGGGGAGAATCATCGGCAGCGTGATGCGCGTCAGCGTTACAACTGCGTTTGCACCGAGGTCCTGTGCGGCTTCCTCGATGTGCGGGTCCATCCCCTGGAGGCGCGCCTTCACCGTCACCACCACGTAGGAAATCGTGAACATCACGTGCGCGATGACGATGGTCCAGAACCCAGTGTTGACGCCGACGACGAGAAACAATGCAAGTAGTGACGCGCCGAGGACGACTTCCGGCGTCGCCATCGGCAAGAACACGAAGAAATCGGCGGCGCTGCGGCCCCGGAAGCGTTGACGCACCAACGCGATGGCGAGCAGCGTCCCGAGTACCACCGCGACTGCCGTCGAGATTGCCGCGATCTCAAGCGACGTCACCAGCGCATGCGCGAGGTCCGCATTCTCAAAGGGGTGAGCCCAATGATCAAGTGTGAAGCCCTGCCAGGTGAAGTTGAAGCGGCCCTTGGGCTGATTGAACGAGAACAGGACGATGATGAAGACGGGAACGAACAGGAACGTGATGGCCAGCGCCGACCACAGGCCGAGCACCCAGTTGCGCGCGTATCTCATCCCGCCACCTCCGCCAGGTTGCGCGTGCCGAGCAGCCGACCGTAGATCGCGATCCCGATCAGAATCAAGGTCATCAGCAGGAACGACAACGCCGCGGCGGTTGGGTAGTCCTGAACGTTGAGAAAGCGCGACTGGATGACGTTGCCGATCATTGACTGCTGCGACGTGCCGAGCAGCGACGCGTTGATGAAGTCACCACTTGCCGGGATGTAGCACAACAGCGAGCCGGCGAAGATGCCGGGGATAGCCAGAGGAACCGTGACCTTGCGAAACGCCGTCCAGCGGTTGCAGTAGAGGTCGACCGCTGCCTCGACGAGCCGCCGATCGAGTTTGTCGAGCGACACGAACAGCGGCAACACCATGAACGGCAGGAAGTTGTACGCGATGCCGGCGATGACCGCGGTTCGCGTGGCAAGGAGACGGCCCTGGTCGCCGACGATCCCAACGTCACGCAGCCGTTCGACGACCCAGCCGTTGTCGGCGAGGATCAACTGCCATGAGACCGTTCGCAGCACCTGGGAGACGAAGAACGGCAGCACGACCAGCAGCAGCAGCAGGTTGCGCCAGCGACCCGCTTTGAATGCGATGAAGTACGCGAGCGGGAACCCGATGATGAGGTCGAGGAGCGTGGCCACCCCGGCGTAGCCGAACGAGCGCAGGAACTGCGTGTCGTAGGAGCCAATGGCATTGGTGTAGACCGACCAGCTCCAAGTCAGCTTGTATCCCGCCTCGGGGTCACCCGACATCACGGACACACCCGACTGGTTCAGCAGTGGGATCAGGAAGAAGAGGATCAGCCACAGCAGGCCTGGTCCCGCCAGCAGCCAGGGTGCCCAACGGCGGCTCATTGACCGGTCACCGCAGCCATTGCCTCTGCCAGTTGCCGCTCCTGAACCGCCGCGAACGTCGGGTAGTCGTACAGCCGCTTGCGCGTCTCGTCCGACGGGAAGATCAGTTCGTTCTCGGCGATCTCGGGGTTGGTGCGCTCCAAGACTTCCCGCACACCCTTGACGGGGGATATGTAGTTCACGTAGGCAGTGATCTTCGCCGCGACCTCGGGGTCATACACGTAGTTCATCATCCTCTCCGCCGCGTACGGATGCTGGACATGCGCGGGCATCATCATGTTGTCCGTCCACAGCAGCGACCCCTCTTCCGGATAGACGAAGCGGAGATTCGGGTTGTCAGCCTGCAGTTGAACAAGGTCGCCTGATGAGGCGAGCGCGATGGCGATGTTGCCTTTCGCGAGGTCCGTCGTGTAGTCGTTGCCGGTGAACCGCCGAAACTGTCCCCTGTCGGCCGCTTCCTTCATCAGCTCGATCGCGCCGAGTTGGTCGTCGAAGGTGGCCTTGGTGGGGTTCTTGCCCTGCATGATGAGGACCATCCCCGCGCTGTCGTATTGCTCGGAGAACATCGTGACCCGGCCTTTGTACTTCGGATCGAAGAGCGACTTGAGGCTCTTGAGCTCGCCGCCGGTCTGTCGGATGTCGTAGCCGAGGCCGTAAACGCCGGACTGCCACGGCATGGTGAACTGGCGCTCGGGGTCATAGGGGACGCCGTAATAGCCCTCGATGAGGTTGCGCTTGTTCGGGATGTTGTGGTCGTCGATCGGTGTGACGTAGCCCGATCGGACCCAGCGCGACACCATGTAGTCAGTCAGCGTGACGATGTCGCGGCCGATCGGTACGCCTCGTGCCAACTGCTGCCGGACCTTGCCGAAGAACTCCGCGTTGTCGTTGATCTCTTCCACGTATTTACAGCGCCCACCCTCTGTTCGGTCGAAGGCGGCGATGATCTTCTTGTCGATGTAGAGCGGCCAGTTGGAGAACGTCCAGTTACCGATCGAGCCTTTTGGGTGTCGGACACGCGCAGCCGCCACTTTCAAGGAAGCGAGGGTCTGCGTCGCGGTGCCCTCGATGCCGCAGCCGGCGAGCGCGAGCGTCATGAGACCCGCGCTGCCGCGGCCGATGAACTGCCGCCGAGTCGTCATACCTCACGCTCCACCACGAACGTGTGCTGAGGTTCCCAGGATAGATCGACCTTCTGCCCGAGCGCGAAGGTTCGCTCGTACGCGCCGTCGATGTTCGGCGCGATGACCGTCACGTTCTGATCGCCCACGCGGACGATGTACTGGACGTTGACGCCGAGAAACGACGCAAGGTCGACGGTGCCTTGCAGGACGTTGCGGCCCGTTTCAGCCTGCCCGTCGGGCGCCATGACGAGCTTCTCGGGCCGCACGCCGATCCGGACGGCGCCGGCACGGTCGCCGACCCTGTCGGCAGGGACGTGCAGCGTCGCACCGTCCTTCGTCGTCACTCTGACGATGTCACCGCCGGTCGTTGCCAACTCCGCGTCGATGAGGTTCGACGTTCCGAGGAAATTCGCCACGAACGCCGTGCGCGGCGCTTCATAGAGCGCCTCGGCTGAGCCGGCCTGCTCGATCCGGCCCTGGTTCATCACCGCGATTGTGTCGGCCATGCTCATGGCCTCCTCTTGATCGTGAGTCACATGAATGAACGTGATGCCGGCGTCGCGCTGGATCTGCTTGAGCTCGACCTGAAGCTGGCGGCGGAGGCGCAGGTCCAGCGCGCCGAGCGGCTCGTCGAGCAGCAGCGCCCGCGGGCGGTTGACGAGTGCGCGGGCTAGCGCTATACGTTGCTGCTGGCCGCCCGAGAGCTGCGCCGGCCTGCGGTTGGCAAAGCTTGTCATCTGTACGGTCTCCAGCGCTTCGGCGACACGCTGCTCGACCTCTGGTTTCGTGACGTTCTTGCGTTGGAGACCGAAAGCGACGTTCTTCTTGACTGTGAGGTGCGGGAACAGCGCGTAGCTTTGAAACACCGTGTTGACGTCGCGTTTGTGCGGCGGCCGGTGCGTGACGTCCTCGTCGCCAAGCAGCACCGTGCCGGTAGTCGGCAGCTCGAAGCCGCCGATCATCCGCAGCGTCGTGGTCTTGCCGCACCCTGAAGGGCCGAGGAG
>CAXSFZ010000007.1:79057-95422 GCA_964236905.1 uncultured Solirubrobacteraceae bacterium | reverse complement strand
TTCCCGCGCACCGTCATGTTCGGATAGAGCGCGTAGTTCTGGAACACCATCGCGACGTTCCGGTCGGCCGGCGACAGGTTGTCGACCCGGCGCCCGGCAAAGCTGATGCCGCCGCCGCTCGGGTGCTCCAACCCCGCGATCATCCGCAGCGTCGTGGTCTTGCCGCACCCTGAAGGGCCGAGGAGTGCATAGAAATGGCCGCGCTTGATGTCGAGGTTGAGGTCTTCGATCACCGTCACGGAGCCGAAGCGCTTGGTCACGCTTCGCAGGCTGATGTCCGAGCCAGCCGATGCAGACGCCGACGTGCCTCGTGACTCTCGGTCGTGTGTCATGCCCGGTCGTCTCCAGCGCTCGGGTCGCGCAGCGACAGCCGTTGGCGGGCCTCGCCCGCGCCGAGAATCCGGGCGTTCATCCCTTCGAGGATGCTCACCGCCCGATCTATTAGCTGACTGGTCGCGAGCGCGCCGCGCGCGAGGTAGACGTTGTCGTCCAATCCGACCCGAACGTTGCCGCCCAAGATGGCGGCCAACGCAGCCGTGGACATCTCGAAACGCCCGATGGAGGACGCCGAGGAGGTTGCCCCGTGGGGCAGCGCGTTGACTGTCAGCGAGTCTGCAGGCGCCCCGTAGGGGATGCCGCAGCACGACTGCACGAGGACTGGATCCATGACCCCGCCCTTAGCTCGCGTGCGCGTCGGCGCGGATTCTTTCCAACCGTGCCCGAAACCGCGCATCGTCGACAACAAACCGAGCGTGCCGCCCAGCGCCGATCTCGCCGGAGGCATCCGAAGCCGAGAGCGCGAACCGGACCTTGCGACCCTCGACAGATTCGATGCGTGCGCGAGCTGTGACGTCCACCCCGAGCGGGGTCGGTGCGGTGTGTTCGATCTCGAAAGCGGCCCCCACTGAGCGATCGCCCTCGTCGAGAAATTCCTGTAACGCCCTTATCGACGCCACTTCGAGCGTACCCACCAGCGCTGGGCTGCCGAGGGCTTCAAGCCCAGCGTTGCCGTAAACAGCCGCGCTCTGCGCATCGCCGATCATCATTGTGACCCGGCCTCGTGGCCGACTGCATCTGCGTCGAGTTTCGTCACGTGGGAGCCTCCAGGCGCCTGAGCAAGCGTTCGTTTCACTGAGGCTACACAGCCGGCGGCCGCGGTGCAAGCGGCGAGGAGGAAGGCGCCCAGCGAACCCGATTTCGCCATGCGTCCCGACCCGCGGGTCGCACGCACCCGTGTCGGGAGCCTGGCTAGCGTCACGCCGCGCGGCGATATACCTCAATTGAGGAAGGTACCTTTACTGGCTGATGGAGAACAGACCATCCCAACCAGAGCATGCGTCCGGCCTCGGGCAAGCTTCAGGAGCTGGGTCGACGACACCTGTGGATGCACTTCACGCGCATGGGCGACTATGGGCCTGAGCACGAAATCCCGATTATCGTCCGCGGTGGGCTTGGGCTTAAGTGGTCGTCGCAACATCGTGGTTGTTGTGGTCACCGTAACGGCTGGACGGGAGGTCAAGAGGCAGGGGCGCGTGGGTGTCGTTGCGGAGGCGAGCCCGTAGGGCGAGCTGTAGCAGCGGTAGGCACGCGCGCGCCTGGCCGCCGGGGGTCCCGGTGGAGCTCAGCGGTGTCGTCGGTGGTCAGCCGGCGGCGCCGAGCTGCTCGTTGAGGACTTCGGCCGGTGTGCGCCATGCGAGTGTCTTGCGTGGGCGGCTGTTGAGTGCGTCGGCGACGGCGGCGAGGTCCTCGGCGCTGTGGCGCGCGAGGTCTGTGCCGCGCGGGAAGTACTGGCGCAGCAGCCCGTTGGTGTTCTCGTTGGTGCCGCGCTGCCAGGGGCTCTGCGGGTCGCAGAAGAAGATCTGCAGGCCGGTGTCGATTCTTAGGCGGGCGTGCTGGGCCAGCTCGGCGCCTTGGTCGCAGGTCAGCGACCGGCGCAGGTGCTCGGGCAGCCCGCCGAGCTGGGAGGTGATCGCGTCACGGACCGTCTCGGCGCCGGCCCCGGTGACCGGCGGGTCGTGCTTGACCTTGACGTCAGCGCCGTCGGGCGCGGGGAGGTGCAGCAGCATGGTGAAGCGGCTGGAGCGCTCGACCAGGGTGCCGATCGCTGAGCGGCCGGTGCCGATGATCAGGTCGCCCTCCCAGTGACCGGGGACGGCGCGGTCGGCGGGCTCGGCGGGCCGCTGGCTGATCATCACCTCATCGAAGATAAAGCCCTTGCGCCGCGCGACGGCACGCGCCCGGGGCACTCTGAGCGCGCGGCCGGTGCGCAGGCAGGCGACGAGCTCGCGCTGCAAGGCGCCGCGGCTTTGCACGAAACAGCAGTCAAGTCGCGTGGTGTGGTGTAGCTGCTCGTCGGGTGCAGTTCAGGCGGTGAGTGCCGCGTGGTCCTCCTGTTCGTTGTCGTTGGGGAGAGAGATGATCGGCTCTGTCACCGCGTCGAGGATCAGGCGCATGGACTCTTCGGAGAGGTAGCGGCGGCAGACGAGCCACTCGTCGTTCTGCTCGATCAGCAGCGCGCCGGTGAGGCGCAGGGCGGAGGCGTCGTTGGGGAAGATCCCGACGACATCGGCGCGGCGGCCGATCTCGCGGTTGACGCGCTCGAGCGGGTTCGTCGAGCGCAGCTTGCTCCAGTGCGCGGCCGGGAACGAGAAGAACGCCAACAGGTCCTCCTCCGCTGCCTCAAGTAGCTCGGCGACCTTCGGCGCCAGCGGCAGCAAGCGCTCGATGACGTCGCCGACACGGCGCCGGGCTTCGTCGTAGTCGTTGGCGTTGAAGACCTCGCGCAGCGCGGCCGAGACCAGCCCGCGCTGAGCCGGCCGGCAGTGGCCGTGCATGTTGCGCACGAAGTGGACGGTGCAGCGCTGCCAGGGCGCGTCCAGGACCCGAGCGATCGAGTTCTTCAGGCCTTCGTGATGGTCGGAGATCACCAGCCGCAGGCCGTGCAGGCCGCGGGCTCTGAGGCCGCGCAGGAACTCCGTCCAGAACGCCTCGCTCTCGACCGGGCCGATGTCTAGGCCGATCACCTCGCGATGTCCGGCCTCAGCGACCGCGTAGGCGATGACCAGGGCTTTGGAGACGACGCGGCCACGGTCTCGGACCTTGACGTGCTTGGCGTCGAGCCACAGGTAGGGATAGGCCGCGGTGAGCTCGCGTTGACGGAACTGCTCGACGTGCTCGTCGAGCTCTGCGCACATGCGCGAGACACGGTCCTTGCTCATCGAGCTGATCCCGAGCTGCTCGACAAGGCGGTCGACCTTGCGCGTCGAGACGCCATTGACGTAGGCCTCCATCACCACTGCGACGATCGCCTGCTCGCAGCGTCGGCGCGGCTCGATGAACGACGGGAAGTAGGACGGCCCCGACCTGGTCCGCGGGATCGCCAGGTCGATCTCGCCGACCCGGGTCTCCCAGGCCCGCTGGCGGTACCCGTTGAGGTTCGTCACGCGCCCGTCGGCTCGCTCGCCGCGCCCGGCGCCGGTCAGCTGCGCGACTTCGGCCTCCATCAGCTCGCGCACCACCACGCCGACGGCGTCGCGGAGCAGCTCTCCGTGCTCGCCGCTCATCGCCTTCGCGACGATGTCGGCAGGGGTCATCATCATTCGGTCCTCGGCCATCGTGGTGCTCCTTCAAGTCGACTTCTAGAGAGAGCCGACGAGCTTGGACACCACGGTGGTCGGACCCATCCTCAGCCCGACCCCCCCAGTACCTCCTACACCACTTCTACCGACACGACCACCCGGCCCTGCGCGAGATGCTGCGGCGCAGGTGAGCCGCTGAGGGCCGGTCGCCGAGGCTCCCCACGAGCTCGGCTTCCCGGGAACGCCGAGCGCGACGTCGCGGCCTGGGGCCGCTATCGCGGCGCAGCTCCGGTCGACCGGCTCGGGCGGCCGGTAGCCTCGCGGGATGGAGGTGGCCCCGCCGCTCGCGGATCTGGCGTTGGACTGGGTGGGCCTCTTCGGGGGCGTGACGCTTCGGCAGTTGCGGTACTTCATCGCGGTGGTTGAGGCGCGGAGCTTCACGGCGGCGGCGCTTGAGCTGTCCGTC
The DNA here is from genome assembly GCA_964236905.1 of uncultured Solirubrobacteraceae bacterium. Lineage (GTDB taxonomy): Bacteria > Actinomycetota > Thermoleophilia > Solirubrobacterales > Solirubrobacteraceae > Paraconexibacter. Next base: position 91,378 of record CAXSFZ010000007.1, on the reverse strand, counting down.
GCTCAGCCGTCTCTGTCGCGACAGATCGGCCTGCTCGAACGCACCGTCGGCGGTCGACTGCTCGACCGCAACGGGCATGGCGTGACCCCCACCCTCGCCGGTGAGCTGCTTCTCCCGAAGGCCTACGCCGCGCTTCGCGCCGCAGGGGACGGCACCTCGCTCGCCCAGCGCGAGATTCGGCACCCCAGTAGCGTCTGCATCGTCGTCGTGCCCGGAGCGCCATCGGCGATCGTCGCAGGCGCCGTGTCGGCCTGGCGTCAAGCGCACCCAACGGCCGAGGTGCAGTGGATCGAGGTCTCCCACGGACGGCGCGTGGCGGAGAAGGTGGCGGACGGCGCGTCAGTCGTCGGCATCCGCCCGCCCGTCGCGCCGTGGACCGGCAGCGTCGTCACGCTCATGGAGGAACCGCTTGCCTCGCCCGACCCGTGCATCCGGCACCCGGCGTGCCGCTGCTGCTTGCGCGAAACGGCCTCGAGCACCATGCGCCCGTAACTGCGCAAGCGGGCATCGACGTCGCCAGCGCCGCGGACGCGCTCGCGCTGGTCGCCGCCGGCGCGGCGACCGCGGTCCTTCCGTCGTCGGTGGCACGGACGAGCGGGGTGGTCTGCGAGGCGCTGCCGGGGCGGCCGGTCTCGGATGGGTGGGCCTCGTCGGTTCGGCGCCGACGACGGCCGCGGCTGAGATGCTGCGGGCGCTCGCGGAGGCGGCACCGCCGCGGGCCAGCGCCGCGGCCTAGAGCCAAGCGGTCTAGCTCCATAGCCGACGGGCGTTGACGGTCGGGGGAGACGAGCGGGAGCATCGACACCCATGACCTTGCGCTTGCAGGACAGGACCGCCCTCGTGACGGGGGCGACGAGCAACATCGGTCGAGGGATCGCGGCCGGTCTTGCCCGCGAGGGCGCGCGGGTAGTGCTCTCCGGGCGAGACGGCGACCGTGCCGCTCGGATCCTCGCGAGCATCCGAGCGGACGGCGGCGACGCAGAGTTCGTCGCCGCCGACCTCGCGAACCCGAGCGAGGCGGTGCCCCACCTCGTCGTCGCGGCGCGCGTGATCTGCTCGACGGCCGTATCGACGTCCTGGTCAACAACGCCGGCATCTTCCCGGCACTCGACACCGCCGCGACCGACGATGGGACGTTCGACGCGATCTACGCCGTCAACGTCAAGGCGCCGTTCCAACTGACGGCGGCCATCGCCCCCGGGATGGCCGAGCGGGGCTCTGGGGCGATCGTCAACGTCTCGTCCTGGCTCGCTCGGTCTGGGTTCTCGATCTCTGCCGCGTACGCCTCGACGAAGGGCGCGATCGGAGACGCTGACGCGCTGTTGGGCGGCGGAGTTCGGCCCGTCCGGGGTGAGGGTGAACGCGATCGCCCCGGGGCTGATCCGGGACCCGGACGCCGGTGAGGGCGCTGCGGAAGGTGCGGAGGTCTTCATGTGGGGCACGCCGGCGGGCGCGAGCGGACGTCCGTCCGATATCGCAGACGCAGTCGTGTACCTCAGCTCCGACGAGGCATGCTTCGTCCACGGCGCGATCCTCGACGTCGACGGTGGTCGCGGGCCGACCATGGTCGTCGCAGGAGCGGCGTAGTCGTGCCCTTCCGCGCCAGCGCCCCCGCAGCGGCCGTCGACTACAGCAAGCAGATCACGCTGGTGACGGGCGCCAGCTCTGGCATCGGCGCCGTGTTCGCGCCGGAACTCGCCAGGCGCGGCTCGGACGTCGTCCTCGTGGCGCGTCGCCAGGACCGCCTCGAGACGCTGGCGGCTGAGCTCGAACGGACCTTCACGGTGCAGGCGACACTGATCGTGTTGGATCTCAGCACGCCCGAGGCCGGCCGCCGGCTCGCCGAGACCGTCGCCGAGCGCGGCTTGGCCGTCACCAACCTGGTCAACAACGCCGGCTTCGGGACCGCCGGACCCTTCCACGAAGAGGATCCCGCACGATTGCGGGAGGAGATCACCGTCGATGTCGCCAGCTTGGTCGACGTCACGCGCGCGTTCATCGAGCCCCTGCGTCAGGCGGGCTCCGGGGTGCTCATCAACGTCGCGAGCATGGCCGCCTACAGCTCGATCCCGAACATGGCCGTGTACGCGGCGTGCAAGGCGTTCGTCCTGAGCTTCACTGAGGCGCTGTGGCACGAATCGCGTCCGACCGGACTCCGCGTGCTCTCCCTTGCGCCGGGACTGACGCGAACGGAGTTCTTCGACGTCCTCGGCCGACCCGGCTACCGCGGCAGTTACCAGACGCCCGAACAGGTCGTCGAGACCGCGCTGCGATCACTGGACCGAGGCAACCGGCAGCCGAGCATCGCCTCCGGGAGGCTGAACCGCGTCGCGGCATCCGCGAGACGGCTGCTCACCCGTCGACGCGCTGTCCTCCTGGCCGCCGCGTCCGCCACCTACTCGATGCGCGACGCCGCCTGAGATACCGCACGATCGCACCGACATGGCGTTTATAGTCCCGCCCGAACGCCTTGGGTCCGCGACCGCTGCCGCCATGTCGCTGGTGTCCTCAGCCAAGGAGCCCATTCCTGGTGCTTACCGCCGCACCATGCCAAGTAGTTCGAGCGGTCGCACCGCGCAGGTGCGTCGCTTTGGCTGACAAACGACGATCTGAGGCGGCAGAGCTCGCCGCGTGCGGCGAAGGTCGGGCAGCGATCCTCGACCAGGCGGCGCGAGGCCGAGGTCCCGGAGCAGGTCGGAGCAGTCGGTCGGGCATGGTCGTTGGCGAGCACGCGGGCGCCAACCACAAGCTAGACGTCTCGCGTTCGTGTAGTCCCGGGCTTGGTGGAACGCCCCGGCTGGTGCCCCGCGGTGGGCGCGAACCGCGACTACGGTCTGATCCGAAAACGCGACGTCATTGCTCTCGGCGAACGTCAAGCCACGGATCTTCGTACCGCGTAACCGCACCGAGACAACCACCCGTGAGGCGCACTATTCCACATCTGCCGCTCGATATAGCAAGGGTTGGAAACTACATCTGTGCTGACGGGAGCCGAACCGGAACGCACTGCGGCAAGGGGTCACAGCAACCGTCTTGGAGTAGCGGCTCGTCCATGTATAGGGGATGGCGAGTCGGTTCCGGGCTTTTGCTCGTGTTGATGATCATGGCAGGATGCGGCGGTGGCGGGAAACCGTCTTTAAACACGCTACGCGGGGCAGCGGATGCGCGGACACTGATAGAGGACAAGCTGCTAAGTTCTGCCGAATTCGGTTGCGCGCTGCTGCCGAGCGCAAATGAGGTTCTAGTCGTCGTCAAGTCACGCAGTCTCGTGCCGCAGGTAGCGCGGCTCGTACCGCAGGTGCGGTATGGCCATATACGAACGGTTGTAGATCATAACGTGACGTCAGAAGGTTACATTCGCCGTCTACGTTCGCGGCTGACGCAAGAGGCCGTCCCAGGCGTGCTCGTCAACGAGGAGTCGGTGTTGACGACACGCCAGTGCCCGCGAGTCGAGCTCGATGTCACACGAGGGCTACGTGTTACGGCCGCTCAAAGGCGATTCATCGTGAACGCCGTGCGGGCCTTCGGAGACGCTGTTGTGCTCGTCAGAAGCGCTGTAGACTCCCCGGCTGGGGCACCGTCGGCGCGCAGGCTGAGATGAGCGGCCGGACCGTGATTCGGCCCGTTCGTGCAGCGCCCGCATCACCCGTGGGCGCAACGTATGTAGAGCCTCCTCGTGCCACTTTTCTGAGGCGACATGGGGCTCGCTGGGTTCTCCGGAGACCGTGACGCTGGGTCTGGGGCTCAGCAGAAGCGAGGTCTGCATGGGACGTCCCGAAGAAGTACGCCGATGAGCTCGTTGCTGGCGGCCTGGCGCCGGCGCTGGCGAGCGAGCGCCCGATCGCGCACATCGCCGCGATCGCGGGATGCATCGGGTGCCACCATCGGCACGCGCAGGTCCGATTCGCCGGACGAGGAGCCGCGGCGCTCGAGGCATCGGCTCGTCCTGACGACCAGCCGACGGGGGCTCGCTCACAAGTGCGCGAGTTCTGCGATGTACTCCGGAACGGTCGTCGGCGCGCGATCGAGCAGACGCTCCAGCACGATGCCGTTGCCGCCGTGGAACCCATGGGCGTCGTAGTGGTCCATCATCGCCTTCAAGCCGTCGCGCAGCGAGCCGGCCGGCATCTGGAGCCCGTCGGCCCACGCCTCGAAGTCCGGGGTCTCGGCTGTGACGCGCTCGCCCAGTGCGTCGCTCATCAAGTGGGCCAGATCGTGTCGGCTGTACATGCCCGGCGCTGAGAGCTCGAAGGTCCCGTAGTCGAGCCGGTCGTCGACGAACGCCGCAGCGGCGACCTCGGCGACGTCGCGGTAGTCGACGTAGGCCATCCGCGAATCGGCGGAGTAGGCCGCCGCGATCCTGCCGTTCTGCTGCGCCGAACGCCAGGAGCTGGCGAGCTGCTGCACGAACATGGCCGGCTGCAGCACGGTGAAGACGAGGTCGGACTCGTAGAGGGCCGCCTCGGCCGGTTGCTTGCTGCGGTGGTTCGAGAGCGCCGTCAGCGACGGGTGGTAGACGCTCGAGAAGACCACCTTGCGTGCCCCCCCGGCGACAGCGGCCTGGACGATGTTGACGCCGAACCTGCCCTCGTCGGGCGCGAAGGCGGGGATGACCCCGAACACGCCGTCGACTCCCTCGACCGCCGCGGTGAGCTGGTCCAAGTCGCCGAGGTCGGCGACGACGGTCTCCGTCGCTCCGGCATCCCGGGCCTCTGCCTCCTTCGACGCCTCGTGAACCAGGCCGCGCACCTCGACGCCCTGCCGCACGAGAGCGGGGACGACCATTCCGGCGGAACTGCCGGCGGCACCGACGGCGAGGACCTTCACGATGCGCCCCGGAGGAGGGTGTCCTCGCTCGATCGTCGAGCGGTGGGTGTGGTGTCAGAAGCCCTCGGTGAGCTGTCCGTCTTGCAGACGGCCGGCTCGGCTGCTGCGTCGGGCGGTGCTGAATCGCTCATTCAGGGACTCCTTGTCAGAGGTGGACAGCGGTTCGTCCGCCGTCGAGGAGAGGTGGGCTGCTTCGCGGCCGGAGGTGGCGTCATCAGCTCGCGGCGATGCCCCGCAGGGACAGCTCGGCCTGGCGGCGAGCGATGTCGTCCCAGTTGGGGACTTGGCGCAGAGGCTGTGCGAGCTGTGCGCCGATGACGACGAGATCGGTGGCCGTCACGTCGGCGCGGACGCTGCCGTCCCGGCGACCGCGCGCGATGATGTCGTCGAGCGCTTGTCTTGCCTCGCGGCGGAGCGCGCCCGAGCGTGCATCCAGCGGCACAGGACCGCCGTGCAACGGGAGCACCATGAGCTCCTCGCGGTGGACGATCGTCTGCTCGAAGAAGCCGGCGATCGAGTCGATCGCCGGGCCGTCTTCGGCGGCCGCGGCCTGCGCCCGACGCAGCACTCCTTCGAGTGAACGGTGAACCAGTGCGTTGATCAAGCACTCCCGGGTGGGGAAGTGCCGGTAGAGGGTGCCGTTCCCGACGCCGGCCCGGTGGGCGATGTCTGCCATCGGGACGTTCACTCCCCGAGCCGTGATCGCCAGCAGGGCGGCGGAAAGCAGCTTCTCGCGATTGGCCAGCGCGTCGCTGCGAGGGGCCCGCGAGATCGGCGTCGGCTTCGCCTGCACGCGTTCATCGTCGCAGCCCCCGGGGCTGATCGGGAACCACCGGCATCCGCTGCTCGGCCCTCAAGCCGCCTGCTCCGCTCGCCTGTCGCGGTCGGCCATGAACTGGTTGAGGCAGGCCGCGTTCGGCTGGTGGCGCCCGAACACGGCGCCCGTCTCGAGCGCCTCCTCGCGCGACCAGTCCCCCAGGAGCTCAGCGATCACCATGTTGGTGCTCGCGACCTTGACGCCGGCTCGGCTCGTCACCCCAGCCATGATGAGTTGAGGTGCGGAGGTGGTCAGGGATCGCGGGCGAGGACTTCGAGCACGAGACGTACGAGCTCCTCCGGGGCTTCTTCTGGGATGAAGTGGCCGCTGCCGGCGACGACGACGGTCTGCACGTCGGTCGCGACTCGCTCGACCATGGCGCCGACGGAGTCGGCGAGCGACTTCTCGCCGCCGATGGCGACGATCGGCACGGTGACTCGGTCACGCGTCAGCGGCTCGGTCTGCTCCATCGTGGTGAAGGCGGCGCGGTAGACGCCGAGCGCGCCGAGCACCCCGTCGCTCCCGGCGAACGTGCGCAGGTACTCCTCGAGCGCCGGCTCGAGCGCAGCCGTGGTGCGCTCGTCGCCGCGGTAGAACCAGCGCAGGAAGTCGCGCTCGTTGCCGACCAGCAGGGCCTCGGGCACGCCCGGGGCGAGCGGGAGCAACCACCACCACATCGACGACCGCGCCGCCGCCTGCGACGTGTAGGCGATCTTCGGCGCGAGCACGTCGGCCAGCATCACCGGGACCTCGGCGTAGAAGAGCCGTTCGACCTCGTCCGGGTGGTCGGCCGCCCACAACAGCGCCGGCGGCGCTCCCATGTCGTGCGCCACGAGCGTCAGCGGGCGCCCCGCGCCGAAGCCGACCTCGCGGACGAGCGCACGGAACTCCTCGGCGAGCGCGCGCCCGTCGTAGCCGTCGGTGCCCGGCGGCTTGTCCGAATCGCCGTACCCGCGCATGTCGGGAGCGAGGACCGCAGCACCGGCGTCGGCGAGCGCGACCATCACCTCGCGCCAGGCGTAGGCGGTGCCGAGGAAGCCGTGCCACAGCAGCACGGGCGGTCCCGAAGCGTCGCCACCCATCCAGTAGTGGAGCTGCACCCCGTCGACGACGGCCGTCCGGGACGCGAAGCCGCGGATGGCAGGGGAGGCCGTGGAGTCGTTCACGGCATGAACTTCCCGCCGTCGACGTTGAGCGTCTGGCCGGTGATGAACGCCGCGTCGCGTGAGGCGAGGAAGAAGACCGGGCCGACGAGATCCTCCGGACGCTCGTCGCGCCGCAAGGCGCGGGTAGCGCGTTGGGCGGCCAGGAGATCGGGCGGGAAGCTGTCGCTGACGGCCTTGGTCACGGTCAGCCCGGGGGTGATGACGTTGACCGTGATGCCGTAGTCGCCGACCTCGCGCGCCAGCGAGCGGCTGAAGCCGACGATGCCCGCCTTGGCAGCCACATAGTGCGTCTGGCTCTTGGTGCCGTCGAAGACCGACCCCGAGCCGAAGTTGACGATCGCGCCGCCGTCGGCCTCCTTCAGGAGGGGCAGGAACGCCTGCACCATGAGGAACGATCCCGTCAGGTTGATGTCGATGACTCTGCGCCAGTCGTCGGCCGTGATCTGCTCGAACGGGACGATCGGGAAGAAGCCGGCGCAGTTGACCAGGACGTGCGTCTGACCGGTTCTCGTCCGGGCGAGCTCGGCCAGGCGGCGCGTGTCGTCCTCGTCGGAGATGTCCGCGGTGGCGGTGATCAGCCGCTCGGCGTCGTCGACGCCCTCCTGGAGCTGGGCGAGGGCGCCCTCGTCGTTGTCGGTGGCCAGCACCGTGTCGCCGTTCTCGAGGAACCGCCTGACGAGCGGGGCGCCGACGCCTCCCCCCGCGCCGGTGATGACGATGGTCCTGTCCGTGGTTTGCAAGGGGGCGCTCTTCGGTGATGGAGGGTCGGATGTGCGACGAACGGAGGCCTTCGGTCCGGCCGGCCGAAGCCGGCCGCCGCCGTTGTGGACGAAAGCGTCCGCTTCGGCTATGTTCGCTGAACGTTCCTCGAAAGGCAAATCCGAGATGACCGACGTAGACGCACCGACCGCTTCGATCCCGCCGGACGACCCAGAGCGTCACCTGACGCTGGCGCGCCCCGACAGCGATGACGGCCTGCCGCACTTCGGCATGGTCGGCGACACCTACACGATCCTGCTCAGGGGCAGTGACACGGCAGGGCGCTACACGCTCATTGACATGCACGTGCCGCCTGACGGGGGCCCTGCGCCGCACCGTCATGACTTCGAGGAGATGTTCACCGTGCTCGAGGGGGAGGTCGAGGCGACGTTCCGCGGCGAGACCTCCACGGTTAAGGCCGGCGAGACCCTCAACATCCCCGCCAACGCGCCGCACTCCTTCACGAACGCCACAGACGAGCCCGTGCGGTTGCTGTGCGTCTGCACGCCCCCAGGCCAAGAGGAGTTCTTCGAGCAGGTCGGCGTGCCCGTCGACGGGAGGACCACCCCGCCGCCGAACCCCAGCGAGGAGGAGCAGGCGGAGTTCGTGAAGAAGGCGCAGGACCTCGCCCCGAAGTACCGCACGGAGCTGCTCGGGCCCTAGGGATCGCGGTTGGGCGTGCCGCTCGTCGTCGCGCTCGTCGCGGCTCTCGTGCTGCCGCGGCGGCACCGAAGGACCGGGCGCGGCAGCCGCGGGGCGGCCTGTGCATGATGATCGCCGCGGGCGTCACTCCGAAGGCGGTGTGCAGCTGTACGGCTCGAGCGTAACGATCACCCTCGACCGGCACGGCCACCTGGTGCTCGGGCGACGAAGCGCAGCCGGCGCAACCGCTCGGTGACTCCTTGATGGCTGGTCGTCGTCGGAGGCGAGCTGATGGTGGACCCGGTCGAGGTCCGGCTGTGGATCGACTCGATTCAGTGCGCCGGATCCGGCGCCGCGACGTGTGCCAACGCGAGGGTTACTCGTGTTCGCGCAGCGCCGAGATCTGGCTTGTGAGGGCCTGCGCCACGAAGGAGTAGTCGCGTGCGTCTTGTGAGAGGTGGCGGCGGGCACGGAGGAGGGTCTCGAGCTTGTACCTGTGGGTGAGGGCTCCGTGACGAAAGAAGTCCGCGTATACCGCCCGTGCGCCGCCGCGGGATGGGGTTCCCGTTTTCGCTGCAATCTGGCTTCGTACTGACGAGCCGCAGGCCGTCTGGCGTGTGAGCGTGTTGCGGGCTTCTCGAAGCGCCTTCAGCTCGTGGTCATGGGCCAGGGCGTCGCCGTGTTGGCGACAGTCGCGCCTGATCGCGGCCGAGGTGTCGCGGACATCGGCGGAAGCGGTCGCGATGCTCTGGCTTACCCCGAGGATCGCTGCAACCGCAAGAGCAACGACCGCCCGCGTGCGCAGACGTTTTGTGGCGAGCATGCTCCGTGGAACGGTCATCGGGCCGGCAAGTTGCGCCGTAGCATCGACCTATCGGATATCTGCACAGGTTCGTAACAGCTGCGGACGGCGCACCGTTGCGCGTCGCTGGTGTGAGTCGGCGGCAGCCGAGCAGCCGGTGAACCGGAGCTGAAATAAGAAAGCCGGACGTCGCGGGCTGGATCATCAAGCGCGGAGCGGGCGGAGCTCGACACGGTTGACGATGGCGATCCCGGGACGGCTCCGGCGCGAGCGATTGATCGCGATCCGGGCATAGCCGCGGCTGCGCGCGCAGGGAGTTCGCCGACCGGGGCCGACGACGCGCCTTGCTTGTCCGCAGTCGGCTGGCTCCACGAGCTTCAGACGACGTTGATGGCACCATTGCCGTCGTGGCGCTTCGGATCGTCATCGCGATCGTCTTCTTGGCGCTCGCGGCCGCGTACGCCGGGTTGCCCGCGCGCGGCCCGGGCGCCGGTTTGCGACCGTTCGTGGTCGCAGGCTTCCTTCTCGCCGGCGTGTGTTGGCTGCTCGCTGCCCTCGTGTGACGTCAGCGAGATGTCCGTGCGTCCTCGACTCTCGCCGTGGTCTGGACGGAGATGCGAGGCCGCGTGTGGGCGTGTGGCGTCAACCGACGATGTGGACGTCGATGCGGCTGGGCCCGCCGTCCTTGCTCGACAGCGGCGTGGTGACGACGGTGCCGCGGGCGGTGGCGTACGCGCCGGTGCCGCCATCGATGGCGAAGGTGCTGATCTTCGCCTCCCGGGTGCCGACCAGGGAGATCGCGATGGTGCCCCCGGCCAGTGCGATCCCGCCGCGGCAGGAGTAGCCGTCACGCTTGCCCACCTTGACCAGCAGGCAGGAGTTGATCACCGTGCCCTTCGCGGCGCCCGACATCGCATCCTGCAGCGCCCCCGAGTCGACGACGTAGTCGCCGGTGGTGAGGCCCTTCTTGCCCGTGTCCACGAAGCTGTCGTGGAGCGAGGGGTTCTTGAAGGTGAGGTCCTGCGTGGGGGTCGGCGCGGGGCCGCCCTGCGCGACGGCGACGGCACCGCCGGCGGCCAGGGCGGCGGTGCACGCGGTCAGGACGGCGGGGATGCGGAGCATGGCGGTTCCTCTCGGAGGCATCGTGAACTGGAGCCGCGAAGCTACGTCGCCGAGCGCCGCGTGCCATCGGCCTCGGAGAGGGTCGTCCTGCGTCCGGCGACCTAGGCCTCCGGGGCGATGTGCGCCCGGCCGCCGCCGGTTACGGTCGCCGCAGTGCGACGCCTGCTGCACCGCCTGCGAACGCTCCCGCTCGCCCGCGCCGACCGCGGTCTGGCCTTCGCGGCACTCGTCGTCACCGAGGCGGGCGTCCTGCTCGACCCGCACGTGCGCTCACTCACCGCGGTGGTCCTCGCGGTGCCCTTCGCGCTCGCGGTCCTCCGGCGGCGCCGGCGCCCGCTCGCGATGCTGTCGATCGCGCTCGGGGCGCAGCTGGTCGACGCGCTCATCGAGCCCCACCACCTCGCGGTCAGCAGCGCCGGGCTGCTCGTGATGCTCGTGCTCGTCTACTCGCTCGGCCGCCACGCGGGCCGACGCGAGCTGGCCGCGGGAGCGGCGCTGATGGTCGCCTGCGCCCTGCTCGACGCGGTCTACGCGCAGGACGGCTTCCTCAACGAGCTCGCCTTCGACGCCCTCATCGCCACCGCGCTGCCGATCGTCGCCGGCCGCGTGCTGCGCCGGCGCGCGGAGCTCATCGGCGAGCTCAGGGTGCAGCACGCGCAGCTGGAGCGCGAGCGCGACGGCCGGGTGCAGGACGCCGCGGCGGCCGAGCGGGTCCGGATCGCCAGCGAGCTCCACGACGTCGTCGTGCACGACGTCTCGGCCATGGTCATCCAGGCCGCGGCCGCGCGCCTGGTCGTCCGCTCGCGGCCCGCGGACGCCGTCGAGGCCATCGCCCGCGTCGAGGGCGCCGGCCGCGAGGCACTCGACGAGCTGCGGCGTGCGCTGGGCGTCCTGCGGGTCGACGACGGCGCGCTCGCGTTGCAGCCCCAGCCGACGGCCGCGCGGCTGCCCGAGCTCGTCGCGGCGGCCGGCGCGCGCCTGGCCGTGGACCCCGGCGCAGAGCTCGACGCCCTGCCGTCCGACCTGCAGCTCACGGCGTACCGGATCGTGCAGGACCTTCTGATCGGCATCGAGGACGGCGTCGTGCGACTCGCCCGCTCCGGCGGCGCCGTGGTCGTCGAGGTCTCCCACCGCGGCGTCCCGCCCGCCGCGGGGGCGCTGGACACCGCTCGCCGGCGCGTCGCGCTGTTCGGCGGCGACCTCGACACCGCCGCCGGTGACACGGGCGGGTGCCGCGTTCGGGCCCGCCTGCCCCTCCCGGTGGCGTCGCCCTGATGCCCCGCGTTCGCTGGACGATCCCCTACGCGACGGGCACGGCGGTGCTCTTCGTCGTCCAGGCCGACCGCCGCGAGACGCTGACCCCGGCCATCGTGGTCGCGCTGGTCGTCGTGTGCGCTCCCCTGGCCTGGCAGCGCGACCGACCGCTGGCCACCGTCGCGGCGACGCTCGCCGGCCTCGTCCTGGTGAACGCGTGGGTGCTGGACACCTCCGACGTCACCGCGGTCTTCCCCTTCTTCATCGGTCCCGTGTACAACGCGGGCCGTCACGAGGAGCGCGGGCGCGCGGCCCTCGCGCTGGCCCTCTACGCCGCCGCGTTGCCCGTGGCCGACCTCGTCACGCCGGGCTTCGACCCGACGATCGCCGTCGCGATCGCGTTCTTCATCGTGCCGCCGTGGGCGCTCGGGCGCGCGGTGCGCTCGCGCGGCGCGCTGATCGCGTCGCTCGCGCAGGTCAACGCGGCGATCGCGCTCGAGCAGGAGGCCAACGCCGAGGCCGCCGCGGCGGCTGAGCGGGCCCGGATCGCCCGCGAGCTGCACGACATCGTCGCGCACGCGTTGAGCGTCATGGTGATCCAGGCGGCGGGGGCGCGGCTGGCCGTCGTGCGCGCGCCCGAGGCGAGCGTCGCCGCCCTGCGGGTCGTCGAGGAGTCCGGTCGCGCGGCCGTCGCCGAGATGGGTCGCCTGCTCGGCGTTCTGCGCAGTGACCGGGACGCGCCGGCCGCCGGCGGACCGGAGGCCGGGCCGGGCCTGGCCGAGCACTTCGAGCACCGCTTCCGCCCGATCTCCAGCGGGTTCGCCGTCCCGGTCTTCGCCTTCTTCGCCGCCGGGGTGTCGGTGGCGGGTGCGGGCGGGCTCGGCGCCACGCTGGCCGACTCGGTGACCCTCGGGGTGATCGTGGGCCTGGTC
>CAXSFZ010000007.1:75669-79047 GCA_964236905.1 uncultured Solirubrobacteraceae bacterium | reverse complement strand
GCCGGCCTGGCGCGACTCGCCGAGCTCGCCGATCGTGCGCGCCTGGCCGGCCTGATGCTCGAGATCCGCGTCGACGGGCCCGCCGCCGACCTCGCCCCGACCATCGACCTGGCGGCCTACCGCATCGCCCAGGAGGCGGTGACCAACGCGGTCAAGCACGCCGCTCCGACCCGCGCGCGCCTGCGCGTGAGCGTCGGGGACGGCGCGCTCCACCTGGTGATGGAGGATGACGGCCATCCCGGCGGGCCGCGGCGGGGTGCGGGCACCGGCCACGGTCTGCTGGGCATCCGCGAGCGCGTGGCGCTGCACGGCGGCAGCGTCGAGGCCGCCGAACGCTCGGGCGGCGGCTTCCGGGTCCACGCGAGGTTGCCCGTCGCATGAGCCCGCTGCGCGTGCTGATCGCCGACGATCAGGCGCTCGTCCGCGCCGGCTTCTCGCTGATCCTCGCCTCCCAGGACGACGTGGAGGTCGTCGGCGAGGCGGCCGACGGCGAGGCGGCGATCGCCGCGGCCGTCGCGCTGCGCCCCGACGTCGTCCTGATGGACATCCGCATGCCCGGTGTCGACGGGATCGCCGCGACGCGCGCGATCACGTCGCGGCCCGAGGCGCCGCGAGTCCTCATCCTCACGACCTTCGACCTCAACGCCTACGTCTACGAGGCGCTGCGCGCGGGCGCGAGCGGCTTCCTGCTGAAGGACGCCCCGCCGGAGGAGCTGTTGGCCGCGATGCGCGTCGTCGCGCGGGGCGACGCGCTGCTGGGCGCGTCGATCACCCGGCAGGTCATCGAGGAGTTCGTCACGCCGAGCGGCGCGCGCGGTCAGCTCGACCCGTCCGACGCGCGCCGGCTGGACGAGCTGACCCCGAGGGAGCGCGAGATCCTCGAGCTGGTCGCCGAGGGGATGAGCAACGCGGAGATCGCCGACCTGCTCGTGCTCTCGTCCTCGACGGTGAAGACCCACGTGGGCCAGGTGCTGATGAAGCTCGCCCTGCGCGACCGCGTGCAGGCCGTGGTCTTCGCCTACGAAAGCGGCCTGGTGCGGCCGCGTGGCCCGGCGTCGTGAGCGGTCCTCGACACCGGACCGCACGCGCCGCGTGAACTGTGCGGCCCGGATTCGCAGCGGGCCGGCACGGCGAGCGGGTCCGGCGGGGCCTACGCGGCGTCTCGACGCGTCGCGGCGGCGACGACGTGTTCGATCAGGGCCTCGTCGCCGGTGGGCGGGAGCTCCCCGGCGACCTTGCTGATCAGGGCTGCGGCCAGGCGGCGTGCGAGGTCGCCGCGTGTCGCGGGGTCGAGGTCGGCGCGTCGCTCGAGGAACCCGCGTGCGGTGGCCAGGTCGCTCTCGCTGATCGCGGTGGTGTCGAGCGTCGCGGGCTCGGCGGCGCGTCCAAGCGGGGGCGGCGGCGAGCGGACGGGGGCGGGCGACCGGTCGCGGTGCTCGCGGACCACGATCGTGCCGGCGGTGAGGTCGCCGAGCCGCTGACCGCGACGGGTGAGCAGGATGCTGACCATGCCGGGGACGTAGGAGAGCGGCAGCCCGTCGATCAGGCGCATGAGGTTGCGGATCGTGCTGGCGGTCAAGTCGACCGGGTGTCCGTCGTCCCGCAGGACGCGCAGGCCGGTGCGCCGCTTGCCGGGGGTCTGGCCGCCGCTGCGCGTCTCGAAGAGGATGTCGTAGCCGAGGTAGACCACCAGGCTCAGCGGGGCGAGGAGCGCGAGGCCGAGGTCGCCGAGGATCGAGGCGATCAGCGCCAGGAGCCCGAGGACCACCCCTTTGAGGAGGAGGTCGAGCAGCGTGGCGGTGAAGCGCGAGCCGAGCCCCGCGAGCTGGAGCTCGACGGCGACGCCTTCGGTGGTGGTGATCGACAACCGGTCGTGGTAGTCCTGCATCAGTGGACCTCGATCGCTGGGAGCACGAGCGCGGCGCGCGGTGGGACGAGCTCGAGGAGCTCGTCGCTCGGGCCGGCACCAGCCCTGAGCGGCTCGGTCCGGCGGGGGTGTTGCGGCTCGGCGGGCTCTACCGCTCGGCGCTGGCCGACCTCGCGTTCCTGCGTCGTCGCGGTCCGTCCCAGCCGGTCGCGCTGCGCCTGGAGGCGCTCGTGGCGCGGGCCCGGCAGGCGGTCTACGCCGATACCCGCGTGCGCGCCGGCTCGCTCGGGACGTTCGTCTCGCGCGGCTTCTGGCGGCGGGTGGCCGAGCGTCCCCGGCCCGTGGCCGTGGCGGCGGGGCTGCTGATGCTGGGGGTGCTGCTCGGCGTCCTCTGGGGTCTCGGCGATCCGGGCGGCGCCCGTGGGCTGGTGCCCGGGGCGTTCATCGACGGCGCCGCGCCGCCGCGCGGCGACCGGGGGCTCGACGCCGGGCAGGCCGCGGCGTTCTCCAGCTCGATCTTCACCAACAACATCCAGGTGGCGGGAGTGTGCTTCGCGGTCGGGATCGCCGGCTGCGTCGGCGCGGCGCTCGCGCTGCTCTACAACGGGGCGATCCTCGGGGTCGTGGTCGGCATCGCGTTCGCCAGCGGCGGGGGCGACGGGCCGCAGGTCCTGCGGCTCGTGGTCGCGCACGGTGTCCTGGAGCTGTCCTGCATCGTCGTGGCCGCGGCGGCCGGGCTCCGCATCGGCTGGGCGCTGATCCGGCCCGGCTCGCTGACGCGCGGCGCGGCGCTCGCCCGGGAGGCGCAGCGCTCGGTCGGGATCGTGGCCGGGGTCGCCGCGTGGCTGGTGGTCGCCGGGCTGGTGGAGGGCTTCTTCTCCCCGGCGGGGCACGGCGCCCTCGCCGCGGTGACGCTCGGCGTCGCGCTGGGCGCCGCGTTCTGGGGGCTCGTGCTCTGGCGGGGCCGTGCGCCTCACAGCACGGCTCGGCGCTTGACCGCGAGGTAGGCCTCCACGCACGACTCCCCGAGCGCGTCGGCGGGGGCGTTGAGGACCCGGGCGCCCGCTCGCCGCAGCTCGCCGACGGCCCGGTCGCGCGCCGCGAGGAGGTCGAGGGCGACCGCCGCGGTGTGCACGTCCGCCACGCGTCGCGGCGTCGCGGTGACGGCCGCGCGCAGGTCGGGATCCTCGATGCTCACCACGGTCACGGTGTGGTGGCGGGCGAGCGTCGGCATCGCCTCGGCGAGCGGGCGGGCCGCTGCCTCTTCGAGGATGTCGGTGAGGATCAGCACGAAGGCGCGCTTCGCGCGTCCCACCGTCCCGAACGCGAGCTGGAAGTCGCTGTCGACGGGGCGAGGCTCGAGGTCGAAGAGGTGCCGGACGAGCCCGGCCCCGCCGTTGCGACGCGGGCGCAGGACGCGCCGGAGCTCGCTGTCGAAGGCCACCGCACCGCACCGGTCGCCGAGCGCGTCGGCCACGAGCCCGACCGCCGCCGCGGCGTCCAGCGCCAGG
>CAXSFZ010000007.1:0-75659 GCA_964236905.1 uncultured Solirubrobacteraceae bacterium | reverse complement strand
GGCCATCACCGCGGCCACGTCGATGTCGCGCGGCGCGGCGTCCAGCGCCAGGTCCAGCCGCGTGCGGTCGCCGATCGGCGCGAGCATCAGCCGGCCGCTGTCGAGCAGCAGCAGCAGCTCGCGGTCCTGCTCGACGCGGTACTGGTTGCTCATCGGGCGCCCGACCCGCGAGGTCGCCGGCCAGTTGATCTGGCGCACGTCGTCGTCGGGGAGGTAGTCGCGGACCGACTCGAACTCCGTGCCGAGCCCCGGCGGGCCGCGGCGATGCAGCCCGGCCGCCGCCGAGCTGCCGCGCCGAGCACCGTCGGCCAGGCGCCGGCCGACGCGCAGGTCCGGGTAGACGTCGATCGTCGACGGGGCGCCCACGGCCTGGAGGTGACGGAACGCCAGCCCGAGCGGCCCGTCGCGCCGCACCGCCGGGGCCGGCAGCACGTGGCGACCGCGCCGGTGGGCGAGGAGCAGCACCGAGCGGCCGCCGTCGCTCTCCGCGACGCTCAGCTGCGCCGCGCCCGGGTGGCGGACGGTCAGCGTGCCGGCCACCGCCGGGAGCTCCGTGATCAACGGGACCGGGACGCCGCGGGCGACCACGGGCGGAACGGCGCGGGCGAGGGTGAGCGGACCGCGCAGGACCCACGCGTCCACCACGATGGCGCCCAGCAGCGCCAGGCCGGCCACCACCGCGAGGGCCGGGGGGACGACGAGCGCCGCGGCCGCGCAGCAGCCGAGAAGCACGGCGGCGCGCGGCGTCGGCGTCATCGGGGGATCGCCACCGCGGCCAGCGCCGCCGCCACCGCGTCGTCGGGCGTGAAGCGCTCGAGCTCGGCGTCGGGCGTCAGCACGAGGCGATGGCGCAGCACCGGGGGCGCCATGCGCACGACGTCGTCCGGGGTCACGAAGTCGCGGCCGGCCAACCGGGCGGCGGCTCGAGCGGCGCCGAGCAGGTGCACGGCCCCGCGTGGGCTGGCGCCGACCGCGACGCTCGGGAGCGACCGGGTACGGCGCACCACGTCCACCAGGAAGGCGGCGACGTCGTCCGCCACCCGGGTGGCGTCGACCAGCGCGCGCGCCTGCTGCAGATCCGACGGGGAGACCACGGCGGACACCTCGGCGAGCGTCGCCGCCCGGAGCCCACGTCGCCCGAGGCGCACCATGGCGTGCTCGTCCTCCCGTGCGGGGTAGCCGACGTCGACCTTGAGCAGGAACCGGTCCAGCTGCGCCTCCGGCAGCGGGTAGGTGCCCTCGTAGTCGAGCGGGTTCTGGGTCGCGATCACGAGGAAGGGGTCGGGCAGCGCGCGCGGCTCGCCGTCGACGGAGACCTGGCCCTCCTGCATCGCCTCCAGCAGCGCGGCCTGGGTCTTCGGCGGCGTGCGGTTGATCTCGTCGGCCAGCAGGACGTTCGTGAAGACGGGCCCCTCCCGGAAGGCCAGCTCGCCGGCGCGCAGCGTCATCGTGCCCGTCAGGTCGGAGGGGAGCATGTCGGGGGTGAACTGCACCCGCCGGAACCGCGAGGTGAACGCGCGCGCCGTCGCGTCGGCCAGCAGCGTCTTCGCGACCCCGGGCACCCCCTCGAGCAGCACGTGGCCGCCGAGGGCGGCCGCGACGACGATCAGCTCGATCGTCTCCCGTTGCCCGATCACCACCTTGGCGACCTCGTCCTGCACCCTGTCGTGGAGCTCCCTCACCGCCTGCCTCCCCGCGCCGCGAGCGTGGCCAGCGCCCGGCCGGCGGCCAGCGCGTCGTCCTCCGAGCGTATGCCGTCCACCAGGGCCGCCGTCTCGCGCGCGTCGAGCCCGGCCGCGGCGGCCGCGCGCCGTCGCTCGGCTCCCCGGCCGCCGTCGCCCGGCGGGAGCCCGCGGTCCAGCGCACGCAGGGCGGCGGCGCGGACGGGAGCCGCCGCTGCCCCCGGGTCGCGCGTGCGCGCCAGCGTGGCCGCCAGCGCGTCGACGTACTCGCGCCGCGGCGGCACGAGCGCGTCCCGCTCGGCCACCGGCGGCCCGAGGCGCCGCGCCTGGGCCAGGAGCCAGAGCAGGCCGGCCAGCGCGAGCCCCGCGAGGCTCCACCGCCAGCGTACGGGCACCGCCGACAGCCCGGACGCGCCGCCGTACCCGTGGACGCTCTCGGCGAAGGCGACCGGGCTCCCCGCCGGTCCCGCCAGCGCCACGGCCAACCGGGCGTTGTCGGCGGCACCGAGCCAGCGGTTCTGCAGCGGGCCGGCGTCGGCCAGGACGCTCACGCGGCCCCGGCCCAGGCGCGCGACGGCAGCGGTGACGGCCCCCGGGGCGCCGAGGAGCGGGAGCGCCGAGCCACCGGGGGCGAAGCTCCCGGCCCCGCTGCCGGCGATCTGCGCCACGCCGGCGTTCTCCGCCTGGGGCGCCAGCGGGCCGCTGCGCGCGGGGCCGCGGGAGCGCCACTCGCCGAACGTCCCGGCCGGCAGCACTCCGCGCAGGGTGCGCCGCGGGTCGCCGCCCGCGGCGACGAGATGGCCGCCGCCCCGCACGAAGCGCCGCAGCCGCCCGGCGTCGCCCGCGGCGAGCGACGGGCCGCTGAGGAGGAACACGGTCGCGCCGGCGGGGCGAAGCTCGCGCCCGCGGAGCTGGAGCACCGGGTGCGCGCGGCCGGCGATCAGCGACAGCAGCGCCGCAGCGCCCCGGGGCGAGGTCGCGTAGGACGAGCCGGCCGGGCCGTGGGGCGCGGGCGTCGCCGTCCCGAGCGCCGCGTTGACGCCGAGCAGGCCGGCGAGCACGGCGAGGGCGGCGACCACGGCCCGCCGGCCGGGAGGGCTCACGGGCGACGCCCGGCGTGCTCGGCGAGCAGCTCGCGCCAGCCGTCCCGGGCGCGCGTGGACTCCTCCGGGCCGGCGTGCTGGTCGCCGTAGGCGACCGCGTCGAAGTCGCGGGCCAGCGTGTCGAACCTCGCCGAGCCCAGCGCGCGCGAGGCCTCGCGCGAGGAGAGCGATGCGCGGTAGCCGAGCGTGCCGTCCTGGCCCAGGCGCAGCAGCCCGGCGCGGAAGCGCAGACGCACCGCCCCGGCGTGGTCGCCCGCGCCGTCGGCGTCCGCCGCGAGGCGCTCGAGCTCGGCGGCGGTGACCGCGGGCGGGGGTGAGGACGCCGCGGGGATCGCGCCGGCGCGCACGCCGCGGCGGATCAGGCGACCGGCCAGCACGGCGCCGATCGCCAGCGCGCCCAGGGCCGCCGCCGCCAGCGGCGGGCCCACGGAGATCCCGGAGGCGTCGGGCAGGAGGTCCTCCAGCCAGCGGGTCACCGCGGTCACGGCGCCGTCGAAGAGCCCACGGTGCCGGAGCGCGTGGAACCGGCGCTCGGCCAGGATCGCGTGGGCCCGCGGCGTGGCGGTGACATCGGTCGCGGCCGGGCCGGGCCGCGCGAGCAGGGCGAGGCGCTGGCGCAGGGACGGGCCCCCGGCGCCGGTCAGGGCGCCGCCCACGTCGGTCGGTACCCCGTCGACGCGGTCGACCGCGCGCAGGGCGGCCAGCGCGGCGGGATCGTCCTGCGCGGCGCTTCGCGCCAGGCGCTGCACCTCGGTCCGCGTCACCGCCCGGGCGGAGGCCGGGGTCGACGGACAGCCCGTCAGGAGCACCGCGAGCAGGAGCAGCGCCCGCCCGGCCCGACTGGTCACGGACGGTCGGGCGGCGGCGGAGGCGGCGCGGCGGACGGGACGGCTGCAGACGCGGCCGCCGCCGGGCCGGAGGGCGGCTCCCAGCCCGGCGGCGGCGGCCAGAACGGTGGCGCATCGGCGCCGGTGGCCGCCGCGCGCACCGGTGCCAGGGGAGGCAGGAACCCCGCCGTCGCGCCGACCGTGCCACCGCCCATCGCGTCGGCCAGGAGCTGCAGGTCGAAGGCCTCCTTGCGCACCCGCAGGTCGAAGTAGAGGAGCGCGACGACCGCCGCGGTGAACGGGGTGGTGAACGTCCGGACGCCCAGCGCGGTGAGCTGCGTCAGGGCGAGCGCGAGCAGCGAGTCGTCCCCGAGGACGACGACGGTGAGCGCCACGAGCACGCCCTGCACGACGCTCGACAGCACCGAGGACAGCAGCGTCGCGACGAGCAGCGTGGCCGCCGTCGGCCACCAGCGGCCGCGGACCAGGCCGAAGGAGCGCCGCAGCGCCCGCACGCCGCCCTTGTCCTCCACGAGCATCACCGGGACCGCCAGCGACCACGCGACCGCGAGCCAGATCGCGGGCAGGAGCAGCGCGATGAGCGCCAGCGTGAGGCCGACGGTGATCACGACGCCCAGCCAGACCGTCGCGGGCAGCTTGCGCACGGCCAGGCTCAGCGAGCGCCTCCAAGCGGTGTCGCGGCCGAGGTAGGCGTCCGCGATCGCACCGAAGCAGGCGACGGTCGTCAGGACGAGGACCAAGAGGGCGAGCAGCGCGACGATCGCCTGCCCGGCGACGTAGGAGCCGGACGCGGTCTCGTCCGCGGTGCCCGCGCCGCCGAAGCCGCCGAGCCCGCCCGAGACGAGCGGGAGGTCGCCCGCGGTCCCGAGCGTCACGAAGAAGCCGATCAGCGCGAGGGGTGCGGACACCACCAGCACCAGCCGCCCCAACGTGCGGAAGTGGACCCGGCACAGCTTGATCGCGACGTCCAGGAGCTCACCCACCCCGAGCGGCCGCAGACGCACGGGTGCGCCCGTGCTCATCCCGGCCAGCTGGACACCGGGTAGGCCGAGGTCGGGACCACGACCGCGCCCGCGAACTTGTCGTGCCAGGTCTGGTTCTCCTTGTCCCACAGCATCCAGAAG
This sequence comes from uncultured Solirubrobacteraceae bacterium, assembly GCA_964236905.1. Lineage (GTDB taxonomy): Bacteria > Actinomycetota > Thermoleophilia > Solirubrobacterales > Solirubrobacteraceae > Paraconexibacter. The sequence goes on along the minus strand of CAXSFZ010000007.1, from coordinate 70,902 downwards.
TACCCGACGAAGATCACGATGGCCGACACGAAGCGCCCGACGTAGCGCAGCAGCGCGCGGCCGGTGCCGATCGGACCCCCCGTCGCGAACGAGATCACCCGGATCCCGACTGCGCGCTTGCCGAGCGTCTGCCCGGACGCGCTTCCCTCCAGGTAGCCGAAGTACGCGATGCCGACCAGAAGCGAGACGGCCTGGCCGGCACCCTTCAGCGCCAGCGTCAGCAGGACGTTGACGACGGCGAGGATGATGCCGTCGATCAGCGCCGCCCCGAAGCGGATCCAGAACCCGGCGCGTGGCCCCGAGGCGGCTCGCGCGCCGCGGTCGACGTCGGCGGAGGAGGTGGCGAACTCCGTCATGGTCCCCTCATCGGCACGGACCCCGGAGGGCATGAGACGACCGGGCCTCCGGCGCCGCGGCCCTCTCCGGCCCGGCCCCAGCGTGAGGCGAGGCGCCTGTCCGGCCCGGCCCCAGCGGTGAGGCGAGGCGCTCTCCGGCCCGGCCTCAGCGCGAGGCGGTGTGCAGGATCCCGCCGTCCACCGCGAGCGTCGCGGCGTGCACGAACGACGCGTCGTCGCTGGCCAGGAAGACGACCGCGCGGGCGATGTCCTCCGGGGTGCCCGAGCGCGCGGCCGGCGTGGGCGCGACCATCTGCGCGATCGCCGCGCGGGAGTCCTCGTTGCCCTCGGTGAGGATCACGCCGGGAGCGATCGCGTTGACGCGCACGCCGTGCTGGCCGTACTCCGCCGCCCAGCTGCGCGACATCTGCTCCAGGGCGGCCTTCGTCGCACCGTAGAGCGCGCTGATGGGGATCCCGAGCGACCCCATCCAGGAGCCGATGTTCACGATCGCGCCGTTCCCGCGCTCGGCCATCCCGGGCGCGATCGCGGCGACGAGCGCGTGCGGGGCGCGGATGTTGAGCGCGAGCATGGCGTCGAGCGTGTCGTCGCCCACGGCCGCCGTCGGGCCGACGGGGTAGACGCCCGCGTTGTTGACGAGGATGTCGAGCGGCGCTCCGAGCGCCGTCTCCGCCTCGGCGGCCAGCGTGCGCGCGGCTGCGGCCGAGGCGCCGAGGTCGGCCGCGACGAACTCCGCCCGGCCACCCGCCGCCCGGATCGCCGCGACCGCCTCCGCGCCGCGCTCGAGGTCCCGGCCGCTCAGCACCACCCGGGCACCCTCACCGGCGAGTCCGGCGGCGATGCCGCGGCCGATCCCGCTCGTCGATCCAGTCACCAGGGCCGTCCGGCCGTCCAATCGCGCAGCGCTCATGCCTGCACCCTATAACGAAGCAACCAGTTAGTTCGCCAGCCGGCGCAGCTCCGCTCCCCCGCGGGCCAAAGGTGCCAGGCACCTCTGACCCGTTCGCCCCGGGGCCAAAGGTGCCTGGCACCTTTGGCCCGTTGCGCGTCGATGCCGCGGCGCGCGCCCTCAGCGCGTCGTCCGGAAGATCCGGAAGGAGCCGAAGATCGCGTTGGGCTTGTCGAGCTTCTTGCCGGCGTTGATCGAGAAGCGGTAGGTCCCCACGCGGAAGCCGGGGGGCCCGACCACGGCCCGGGTGGAGACGTAGCCGCAGCCGTTGGCCGTGCCGAGCGAGATGCGCTTGAGCACCCGCGTGCTGCCCCCCTTCGTGATGAAGCCGTAGAGCCGCTTGCCGGCGAACGGCGTGCCGGACACCCGCACGGTCCGCCGGGCCCGCGGGCTCGTCGGCTTGAGCGCCACCGACAGGGCGATGTTCGTCACGAGGATCTGCCCGGCCGGCTGCTCGGCAGCCCCGGCACCGAAGTCCTTGACCGAGAGCTGCACGACCTGCCCCTTGGACGGGGTGATGCTCCCGGTCGGCGTCGAGACGTTCTCGATCGACGTGGTCGCGTTGCCGGCGGCGTCGAAGGTGCCGCTCGCCGAGCCGGCCGAGCCCGAGCCCTTGCCGGGCGCCGTGGCCGCCACGAGGAAGTTCGCGTTCGGCGTCCCGCCGGCGAGCGTCAAGACGACCGGCTCGGAACCGCGTGTCGGCAGGTGCGAGTAGCAGCCCTGGTTGGCGCTGACCGTGACCGCGGAGGCGGCTGCCGGGGCGGCGAGGGCGAGGGTGGTCACGGCGGCGGCGCCGAGCTGATGGGTTCTGCGGATCATGGCGGACCTCGGGGTGGGTGGGCGGCGCATCGCCGTGGGGGGAGCAATCTGCCCCGAACCGCGCCGGTTCACGCGCGATCAGAAGAGCCGCAGGACCTCGAAGCGCAGTCCGGGCACGGCCGGTGGCGGGCCCGCCGGTGCCGGAGCGGGCCGCCGGCGCCGCCGCGGGCGGCGCGGGGCGTGGAAGAGGGCGATCCGCCACGGGTCGTCGAGCCACTCGAGGTGCTCGATCTCCTGCGGCGCCAGCGTGCGGCACGGCTGGTCGCGGCGCCAGGTCTGATGCGACCCGAGCTGGCCGAGACGCCGGGCGAACGGCGCTTCGCGCTCGGCGGCCAGGACGCGGTCCTCGCGGAAGAAGCGCATGGGCGCCCGCCAGCCGTGCGGGTTGGGTCCGTGGGCGTCCGGGGCACCGAGGAGCGTGGAGACCAGCGTCTCCGTCCAGCCCCGCTGGCGCTTGAGGTCGGAGGCGCTGATGAGGCGATGGACCGCGGAAGCCACCACGGCCCGAGGCTAGCGCCACGCGGCCCGCGGCGGTGGCCAGTGGCGCTTCGCGTCGCCCCGTCCTGACGCGAGGCGCCACTCGGCGGGGAGCCGGGCTACCCTCCGCCGGCGTGAAGGACGACGAGGACCGTCGCTCGCCCGCCGAGAAGGTGGTGGCGAGCTCGCTCATCGATGCCACCGGCGTCGGCAAGCCGCTCTCCGAGCGGACCCTCCAGCGCCAGCGCTCGGTCGAGAGCTACCTCCGCGGCGAGGCGATCCCGCGGTACATGCAGCGCGCCGCGGAGATCGAGCGGGGCCTGCGCGAGCATCGTCGGCGCCTCGGCCGCGTGTACGCCCGCCTGCGGGAGGAGCTGAGCGCGGAGGCGTTCCCCGCCGCCTGGGAGGAGCGCGTGCGCACGTGGGACTTCACCGCGCTCAACGCGCTGATCGCGCAGCACAACCAGTGGTACCCGATCGAGCGCGACCTGCCGATGGACCCGCGCACGGGCGACTACATCCTCGTGCACGGCCGCTCACACGTCCGCGAGCCGGTCGGCGCCGCCTGGGCGCTCGCACGGTTCCCGGCCTAGGAGAGGCCGACGCTGCGGCGGAAGAGCACGAGGCAGACCACGGCGACGATCGCGGCCACCAGCGGGATGCCGAAGCCGAAGCTCGTGAAGGCGGCCAGCAGGAAGCCGACCACCGCGACGACACCGGCCACGCCGCCGACCGTGGCCAGGCGCAGGGCGCGGCTCTCGCGCTCCTTGCGGGAGAGGCGCTTGCCGGACCGGGGCTCGAGGCTGCTCACGCCGACATGGTGGCACGTGACGGGGCGGCGGGGTGATCGCCCAGGGCCCAGGCCGCGAGGGCCACGAGCGCGCAGACCAGCGTGACCGACCCCCAGGCGCCGAGGGCGCCCGCGAGCAGGTGCGAGGCGACGAAGGCGGCGAGGTAGACGGCCACGAGCGCCACGGCGGTGCCCGTCCCGCGCTCCTCGCGCCAGCGCCGCGCGCACCAGCCCGCCCCGAGGACGAGCACGACCCCGCCGAGTGGCCGCACCCCCGTCGCCTGCGCCACGGCGAAGCCGAGCGCGAGGGAGCCGGCGGCCACGGGCCAGGTGGGCGGCGTGCGCACCCGGCCAGCGTAGGGCCCCGGCGCCGCCCCGGCGCGGGCGGGCGGCGGGGTGACCGGCGGCGCGCCCTGCTCGGGGCGAGTGCCGGCCCGGCCGGCGGCGCGGCCCGCGCGGGCGGGCGGGGCTGCCGGCCGCGGCCGGCGCTCAGGGGAGCAGGCGGTCGGCCAGCGGCGTGCCGTGGCGCGCGGCCTCGGCGGCCAGCTCGCCGCGCGGGACGAGCGGTACCTCGAGCGCGGCGGCGACGCCCTCGACGGCCGCGCGCCGCTCCGCCTCGTGGCGGGGCGGGAGCACGAGCGCCTCGATCCGTGCGTGGGCGGCGCGCAGGCCGTCGCGGTGGGCCTCGAGGTGGCCCCAGACCGTCACGGCGCCCTCCGTCCACAGCCACTCGCCGTAGTAGGCCTGGACGCCGGGCCGGTGGTAGGCGTAGACCCCGCACTGGCAGTCGGCGTGTGGCGAGGCGTGGGGGGCCTCGAGCCAGCCGACCCCCTTGAAGAGCGTGCGGTTGGCCGGCCAGCAGGCCGCGTGCATCGTGCGGCCCTCCCACCGGCAGGGGATGTAGGGGCTCATGAGCCGCCCACCGACCAGCCGCCAGGCGCGGAAGCCGACGACGGGCTCGACGAGGTCCGGCGCCCGTGCCTCGGCGCCGGCCCGGGAGCGCCCCGCCTCGCTCACGGCCTCGCGCGGGCGGGTGCGCGCCGCGCCGGCGCCGGGGCGCGGCGCGGGCGGCGCGGGACGCGCTCCGGCGGCCGGGGCGCCTCGGCCGGTGCCCGGACCGGCTCACGCGCCGGGAGCCGCAGCGGCTCGACGATGATCGTGCGGGAGGGCCCGGGATGCGCCACGGCGCTCCACGCTACCCGGCGCCGCGCGCGCCCCGGCGCCGGAAGGCCGGCGGTCCGGCGCCGCCGGGCGATCCGGAGCCCGCCCGGGCGTTCCTCGCTAGCGTCCTGCGGCGTGAGTCCGTTCGACGATCCCGCGACCCTCGAGCGCTTCGCCCGCCTCGCCGTCGGCTTCGCCGCCAACGTCCAGCCCGGGCAGGTCGTCCAGATCAAGTCCGAGATCGGCAAGGAGGCCATCACCCGTGCCGTGGCCGAGGAGGCCTACCGCGCCGGGGCCAAGTACGTGGACGTCGAGTGGTTCGACCTCCACGTCAAGCGCGCCCGCCTGGAGCACGCCGCCGAGGAGACCCTCGACTGGGTCCCGGAATGGCTCGGGGCGAAGCTCCTGGCCCTCTCGGAGGCGCGCGCCGCCCGCATCGCGCTGAGCGGCCCGGTGGCTCCGCACCTGCTCGACGGGATCGATCCGGCCCGCTCGGGCAAGGACCAGCTCCCGGCGATCAAGGAGACCGGCCCGGTGGTCAACGCCCGCACGACCAACTGGACGATCTTGCCCTGCCCGACCCGCCCGTGGGCGCAGGAGGTGCACCCCGACCTGGAGCCGGACGCGGCGTGGGCGCGCCTCGGCGAGCAGCTCCTGCACGTCTGCCGCCTCGACGAGGAGGATCCCGTCGCGGCCTGGCGGGAGCGCGCCGCGGTGCTCGTCGCCACGGCCGGGCGCCTGAACGAGCGCCGCTTCCGGGCCATCCGCTTCCGCGGGGAGGGCACGGACCTGCGGGTCGGGCTGCTTCCGAGCTCGCACTGGCTGGCCGCGCAGTTCACGACGGTGGGCGGGATCGCGCACATGCCGAACCTCCCGAGCGAGGAGCTCTTCTGCTCGCCGGACCCCGAAGCCACCGAGGGCGTCGTGCGCGCGACCAAGCCGCTCGTGCTGGGCGGCAGCGTCATCCGCGGCCTCGAGGTGGAGTTCTCCGGCGGGGTCGCCGTGCGCATCGACGCCGAGGAGGGCGCCGACGTCCTGCGCGGCTACGCGGCGAAGGACCCCGGCGCGGCGCGCCTCGGCGAGATCGCCCTGGTCGACGCGGAGGGCCGCATCGGCCGCCTCGACACCGTCTTCTACGACACCCTGCTCGACGAGAACGCCGCGAGCCACATCGCGCTCGGCAACGCCTACGCCTTCGGCGCCGGCGAGGCCGACCAGGCGCGCCTGAACGCCTCGGCGATCCACGTCGACTTCATGGTCGGCTCCGACGCGATGGAGGTCGACGGCCTGGGGGCGGACGACGCCGCCACGCCGGTGCTCCGCGGCGGCGCCTGGCAGCTCTGACCGGCTAGGATCCCCGACCGCAGGCTCCGGAGAGGTGCCAGAGCGGCTGAATGGGCACGACTGGAAATCGTGTGTGCGTTTGCGCGTACCGAGGGTTCGAATCCCTCTCTCTCCGCTCCCGCGCGCGCGGGAGCCACAGCGCCCGCTCGCGCGCGAGACGCCGCTCCCGCTAGCGGCTCGCGGACGCCGTGGTCGCCGGCCGGATGGGGCGAGCCGGGGTTCCGACCACCGTGCAGTTCGGCGGGACGTCGCTCAGGACCGTGGCCCCGGCACCGACGAACGCGTCCGCCCCGACCTCCAGCCCCTGGACGACGGTCGCGTTGGTGCCGAGGGTCGCCCCGGGCCCGAGCACGACGTTGCCCGAGACGTTCGTCCCCGGCAGGATCGTCGCGTAGGCGCCGAGCCGCACGTCGTGCGCGATCGTGCAGGCGTGGTTGACCGTCACGAAGTCGCCGAGCTCGACGTTGACCGAGACGATGCACCCGGGAGCCACGACCGTCCCCTCGCCGATCCCCACGTAGGAGGACATCACCGCGTGCGGATGGACCACGGGCGGGAAGGCCACGTCGAGACGTCGCAGACGCTCGACGAGGCGGCGCTTGACGCCGGGGGCCGCGATGCCGAGCACCACGCTCAGCGGTCGGTCGGCGGCCGTGCGCTCGATCCACTCGAAGCCGCCGAGGACGGGCCGGCCGGTGCGCTCGTCCCCGTGGCTCGCCGGATCGTCGTCGACGAAGCCGCGGACCTCGCAGTGCCACCCGGCCTCGCGGACGTCGTCGATCCAGAACATGACCTGCTGCGCGAAGCCGCTCGCGCCGTAGACGACGACGTCGAAGGGGAAGCGGTCGGCCGCGCCCGGGCGGGCAGGGGTGGAGGTGGATCGTCGGTTCGTCACGGGAGTGGCCCGCGCCGGACATCGACGCGTCGGTGACGCTACGCATAGGGGTGGAGACCGTCAAGTAGCGCTTCGGACCCGTCACGGGCTCCCCTCGCCCGCCACGGCGAGCACGATGTGCCGGCGGGAGACGAGCACGAACGCGTGCTCCTCCGCGACGCCGTCGTCCAGGCGCTCGACCCGCACGTCGGTGAGGGAGATGAAGTCGCGCTCGCCCGCGTTCAGCAGATCGGAGACGCGGGAGCGGTAGCCGTCGCGGGCCAGGGTCAGCCGCCCGGTGATGCGGTGGCGACCCGTCTCGACGACGACGCGCTCCGTGCGGTGCTGGCCCTCGCTCATCGGCCCCATCCTGCCCCACGCCGGTCGCGGGCGCGGCGGGCGCCGTCGGACTGGACGGGTGTGCGACGGCGTTCGCGGGGCCGATGGCGCGAAGGAGGCGGGTATGCATGCAACGCGAGCGGGTGTGGCGAGGCCGTCGATCGGCGATGATTGCTGGCGTGGCGGACGCGGAGCACGGGTCGAAGGGAGGTGGAGAGGGTGCTGCACGCCTGGCGACGGAGATCGCGGAGGCCGAGCGCCAGGAGCGCGAGCGCCTCGCCGAGGCGCTTCACGACGACGCCCTCCAACGCCTCATGGTCGCCCGCCAGGACCTCGCCGAGTCGACGGACGACCCGGCCCTCGTGCGCTCGGTGCAGCGTCAGCTGGGCGAGCTGACCGACTCCCTGCGCGACCTGACCAAGGCGATGCACGAGGACGCGCTGGCGGCCATGCCGCTCGCCGCCGCCCTCGAGCGCCTGGCCGACGACGGCGCCCGCCGCGGGCGCTTCGAGGTCGCGACCCACGTCGCGCCGGAGGCGACGGGCGACCACGACCCCTTCGTGCTCGGCATGGTGCGCGAGCTGCTCACGAACGTCGTCAAGCACGCGCGCGCCGCGCAGGTGAGCATCTCGGTGACCGTCGAGCGCGACGCCGTCATCATCCGGGTCGCCGACGACGGGCGCGGCATGACGCCCGAGCAGGTCGAGGCCGCCGTCCGCGCCGGGCACATGGGCCACGCGCGGCTGCGCCGCCGGCTCACCGCCATCGGCGGGGCGCTCGAGGTCGAGTCGGCGCCGATGCGCGGGACCTCGGTCACCTGCGTGCTGCCGCTGCAGAACCTGCAGGCCCAGCGCACGCTCGAGGACGCGCTGCGCCGCGAGCGCCGGTGGTCGGCGGCGCTCGTGGCTGCGATGCAGGACGGCTTCGTGGTCTTCCGCGACGGCGTCGCCGTCCAGGTCAACGACCGGTTCTGCGCGATGACCGACTTCTCCCGCGAGGAGCTCGTGGGCATCCCCGCCGACGCGCTGCCCTTCTGGGCCTCCGAGCCCGCCGAGCACTTCAGCGCCATGGAGCGCGACGCCTCGCGCGTCGGGGGCACTGAGCTGCAGTCGGCCGTCCGCCGCCAGGACGGCTCGACCTTCCCCGCGCTGATCGCCGCCCGGGCGATCCACGACGACGAGGGCGGCTACGCGGGCATGCTCGTCACCGTCAAGGACATCACCGCGCTCCAGGAGGCCGCCGAGCGGCGGCGCCTGGAGCTCGAGCTGAGCGCGGTGGTGGCGACCACCAACCGCCTGCGCGGGCTGCTCGACGCGGCGCGCGCCGTCGTCGACGAGGCGGGTCTCGACGCGCTGCTCGGCGAGATCGTCCGGACCATCGCCGACGACCTCGGGTGGGCGGTCGTCATCAACCTCTACCGCCCGGCCTGGGACGACTTCGTGGTGGCCACGACCCACGGGCTGGTGCCGGAGGGCGTGGAGCTGCTCACGGGCGCCACCTACGACTGGGCGATGTGGACGCCGCTGCTCGACGACCGCTTCGAGCGCCGCGGCGCGTACTTCGTGCCGGCCGGGGAGCCCGTGGACCAGCACCCCGACTTCGTGACCTTCACCTCGCCGCTCGCGGAGCTTGACGCCCCGGACGCCTGGCGCGGGGACGACGACCTGCTCATCCCGTTCCGCCACACGCAGGGGCACTTCCTGGGGATCCTGTCGCTCGACACCCCGAAGTCCGGCCGGCGCCCCTCCGACGCCGAGCTCGACGTGCTCGTCGCGATCGCCGCCCACGCCGCGCTGGCGGTGCAGCACGCGCAGACCGGGATCGAGACCGCGCGCCACGCCGCGGCGCTCGACCGGCTGCTGCACGTCTCCTCGCGCATCGCGGCCACGCGGGAGATCGGGCCGATGCTCGACGCGGTCGCCGCGGCGATCTCCGACGCGCTCGGGTTCGAGCGGGTGGTGGTCGAGGTCGCCGGCAGCGACGGGATGCTGGTGCCGCGGGCGCACCGCGACGGCAGCGCGACCCCCTTCGACGCCGCGCTCGCGCCGATCGACCCGGCGGCGCTCGAGCCGCTCCTCGATCCGGGCTTCGGCGTGGAGGGCTGCTTCCTGCTCGGGCGGGAGGAGGCAATCGAGCGGATGCCGGTGGAGCGCCGCGTGCTCATGGGCTCGCGCCGCAACGGCCGCGGCTGGCGGGCCTGGGACGACCACGTGATCCTCGTGCCGCTGCGCGACGCCGACGCGCAGGTGGTCGGCGCCATCTGGGTCGACGACCCGCACGACCGGTTGCTGCCGGGCAACGACCGGCTGCAGTCGCTGCACGCGTTCGCCAACCAGGCCACGGCGGCCATGATCGCCGCCGACCGCTACGAGCGCCTGGCCGTCGTGGCCGACGGCGATCCGCTCACGAAGCTCGGCAACCGGCGCGCGTTCCTGCGCGAGCTGGGCCGGGAGGTGGCGCGCAGCGGCCGCGGCGGAGGCTCCTCCGCGCTCGTGCTCGCGGACGTCGTGGGGGTGCGGACCGCGACGGGCGGGCGGGCGCTGCAGCTCGCCGGCCCCAGCCTGCAGGAGCTCGCCGAGGCCTTCGAGGCGGGCATGCGCCGCCACGACCGCGCCTTCCGGGTCGACGGCTCGCTCTTCGGGATGCTGCTGACCGGCGTGACGCCGCCCGAGATCACCGTGGTCACCACGCGGATCTCCTCGCAGCTGCGCTCCATCTCCATGCGCCAGGGGCTCGAGGTGCACTTCGGCACGGCCACGATCGGGCCCGGGACGGAGCGGCCCGACGCGGTGTTCCGGCGGGCCGCCGACGACCTGCTCGAGGTCCGCGCCCGCCACGCGCTGCTGCTCGACGCCACCGCGGCGGGCTCCTGAACGTGGCCTCCGGCGCCGCGCGCGGATAGCGTTGCGGGCCTTGTCGGCCTCGTTCAGCCCCGTCCGCACCCGTCGCACGTTCGAGGAGGCGGTGGAGCAGATCGCCGAGCGCATCGCGCTCGGGGAGCTCGGCCCGGGCGACCACCTGCCCTCCGAGCGGAGCCTGGCCCAGCAGATGGAGATCTCGCGCCCGACGGTGCGCGAGGCGCTCAAGGTGCTCGCCGACTCGGGCGTCCTCGAGGTGCGGCCGGGCTCGGGGGGCGGGGCGTTCGTCACGAGCGAGTGGGTGCCGCGCGAGGTGCGGCGCCGGGCCGCGGTGCGCATCGGCGAGGTCGCCGGCGTGCTCGAGGCCCGGCGGCTGCTGGAGCCGCGGGTGGCGCAGCTCGCGGCGCTCCACGGGCGCGAGGCGGACTTCGCCGCGCTGCAGCGGACGATCGACCGGCAGACGGCGATCGCCCACGCCCCCGAGCGGTTCCACGCCGACGAGGACCGCTTCCTCGCGCTCGACGTGCAGTTCCACCTCGGCATCGCCCGGGCCACGGGCAACCAGACGGTCGTCGGGCTCGTGCGCTCGCTCTTGCGCCAGCTCGAGATCGCGCGGGACACGGCGCTGAGCGCCCCGGCCTCGGTGGAGCGCACGCTCGAGCTGCACGCGCAGACGCTCGACGCGATCCGCGCGGGTGACATGCAGCGCGTCGAGGAGGTCATGGACGTCCACCTGGCCCAGACCGAGGCGGCGTGGGAGCAGCAGAGCGGGCGCTCGCTCGTGCGGGGCGTGCCGGACTTCCTCAAGCCGGTCGCGGCGCGCGGCGGCACGCGGGCCTGACCTCGGTCGCGTGGTGAGCCCTGACGCGGCCGGCGGCGCCGGAGCCCCCGCCGCCCAGCCGCTCCCGGATCTGCTCGCCCCGGGGCTGCGGGTGCTGCTCGCCGGCATCAACCCGTCCGTGCGCTCGGCGGAGACCGGGCACCACTTCGCCCGGCCGGGCAACCGCTTCTGGCCGGCGCTCCACCTCGCCGGCATCACCCCGCGGCGCCTGCTCCCGGCCGAGCAGGGGGAGCTGCTGGCGCTCGGCGTGGGGCTCACGAACCTCTGCGCCCGGCCCACCGCCCGCGCGGACGAGCTCACGCCGGGGGAGCTGCTGGCCGGCGCGCTCGCGCTCGAGCAGCGCGTGCTGGAGCTCCGGCCCGGGCTCGTCGCGGTGGTCGGCCTGACCGCCTACCGGGCGGCCTTCGCCCGCCCGGGCGCCGCCGCCGGCCGGCAGCGCGAGCGGCTCGGCGGCCGGCCGCTGTGGGTGCTCCCCAACCCGAGCGGCCGCAACGCGCACCACCGCCTCGAGGAGCTCGCGCGGGGCTACGCCGCGATGTGGGCGGCGGCACCGGCCGCGTCGCCGGCGGGCGCTGGCTAGGCGCGGCGGTGCACCGCCCGCAGCCGAGCGGATCACCCGCAGGTTCGGCCGCGCGCGTCAGGATCGACTCGTTCCTCCACGGGCAGGGCTCCATGTCGGTCCCGGGGACGCCCGGCCGTCGCGAGCGGCGCCGGCCTGAGGCGCGCTTGAGGCGGCGCTGCCATCCTGGAGCGCATGGATCGACGGGAGAAGCAGCGCGACGGCCTGCTGGTCGTCGCGGCGATGATCGCCCTGATGTGGCTGCTCGAGGTGGTCGACGTCATCGCCGGCCACCGCCTCGACGCCTACGGCATCGACCCGCGCTCCGCCGAGGGCCTGCCCGAGGTGGTCTCCGCGCCGTTCCTCCACCTGGGCTTCGACCACTTGATCTCCAACACGGTGCCCTTCGCGGTGCTGGGTGCGGCGATCGCCCTGAGCGGGGCGGCGCGCGTGCTGCTCGTCACCGCGATCGTGGGGCTGGTGAGTGGCCTCGGCGTCTGGCTCATCGCGCCGGCGGGCTCGGTGACGCTCGGAGCCAGCGGCCTCGTCTTCGGCTACGCGAGCTACCTGCTCTTCCGCGGCCTCTTCGACCGGAGTGCGCTCGAGCTCGTGGTCGGCGTGGTGGTCGGCGCGATCTGGGGGACCGCGCTGCTCGGCGGGCTCGTCCCCCAGGAGGGGATCTCCTGGCAGGCGCACCTCTTCGGCGCGCTCGGCGGGCTCCTCGCCGCGCGCCTCCTCGCGCGCGAGCGCACCGCGCCCGCGGCGCTCACGGGCCCGCGACTCGCGACCTGAGCCGGCGCGGGGCGGGCGGCGGCGCGCGGCGGCGGCGGTGCGCGCGCTGGCGGTGCGCGCGCTGCCGGGTGCCGGCGGGAGCATGCTCCGTCCGTCGAGGGGGCCGAGGCGGTCGCTCCACGACCGGTGCGGCCCGTTCGGCGGCCCGCGGCGCGGCGCCCATGCGTCGAGGGGGCCGAGGCGGTCGCTCTGCGACCGGTGCGGCCCGCTCGGCGGCGGGGCGACGGCGCAGGCGGCGTGGCGGCGTGGCCGGGGCGGCGCGCCGGCCGTGCGCGATGATGGACGCGTGGCCGTGCCCTCGCTCACGTCCGGACCGCGGGAGGCCGACGTCCCCGCCGCGCGCGGCGTGCCCGCGCGCGCCCGGGCCATCCGGGAGCGGCTGCCGGGGCGCCTGCCCGCGGCGCGGGCGGCGCTCCTGGTCGCCGGGGAGCGCGACGCCTTCGCGCTCAGCGGAGGCTGGGCGGGCGCGCGGGCGGTGGTCGGGGCGGCGCCGCTCCTGCGGCTCGGCCGGGGCGAGGACCCGTTCGCCGCGCTGGAGCGGCTCCCGGTGCTCGAGCCGGCCGGAAGCGACCCGGGCGTGCTCGTCGGCGGAGGGTGGTTCGGCGCGCTGGGCTTCGCGCTGGCCGGCCGGGTGGAGCCCACGGTGCCCGGGCCGCCCCGGCGGCTCGGGCTCCCGGCCGCGCCGCTCGCCTACCACGACCACGTGCTCGTCTGCGACGCGAAGGGCGGCTGGTGGTTCGAGGCGCTCACGACGCCGGAGCGGGCCGCGGAGCTCCGTGCGCGCCGGGACGAGCTCGCCGCGCGGCTCGCCGCCGCGCCGCGCCCGCGCCCGGTCCGGCTGCGCGATGCGCGGCTGCGCGCGCCCGGGGCGGCGGGGCACGAGCGGGCGGTGGCGGCCTGCCGGGAGCGCATCGCGGCGGGGGAGGTCTTCCAGGTCAACGTCTGCCTGCACGTGGACGCGACGCTCGACGGGCGCCCCGCCGACCTCGCCGTCGCGGCGGCCGAGGCGCTCGCCCCCGCCCACGGCGCGCTCCTCCAGGGGCCGTGGGGCGCGGCGGTCAGCGCGTCGCCGGAGCTGTTCCTGCGGCGGGTGGGCCGCGAGGTCCGCAGCGCGCCGATCAAGGGCACCGCGCCGGCCGGCGAGGCCGCGGCGCTCGCGTCCTCGGGCAAGGACCGGGCGGAGAACGTGATGATCGTCGACCTCATGCGCAACGACGTGGGTCGCGTGGCGGAGTTCGGCTCGGTCAGGGTCGGGGCGCTCGCCGAGGTGCGCCCGGGAGCGGGCGTGGCGCATCTCGTCAGCGAGGTGGCCGGCACCCTGCGGCGCGAGGTCGCGGACGGCGGGCTGCTGCGCGCGACGTTCCCCCCGGGCTCGGTGACGGGCGCGCCCAAGGTCCAGGCGCTGCGGGTCATCGCCGAGCTCGAGGGCTCGGCGCGGGAGCTCTACACGGGCGCGATCGGCTACGCCAGCCCGGTGGCCGGGCTCGAGCTGAGCGTCGCGATCAGGACCTTCGAGCTCGTCGGCGACCGGGTGCAGCTCGGCGTCGGCGGGGGTGTCACCGCCGCCTCCGACCCGGCGGCGGAGCTCGAGGAGTGCCGCACCAAGGTGGCGCCGCTCCTGGCGCTGGGCGGGGCGGTGCTGCCCACCGCGGGCGCCGCGGGCGCGGACCCGGCGCCCGCGGTGGGCGCTCGGGGCCGCGGGCGGCGCGCCGGCGGGGTGGCGCCTCGCGAGCTCGACCGCCTGCCCGTGGCGCTGGCCGCCGGGCGCGAGCGGCCGGATCCGGCGCGCGGCCTCTTCGAGACGCTCGCCGTCCGCGGCGGGGCGCCCGCACGGCTGGAGCAGCACCTCGCGCGGCTCCGGGCGGGCGCGGAGGCGCTCGGCCTGGAGCTCCCCGCCGACCTGCGCGTTCGCGTGGAGGCGGCGGCGCGCGCCGCCGGCACGGGGCGCCTGCGGCTCGACCTCGGGGCCGGCGGCGCGCTGACCACCCGATCCGGGCCGTTCCCGGCCGCCGCGGGGAGCGTCGTGCTCGCGCCCGTCCTGCTGCCCGGTGGGCTCGGCGCCCACAAGTGGGCCGATCGCCGGCTCCTCGACGCGCTCGCCGCGGGCCTCGGAGCCGTGCCGCTCCTCGTCGACGGCGACGGCGCGGTGCTCGAGGCGGCGTGGGCGAGCGTCTGGCTCCAGGAGGGCGAGCGGCTCGTGACCCCGCCCGCGGACGGCCGGCTGCTGCCGGGCGTGACGCGGGCGGCGCTCCTGGCCGAGGAGCCGCGGTGCTCCGCCGAGCCGGTGGACCTCGCGCGGCTGCTCGCCGCCGAGGGTCTCCGGGTGAGCTCGGCGCTCCGGGGCCTCGTGCCGGCCACGCTCGCGGCGTAGGCGGGCCGAGCGGCGCCGGCGGGCGCGCCTCAGGCGCGGCCGGCCTCGCCGGCGGCCAGCTCCCGCGTCCGGCGCTCCGCCCGCCGCCGGCGGACCACCAGCACGACGATGAGCAATAGCGCCACCGCCGCCACCCCTCCCAGGCCGGCCGTCCGGACGATCCGCTCGGCGTCGTCGCCGGCGTAGTAGGCCAGGAGCCCGAAGGAGGTCGCCCAGGCCGCGCCGCCGAGCGCGTTCCAGGCCGTGAAGGTCGGCCACCGCATGCGGTTGATCCCGGCCATCCACGCGGCGGTGATCCGCAGGCCGCTGATCCACCGGCCGAGGAACACGGCCTTGGGCCCGTGACGGTCGAAGAACGGCTCGCCGACCTCGATGACCTTCGCCCGGTGGCCGGCGAGCGGGCCGGGCATCGTGAAGAGCCGGCGCCCGTAGCGCCGACCGAGCAGGTAGCCCACGTTGTCGCCGAGCACGGCGGCGAGCGCGGCGACCACGATCACCTCCTCGATCGCGAGCCGCCCCTGGGAGGCCAGCACGCCCGCGGTGACGAGCGCGGTCTCGCCCGGGAGCGGGACCCCCATCGTCTCGAGGGCGATGAGGGCGAACAGGAGCGGGAGGCCGACGTGCTGGGCGACGTCGAGGAGGGCGGCGGGGGCCAGCACCCCGCCGATGCTAGGCGCCGGGGATTCGCGCCTACACGGGGACGGCGTCGCGGGCCGCCGGCCGCGGCAGCCAGCGCACCACGAGCAGCGCGGCCGCGGGCAGGGCGACGAGACCGAGCGCGGCCAGGAACCACGGGCGGCCCGCGTCGGAGCCGGCGCCCAGGCTGTGCACGACGGCCAGCAGCCACCCGAGCGCCGCGAAGCGGTGCAGGCGCCGCCAGCGGGCCGGCCCGATCCGGTCCCGGACGTAGTAGGTGAGGCCGAGCGTCACCAGGAGGTAGCCGCCCAGGGTCCCGAGGCCGGTCCACAGCGGGCGGTAGTCGAGCGTGAAGGGGACGAGCACGTCGCGCAGGCCGGGCCGGAGCCAGGTGTCGAGCAGCAGCGTGACGACGTGGACGAGCAGCGCGGTCAGCGTGGCCAGCGAGAGCGCCTCGTGCACCGTGCGCAGGTCGGTGAGCCGGCCCCGCAGCAGGCGGGTGGCCATGAGCAGGCCGAGCCCGACGGAGGCGCTCGAGCACAGCAGCGCCGCGATGCCGGCCGCCCGGCTCGTGGTCCAGGCCAGGTGGGTCGCGGCGAGCATCAGGAGGCCTGGGTGGTGACGGCCGGGAGCTCGGCCTGGTCGTCGTCGCTCGCGGTGGCGTCGTCGCTGGCGGTCGCGTCGTCGCTCGCGGTGCCGTCGTCGCTCGCGGTCGCGTCGTCACTCGCGGTGCCGTCGTCCGCCGTGGTGCCGGTGCCCGTGCCGGCGCCGGTGGTGGTCCCGCTCGTCGTCGAGGAGGTGGCGGGCGCCGTCGCGGCGGTGCTCGTCGTCGCCGGCGGCTCGTCGATCACGAGGACGCCGAAGGCCAGCGCGAAGGTGGCCAGCGCGGCGGCGCCACTGCGGCGGCGCATCGAGCGCAGGCGCGTGCGGCGGGCGGCGAGGGCGCGGGCGGCGCGCTCGCGGCGGTCCTCGGAGGCGGGTTCGGGCATGGGTGGAGCATGGGCGGCGGGCCTGTCCCGGCGATGAGAGCAGCCTGAGAGGACGCTGGGAGCCGAGGCCGGCCGAGGCCCGCGCTGCCACGCTGCCCGGGTGCCATCCGCCCACCGGACCTTCGCCTGCTTCGGCACCGAGTGCGCGGTCCAGGTGGGCGGGCCGGCGCCCGACGGGCGCTCCGCGGCCTCCGCGGCCGACGCCGCGCGCGACGCGCTGCTGGCCTGGCACGGGCGCTTCACGCGGTTCAGCGCGGAGTCCGAGCTCGCCCGGCTGAACGCCGATCCGCGCGCGGCGGTCCCGGTCACGCCGCTCATGGCCCGCTTCGCCGCGGCCGCCCGCGCGGCGGCCGAGCTGACCGGCGGGCTCGTGGATCCGACGCTCCTCCGGGACATCGAGCGCGCGGGCTACCGCGGCGAGCTCGGCGCCCCGCTCGAGCTCCGCCTCGCCCTGCGCCTCGCCGGCCCGCGGGCGCCCGCGAGGCCCCACCCCGCCGCGGCCTGGCGGGCGCTGGCGGTCGAGGGTGAGCTCGTCCGGCGCCCGCCCGGGCTCGCGCTCGACTCGGGCGGGATCGTGAAGGGGCTCTTCGCCGACGTCGTCGGCGCGCGGCTCGCCGCCCACCCGAGCTTCGTCGTCGACTGCGGCGGAGACCTGCGCGTGGGCGGGAGCGCCCGTGCCCCGCGCCCCGTCGAGGTCCGCTCCCCGTTCGGCCCCGAGCGCCTGCACCGCTTCCTGCTGCGCGCGGGCGGGGTCGCGACGAGCGGCATCGGGCGGCGCGCCTGGCTCGGCCCGGACTCCCGCCCGGCCCACCACCTGCTCGACCCGGCGACGGGGCGGCCGGCCTTCACCGGGGTGGTCCAGGCCACCGCGCTCGCGCCCACGGGCGCCGAGGCGGAGGCGCGCGCGAAGGCCGCCGTGCTCGCCGGCCCCGCCGCCGCGCCGGGCTGGCTCGTGCACGGCGGCGTGATCGTGCTGGACGACGGCTCGCACGTGACGCTCGAGCCGGGCCCGGCGCTCGCCCCGTAGCGCCGCGGACCCGGCTCGCGTGGCCCGCGGCCGGTCGGGCCTCAGCCGGCCGCCCGCAGCGCGGCCGCCAGGCCCTTGAGGTCGTAGAGCCCGTCGACGCTCGGGACGGCGGTGCCGACCTTCGCCGCCACGGCCATCACCTCCGAGGAGCCGATCCGCCCGTCCTGGCGCCCGGCGCCGCTCGAGTCGGTGAGGAGCCAGCGGATCTTGCCGCTCTCGACCGCGTCGGCGAGCCAGGAGACGCTCACCTGGCTCTCGCGGCCGGAGAAGCCGCCGATCGCCGCGAGGTCCGCCCCGGAGCTCACGAGCGTGCCGGCGGCGCCGTTCTGGCTCGAGACCGCGACGGTCCCGCCGCCGTGGGCCTTGGCGTAGGCCAGCGCCTGGCTGACGTTGGCGTTGCCGCCGAACATCCCGCCGCCTGCGCCGCCGCCCGTCGCGCCCGCGGCGCCCGTGCCGGCGCCGGGGAGCGCACCCGCGCCGCTGCCGCCGGGCAGCGTCCCGCTCTGCAGCCCCGGGGGCGGGCCGCCGAAGCCGCCCGGCTGCGCCTGCGACGACGCGCCGGGCGTCCCGCCGCCGAGCCGCCGCCCGCCGCCACCCGGGCCGCCGCCGAAGCCTCCGCCGGCGGAGGCGGGGCCGCCCGCCGGGAAGGTCGAGCTGGTCGCGTGGCCCAGGGTCTGCACGGCCCAGGCGCCCGGCGCGATCAGCAGCAGCCCGAGCACCGCCGCCACCAGGCCGGCGCGGGCCCGGGAGCGCAGGCCGGAGGCCATGAGCACCGAGGCCGTCGCGCCGCCGACCACGAGGACGGCCGGCACCCAGGCGAGCTCGCCCGGGTTGTCGTGGAGCACGACGAGCTCGGTCACGACCCCCGCGACGACCATCGCCGGCCCGAGCACCCGGGCGGCGAGCCCGCCCTTGAGCAGCTCGCCGACTCCCGCCCCGACCAGGGCCGCGGTGAACGGCGCGAGCAGCGAGACGTAGTAGGGGTGGAAGATCCCCTCGGCGCGCGAGAAGGCCACCGCGATGACCAGGAACGCCCCGCCCGCGGCGATCAGCCAGCCCGTGCGGGCGTCCGTGCGGCGCAGCCGCGAGGCGACGAGCACGCCCACCCCCGCGACCACGGCGCTGCCCAGCACCCAGCCCGCCTGGCCGCCGAGCGCCTCGTTGAGCAGCCGGAAGGGCCCGGTGTCGCCGCCGAAGAGGCCACCGCCGCCACCCGGTCCTCCGCCGCCGAAGCCGCCGCCTCCGCCGCCGGCCGCGGCGCCCGCGCCACCGCCGCCCGCCCCGGTCCCGCCGCCGGGGCCGCCGTCCTGCCCGAAGAGCCGGCCGAGGCCGTTGTAGCCGAGGATCAGCGACCAGATCGAGTTGTCGTCGGTCCCGGAGACCCAGGGCCGCGAGCCCGCCGGCGTGAGCCACACGAGCACGGGCCAGGCCAGCCCGACCACGGCCAGCGCCGCGCCACCGAGGCCGAGCTGGCGCACCGCCGTGCGCCGGCCGCGCGGGGCGACCCACCCGTAGGCGGCCACCAGGCCGGGCACCACGAGCAGCGCGGCGGCCATCTTCGCCTCGAAGCCGAGCCCGACCATGATCCCGCTGAGCACGAGCCAGCGCGTGCGCCCGTCCTCCAGCGCACGCACCACGGCCCACAGCGCGACGACGCAGCACAGGGTGAGCAGCGCGTCGGGGTTGTTGTGGCGCGAGAGCGCGACGGTGACCGGCGTGAGCGCGAGCACGAGCCCGCCCGCGAAGCCCGCGGCCCGGCCGAAGCGCCGGCGCACCAGGTCGTAGGTGAAGCCCACGGTGGCCACCCCCATCAGCGCCTGCGGCACGAGCAGGCTCCACGACGAGAAGCCGAACAGCCGCGCCGAGAGGGCCTGGACCCAGAGCGCCAGCGGCGGCTTGTCCACCGTCATCACCCCGGCGGTGTCGAAGGAGCCGTACAGGAAGGCGTGCCAGCTCTGCGTCATGGAGTGGACGGCGGCCGCGTAGTACTCGTTCGCGTCGCCGTTGCGGCTGAGGCCCCACAGGTCGAGCACCCCGGCGACGACGAGCAGCAGGAGCAGCTCGGGGCGGGGCACGCCGACGCGCACGCGGGCGAGGGTGCGCCCCTCCGCGGGGGCGCGGAAGGGCAGGGAGAGCGTCGGTGTCGACATGGGTCCTTTCGGGGTGGGGAGGGGTCTCAGGAGCGCGCGAGCGCGGGGCGGCGGAGGGCGTCGCGGCGGCCGTGCCGCGCGAAGACCCAGGTCCGCAGGGCGACGTAGCGGGTGACCGTGGCGCAGACGCCCGCGGCGACCAGGACGGCCACCTCGACCCCGCGGGACGGATCGCGGTCGAGGCCGTGGAGCACCGCGAGGGCGCCTGAGGTCAGCCCGAGGGTGAGCGCGAAGACCAGCCCGCCCATCAGGTGCTGGCGCACGAGCCGCTCGCGACCGCGCAGGCCGAAGGTCCAGTGCCGGTTGGCCTGGGTGTTGGCCACCGCCGTGAGCGCGAGCGCCGCGGCGTTCGCCCCCGCCGCTCCGAGCGGCCCGCGGAGGAGGAGGAAGAGCAGGGCGAAGGCGAGCGTCGAGGCGACGCCGACGGCGAGGAACCGCGCCATCCGCGTGGCGGCGAGCAGCCGCGCGACGCCCTTGAGGTCCTCGAGGGCCGTCCGCAGGAGCTCCACGCGCGAGTCCGGGTCGTCGACCCAGTCGACCGGCACCTCGTGGATGCGCAGGCCGCGGCGCTGCGCGAGCACGAGCAGCTCGGTGTCGAAGAACCACGCCTCGTCGCGGACGGCGGGCAGCAGCTCGCGCGCCACGTCGGCCCGCACGGCCTTGAAGCCGCACTGGGCGTCGGAGAACCGCGCACCGAGCCCGAGGTGCAGCACGGCGTTGTAGGAGCGGGAGATGAGCTCCCGCTTGGGTCCCCGCACCACCTGGGCCCCGCGGGCGAGCCGCGTGCCGATCGCGAGGTCGGAGTGGCCGCTGACCAGCGGCGCGACGAGCGGCAGGAACGCGCGCAGGTCGGTCGACAGGTCGACGTCCATGTAGGCCACGACCTGCGCGTCCGAGGCGCTCCAGGCGGCCCGGAGCGCCCGGCCGCGGCCCTTCTGGGCGAGCTCGAGGAGCTCGACGCCGGGGAGGTCGTCGGCGAGCGCCCGCGCGACGCGGCTCGTCTCGTCCGTGCTCGCGTTGTTGGCGATGGTGATCCGCCACGAGTAGGGGAGCTCCGCGCTCAGCGCGTCGTGCAGGCGCCGGACCGAGGCGGGCAGCGCCCCCTGCTCGTTGTAGACCGGCACGACGACCTCGACGACCGGGCGGGTCGCAGCCGTCGCGGGGACGGGGCGCAGGAGGGCGGTGGAGGAGGTCATGGCCGCAGCCTGCGGCTCCCGGGTGGGAGCGGCATGAGGCGCTCCTGGGAGGAGCCTGAGAGCTGCGGTCCGGCCGCCCGCGGCGCCTCGCCCCGCGCGGTGCGCGAGGCGCCCTGACGGGCGCGCGCGTTCTGGGCGCCGGGGCCCGGGGCAACCAGCACCCATGAGCTCCTCCACCGGCCAGGTCCCCACCCTCCCGCTCCGCGGCGGCGTCGAGATCCCCCAGCTCGGCTTCGGCGTCTTCCAGATCCCGCCGGAGGACACCGCGGAGGCGGTGACCCGCGCGCTGCTGGCGGGCTACCGCCACGTCGACACGGCCACGGCCTACCGCAACGAGGCCGGGGTCGGCCAGGCGATCCACGCGGCCGGCCTCGAGCGCTCCGACGTCTTCCTCACCACGAAGTGCTTCAACACCGACCACGGCCACCAGAAGGCCAAGCAGGCCTGCCGGCGGAGCCTCGAGCAGCTCGAGGTCGACCATCTCGACCTCTACCTCATCCACTGGCCCGTTCCCGCGACCGACCTCTACGTGGAGACCTGGCAGGCGCTCGTCGAGCTGCAGCAGGAGGGGCTCACGCGCGCGATCGGCGTCTCGAACTTCCAGCCCGACCACCTGGCCCGCCTGGAGGCGGAGACCGGCGTGCAGCCCGCGATCAACCAGGTCGAGCTCCACCCCTACCTCCAGCAGCCCGGCCTGCGCCGCGAGCACGCCGACCGCGGCATCCTCACCGAGGCCTGGAGCCCGCTTGCGCAGGGGCTCGTCCTCGACGACCCGGTCATCACGGCCATGGCCGAGGAGCACGGCAAGACCCCGGGCCAGATCGTGCTGCGCTGGCACCTGCAGCTGGGCAACGTCGTCATCCCGAAGTCGGTGACGCCGGAGCGCATCGAGCAGAACTTCGACCTCTTCGACTTCGCGCTCACCCCGGAGCAGATGGAGGCCATCGAGGCGCTGGACCGAGGCGAGCGCACGGGCCCCGACCCGGACGCCTTCGTGCGGCCCTAGTCACCGGGTACGGTCGCGGGCGCCCGACCGCGGGAGCCCGCGACCGCCGGCCGGGTGGCGCCGCAGCCCGCCCCATGGGTCGGTGGGCGCCGAGCGCCGCGGCGGCGTGGTGGGATGGGCGCATGCGGATCGTGGTCACCGGGAGCGCCGGGCACCTCGGGGAGGCGCTGATGCGCGTGCTGGGCGCCGAGGGCCACGACGTCCTCGGCGGCGATCTGCTCCCCTCGCCGTTCACCCGGGCCGTCGGCTCGGTGGCCGACCGCCCGTGGGTCGAGCGGCTGGTCGCGGGCGCCGACGCGGTGCTCCACACCGCCACGCTGCACAAGCCGCACGTCGGCTCGCACGCCAAGCAGGCGTTCGTGGACACGAACGTCACCGGCACGCTGACCCTGCTGGAGGCGGCGGCCGACGCGGGGGTCGGGTCCTTCGTGCTCACGAGCACCACGAGCGCGTTCGGCGACGCGCTCACGCCGCCCGCCGGGGCGCCCGCCGCCTGGGTGAGCGAGGAGGTGGCCCCCGTGGCCAGGAACGTCTACGGGGTGACGAAGGTCGCCGCGGAGGAGCTCGCGAAGCTCGTCCACCGCGACCGCGGG
Organism: uncultured Solirubrobacteraceae bacterium; assembly: GCA_964236905.1. GTDB lineage: Bacteria > Actinomycetota > Thermoleophilia > Solirubrobacterales > Solirubrobacteraceae > Paraconexibacter. The sequence continues at coordinate 48,775 of CAXSFZ010000007.1, read as the reverse complement.
CTGCCCGTGGTGGTGCTGCGCACCGCGCGGTTCTTCCCCGAGGAGGACGACCGCGACGAGGTCCGCTCCGCCTACGCGGACGCGAACCTCAAGCTCAACGAGCTGCTCCACCGCCGCGTCGACCTCGAGGACGTGGTCGCGGCCCACCGCTGCGCGCTCGAGCGCGCGCCCACGATCGGCTTCGGCCGCTACGTCATCTCGGCCACCACGCCGTTCCGGCCGGAGGATCTCGCGCAGCTGCGCGCGGACGCGCCGGCCGTCGTGCGCCGCCGGGTGCCGCAGTACGAGGCGCTCTACGCGGGGCGCGGGTGGCGGATGAGCTCCGAGGTCGACCGCGTCTACGTCAACGCGCGCGCCCGTGCGGAGCTCGGCTGGGCGCCCCGGTGGGACTTCGCGTACGCCCTGGAGCGGCTGGCCGCCGGCGAGGAGCCGCGCAGCGCGCTGGCCCGGCAGGTCGGCGCGAAGGGCTACCACGCCGCCCCGACCGGGGTCTACACGGTGCGCTGAGGCGCTACTCGCCGTCCTTCTGGACGAGCGCGCCGTGCACCTTCGCCTTGACCGCGTCCGGGATGAGGCCGGCCGTCTTGGCCTGCACCTTGTTGAGGACGTTGCCGCCGACGACCTTCTGCTCGCCCGCCATCATCGCCTCGAAGCCCTGCTCGGCGACCTGCGCGGCGCTGTCGCGCTTCTTGGCCATGTCGGCGTCGTCGATGTCCGCCTCGGCGAAGAACTCGGTGTCGGTCGGGCCGGGCATCAGGGCGGTGACGGTGACGCCGGTGTCCGAGAGCTCCTCGCGGATCGCCTCCGCGAAGGACTGCGTGAAGGACTTCGAGGCGTTGTAGACGGCCTGGTTGGCGCCCGGCATGGTCGAGGCGACCGAGGAGGTGATCAGCACCCGGCCCTCGCCGCGGGCGACCATCCCCGGCAGCACGCGCTTGGCCAGGTGCACGGTGGAGCGGACGTTCAGGTCGACGATCTCGAGCTCGTCCTCGAGCGCCGTCTCGCCGACGAACTTCCCGCCCGCGCCGCGGCCCGCGTTGAGCGCCAGCGCGGCGACGGGCCGGCCCTGGGCGGCGACGGTGGCGGCGAGCTCCTCGACCCCGGCGGCGGTCGCGAGGTCGGTGCGCACCGAGGTCACCGCGGTGCCGGAGGACTCGAGGCCCGCGACCGCCGTGGCGAGCTCGGCGTCCTCGGCCGCCACCACGAGGTCGTAGTCGTGGGCGGCGAAGACCTTCGCGAGCTCGAGGCCGATGCCGCTCGAGGCGCCGGTGATCACGGCGAGGGGGCGCTGCGCGGGAGTGCTCATGGACGGCTCGTTCCCGGGCGCTGCCCGGCGACACCTGCCGCGTCGGGAGCTGACGCCGGCTGCGCGCTCAGGGGCGCGCGAGCGCGCGCACGAGGCCGCTGCGGTGCGGCACGAGGATCGTCGCGCGCAGGACCTGCTTCTCCTCGCGCGGCCAGGCCGGGCGGAGCTCGAGCCGCCGGAGGATCGCCGGGATCGCGGCCTCGACCTCCGCGCGGGCGAGCGGCTCGCCCAGGCAGCGGCGCGCGCCCGCGCCGAACGGGAACAGCAGCGCCTCCGGCGGCTCCGGCACGAGCCAGCGCTCGGGCCGGAAGGCGTCGGGCTCGGGGAAAGCGGCCGGATCGCGGTGCAGCAGGACGATCGGGTTCACCACCGTCAGGCCGGCGGGGAGCACGTGGCCCTGGACCTCGAGCGAGGCGGTCAGCCGGCGGAGCATCGCGAGCGCGGGCGGGCGCAGGCGCCAGGTCTCCTTCACGACCGCCTCGCGCCACGCCGCGTCGGCGGGGTCCCGGCGCCAGCGCTCTTGCAGCCCGGGCTCCTGCGCCACGCGCAGGAGCAGCCACGTGAGCCCCGCGGCCATCGGCTCTTGGGCGGCCAGCAGCACCGGCAGCAGCTCGTCCACCGCCGCCGCGGTGTCGAGCTCGTCGGCCCGCAGGAGGCAGCCGAGCAGGTCGTCGCCCTCGAGGTCGCCGTCGGCGCGGCGGCGGTCGAGCTCCGCGCCGAGCCTCGCGAGGACCGGCGCCATGCGCCGCCGCGCCTCGCGCGCCCCGAGCGCGCCGGCGAGGCCCTGGCCCGCGCCGGGCGGGGAGAGCGGCGGGTTCCCGGGGATGGCGAGCATCCGCCGGATCGCCTGCGCGAGCTCCCGGGCACGGGCGTCGTCGCGGACCCCGAGCACGAGCCGGGTGGCGATCTCGTCGGCCAGCAGGCGGGTGCGTTGCAGCAGCCGGAACGGCCGCCCGGTCGGCCAGCTCGCGGCGTGTTCGGCGGCGATACGGGCGATGGTGGGGCGCAGCGCGGCGATCTGCTCCGGGGCGAAGGCGGGGGCCAGCCGCGCGCGGGCGGCGTGGTGCTGCGCGCCGTCGGCGCCGAAGGAGGACTGCGCCGAGGCCTGCGGGAGGATGCGCCGCCGCGCCGCGCCGGCGTGGGCGCGCTCCGGGTCGCCGTGGGCGAGCACCCGCACGGCGGCGGGGTCGGCGAGGACGACCATCGGCCGGGCCGCCGGGAAGCGCACCGTGACCACGTCGCCGAACTCGCGCTGCAGCATGCGCAGCTGGCCGAGCGGATCCCGGTGGAACCTCGCGGCCTGGATGAACGCGTTCGTCGTCGGGCCGGGCGGGAGGCGGTGCACGCAGCCGGGCTACCCACGCATCGAAGGGGTCTGACCCCTTTCATGCGCGCATCGAAGGGGTCTGACCCCTTTCATGCGTTCGGCGCGGACTCCGGTGGGACGCCGAGGCCGCCGAGGGCGGTGGCCAGGCCCTGGTAGTGGCCCACGAGCAGGCAGAGCTCGATCGTCCGGCCCCGGTCGAGGTGGGTGCTCAGGGCGCTCCAGGTCGCGTCGCCGAACGCCCGCCGGTCGAGCAGCTCGTCCGTGGCGGCGAGCAGCACCCGCTGGCGGGGGCTCAGCCCCTCGTCGCCGACGGGCCCGGCCGCGGCCGCGACCTCCGGGGCGGAGAGCCCGGAGCGCAGCGCGATGCGCACGTGCTGGCGCCATTCGTACCCCGAGCCGGTGCGCGCGGCGACCCGCAGGATCACGAGCTCGGTGTCCCGCCGGGGCAGCCGACCGCGCAGGAGCAGCCGGCCCGAGTAGACGAGCCAGGAGCGGAACAGGCGCGCATCGCGCCCGAGCGTGCGGAAGATGGTGAGCGGCTCCCCGCCACCGCCGGACGCCGAGCCGAGCGCCACCGCCAGCGCGAGCGGCCCGAGGCGCGCGAGCGGCGCCGGCGGGACGCGGACGGGCGCGGGCGCCTGGGGGACGAGCGCCTCGAGCGCCGGGATGTCGTCGGCCATGGTCGTGCTCCTGCCCGGCGCGGCCCCCGGTGAGTGGCGCTCGGCGTCGCGCCGGTCCGACGCCGGGCGCCACTCGGCCGTACCGGCGGCACGTGGCCCACGGCCTCGCGTAGCGTGGGCGGCGTGAGCGAGGACGAGGACCGAGCACGGGTCGAGGGGCTCGCCGCGGAGCTCCGCCGGCTGAGGGAGCGCTACTACGCCGGGGAGCCCGAGGCCGACGACGCGACCTACGACGCGCGCGAGGACGAGCTGCGCGCGCTCCTGGCCGCGCGCCCCGCGCTCACCCCGGCCGACAACCCGCTCGAGCAGGTGGGCGCCGCGCCGCGCGGCGGGCGCCGGGCGATCCGCCACGCCCGCCCCATGCTCTCCCTGGCCAAGGTCAGCCCGGAGGCGCGGGAGGCGGGCGTGAGGGAGTTCGCCGAGCGCTTCCCGGGCCAGCCCCTGCGGGTGACCGCGAAGCTCGACGGCGTCTCGCTCAGCCTCGTCTTCGAGGACGGCGCCCTGCTCCACGTGGCCACGCGCGGCGACGGGACGACGGGGGAGGAGGTGACCCACGCCACCCGCCACGTCGTCACGGACCTCCCGACCCGGCTGCCCGGCGTGGCGGGGCGCGCCGAGGTGCGCGGGGAGGCCGTCATGCTCGGTTCGGTCTTCGCCGCCTACAACGAGGCCCACCCCGAGAAGCCGCTCGCCAACCCCCGCAACGCCTGCGCCGGGACGCTGCTGCAGAAGGATCCGGCGGCGGCCGCCGCGGCCGGGCGCGTGCTCCGCTTCTTCGCCTTCGACGCCGACGGCCTGCCGGTCGCCGAGCTCGGGGCGCACGGCTTCGCGGTGCCCGAGATCGCGGTGGTGCACGGCGCCGCGGCGGTGCTCGAGGCCATCGGCCGGATCGAGGCCGCCCGCGCTCAGAACGACTTCGACATCGACGGCGCCGTGGTGCGCCTCGACGACGAGCGCGCCTACCAGGCGGCGGGCAACCGGGCCAGCACGCCGCGCGGCGCGATCGCGGTCAAGCTCGTCGCCGAGGAGCGGGAGACCATCCTGCGCGCGGTCTCCTGGGAGGTCGGGCCGGGCGGGAAGGTCGTGCCGCGCGCGGTGCTCGAGCCGGTCTTCGTCGGCGGCACCACGGTCAGCTCGGCCACCCTGGCCAACCAGGAGGTGCTGCGGGCGCGCGGCGTGCGGGTCGGGATGCGCGTGCTCGTCCGCCGGGCGGGTGACGTGATCCCGTTCGTCTCGGGCCCGGCGCCCGGCGCGCAGCCCGCCGACGTGCGCGACGCCGAGATCCCGACCCGCTGCCCCTCCTGCGGCACCGCGCTCGAGGAGCGCGGCAACTCGCGCGAGCTGCTCTGCCCCAACCTGGACTGCCCCGCCCAGGCGCTGCGGCGGCTGCAGTGGTGGGCGGGGCGCGCGGCGGCCGACATGGAGGCGGTCGGGAGCACCTGGATCGCCCGCCTGTACGACGACGGGAAGCTCGCCTCGCCCGCCGACTTCTACGCGCTCGGCCAGGCCGACCTCCTGGCCTACGACGGCATGGGGGAGGTGAGCTCGCGCCGGTTCGTCGACTCGATCGAGCGCTCCAAGGCGCTCGGGATGCGCCGCGCGCTGATCGGCTTCGGCATCCGGCACGCGCGGGAGGGCGTGGCCAAGCGCCTCGCGCTCGCGGGCTACGCCTCGGTGGAGGAGGTCGCGGCGGCGGGGGCGGAGGAGCTCGCCGCGGTCAAGGACATCGGCGAGGTCGTCGCCGCCTCGCTCGTGGAGTACTTCGGGCGCGAGGACGTGCAGCGGATGCTCGGGGAGCTGCGCGCGCGGGGGGTCAGCCTCGACGTCCGCGAGGAGGACCGGCCGGTCGACGCCGCCGAGGCGGGGGAGACGCCGCTCAAGGGTGCGACGGTCGTCGTCACCGGCGCGATCGTCCAGCCCGCCACGGGCGAGAAGGTCACCCGGCCGGCCTTCGTCCGGCTGCTCGAGCTCGCGGGGGCCACGAGCGCGAGCTCGGTGAGCGCGGCGACCTCCTACCTCGTGACGGGCAACGACGTCGGCGCGGGCAAGACGGCCAAGGCGGAGAAGCTCGAGGTGGCGGTGGTGGACCAGGCCGTCGCCTGGGCCTGGCTCGCGGACGCGGGGGTCGCCTCCTAGAGGTCGTAGGCGCGGGGGACGCGCGCCGGGCCGTGCTGGCGGGCGAGGACCTCGAGGTTGCTCGTGCGCTGCGGCTCGGGCTCGGCCTCGAAGAGCCGGCGCGCCTCCTCGAGGCTCAGGGCGCCGCCGGGGCGGTTGTGCTGATCGCGCAGGTGGATCTCGTGGAAGCCGACGAGCACGACGCGTCCGTCGACGAGGGAGAGGCGGACATGGCGCTGCACCGGCAGGCACCATGACACCCTGGCGCGCCGGAGGGGCCGTAGCATCGCGCCATGCTCGCCGCCTACGCCGCCCGCCAGGACCCCGACGACCCGCTGAGCGGGCTCGAAGTCGGGGAGCGGCCGGAGCCGGAGGTCCCGGACGGCTGGACCACGGTGACGCTCAGGGCCGCCTCGCTCAACCACCACGACCTGTGGTCGCTGCGCGGGGTGGGGCTGGCGGCGGAGGCGCTCCCGATGGTGCTCGGCTGCGACGCGGCGGGCGTCGACGCCGACGGCAACGAGGTGGTGGTCCACGGCGTCATCGCCTCGGAGGGCTGGCGCGGCGACGAGACGCTCGATCCCCGGCGCTCGCTCCTCTCCGAGCGCCACCCGGGCACCCTGTCCGAGCGGATCGCGGTCCCGCGGGCCAACCTCGTCCCGAAGCCCGCCGGGCTCTCCTTCGTGCACGCGGCCTGCCTGCCGACGGCCTGGCTGACCGCCTACCGGATGCTCTTCACCCGCGCGGAGGCGACGCCGGGCGCCACCGTCCTGGTGCAGGGCGCGGGCGGCGGCGTGGCGACCGCCGCGATCGCGCTGGGCGCCGCCGCGGGCGTGCGCGTGTGGGTGACGAGCCGCAGCGAGGAGAAGCGCGCGCGGGCGCTCGCGCTCGGGGCCGAGCAGGCCTTCCCGCCCGGGGCGCGCCTGCCCGAGCGGGTCGACGCGGTCCTCGAGACCGTCGGCGAGGCGACCTGGGGCCACTCCCTGCGGGCGCTCAAGCCGGGCGGCGCGCTCGTGGTCAGCGGCGCGACGAGCGGTGACGCGCCGTCGGCCGAGCTCACCCGCACGTTCTTCCTCCAGCTGCGCGTCCTCGGCTCGACCATGGGCTCGAAGGACGAGCTCGAGCGGCTCGTGCGCCTCTGCGCGAGCGGCGCGGTCACGCCGGTGATCGACCGCGTCCTGCCCCTGGCCGAGGCCCGCGACGGCTTCGCCGCCATGGCCGCGGGCGAGCTGTTCGGCAAGATCGTCCTCACCGCCTGACCACGTGCCGATCGCCACCAACGCATCAAAGGGGTCAGACCCCTTTGATGCGTCGAAGGGGTCAGACCCCCCTGATGCGCCGGTCAGGGGTCGGCGCGGCGGCGCATGGACCACATCTGCGGGGCGCGCTCGAGCTCGAGGGCGGCGGCCCAGGGGATCGCGGGTGGGCCGGCGATCATGCGCATGGAGCGCGCGGTGCGGCGGGCGAGCTCCGGGTCGGCCGCGGGGACCGACGCGAGCTCCAGCGCCACCGCGTCGACCTCGGCGGCGGGCACCGCGGCCCAGGCCAGGCCGAGCTCCGCCGCGCGCGCGCCGCTCACCGCCGCGCCGAAGAGCTGCAGCGCGTTGGCGGTCTCCCGGCCCGCCGAGCGCGCGAGGAGGTGCCCGTGCCCGCCTCCGGGGTGCAGGCCGATCGGCAGGAAGCCCGAGGCGAGCCGGGCGTCGGCGGCGACGACCCGCAGATCGGTGGCCAGCGCGAGGTTCGTCCCCGCGCCGACGCAGCCGCCGCGGATCGCCGCGACGGTGGGCGGCTCCAGGCGGCCCACCCGCGCGAACGCCTCGTAGATCGCGGTGAGCCCCGCGTAGGCCTCCGGCGCCGCCGGGTCGCGGCCGGCGGCGGCGAGCGTCGCCCGATCGCCGCCGGCGCAGAAGTACGCGCCCTGGGCCGCGAGGACCACCGCGCCGACCGCCGGATCGGCGTCGGCCTCCTCGCAGGCGCGCACCAGCGCCCGCGCCATCGCGACGGTGAGCGCGTTGCGCCGCTCCGGCGCCCGGAGCGTGAGCACCGCGACGCCGCCGACCCGCTCGAGCGTGATCTCCTCGGCCATGGCGCCGACCTCCGACCGCGCCGCGCCTCAGTCGAGCCGGAAGCCGATCCGCACCGTGACCTGGAAGTGGGCGAGCCGCTGCTCCTCGATGTGCCCGCGCGTCTCCACCACCTCGAACCATTCGAGGTTGCGGACGGTCTCCGCCGCCTTGGCCACGGCGACGCGCACGGCGTCCTGGATGGACTCGGCCGAGGAGCCGGTGACCTCGATGATCTTGTAGACGTGCTCGGACATGGGTGCCTCTCGTTCGCGGGACGGTCCCTCGTCCCTACCTCCGCGCGGCGCTCCTGACGCCTCAGGCCGCGTAGCGCTTCTGCGCGCGGGCGCGGGCTTTCGCGGCCTCGGTCTCGCGGTCCTTCGGCGGCGCCGTGGTCACCAGGGCGTCCAGGAGCTCCCGCGAGGCGGCGGCGACCGCCTCCACCGCGCGCGCGAACGCCTCCTCGTTCGCCTGGGACGGCTTGGTCGAGCCGCTGATCTTCCGCACGTACTGGAGCGCGGCGGCGGCGACCTCGTCGTCGGACGCGGCCGGCTCGAAGTTGTGCAGCGGGCGGATGTTCCGGCACATGCGCCAAGCGTAGGACGCCGCGCCGTCCCACGCCACCTCAGAGCAGGAGCTGCGCGATCGCGCACAGGCCGACGACCACCACGACCGCCCGCAGCGATCCGGCGCTGAGGCGCCGCCCGACCCGGGCGCCGAGCGCCCCGCCGCCCGTGGCCCCGAGCGCGACGAGCCCGGCCGCCCCGAGGTCCGGGTGGCCCACGAGCAGGAACACGAGCGCCGAGATCGCGTTGACCGTCCCGGCCAGGAGGTTCCGCGTGACGTTGACGCGCTGCAGCTCCCCCGGCAGCGTCGTGGCCAGCACCGCGAAGAGCATGATCCCCTGCCCCGCCCCGAAGTAGCCCCCGTAGATCCCCGCCGCCGTCAGCGCCAGCAGCGCGAGCGGCCCGAGCTCCGCGGCCCCCGGGCGCCGCCGGGCGCCCACCGCCGCCGAGATCCGCGGCTGCAGCGCGACGAGCACGAGCGCCCCGCCGATGAGCACCGGCACCACGGCGTCGAAGGCGGCCGCCGGGAGCACCAGGAGCAGCGCTGCCCCCGCGGCGCTCCCGCCCGCCGAGCAGAGCGCGTACCGCGCGGTGCGCCGGCCGTGCCCGCGAAGCCCCTCGCGGGTGCCGGCCACGGCGGCGAACGAGCCCGGCACGAGGCCGAGGGTGCTCGTCTGGTTGGCCACCACGGGCGGGTAGCCGAGCGCGACCAGCACCGGGAACGTGATCAGGGTCCCGGAGCCGATGATGCCGTTGATCGTCCCGGCGGCCAGCCCGGCGAGGAGCACCAGCGCCGCGTCGAGGCCGTCCACGCCGGCAAGGATGCCCCAACCCGGCGGCGGTTCGGGGCGTCGTCCATCCAGAGGACGACCAGCGCGTGCGGGAGGGTCAGCCCGAAGGTGAGCGCGAACGCGGCCGGGACGAGCGCGCCGGCGCCCCCGAGCAGCGCCGCGCCGGCCCCCGCCCCCGCCAGCGCCACGGCGGTGCAGGGCAGCGCGGCCGCCGCCAGGCGGCGGGCTCCGGGCGCGGGCCCGGGCTGCGCGTGGGAGAGGCGCACGAGGTGGCGGGCCGCGTGCCAGGCCAGGTAGTAGGTGCCGACCGCGAGCACGGGCGGGACGACGGCGAGGCAGGCGAGCAGCACGCCCAGCTCCGCGAGGTCCCGCCGCGCGCCCGCCGTCCGCAGGCCGCCCGGGCCGCCGTGGTCGCGGGAGGCGGCCCACGCCGCCGCGCCGAGCGCGCCGGCCAGCGCGACCCCCGCCAGGCCCTGGGCCAGGCCGCCCACCGCGGGCGGCGGACCCGGGAGCGGCCCGAGGAGCCGCGCGAGCGCGTTCGTCGTCGCACCGGGCTGCAGGGCGAGGGGAGCGAGCACGGGCAGCCCGCCGCGGGCCAGGACCACGGCCAGCGCGCTGGCCCGGCCCCGCGGCGCCGCCCGGCCGCCGAGCCGGACGAGCCACCAGAGCTCGCCCTGCCCCCAGTGCAGGACGGTGATCGCGAGGAAAGCGGGCAGCCCGACGGCGGGCACCAGGGCGAAGAGCGCCGTGCCCGCCACCGCGAGCGCCGCGTAGCCGGCGACGAGGCCCACGGGGGAGCCCGGGCGCCCCGCCCACCGCGGCAGCCGGTGGTCGACGGCGCCGTGCGGGAGCCCGAGCAGCACGAGGCCCACGCCGAGCACGAGCCACCCCGCGGTGGCCGTCGCCGCCGGCGCGGCGAGGGTCAGGCCCGCCGCCAGCGCCATCGCCCCCGGGCCGAGCCAGGCCCCGCCGCGAGGCGCCGCGCCGCGCAGGGGCGGCCAGGCTCCCGCCCCCTCCGGCGGCCCGCCGCTCACGACCCGAGCGGGCCGGGGCGCAGCGCCGAGGCGACCGCGCGGCACCCGGGGCCCACGCGCGCGGCCGCCCGGTGCGGTGCCGCTCCGGTGGGCCGCTCCGGCCCGCGAGGGCCGGCGGCCGCCGCGAGCAGGAAGCGCGAGGGAGCGAGCGCGGCCATCACGCGGAGCTCGTCCCGGCGGCTGCTCGCGTCGCCCATGAAGCGCGCGAAGCAGTCGCCCGAGGTCCGTCCGGCGAGCGCGGAGAAGTAGGCGGGGAAGGCGTCGGGCCGCGCGGCGAGCGCCCGCAGGAAGACGGCGTCGAGGGGGCCCACGCGCTCGGCGCCGACCCGCGACGGCGGCCGCTCGCCGGCCGCGAGGGCCCGGGCCAGCGCCCGCACATGCCCTTGGGTGCGCGCGAAGGCGTAGCCGCTCGACGGCCGCACCGCCCCGCCGGCGATCCCCACCGCGGTGGTCCGCGCGCCGCGCACCGGGGAGGCGAGCCCCGTCGCCATCGGGAGCCTGCCCGCCTCCTCGTGGGCCACCGTCCACGCCCGGGCGCCGAGGCGCTCGGCCAGGTGCTCCGCCAGCGCCTCCCGTCGCTCGCCGGCGGAGACCCGCCCGGCGCCGAGCGAGGTGTGCTCGACGAGCGCCCGGGTCGGCGAGAACGGGAGCACGTAGACGAAGCGCAGCTCGCCCGCCTGGGCCACGCGGAAGTCCATGAGCGTCGCGCAGCCCGGGTCGAAGAGCGGCTCGTCGAGCTCCACCTCCTGGCCGAGGAAGCCCTGCCAGAGGCCGACCGCGCCTGGGTCGACGGCCGGGCTGCCCAGCCCGAGCGCGTCGTGGACCCAGGCGCCGCGGAGCGTGTCGCGCTCCGTCCGCGCCCAGGCGCCGCCCGGCCGCTCGCCGAAGCCGAGCACCCGCTCGCCGAGGCGCAGCTCGACGTTGGGCGCGCGGTCGAGCCGCTCGAGCGCCCAGGCGTAGTACGCGCGGGCGTCCAGGTGGAGGTAGGGGTGACGCGTGCTGTGCTGGCGGCTGCGCGCGGCGGTCGTCCGGACCTCCCAGCTCGACCACCGGTGCCCCGCGAGCTGGCGCCAGCGCGGTTCGCCCGTGTCCCACAGGCACCAAGTCCGGTCCCGGGTGAAGGCGGTGCGGCGGTCGACCACCGTGATCGGCGCGCGGACGCCCTCGTCCACCAGTGCGAGCGCGAGGCCGAGGCCCGCGCAGCCCGCGCCGAGGACGAGGTGCCCGCCGCCCTCCATCGGCCCCTACCGGCTCCGTTCCGGGTCGACCGAGCCGCTCCGGCCGTCGCCGTCGCGCAGGCCGGCGCCCGCCACGACGATCCCCGCCGCGTCGCCGGCCGCGTGCCGGCGGTGATCCTCGCCCGAGCCGAGCTCCGCGGAGACCGCGTCGATGCTCTCGCGGCCGTCGACGTGGGTGACCGAGGAGGCCAGCTTGAGCATCCCGAGGGCCAGGCCGACCCCGAAGGCCGCCTTCGCGAGGACGTCGAGCACCATGAAGCAGGCCGTCTCGGTGGCGCTGGCGAGCACGTCGGCGCCCTCCTGGCCGAGGGCCCAGACGATCGGGTAGAGGAGCCACAGCCCGAGCAGCGCCGTGCCGTAGGTCGCGGCGAGCCTGAGGTTGGGGCCGTCCGCGCCGGAGCGCGCGCGGCCGCGCCGCAGGACCTCGAGCTGGAGGTAGACCACCGCGAGGAAGAACGCGCAGGAGACCGTGTACCAGGTCCACTTGATCGCGGTGGTCGCGCTGAGCGAGGCGAAGATCCCGGTGAGGATCATGAGGACGTCGGCGCCGAGCAGCGAGGCCAGGAGGGTGGTGCGCTCGCGCTGCTCGGCGGGGGAGCGGACGCTCGAGAGCGCCACGATCGACACCGAGAGCAACAGGAGCGGCGTGGTGATCGTCCAGTCGATGTAGCGCGGCAGCTGCGCGGTGAAGTCGCCGCCGCCCACGTTGAAGTCGAGCTGGCCGGAGGCCATCGCGAAGTACGAGCACGAGGCCACGGTGCAGATGAAGAAGCTCAGCACGAAGTGCGAGCGGTCCTCGGTCCGGGAGCGGGCGCCGAGGGCGGCGACGGCGAGCGCGCCGAGGGCGAGCAGGCCGCACCCCAGCCAGAGCCAGAGCTCGCCGGCCGGGTCGCCTTGGTTGGCATGGAGCATCAGGGAGGTGTCCTTGGGTCGGTCGATCGGGACGGAGCGGGCCGAACCTGCCCGCGCACGGGGCTTCCGCGCGCGTCGTGTCGCGCGCGCGCTCCCGCCGTGCGATCGCTGACCACGGTCCGGCCGTGAGGGACGTGCGCCGCACCACGGCACGAGCGGGGTGGGCGCCGCCGCGCCCGCCGGGCGAGCCGCTCGCGCGGGGCTACCGCAGCGCCTTGAGCGCGGCGTGCGCCGCGTCGTCGCCCTGCTTGGCGTCCTCGTCGGTCCAGTGCCAGCGGACGCCCTCCTCCAGGCCGAAGGTGGGCCCGTTGTGGTCCCAGATCACCTCGACCTGGAGCTCGAGCCCGTTCACCCGGCCGTCGGGGTCGAGCGGCTCGGCCACCACCCGGACGGTTCCCTCGGCGGTGAAGGCCGCGTCGGCGGCCATGACCAGGAGGCTCGCGCGCGTCTCGGCCTGCAGCCGCTCGTAGGAGCCGCGCCGCGGCCCGAGCGCGAAGACGATCCGCCGCGGGCCGGCGCGCAGCGCGGTCGAGACCGGCACGGCGTGGGGCGCGCCGTCCGGGTCCACGGTGGCGAGGACGCTCACCGTGCTCTCGGGCCAGTCGGGAAGCTCGTCCAGGGTGTGTCCGCTCATGGCGCCCTCCTACCCGGTCGGGGGCCCGGGCCGACGCCGGGTTCCGCGGCGGGCACGGGTGCCTACGATGCCCGGGTGAGCACGACCGTGGACGGCCCCGGGCCGCGCGCCCGGCACATCGACCTCGAGGCGGCCGCGGAGGCCGCCCGCGCGCTGCTGCTGGCGCTCGGCACCGATCTCGAGGACGCCGGGGTCGCCGACACGCCGCGCCGCGTGGCCGCCTCGCTGGCCGAGCTCCTCACGCCGGTGCCGTTCGTCGCGACGACCTTCCCGAACGACCAGGGCTACGACGAGCTGGTGCTCGCGCGGGACATCCCGTTCCACTCGCTCTGCATGCACCACGTCCTCCCGTTCCAGGGCGTCGCCCACGTCGCCTACCTGCCCGGGGAGCGCATCATCGGCCTCTCCAAGCTCGCCCGGGTGGTCGAGTCCTTCTCGCGGGACCTGCAGGTGCAGGAGCGCCTCACGCTGCAGGTGGCCGACTGGCTCGAGGAGGCGCTCGAGCCGCGGGGTGTGGGCGTCGTCCTGGAGGCCGAGCACAGCTGCATGGCGCTGCGCGGCGTCCGCAAGCCCGGCTCGCGGACCGTCACCTCTGCGCTGCGCGGCTGCCTGCGCGACGACGCGCGCACCCGGGCCGAGTTCCTGGCGCTCGTGCGATGAGCGCCGGGGCGCACGACCACGCGGACGGGGGCCACGACCACGGGCACGCCGGGCACATGCACGTGCCCTCGGCCGACGCGGACCGCGGGACCCTCGCCCTCGCCCTGGCGCTGATCGCCGCCTTCATGCTCGTCGAGGTGGCGGCGGGGCTGGCGGCGGGCTCGGTGGCGCTGCTCTCCGACGCCGCGCACATGCTCACCGACGCCGGCTCGATCGGGCTCGCGCTGGTGGCCGCGCGGCTCGCGACGCGGCCCGCCTCCGCGAGCTTCACCTTCGGCCTCCCGCGCGCCGAGGTGCTCTCGGCGCAGGTCAACGGGGCGGCGCTGCTCGTCCTCGGCGCCGTCCTGGCCTGGGAGGCGGTGGGGCGCCTCGGCGACCCGTCCGACGTGGAGGGCGGCCTGGTCGTCCTCGTCGGCGTCCTCGGTGCGCTCGTCAACCTCGCCGCCGCCTGGGCGCTGGCCCGCGCCGAGCGCCGCTCGCTGAACGTCGAGGGCGCCCGCCAGCACGTGCTGACCGACCTCTACGGCTCGCTGGCCGCGATCCTCGGCGGGCTCGTCGTGGTCCTCACCGGCTTCGAGCGGGCCGATCCGATCGCCGCCCTGGTGGTCGTCGCGCTCATGCTCCGCGGGGGTTGGGGGCTCGTGCGGGCGAGCTCGCGCGTCCTCCTCGAGGCCGCCCCGCACGGTCTGGACGCGGGGGAGATCGGCAGTGCGCTGGCCGCCCACCAGGGGGTCGTCGAGGTGCACGACCTGCACGTCTGGGAGCTCACCACGGACTTCCCCGCGCTCAGCGCGCACGTGCTCGTGGCGCCCGGCGACGACTGCCACCGCCGCCGCCTCGAGCTCGAGCAGCTGCTCGCCGACCGCTTCGGCATCGCGCACACGACCATCCAGGTCGACCACGAGCACCGCGGCGAGCTGCTCGAGCTCGGGTGAGGGTGCGAGGAGCCGCGCTCAGCCGCCCGAGCCCGACGCGCTCAGCGGCCGGTGCGGGGAGGAGCCGAGCGCGCTGGCCATCCCGGCGACCGCCTTGGCGCCCCGGGCGCGCGCACCCTTCCAGGTGCCGAACGTCGCGAGGACGACGGCGAGCGAGGGCAGCGCCGGGTCGCCGGCGGCGACCTGCTGGTACTCGAGCATCCGCAGCCGCCGCAGCTCGACGCCCATGCGCCGCGCCGCCTCGCGCAGGGCCGCCGCGACGAGCGCCGGGTCCTCGGCCTCGGCCTCCTCGCGCCGCGCCGCGCCGGCGAGCACCCCCGCGGCGGTGCCGGCACCGCTGAGGCACGCGCCGTCGCCGGCGACCGCGGTGCTGCGCCCGGCGCCGACGATGAGCCGGCAGGTCGGGCAGCGACCGGGTTCCTCGGCGATCCACGTCGCGGGCAGGGGGGCGTCGCAGTGGGGGCAGTGCACGATGTCTCGTTTCTCGGCGTCGGAAGTCCGGTGTCTTGTTTAGTTTCTCACAGAACCTCCGATTGAAACGCGGCGACTCGTCCAGACTCCTCGGGCGGAGCACCCGAGCGCCGGGCGACGTGGTCGTGCCCGCCGCGGCCACCACGACGAAGGGGCCGGGCGACATGCTCGCCCGGCCCCTCCGACGGTGGTGCGGTACGCGTTCTTGAGAGGGCTACGCGCCGGTGTTGACGGTGATCTTGGCCACGCCGATGACCAGGCCGCCCTTGAGCGCCGTGATGCCGAAGGTCTTGTTCAGCAGGTCGGCGGCCGTCTGCTCCAGCTTCACCGTCGTGCCCTCGAGCACCGCCTTGGAGCCGTCGGCGCTCGTGCGCAGCGGCTGCAGGGTGCGGCCGTCGAGGGAGAACAGCGGGGCGTCGGGGGCGACCTGCTTGCCGTCGAGTGAGACATCGCCGGTCAGGACCGACTTGCCCGGGTCGACGTCGAAGTTCTCGAGCTCGACCTTCTTGCCGCCGGCCGTGAGCGAGAGGCCCGAGCCGTCGTGGCGGATGAGGCCCTGGACGTACGGCGTGACCGAGCCGGGCGTGTAGTAGGTCACGTTGCCGCCCGTGATCGGGAAGGTGGCGACGCCGGCCTTCGAGATCGTCGCGCGGCCGACCGGCGCGGGCGCGACCTTCAGCGAGGTGAGCGCGGCGACGAAGCCGCCGTCGAGCGTGACCTTGGTCGAGGTGCCGGTGAGGTTCTTGATCTGGGCCGCCGGGGCGGGCGTCTTCTTGGCGGTCGGGGACGCGGTCACGGACGGGGTGGAGGAGCTTGCGTTCGAGCTGTCGTCGCTGCCGCAGGCGGCGGCGGTGAAGGCGAGGGCGGAGGTGGCGAGGATGGTCGGGATGATGTGCTTGTGCATGCAACCTCTGTCGGTTTCGCCGCGCTACCGGATCACTCCACTTCGCGGAGTAGACCGGTGTCGACGTCGTAGACGAAGCCGCGCACGCGGTCGCGGTGGGGCACGAACGGGCTCGTGCGGATGCGCTGCAGCGAGCTGCGCACGTCGACGTCGAGGTCGGTGAAGCTCTCGGCGGCCCAGCTCGGCTTGACCCCCGTCTCCGCCAGCAGCTCGTGGCGCAGCTCGTCCTCGGTGAAGGTGAGCATGCCGCAGTCCGTGTGGTGGACGAGGATCACCTCGCGGGTCCCGAGCTTGCGCTGGGAGATGGTCAGCGAGCGGATCACGTCGTCGGTCGCGACGCCGCCCGCGTTGCGGATCAGGTGCGCGTCGCCCGGTCGCAGGCCGAGGATGCCGAAGAGGTCCAGGCGGGCGTCCATGCAGGCGACCACCGCGACGCGGCGCGCCGGCCGCGGAGTCCGCGGCGGCGTCCCGGACGCCCTCGCGTGCTCCCGCGCGCTCTCCACGAGCTCGTCGATGACGCTCGGCGCCGGCGGGTCGGGTGGGGTGATCACAGGCGCGCATGATGCAGCACGCGCCCGGGGTGCCACCCACCCACCCGCCACGGCCGCCGAGTGGCGCCCGGCCTCGCCACGGTCCGCCCCGGAGCGCACTCGGGCCCGGCCCGGCCGCCCCGCCCCGTCGGCTCGCTAGCGTTCCGGGGCATGACCCGCAAGGCCGAGTTCGACGCCGAGCAGTGGACCACCCTCACCGCCGCGCCCGCGCTGGCCGCCCTCGCCGTCGCCGCCGCCGATCGCGGCGGGACGCTCAAGGAGGGGCTCTCGCTCGCCCGGGCCTACCAGCAGGCCCGCGGGGAGGAGCACGCCGAGCTCGTCGAGGCGCTGCTCGCCTCGCCGCCCGTGGCCGACC
Organism: uncultured Solirubrobacteraceae bacterium; assembly: GCA_964236905.1. GTDB lineage: Bacteria > Actinomycetota > Thermoleophilia > Solirubrobacterales > Solirubrobacteraceae > Paraconexibacter. Next base: position 32,233 of record CAXSFZ010000007.1, on the reverse strand, counting down.
CTCAGGGCGCGCGCGACGCCGCGAGCCTCGCCGACCGCGCCGAGGCGGCCGTGCGGGAGGCCTCCGACCTGCTGCGGGAGAAGGCGACGGACACCGAGCTGCGCGAGTTCGGCGACTTCGTCGCCCGCCTCGCCGACACCGTCGCCCGCGCCCACAAGGAGGGCGCGGTGCTCGGCTTCGGCGGCAAGGAGATCTCCGCCGCGGAGCAGGCGGTGGTGGACCGGCTCGCCACGGCGCTCGGGCCGCGCCCCGACGCCTGAGGCCCCCTACGCGGTCCGGCGGCGCCGCAGGAGCGGATCGGAGAGGGCGGCCGGGACGTAGCCGGCGTCGGCGAGCGAGATGGTGGTGCCGGGCGGGACGATCTCGTCGATGCGATCGAGCACGTCGGTGCTCAGTCGCACCTCGGCGGCGCCGAGCTGCGACTCGAGCTGCTCCATGGTCCGCGGGCCGATGATCGGCGCCGTCACCGCGGGGTGGCTCAGCGTGAAGGCGAGGGCCAGGTGGATGAGCGGGAGCCCGGCCTCCTCCGCGAGCACCGCGAGCGCGTCGGCCGCCTCGAGCTTGCGCTGGTTCTCCGGGTCGTCCCGGTCGAAGCGGGCCGGGGCCATGCCCGAGCGGTGGGACGCCGGCGCGTCCTGCCCCAGGCGGTGCCTGCCGGTCAGCCACCCGCCGGCCAGCGGGCTCCAGGGCAGCACGCCGAGCCCGTACCGCTCGGCCACGGGCAGCAGGTCCGCCTCGACGCCGCGGACCAGGATCGAGTAGGGGGGCTGCTCGGAGACGAAGCGGCCGAGGCCGCGGCGCTCGGAGGCCCACTGCGCCTCGACCACCTCGTGCGCCGGGAAGGTCGAGGAGCCGAACGCGCGGATCTTCCCCTCGCGCTGCAGGTCGGTGAGCGCCGCGAGGGTCTCCTCGACGTCGGTGTCCGCCTCCGGGCGGTGCACCTGGTAGAGGTCGATCCAGTCGGTCTGCAGGCGCCGGAGGCTGCTCTCGACCTCCTGGACGATCCAGCGCCGTGAGTTGCCGCGCTTGTTCGGGTCCCCGCCGGACTCGCCCAGGTCCTTGTCCATCGCCCCGTGGAACTTGGTGGCGAGGATGACGTCCTCGCGACGACCGCCGGCCAGTGCCTTGCCGACGATGGTCTCCGACTCCCCGCGCGAGTAGATGTCCGCGGTGTCGACGAAGTTCACGCCCGCGTCGAGCGCCCGGTGGATGATCGCGATCGACGTGTCGTGGTCGGGCTCGCCCCAGGCGCCGAACATCATCGCCCCGAGGCAGAGCGGGGTCACGTGCATGCCGGTGCGGCCGAGGCTTCTGGTCTCCATGCGGGCAGTCTGCCCGTCAGCCGCCCAGAACCCACGTGTCCTTGCCGCCTCCGCCCTGCGAGCAGTTGACGACCAGGTCGCCGGCCGCGAGCGCGACCCGGCTGAGGCCGCCCGGAAGGGCGCGCCCGCCGACCAGGAACGCGCGCAGGTCGACGTGCCGCGGCGCGAGCGCCCCGTCGACGACCGTGGGGTGGGTGGAGAACGTCAGGAGCTCCTGCGCGACCCAGGCGCCGGGGTCGGCGGCGATCGCCGCCGCGATCTCCTCCCGCTCGCTGCGGCTGGCGCGCGGGCCGAGCAGGAGGCCGTGGCCGCCCGAGCCCGCGCGCGGCTTGATCACGAGCTCGTCGAGCCGCTCCAGGGCCTGCGCGCGGTCCGCCGCGACGCCGAGGTCGAGCGTGGGCAGCGAGCGCACCCGCGGCTCCTCGCCGAGCAGGAAGCGCACGAGCCGCTCGACGTAGGGGTAGGTGCGCTTGTCGTCGGCGACGCCGGGGCCGAACGGGTTGACCACCGCGAGCGTCCCGGCCCGCAGCGCCGGCAGGAGGGCCGCCCCGAGCTCGTTCGGCCGCCCGTCCTCCCCGCGCAGGCGCTCCTCGGAGGTGCGGCGGTAGAGCACGTCGACCGGGCGGCCGCCCTCGCGGAGCACGAGCCGGTCGCCCCGGGAGCGCAGGCCGCCGAGGTCCACGCGCACCGTCCCGAGCTCCCGCGCGAGCCAGGCCGCCTCCCAGCCCAGGAGGTCGCCGGGACCGTCGTCGAGGACGACGACGTGCGGCTCGGCCACCCCCGGGGCGGCGGCGGCGAGCTCCGCGCGCAGGGCCGCGACGAGCGGGCCGCCGAAGGGCCGGGGCTCCGGCACGCCGCTCCCGAGGAGCGGCCCGGCCACCGGGCGGCGCGCCCAGGCGGCGTGGGCCATGAGCGTCGGGGTGCGCACGTTGTCCTCCAGCACCACGAGCTCGCCGTCCGGGTGGCGGATGACGTCCGGGCCCGCGACGGGGATCCACCGCGCCGGGGGCGGGAGCTCGGCGACCTCGGGCTCCAGGTGGATGCAGCTGTCGAGCACGTCGGCGGGCACCACGCCGGCGGCGACGGTGCGCCGCGGCCCGTGCGCGTCGGCGACGAACGCCTCCAGCGCGCGCAGCCGCTGCTCGAGCCCGGCGGCCAGCCGCGCCCACTCCCCCGGGTCCAGCAGGCGCGGGACGGGGTCGACGTGGAGCACGTGGTCGCCGTGGAGGGTCCCGTCACGGGCGCCGGCGGCGGCGAGCTCCTCGCGCAGCGCCGCGAGATCGCGGCCCTCGAGCGCGCCGAGCAGGGCGGCGTAGTGAGGGCGCACCGCCCCGTCCGGGGCGACGGCCTCGTCGGTGCTGCCGGGGGGCGGGGCGTAGCGGGGCACGGCGCGGCCCTACCCGGGGCGGGCCGGCAGGCGCTGCACCGGTGGGACGCCCGCCGGGGCCGGAGGCGCCGCGCCGGGGGGAGGACCCGCCGGCGCCGGAGGCGCCGCACCGGTGGAGGGCCCCGCCGCCGCCGGGGGTACCGTGGCCGGCGCCGCATGGATGCCGACCGACGTACCGCCGAGCTGCGGGCCGCCCTTCCGCCGAGCCCGGCGTGGGAGGCGTGGCTGGCCGGCAGCGGCGAGCGCGCCCCCGACTTCGGGCGCTGGCCCGCGCGGACCGAGCTCTGGTCCCCGGCCGAGGGGCTCGAGGGCGTCGCGGGGTGGCCCGCGCGGCGGGCGGTCATCCGCGCGCGCTGGCGCCGCTGGCTGCTCGGCGCCCGCCCCCCGGCGCCCGAGCCGCTCGAGGCCGCGGTGGAGCAGCGCGACGGCGAGCTCGCGCTGTCGCTCGCGGTCGCCGGGGGGCGCCTCGGCGCCCGGCTGCTGCTCCCGGCCCGCGCCGCGGCGCCGCCGCCCGTGCTCATGGTCCAGGGCGGGCACCTCGCCTGGGCGCAGGCGGCGCGCGAGCGCGGCTGGGCGGCGTGCGTCGTGCACGCCGACGACGTGCGCGACGACACCGACTCCTTCGCGGTGCCCGGGGCCGACTGGTCGCGCCTCGCGCGGCGCGCGTGGGCGCTCTCCCGAGCCCTCGACGTGCTCGCGGCCCGGCCGGAGGTCGACGCGGGCCGGACCGTGCTGGCGGGCCATTCGCGCAACGGCAAGGCGGCGCTCATCGCGGCGGCCCACGACGAGCGCTTCGCGGCGGTCGTCTCGAGCTCGAGCGGGGTGCTCGGCGCGATGCCCGCGCGGCTGCTCACCGACCGCCACTTCGGCGAGGGCATCGAGCTGCTCACCCGCCACTACCCCGACTGGTTCCACCCGCGCCTGCGCTTCTGGGCCGGCCGCGAGCACCGGCTGCCGACCGACGCCCACGAGCTCCTCGCGCTCATCGCGCCGCGGCCCGTGCTGATCTCCGTGGCCGTCAACGACCAGGTGGAGTCGACCGCCGCGGCCGAGCGCACGGTCGCCGCCGTGCGGGACGTGTACGCGCGCTTCGGCGCGGCCGACGCGCTCGTGCTGCGCTACCGCGACGGCGGGCACCCGGCGACGCCCGACGCGGTCGCGGGGTACCTCGACTGGGCCGACGCGGCCGTCGGGCGCAGCGCGCGTCGCGGGCACACCGAGCTCGCGCTCCACGGGGCCTGGGCGCGCTGGCCCGCGACGGCCCGCCCCGCGCCGGGCTGGCGGCCGCGCCCGCGGGAGGAGCTGGAGGCCGCGATGGGCAAGGCCCTCGGCACGGGCCGGCCCGTGGGCCGCCCCGCCGGCTCCCCGCCGCCCGAGCTCGAGGGCGTGCCGGTCCACCGTCGCCAGGCCGCGGGCGGCCTGGCGGTCGACCTGGTCGGCGACCCGTCCGGGAGCGCGCCGCTGGTCCTCTGGCTCCCGCCGCTCAGCCGCGCCACGGGATGGCTGGCCGGGTACGAGCAGGCCGAGCCGCTGCCGGTGACGCTCGCGCGGCGCGGATGGGCGGTCGCCTGTCACGACCCGGTGGGGACGGGCGCCCGGGTGCGCGAGGAGGCGTCGCTCGACCCGGGCTGGTCGCCGCTCGGGCGCATGGTCGCCGACGCCCGCACGGTGCTCGACGCGCTCGCGGCGAGCCGGCCGGCGTGGCTCGTCGGATACGGCACGGGTGCCCTCGTCGCGCTCCACCTGGCCGTGGACGAGCCCCGGGTGGCCGGGGTGGCGGTCATCGCGCCGTCGACCCAGGAGCCGCTGCTGGCGGCGCCCCCGCAGTACGGGCTCGCCGACCTCCTCGCCGCGCTCGACGGCCGGCCCGGGCTCGTCCTCGCGCCCCGCTGGGATCCCGACGCGGCGCCGGGCGCCACCGCCGCCGCGGCGCGCGCGGCCGGCGTCCCGGTGGTGACCGCGACGGACTACCACCGGCTGAGCGGCGAGACCCGCGCGGCCGTGGCGGAGTGGCTCGGGGGCTCGCAGGACGCCGCCTGAGCCTCGGCCGGGATCACCGCCCGGGCTCAGGGGGCGGTCGCGGGCGCCGCCGGCAGTCGTCGGTCGAGCTCACGCTCGAGCTCGCGGCGCAGGCGGCCGTCCAGCCCGTCGACCTGCCGCGTCACGTCCCGCTGGACCGTGTCCACCTGGTCGTCGAGCTCGTCCCGCGCCGCACGCCCGGCCACGACCAGCACCAGGGCGATGCCGCCCACGGTCAGCGCCACCTGGAGCAGCGCCAGCAGCGCCACCCAGGGCACCAGACGGCGGCGGTAGGAGCGCCGGCACCACGGGCAGCGCCCCTCCGCGGTGACCGCGATCGTCGAGCAGTGCGGGCAGACGCGCTGCAGCGCCTGCCCCTCCGGAGGTCGGCTGGCCATGGCGTCGCGAGGCTAGCCCGGCGGCGGCGTTCCGGCTCCGGTCGCTCGCCTCGGCTGGGCCCGGAGCCCGGCCGGGGCCAGGCGGCGAGCGCACGGCCTCGCGCGCGCCGTCCGCCAGCCGCTCGAGCGCGGTGCGCGAGGTCGCTCAGCGCTCGGCCTCCAGGAACCGCCGCACGTCCGCGAGCTCCGCCCCGAGCGCCGCGGAGGTCCGCGCGGCGAGCGGCGCGAACGGGCGCAGGTCGCCGCCGAGCGTCCAGGTCCCGACGATGCGCCCGCCGAGGAGGATCGACGGGCGGAAGATCCCGTTGCTCGTGACGACGTGCCCCGGGTCGTCGAGCACCCAGTCGCGACGGGCCCAGCCGTGCAGCACCGGGTCGAACGGCCCGAGCAGCCGCGGCGGGCCGAGCCGCGCGGGCGGCGGGCGACCAGGCAGGTCGAGGAGCCCGCCGGGCCGCTCCTCGGGGCCGACGGCGGCGAGGCCCCGCCGGGCGTCCCCGAGAGTGGTGCCGGCCCAGGCCGCGAGGTCGCGGGCCATGGCCGGCCCGTGGCCGCGCAGGTAGCGACGGGCGAGCTCGGCGAGCGCGCGGTCGCGGTCGACCGGCGGCGGGTCGCCGAGCCAGTCGTGCACCAGGGCGAAGGCCTGCTCGCGCCCGGCGGTCGGCCCGCGCACCACCAGGCCGCGGATCGTGGCGCGCAGCATGACGTGGACGAACGCCTGCCCGGCGGCCGGCACGCCGGCGCGCTCGAGGTGCCCGACGAGCTCGGCCCGGAGCAGCGGCCCGTGCCGGGCGAGCGCGGCCGCCGCGACGGCCACGCCCCGGTCGGCGGCACCCGGGCTCACGCCCTCCTGCTCCAGGCGCCGGGCGTTCGCGCGTTCGAGCTGCGGCGTGGTGAGCGCGTGGAGCCACGGCCAGTCCTCGGCGCGCACGAGGTGCAGGGTGCCGCGGTTGACCCAGGAGACCACGAGCTCGCCGTCGGCGAGCGCCCGGTCGACCTCGGCCGCCGTCCCCCCGGCGGTGCGCGCCCGGGTGGCCAGCCGCGCGCCCCGGAGGTCCTGCGCCTGGACGGCGAGGAGGCGCTCGCAGACCGCGACAGCACCGGCCAGCGGCGGACCGCTCAGCCCCTGCGCGGAGAGCCGCGCGGCGGCGAGGTCGCTCGCCTGGCGCCGGCGGCCGTCGCGAGCGCGATCGGGTCCTGGAGTGTGGTGTGCGCGGGCCATCGGGGAGCGGACCGGCAGTCTCGCGCGTGCGCCGCGCAGGACGCGCGTCGCCGGACGCGCCGCGTTCGAGAGCCCGATCGGAGACCGACCTCCTCGGGTGCCACCGCGAGCTGCTGCTCGAGGCACTCGGGCCCGCCGAGCTCACGCTGGCCCTGACCCGTGCAGGACGACGCGCGCAGCCGGAGCCGCCGCCGGCCTCGGAGCCTGCCCGGCCTGCGCCGCAGGCCGCCGGCGCGCGCTCAGCCGACCGAGGAGAGCGCCGCCTGCGTCTCCAGGCGACGTTCGGCCTCGGCGAGCCGGTCCGTGAGTCGCTCGAGGGCGGCGTCCTGCGCCTCGACGAGCTCGAAGAGCATCTGGACGACGTCCTCCCAGGCCCCTCCGGACTCCTCGACCGCCTCGGCCAGGAGACGGCCGAACCGCTCGTACGTCTCGTCCCGGATCATCGGTGCATCGTACGCCCGCAAGACGGAGTCGCACACGAACGCCGGGAGGCGGTCACATCGGCGTGCGGACGAAGACGATGAGCGTGGCGTCGTCGTCGAGCGGGTCGGCGACCGCTTCGCGCACGGCGTCCTCGATGGCTCGCAGCGTCCCGGCCGCCGTCGCGTTCGGCGCCTTGAGCGCGGCGCGGTGGACGCCGGCGACCCCGAGGGTCCCGCCGGCGACGGTGCGGCGCCCGAGGATGCCGTCGGAGAGGAGCAGCAGGCGCTCGCCCGCCTCGAGACGGCGCCGCTGCACCTCGACGTGGGACGGCATCGCCGGATCGCCGAGGCGGGGCACGACGCCGTGGTCGAGGTGCTCGAGCCGGCCCTGCACGTCGATGAGCATCGGCGCGACCTCACCGCAGGTCACCCAGGCGAACTCGGCCGTCGCCGGGTTCCAGGTGGCGAGGGTCGCCGTGGCCGTCGCGGGCGTGTCGGTCACCTCGCCGAGCACCTGGTGCATCAGCAGCACGGCCTCCGCCGGATCGGTCGTGTGGTGGCGCGCGGCACGGAACGCCCCGAGCAGGACGGCGGCCAGGCCGGCCGCGCGCGGGCCCGTGCCCTCCGCGTCCGCCACCCCGACCCAGGTGCAGGCCGGGTTCTCCGCGTAGTCGAACCAGTCCCCGCCGATGTCGTAGCCCGGGAGCACGTTGCCGGCGAGCGCCGCGCCCGAGACCCGCACGATGCGCGGCGGCAGGAGGTTCTGCTGGATCTCGGCGGCCGGGGTGGTGGGGCGCACGCGCTGGGCCATCTCGATGACGTCGGTGTAGTCGTCGACCAGGCTCAGCGCCGCGGCGGCCTCCAGTGCCAGGTCGCGCAGCGCGTCGTCGCCGTCGCCGGTGGTCAGCAGCGCGCCGATGCCGCGGCCGCGCAGGAAGAGCGGGACCAGCGTGCTGGCGGGGAGCAGCTCGGCGACCGTCGCCCGCAGCGCGGCGACGCCCTCGATCGGGATCTCGGGGCCGACGGCCAGCGGCACCGCGATCTTGGCCGGGAAGGTGGCGGCGCCGGCCAGGCGCTGCATGCAGGCGCCGTCGAGGTCCACCAGGTAGACGGCGGCCGAGCTCACGCCGTCGATGCGCTGCGCCTCCGCGACGATCTGCTCGGCGAGCTGGTGCGGCGGGACCTTGTTCAGCACGTCGGTGATCGACAGCGGCGTGACCGCCGTGTTCGCGAGCTCGCCCGGCGGCCGCAGCGCGTCGACCTGGTGGCTCTCCGCCTCGTCACGCGCCTGCACGCGCACCGCCTCGACGAGCGCGCCGCGGGAGGAGAAGTGCCGGTACAGCGTCCCCCGGCTGACGCCGGCCTGCTCGGCCACGGTGGCCATGTCGACGTCGGGGCGCTCGCTGAGCAGGCGGCTCGCGACCTCGAGCAGGCGGGTCGCGTTGAGGGCCGCGTCACTGCGCCGGCGCCGGCGCCTCCCGTCCTCGTTCTCCCGCGTCACGGTCATGCCTGTGCCCGGCGCCACCCGGGTCAATCTGCAACAGGTCGTCTGGCTTTGTTTCGTTTGAACTCTGACCGTCCTGCTTCGCGTGGACCAAACAAGACATACTTTGCGTTCATGGCCCAACGGAAGAACTACGACCCCCGCCGATCATCCATCGCCGTCGGCGGTGAGGACGGCAAGAAGAAGCGCGGCCTGCTCCCGCTGCTGCTCGGGCTGCTGGCCTTGATCGCGCTGCTGATCATCATCGGCCTCGTCTCCTGCAACGGCGACGACGACAAGTCGGCGTCGACCTCCGCTCCGGCCGCGAGCGCCCCGGCCGCGACCACGACGCCTCCGGCGGACACCACCCCGCCGGCCGCGACCGGCACGCTGACCGCGGGCGCCGACGACGTGCTCGGCTCGCCCGCCGCCATCTCCGACCACGTCGGCGATCCGGCGACGGGCGCCGGGCTGAAGGTGCTCTCGCTGGCCGCCTCGGGCTCGGGCTTCTTCGTGGGCACGGACGAGAGCGACCAGCAGTACGTCGAGTACGGCTCGAAGGTCGGCCAGGACGAGTCCGACCAGCAGCTGCCCAAGGTGGGCGACGTGGTCGGGCTCAAGGGCGAGGTGCGCCCCGCCCCGAAGGACGCCGCCCGCACGCTGAAGCTCACCGACGCGGAGGCGAAGGCGGTCGACGCGCGCGGTGCCTACGTCAACGCCACCGAGGTCACGCCCGCGGGCTGACCACGCACCGGCACATCACATCCCAAGCAAGGAGTCACCCCAGATGCCCACGATTGACGAAGTTCGAAGCTGGGCCGGCAAGCACGCCGTCGGCCCCGACGGCGACAAGGTCGGCAAGGTCGACCACCTGTACCTCGACCGCCAGACCGGCGAGCCGACGTTCGCCGCCGTGAAGACCGGCCTGCTCGGCTCCAACGACTCGCTGGTGCCCGTCGAGGGCGCGAGCCTGCGCGGCGAGGAGATCCGCCTGGCCTACGACAAGGCGAAGATCAAGGACGCGCCGAACGTGGAGGCCGACGGCGAGCTCACCGAAGCCGAGGAGGCCCGCCTGTACGAGTACTACGGGATCGCCGGGTACTCGCACTACGAGGGCGAGAGCCACCCCGTGGTGGCCGAGTACGACCGCGGCCGCCAGACGGTGGGCCGGGACGCCTCCGGCCCGGAGACCGACGACGCGATGACCCGCTCCGAGGAGCAGCTTCGGGTCGGCACGCGCCAGCAGGAGGTCGGCAGGGCCCGCCTGCGCAAGTACATCGTCGAGGAGAAGGTCTCCACCACCGTGCCGGTGCAGCGCGAGACCGCTCGGGTGGTCACCGAGCCGATCACCGACGCGAACTGGGACAAGGCCCACGACGGCCCGGAGATCACCGAGGCCGAGCACGAGGTCACCCTCCGCGCCGACACGCCGGTCGTGCAGAAGGAGGTCGTGGCCAAGGAGCGCGTCCGCCTGGACAAGGACACCGTCACCGAGGACGTCCAGGTGAACGAGACCGTGCGCAAGGAGCAGATCGAGATGGACGGCGACGTCAAGGGCGACGCCAAGCGCCGCTAGCGCCGTCCCGCAGCAGGTGGTCGTCGCGTCGCGGCGGCCACCGCAGGTCCCCCTTCACTACCTCAGGAGCCTCACCCATGGTCCTCTCCGTCAAGATCGGCGACTCCCTCCAGCAGGGCTTCGACAAGTTCTTCGCCTTCATCCCGAACCTCATCGGCGCGCTGCTGATCCTGCTGGTCGGCTACGTGATCGCCAAGGTCGCGAAGACCGCGCTCAACAAGGTCCTCGAGGCCACCAAGGTCGACGAGACCCTCACCAAGTCTGATGCCGGGAAGTACGTCGAGAAGGTCAGTCCGGACTCCAAGCCGTCGCATCTCATCGGCTTCGTCGCCTTCTGGTTCATCTTCCTCTTCGCGATCTCCGCCGCCATCGGGGCGCTCAAGATCGCCGCCCTGACCGACTTCATCGCCCAGGTGCAGGCCTACCTGCCGAACATCATCGCCGCGGTGTTGATCTTCGTGATCGCCGCGGCGCTGGCCGGTGCCGTCGGCGGCGCGGTGCACAAGCTCATGGGCGACACCCCGACCGGCAAGGTCGTCCGGGCGATCGTCCCGGGGCTCATCCTGGCGATCGGCGTGTTCATGGTCCTCGACCAGCTGAACATCGCCCCGCAGATCGTCACGATCACCTACGCCGCGCTCATCGGCATGCTCGCCCTCGCCGGGGCGCTGGCCTTCGGGCTCGGCGGCCGCGAGGTCGCGGCGCGGATGCTCTCCGACGCCTACGACGCCGGCCAGCGCAACAAGGAGCAGGTCAAGCAGGACCTCCAGACCGGCAAGGCCCGCGGCGAGCAGCAGGCGGGCCGCGCGCAGTCCGCGAGCCGAGGCGGCCCGGGCACCGGGAGCCCGGCCACCGGCAGCGAGCGCGCCTGAACCCTCGCGCGGGGGCGGACCGCTGGCCGGCCCGCCCCCACGCGCCCACCCGAACCCGAGCGGAGAACGCATGAGCGAGCCCGACGCAGCCGACCGCCCCATCACCGATCGCGACCCGGAGGGCGTCGCGGTGACCCGCTTCGAGGAGGAGCTCTCGGTCACCGGCCGCTGGGCGCCGACCGGGCGCGTCCGCCTGGCCAAGCGCATCGTCACCGAGACCGTGACCCGCACCTTCGTGCTGCGCCGCGAGGAGCTCGTCGTCGAGCGTCTGGACGCCGAGGAGACCTCCGGCGTCCCCGCCGCGGGCGAACCGGAGGCCGAGCCGCCGCGCGAGTTCGTCCTCCGGCGCGAGGAGGTGGTCGCCGAGCCGGTCGTGGTCGCCTACGAGCGCGTGCTCGTGCACAAGGACCGCGTGCGCGAGCAGCGCACCCTCGAGGACGTCCTGCGCCAGGAGCGCGTCGACGTGATCGCCCCGGACAGCGATGCGGAGCCCGGGAGCCCACGCGGCTGAGGCGACGGGCGGGGACGGCGGCCGCCCACCGCCGAAGCGGCCGTGCTGCAGCAGGCGCAGTGCCCTCGCGGGGACCTGTGCGCGACCGGCTAGGGTCCAGGGCGGCGTGCCGGGAAGCGTGCTCGGCGAGGCGTCGACACCGATCCCGACGCAGGAGGGCTCCCGCCCGTGGCCTCGACGACCGCGCCACCTCTCGCCCTCTCGGAGGGCCTCCACCTCGGAGACCAGTGGGTGGTGGCGCTGGCCTTCGTCGGACTGGCGCTGCTGGTCGCCGTCGTCGCGCTCGCGATCAGCGCCGAGCGGGCCTTCAGCGCCTCGATCGCCTACGTCGCCCTCGGGGGGCTCGCCGCCGTCGCCCTGTGGCTCTTCGGCGTCACGCCGTTCGATCCCGAGGCCGACGCCGAGGTGCTCGAGCGCGTGGCCGAGCTCGCGCTCATCGTGGCGGTCTTCTCCGCCGGGCTGACGATCGAGCGGCACGTCGCGCGCCGCTCGTGGATCTCGATCGCCCTGCTGCTGCTCGTGACGATGCCGGTGACCATCGTGGCGATCGCCCTCTTCGCCAAGGCGGCCATGGGCTTGTCCTGGGGCGCGGCGATCCTGCTCGGGGCAATCCTCGCGCCGACCGACCCGGTGCTGGCCGGCGACGTCGGCCTCAGCGGCGTCGGCGGCGAGGTGCTCGGCGAGCCGCGCCTCTCCCTGCACACCGAGGCCGGCTTCAACGACGGGCTCGCGTCGCCCTTCGTCGTCCTCGGCCTCTTCGCCGCCGACCGCGGCGGCAGCGGCTGGCTCGGGGAGTGGGCGCTGGCCGATCTGCTCTACGCCGCGGGCGGCGCGCTCGTCCTCGGCGCCGCCGCGGGTGCGGGCGCCGCGTGGCTCGTGGCGCGCGGCGTCAGGCGGGGCATCGTGGCCCCGGCGCTGGAGGGGCTCGTGGGCCTCGGGCTGGCGCTGCTGCTCTACGGCACCGCCGAGGGCCTCGGCGGCTACGGGCTGCTGGCCGTCTTCGCCGCCGGGTTCACCTTCCGCCGCTACGAGTTCGACCACGAGGTCCACCACCCGCTCCACGAGGGCGTCGAGCGCGTCGGGACGCTGCTGGAGCTGCTGGTCCTGCTGCTCGTCGGCTCCATGCTGACCCTCAGCGGCCTGGGCGCCCCGGGCCTGGCCGGGTGGCTGCTCGCGCCACTGGTCATCGTCGTCGTCCGCCCGGTCCTCGTGCTGGCCACCACCCCGAGCGGCCTGATGGACCTCCGCGGGCGCGTGTTCCTCGGGTTCTTCGGCGTCCGCGGCGTCGCGGCGCTCTTCTACGCCGCGGTGGTGGCCCGGTCCGGCGTCCTCGGAGCGGCCGAGCAGCACGTCGTGGTCTGGACCACCGTCGCCGTCGTGATCGCCTCGATCCTCGTCCACGGCCTCACCGCCAGGCCGCTGACGCAGCGGCTGCTGCTCTCGCCCGGCGGCTCCGCCGGCGGCCGGCGGTGAGCGCGCCGCGCCGGCCGACGCGCGGCGCACGGCGCCGGGGGGAGATCCCCGCGCGCCCACCCCGGTCGACCAGCCTCCGACGTTCGGATCCGGATATCGCACAGTTGCTGCACAATCCCGTACGCTCCCGGCGGTGAGCGCCGCACGTCGAGTCGACCTCAACGCCGACATCGGCGAGCGCGGGACCCAGGAGGGTCTCGACGAGGATCTCGCGCTGCTGGAGCAGATCACCAGCGCCAACGTCGCCTGCGGAGGGCACGCCGGAGGAGTGCGGATCATGCGTGTGCTCTGTGCCCGGGCGGCGGCGAACGGCGTCCGGATCGGAGCCCACGTGGGCTACGCGGACCGTGAGGGCTTCGGTCGTCGCGAGCTCGGCCTGGCCCCAGCCGAGATCTACGACCAGACGGCGGGACAGCTCCTGCTCCTCGACGAGGCGGCCACCGCGGAGGGTGCGCTCGTCCGCTACGTCAAGCCGCACGGAGCGCTCTACCACCGCTGCTCGGATGACGAGGAGGCGAGCGCGGCGATCGTCGCCGCCGCGCTCGAGCGGCCCTCGATCGGAGCAGTCCTCGGCGCCGAGGGATCCGCGCTGCTGCGCGCCGGGGTCGCGGCCGGTCTCGCCCCGATCCGCGAGGGCTTCGGGGATCGGGGCTACGCCGAGGACGGGCGCATCGTCGACCGCCGGGAACCGGGAGCGGTGCTCGCGAGCTCACGCGCGGCCGAGCAGGCGCTGGCGCTGGCGACGGGCAGCCCCGTCGCCACGGTCGACGGACGCGGCGCCGTCGTGGCGGTCGACTCCATCTGCCTCCACAGCGACACGCCGGGAGCGGTGGAGACCGCCCGTCGCGTGCGCGTCGCACTCGCACGCGCCGGCGTGGCCGTGACGGCGGCCCCGTGACGCTCGGGCCGGCCAGCCCGAGCCCCGAGCGTCGAACGCCGCGCCTCGAGCCGGCGGTCGCTCCGTGACCGCGTCCCGGCTCCACGCGCTGCACGCCGGCGGTGACGTCGGGGACTGGGCGATGTTCGACCCGTTCGACGCCCGCGTCGGCACGAAGGTCTACACCCCCTACTTCGTCTACGTCATCGAGCACCCCTCGGGGACCGTGCTCTTCGACAGCGGCGCTCATCCGGCGTTGGGCGTCGATCCGCGCGGGCGCCTGGGGGAGGCGGCGAACTACCTCGACCTCCGGCTCGGCCCCGAACACGATCTCAGGCGGCTGCTGGCGAGGATCGGCAAGCGGCCGCAGGACATCGACCTCGTCGTCCAGTCGCATCTGCACTTCGACCACTGCGGCGGGCTGCGATGCCTCGGCCATGCGCCGATCCTGGTGCAACGCGAGGAGCTCGCCTTCGCCTACGACCCGCCGGTCTACCAGCGAGCGTCGTACGTGCGCGACGACTTCGACCAGGGGCTCACTTGGGAGGCGGTCGGGAGCGTCCACGACGTCTTCGGCGACGGGAGCCTCGTCATCCACGCCACTCCCGGGCACACACCCGGCCACCAGTCGCTGCTCGTGCGCCTGCCGGGGCAGACGATCTTCCTGCTGGCGGACGCGACCTACCTCGTGGACAAGATGCGAGCCCGGCTGCTGCCGGCCGTGGTGTGGAGTCCGGACGCGCTGATCGCCACCTGGGAACGTGTCGAGGAGATCGAGCGCCGGACCGGGGCGCTGCTGCTCGCCACGCACGAGCTCGACTTCCGGCAGTCGGTGCGACTCGCTCCTGCGCAGCACTACGCCTGAAGTCGTGCAGTGTTGTGCGAACGGTAGGTTCGGAGGCATGCTCGGACCTGACGGGGCTCCAGCGCGGGCCTCCGCCCGGCTGGTCGGTGGAGCGACCCCCGGTCTGCTCCGGATGCCCCACCGGACGTCGCGTTGACGATCCCCGCGACGGTGGGCAGCGCGCTCGATCGCGAGGGCGACGTCAGCGTGCTGGCGGACGCCGGAGCGCTGCGTTGAGCGTCCGTGCGAGCATCGGCGGAGCACCGTTCTCGTGGTCGGTGCGGACGCGCTGGAACGATTTCGACGCCAACGGCCACGTGAACAACGCGACGTACCTGACCTATCTCGAAGAGGCGCGTGACGAGCTGTTCGTCTCGGTCGGGATCGAGCGCGAGCGGACGGTGCTGGCGCGGGCCGAGCTGAGCTTCCGGCGGCCGGTCGTCCTCGGCGCGCGGGACGTGGTCTGCGCCCTGGCCTGCACGACGGTGGGGCGGTCCAGCATCGCCACCGTGGAGCGGCTGTCGGTCGACGGAGAGGTGGTGCTCGACGCCGACTGCACGTCGGTGCTCGTCGATGCACGAGGACGTTCGACCCCGGTTCCCGACCCGGTCCGACGCGCGCTCGGCAAGTACCCCTCGGCAGACCGGAGGAGCGCATGAGGATCGCCTGCATCGGCACCGGCTTGATCGGCAGCGGGTGGGCGACCCATTTCCTGCGCGCCGGCCATGAGGTGGTGGCCTACGACGTCGACGCCGCCCGGGAGGCCGCGCTGCGCGCGCGCGTGCGTGCCGGATGGGCGACGGTGCAGCGGCTCGGGGTCGCCCCCGGCGCCGGCCTGCAGCACCTGAGCTTCACGACCTCCCTGGAGGAGGCCCTGACGGGAGCCGAGTTCGTCCAGGAGAGCGCGACCGAGCTTCTCGAGCTCAAGCAGGCGCTGCTGGCCGACCTCGACGCCCGGCTGCCGCCGGAGCTCCTGATCGCGACGAGCTCGAGCGGGTTCCTCCTGCGCGACATGGTCGCCCGCTGCCGGCGGCGACCCGAGCGCGTGATCGTCGCCCATCCGTTCAACCCGCCGTACCTCATCCCCCTGGTGGAGATCGTGGCCAGCGCTCCGCGCGGCGAGGTGGCCGCGCAGGCGCTCGCGCTGTTCACCGAGGTCGGCTCGGCACCGGTGGTCCTCCAGAGGGAGATCCGCGGGTACGCCGGCAACCGGCTCCAGTCGGCCGTGTGGCGCGAGGTGCTCTACCTCCTCGACCAGGGCATCCTGTCGGCGAGCGATGTCGACGTGGTCATGCGCAACGGGCCCGGCATCCGCTGGCCGGTCACGGGCCCCGTGGAGACCACCTACCTGGGCGCCGGCAGCGACGACGCGCTGGAGGCGTTCGTCGCGCTGCTCGCAGACGAGCTCCGATCCGGGTACGTCGCTCCCGCCGACTTCGAGGTCGGCGCCTCGCAGGTCGCCGACTACGTCGCGCAGGTCCGCTCGGCGCACGGCGGCTCGATGGGCTCGGCCGAGCGACGCCGGGACCGCCTCGTCCTCGCCGTCCGGCGGGCGCTGCGCGAGGAGACGACCGACGGGTCGTGACGTGAGGAGCACCGCGCCTCGTCAGCCGTCACCCCCGACCCGCGGCGAGCGCTCGGCACGTCGAGCGATGAGGTCCTCCCGGGACGTGGCGATGTAGTCGAGGATCGCCTGGATGAAGCGTGCCGGGTCGTTGCCGTCCACCAGTCGCAGGAGCTCGCGGTTGCGCGCGAGCCAGGGACCGGCGACGTCCGCTTCGAGGGAGGCGAGGATGAGGCGGATCTCGTCGACGAGGCCGTCGAAGAGGCTCGTCAGTCGGTGGTTTCCCACGAGCACCACGAGCTCGCGGTGGAAGAGCAGGTTGAGCTCGAGGACCAACCTGAAGTCGCCGGCCGCGGCCGCCTCCTCGGAGCGGTCGAGCGGTGCGACGAGCCCTGCGCGCTCCTCCGCGCTGAGCGCCCCCACGCGCGAGGAGACGAGCGACTCCAGAGCACCCCGGACCTCGAAGAGCTCCGCGATGTCCGCGGCGGTGAAGCTGCGGACCGCGACGCCCCGGTGCACCTCGTGCAGCGCGAGCCCCTCGCTGCAGAGCAGCCGCAGGGACTCGCGGATGGTGTTCCGCGCCACGCTGTAGCGGGCGGCCAGCTCGGTCTCGCGCAGCGGCGTCCCGGCCGAGAGGGCTCCGCCCAGGATGTCCTCGCGGAGGTCCGCGGCGATGCGGTCTGCGGCACCGCGCCGGTCGATCACGTGGTCTGCCCCGGGTGCGTACGGGGCGCGAGGTCATCGTCGACGTCGGGGACGGGGGCGGCGAGCACGTCCTCCGCGTGCCGCGGCCTCTCGACCGCGACGTCGTCGCGGACCGCTTTCTCAGTCCTTCTGAAGCCCACGGCGTCCACGTTGTCCCTTGCTGGCTGCGTGATTGTTGAGCAAACGTTACCCTGGCGTGGGTTCCGGACGTTTCCACGGGGGACTCCGTCGCCCGGCCGGTCGCGCCGTCCCGCGCACCGCCCGAGGGCTCTCGACCCTGAGGGCACGACGGGTCATATCGCACAGTTGTTGTGCAATACGGTGAGCATCGCTAGATTCGGCCGATGGGGCAGACGACGACGTCCCTGGCGCGCGAGCCGCTCCCGGACCGACGACCCGGAGCAGGGCAGGATCCTCGACCCGGCGCTGGCCATCGACGATTCGGGCCGGCGGATCGGGTGCGCGATCCCGGCGGCCAGGATGGTCACGCCCACGCTGCCCGCCATCCCCGTCCTCGACCACCCCTTGCCGGTGGTCACGAACGAGCGGATGGCCGGGGCGCCGACCTCGACGTCGACGTTCGTCCACTGCCCCTGGGCGGCCAGGCCGGATGTGAGGTGACGGCGGCCGCCACGGGCACCACCGGTCCTGGCCGCTCCGCGTGAGGGCCATCGTCTTCGCGCCTCCCGAGCCCCGCGCGCGGCTGAGGACGGTGGACCTGGCGCCGCCCGGGCCCGGCGAGGTGGAGGTGGTGATCGCCGCCGCCGGCGTCTGCCACTCCGACCTGCACGTCGTCAACGGCGACTGGGACGTCGCGGCGCCGGTCGTCCTCGGCCACGAAGGCTCTGGCGTCGTCGCGAGCCTCGGCCCGGGCGTGAGCAGCCACAGCGTCGGCGATCACGTCGTGCTGTCGTGGGTGCCGAGCTGCGGCCGATGCGGAAGCTGCCTCGGCGGACGTCCGGCGCAGTGCGAGCCGGCCGCCAAGGTGACGGCACCGCTGGGCGTGCTCTTCGACGGCACCTCGAGGCTCTCCGTCGAGGGTGAGCGCGTGCACCACTACTGCGCCGTGTCGTCCTTCGCCGAGCGTGCGGTGGTGCCCGCGACCGGAGCGATCAGGATCCGTCGGGACGCGCCCCTCGACCTCGTCGCGCTCGTCGGCTGCGCAGTGTCGACCGGCGTCGGCGCGGTCCGCAACACGGCGAACGTGCCGGCCGGCGCGACCGTAGCGATCATCGGGTGCGGGGGTGTGGGGCTCTCGTGCGTGCAGGGTGCACGCCTGGCCGAGGCCTCGAGGATCGTCGCGGTCGACGTGGTCCCGGCCAAGCTGGACCTCGCGCGCCAGCTCGGGGCGACGGACGTCATCGACGCCCAGGCCGCAGATCCGGTGTCAGCGCTGCGCGGGCTGCTGCCCGACGGCGTCGACTTCGCCTTCGACGCGATCGGCAAGACGACCACGACGGAGCAGTGCATCGCCCTCCTCGGGCTCGGTGGGGCGGCCGTCCTGGTCGGCCTGCCACCGCGGGGGCAGCACGCCCGCTTCGACCCGCTGAGCCTGGTGGAGGCCGACCAGCGGATCCTCGGGTCCAACTACGGCTCGATCGATCCGCAGCGCGACATCCCGATGCTCGTGGACCTGTTCATGCAGGGCAGCTTGGAGCTCGAGGTCCTGGTCTCGGCTCGCCGTCCGCTGGCTGATGCCCCGGACGCCCTCGCGGAGTTGGGGAAGGGACAGGCGCTGCGCCAGCTCCTGATCCCCTGAGGCGAGCCACCGGCCACGCCCGGTTCCCGCAGTTTGCGCAGTTGTTGAGCACTGTTAGCATGCTCCCGTATGGCGACCAGAGCGGACCGACCCCGACCGCAGCCGGCGTACATCGCGGCAGAGGAGGGGCCACTGCGGCTCGCTCCGGACGTGCTGCGGCGTGTCGCCGAGGCGCTGGACGACGCGGAGGTCGTCGACGAGCTGGTGGTCCCGATCCGCTCGGGACGATCCTGGATCGTCCCCGCCGGCCACGTCTGCCGGCTGCGGACGATCGACGGCCCACAGGTGTTCGACCTGAACCTCTGGAGCCGGCACGACCCGCGGGAGCGCTTCTGGGCCTCACGCACGCGGCAGTTCTACGGCACGCACATCTCGGTCGGCGCACGGCTGTGGTCCTGCCTCCCGTTCCTGCGTCCCCTGGCCACGGTCGTCGCCGATACGCTGGCCTACGGGATCGACGAGGACGGCGCCGGCTGTCACGACCTGCTGGGAACGCGCTGCGACCCGTACGTGACCCAGGTCCTCTCGGGCAAGGCCTATGACTTCCACTGCCACTCGAACCTCGTCCGCGCGGTCCAGCCCCGCGGGCTGACGGAGTTCGACGTCCACGACGTGCTCAACGTGTTCCAGGTGACCGGGCTGACCGAGGACGATCGGCGCTACTTCCTCAAGCCGTCGCCGGCGCGGCCAGGCGACCACTTCGATCTGCTGGCCGAGACGGACCTCCTGATGGCCGGCTCGGCCTGTCCGGGCGGCGATCTGGCGGTGCCCATGTGGGGGCCCGACGCCGGCGCGGAGCCCAACTGCAACCCCATCGGCGTCCAAGTCCTCCGGTTGGATCCGGCGGCGCTCGAGGGATGGGCGCCGAACGTCGCCTCGACGTACGCCGGGATGTCGGACCTGCGCCACGGCCTCCGCTCACCCGCCGCCCATCCGTCACTCACCAGCTCGGTCCCGCTCGCCCGCCCGAGCTCGTGAGAGCTCCTCGTCTCGCCGGGGACGGCCCGTCCTCGTCCCCCGAGGCGTCGGTGCCCGCTCGCCGCATCGTCGGCGAGCGGGGGGTCCTCCTCGAGTTCCCGACGCCCGAGGCGGTCGCGTCGGCGTTTCGCCGCTACGACGCGGCCCGAGCCGCCCTCGCCCTCGAGGAGGTCGTCCCGGGGCACACCACGCTGCTGCTGGTGGGGCGACACCGGCGCCCGGGGGCCGAGGCGCTCGCCACCGCGGGCCTCGCGCGGGAGGCTGGGGAGCCGAGACGCGAGGTGCGCATTCCGGTGAGCTACGACGGCCCGGACCTGGCGGAGGTCGCGGGCGAGCTCGGCACAAGCGTCGAGGAGGTCGTCAACCGTCATCAGGCGGGGCGATACACCGTCGCGTTCCTCGGCTTCGCGCCGGGCCAGGCCTACCTCGTGGGCGGCGACCCGCGGCTTGCCGTCGCCCGTCGGGCCGAGCCGCGCACGAGGGTGCCGCGGGGCACGGTGGCGATCGCGGGCGAGTACTCGACGGTCTACACCTCGTCGACCCCGGGCGGCTGGCGGCTCCTCGGGACGACGACCATGACCCTCTTCGACCCGGCCTCGCCCGAGCGTCCCGCGCTGCTCGCGCCCGGCGACGGGGTCGTCTTCGCTCCCGGCGGCGATCGGTGAGCGAGGTGGAGATCGTCGCTCCCGGGACGTTCGCGTCCATCCAGGACCTGGGTCGAACCGGCTGGCGCCATCTCGGCGTTCCGCGTGCCGGCGCAGCCGACCGCGCGTCGCTCCGCCTCGCCAACCGCCTCGTCGGCAACCCGGAGGGAGCGGCGGCGATCGAGTCGTTGATGGGCGGGCTGACCCTGCGCCTGGGGCGCGACACCACGATCGCGCTCACGGGGGCGCCCGTCGACGCGTCCGTCGACGGCGGAGGGCTGGAGATGAACCGTGCGTCTCGCCTCCCGGGTGGGGCCACCGTGGCCCTCGCCCGCCCGGAGGCCGGCCTGCGCACCTACGTGGCGCTCGCGGGCGGACTCGACGTGGCGCCGGTGCTCGGCAGCCGCTCCACGGACACGCTCAGCCGGCTCGGCCCGGCGCCGCTGCGGCGGGGCGACGTCCTGCCGCTCGGCAACACCGGCGGGCCGGTACCAGCGGTCGACGCGGTCCCCGTGGCGGGCCTGTCCGCCCAGCTCACCGTCGCCTTCGACGTCGGGCCTCGTGAGGGCATGTTCGTGCCGGAGGCTCTCCAGGTGCTGGCCGCCGGCAGCTACACCGTGACGCCCGACGTCAGCCGGATCGGCATGAAGCTCGACGGCCCGGGCCTCGTGCGCACCGACGATCAGGAGCTGCGATCCGAGGGCATGGTCCCCGGCGCGATCGAGGTGCCCCCGTCCGGGAAGCCCATCGTGCTGCTCTCCGACTGTCCCACCACCGGCGGCTATCCGGTGATCGGCGTCGTCCGCGACCGGGACCTGGACGCGCTCGGCCAGCTGCGACCCGGAGCGACGCTCCGCTTTCGTCGTCGAGCCGGGCATCGGGACTGAGCGCCCGTGCCCGGTGCGCAGCTCGTCGAGCTCCTCGCGGACGCCGAGCGATCCCAGATCCGGACCCTCGCCGAGGCCGCCGCCGGGCTCGATGTCGCCAGGCTGGACATCGGCCAGCCCGATCTCCCGGTCCCCCGGTCGGTCGTCGAGGCGACGGCCCGCGCCGCGTCCACCGGCCTGACCGGCTACACGGCCACCGCGGGAGTCCCGGAGCTGCGGGCACGGATCGCCGTCCGGCTGCAGGGTCTCGGTGCCGGCCCGGCGCTCGCCGCCGAGACCTTCGTGACGACAGGAGGCACGAACGCGATGGCGCTCGCGCTCGCCGCGACGGTCGAGCCCGGCGCGACGGTGCTGGTGCCCGAGCTGCACTGGCCCAACCTCCGCGCGATGGCGCGGATGCTGCGGGCCCCCCTCGCGACGTACCCGCTCGACCCCGCGACGCTGGCCCCCGATCCGGAGGCGCTGCTGGCCGTGGCACGGCGCCTGCGCCCCGCGGCCGTGGTCCTCAACTCACCGGGCAACCCGACGGGCGCGGTGCTGGCGCCGGCGAGCGTCGAGCTCGTCGTGGCGGGCCTGCGAGACCTGGGCTGCTGGCTGATCAGCGACGAGGTCTACGACGACCTGGCCTACGACGGCGCGCACGCTCCGGCGCGGCGCTTCGGGCGAGAGCACGTCATCTCGGTCCACAGCTTCTCCAAGAGCTACTCGATGACGGGCTACCGGCTCGGCTACGTCTGGGCTGACGCGCCGGTCGTCGCGGCGCTCACCCGGATCCAGGAGGGCTGCGTCACCTGCAGCAGCTCCGTGGCCCAGCACGCCGGCATCGCCGCACTGGACCTCGGGGGTGAGCTGCTCGAGGCCCGGCGCCACGAGTACCGCCGCCGCCGCGACCTGGTGGACCGTCTCCTTCGCGAGGCCGACCTCGGCTGGGTGCGGCCCGCCGGGGCCTTCTACGGCCTGGTCCGGGTGCGTCCCGGCGCATCGCCCGACGGCCTCGGGCACGCGACCCGGCTGCTGCGCGACTTCGGCGTCGCCGTGGCGCCCGGCTCGGCCTTCGGGGCCTCGCCGGTCGGAACGGTCCGGCTGTCGCTCGCCGCCGCCGACGACGTCCTGCGACGCGGCATCGACGCCCTGGCCCGGGCAGACACGGAGCTCGGATGACCCAGCAGGCGTTCGACACAGCCGACAGCGGAGCCCGCAAGCTCCTCGGGATCGGGCTCAACTACCGGGCGCACGCCGACGACCTCGGACAGCGGTATCCCGACGCACCCGTCTTCTTCTACAAGGGCGAGCACACCCTCATCGCCTCCGGGGGGGTGATCGACCTGCCCGCTCAGAGCGCGAGGGTCACCGCGGAGGCGGAGCTCGGCCTGGTGATGGGCCGCACGTGCGCGGGCGTCAGCGAGGGGGACGCGCTCGACCACGTGGCAGGCGTCGTGGCCCTCCTGGACCAGACCGCCGAGGACATCCTGCAGCGCAATCCGCGCTTCCTCGTCTGGAGCAAGAACTTCCCGACGTTCCTGGCCGTCGCGCCCACGATCGTGCCCCTCGCGCAGGCGCGTGCGCTGGGCGGGGACGACCTCGCCGGCCTGACGATCAGCACGATCCGCAACGGCGAGGTCCACCGTCGCTCGACCGTCGCCGACATGGTGTTCTCCCCGGCTCAGATCGTCGCACGGCTGAGCCGCACCATGCCGCTCAGGGCCGGCGACCTGATCTGCACCGGCACGCCGGGCGCGACCGTGATCGAGGATGGAGATCACGTGGCGTGCGAGATCGAGGGTCTCGCGCGCGCCCACGCCTCGGTCAGGCGGACGGGACCGCGACCGCTGCCCGCACCGCGCACCTGAGCGTGGCGTCACGGTGCCGGCGCGCCGGCTCCCGGAATCATCTGCGGCGCCGCCGCCGACCTCACGGCCGAGGACGCCGCGAGCAGGTCATGCGGCCGAGCCGCTCAGGCGCGCGGCCGCTCCAGGATGCGCTCGAGGTGGGGGTTCAGGAACGTCCCGCCGGGATCCAGCTCGCGCCGCACCTCGTCGAACGCCGCGAAGCCGGGATAGGCCGCTTGGACGCGCATGACGTCGAACTCGTGCCACTTGCCCCAGTGCGTCCGGGCGGAGAAGCTCTGAAGCGTCCGGTCGCAGTCCCGGAACAGCGCCGTGTTGTCCTCGCCCATGGGCCCGGAGATGGAGATCACCCCGGAGGCCCGGTCGGAGAACGGACTGAGGTGACCGTCGTCGGCCGCGACGAAGCGGATCTCGACCGGCAGGCCGATCTGTGGGTAGTGGCGCTGCATGAGCTCGCGGATCTCGCCCATCGCGCTCAGCGTCCGGTCCAGCGGGATCATGTACTCGAACTCGTGGAAGTCCGCTTCGTAGGGGTCCGGCCAGACCTCGTGGGCCGGGGCGCAGAACTGCGTGCGGAACTTGTCGCCGACGGGTGCGTCCCGGGCCTCCCGCGGATCCATCGTCTTGATCATGACCTGCTCGCCCCGGCTCGCGTCCATGCCCGGGAGCCAGGGATTCGTTCCGTGCGGACACCAGTAGACGGCCACGCTGCGGTGCCCGACCAGCAGATCCGGCAGCTCGACGGCGAGCTGGGGCCAGGAGACGACGTAGCCGTCGAGGACGAGGTTGAACGCCTCGACGACGTCCACGGTGACCTCCGTCGCCACCCCGAGGGCTCCCAGGCTGCAGCGCGCTGCACGCAGCGCGCTCGGCCACGTTTCGTCGACGTCGACGACCCGGCCGCCTGCCGTCACGAGACGCATGCCGCGCACGGCTCCGGAGATCGAGGGCAGCTCGAGCCCGGTGCCGTGCGTTCCGGTGGCGACGGCGCCGGCGAGCGTCTGGCCGTTGATGTCGCCCTGGTTGCGCAGGCTCAGACCGTGTCGCCAGAGCTCGCGGCCGACGTCGGCGATCGACGTGCCCGCGCCGAAGGTCGCCGAGCCGGCGGCGGCGTCGAGCCCGCGCAGGCCGCGCATCGCGGTCATGTCGACGAGCAGCCCGTCGGTCGAGACGAGCGGCACGTTGGAGTGGCCGGCACCGGCGGCGCGCACCGAGAGCCCTTCGTCGCTCGCGTCGCAGACCAGCTGCTGGAGCTCCGCCTCGTCCACCGGGCGCGCGACGCGCCGCGGGTGGCACGAGACGTTGCCGTACCAGTTGCTCCAAGTCGAAGCCTGCACGTCGTCTGCCTGGGCTCGCATCACGGGACAAGCGTAGGCTCTGTTCAACAACTGTGCAACGGAAGACACCCAGCGGCGGCCGCCGACACGTCGGACGCTTCGACGCCGGTCAGCTCGGCCCGGAGACGCCGGCCCGGACCGGCGTCCGATGACCCGGAACCTCCGCTCGGCCGAGCTCAGCGCCGAGGAGCGGGCGCTTGCCGACGACATCGCGAGCCGGCGCGAGGAGCTCGTCGCGCTGACCTGCGAGCTGATCGCCTACGACACGACGAGCCGCGTCCGGGCCGACGCGCCGGCACGCGAGGAGCGGATGGTGCAGGAGGCACTGGCGCGCCGACTGCGGTCCGCAGGTGCGGAGGTGGAGCTCTGGGAGCCGAGCCCCGAGGACGTGGCCGACCATCCGCTCTCCCCGCCCGACGCGTTCTCCTTCGCGGGCCGGCCGCAGCTCGTCGCGCGACTGCGTGGCGCGGGCGGCGGGCGCTCGGTCATGTTCAACGGCCACATCGACGTGGTCCCGGCCTCCCGGACCGACGGCTGGGAGCACGATCCCTTCGCGGCGGTCGTCCGCGACGGTGAGATCTCCGGGCGCGGCGCCTGCGACATGAAGGGCGGGATCGCGGCGATGACGATCGCCGCCGAGGCGCTCGCCCGGACCGGAGCGCTCGCCGGCGATCTGATCGTCTGCACCAACACCGAGGAGGAGTCCAGCGGCCTCGGGGCGCTCGCGTGCACGCGGCACGGCGTGAGGGCCGACTTCACGATGGTGGCGGAGCCGAGCGGCCTCGAGGTGTGGCCGGCGTGCCGGGGAAGTGCCTACGCGACCGTCACGATCCCCGGGCGAGCCGGCCACGGCGAGCAGGCGCAGCGGCACTGGCGCGACGGTGGCGCGGTCAACGCGATCGAGAAGGCCCGCCATCTCCTCGCGGGCGTGGATCACCTGAACGCGGAGTGGCGAAGCCGAGCGGACCTGCAGCACCCCCTGCTCGACCTCCCGGCGCTGGTCCCGGCCCGGCTCACGGCCGACAGCGGCTGGGACGTGATGCTCCCGGACCGGGCGCAGCTGACCCTGGCGGCGCTCGTGCTCCCCCGACAGGCCGATCCCGACGGGTGGACGCGGTCGGTGCGCCAGGAGATCGAGGATCACCTCACCCGCTGGTGCGCCGCCGACAGCTGGCTTGCGGAGCATCCGCCAGGGTTCGACTGGTACGCCGAGTTCAATCCGTCCGAGACGCCGGCCGGGACCGACAGCGTTCAGGCCCTGCTCGGGGCCAACGGCGCGCTCGGCCTCCCGTCGAGCCTCGGCGGCCTCGGCTCGTGGTACGACGGAGCGACCTTCGCGCTCGAGACCGGCTCGCCGGCGCTCATGTACGGCCCGTCGCACATCGACTGGGCGCACCAGGTGGGCGAGCACGTGAGCATCGACGATCTGGTCCGCTGTGCGCAGGGCCTCGCCGTCGCCACCTGGCGCCTGTGCCGCTGAGCCCGCTCCGCCCGGTCCGGGCCCTCTCACCACACCGCCTCAGGTGTGCGCTGCGAGGATCTCCGCGGCTGCGCGGCGACCCGAGCGCACCGCCCCCTCCATGTACCCGAAGAAGTGCGTCGCGCTCTCCGCCCCAGCCCAGTGAAGCCTCCCGACCGGGGTCCGGAGCGCCATGCCCGCCTGCGTCCACCCGCCGGGGCCCAGGAAGCCCATGTAGCAGCCGCGGACGTAGGGCTCGCGCGACCAGAGCTGGTCGACGAAGTGCTCCGGCGCCGCCGCCTCGTCGCCGAACACGCGGCTCAGGTCGTCGAGCACGACCTGCCTGCGCCCGTACGCGCTGCGCTGCTCGAGCTCTCGCGCGTGGCCTCCCAGCACGAAGAACACGAGGGTCGGCGGACCGCCCGGGGAGCTGTTGTCGTAGGTCAACGCCACGGGTCCGCGATCCCCGAGGAACAGCCCCGAGAGCCCCTCCGCCGCCAGAACGCGCGGCGGTACGTCGCGAGGCCCTTGACGACGCTGCCCTGGGCCATGCGCTGCGTGAGCGCGTCGCGCACGACCGGCAGCGCGGGCTCGTAGTGGATGCGACCCGCCATGGTCGGTGGGACGGCGATCACCGCGTGCCTCGCGCGCACGGTCCTCCTCGTGCTCGCGGCGGTCACTCGCCGCGCGTCCTGGGAGATGGCGCGCACCGGGTCGGAGAGAGCGACGCAGCCCTCCAACCGCGCCGCCAGCGACTCCGCGATCCGCGCCGCCCCACCCACGAAGCGGAGCTCCTGCGCGCCGCCTTCGGTGTCCAGGAGGTGCTCGAGACCTCCGTTGCTCGCCACGAAGAACGCCACGTGAAGCGCGGAGACCGCCCCGACCTCCGCGGCGAGCAGCCCCTCGATCTCGACCCGGACCCGTCGGCGCGCTTCGACGGAGGACGTCGTCCGGCGCAACCAGGTGAGGAAGGTCTCACCGTCCAGCGCTTCGGCCCGTGGCGAGCGCTCCGGACGCTCGAGGTCCACCTCGGCGGCGATCCGCTCGATCTGCGCGCAGACGTCCCGGTATGCCGCGTGCCCCTCCGGGGAGGTCTCGAACGCCCCCTCGAAGCGCCGCAGGCGTCCGTCCCAGTCGGCCAGGTCTGCCCCTTCGTGCGGCGTCGGCATCGTCTCGACCCCATGCTGCGCGGCCAGGCCGAGCAGCTCGGTGTGCCGCGCGGACGCCCACTGCCCGCCGACCTCCAGCAGCGCCGGAGCGTGCCGGGGGTCAGAGCGCACGCGGCCACCGAGCCGGCTGTCTGCCTCCAGCACGCAGACCGAAGCGCCCGCGTCCTGCAGCGCGACGGCGCAGGACAGGCCGGCGAGGCCGGCGCCGATCACGACCGCGTCGCAGCTCACCTGCTCGACGCTCGCGCCGCGGTCGTGCGTCATGCGGCGACTGTAGTCACCAGGCGGCGATATTGCTCAACGACGCAGCAGCGCCGCTGATCGGGCTCGCGAACCGCCTCGGAGCAGGGCCGGCCTGACCGCGAGGTCGTCGCTCAGTGGCCGTCCATGGGTGGGTAGACGTCGCGCACCTTCTGGTCGATCTCCTCGGGGCTGAGGCTGCACGCCATCGCCACGGCGTAGATGAGCAGGCTGAAGATCGCCATGACGAGCAGGTCCCATCCGAGTCCGAGCGCCCCGGTGCCGCCGACGAACACGTCGGAGAAGATCCCGATGCCCCCGACGATCCCCCCGCTGCCGTACTGGGTGAAGTAGATGATCACGCCCATGCCGATGAGGTAGGGGACGAGCCACCGGCCCGAGTGCCACTCGAGCTCGATCGGCTCGTCGTTGAGCTTGAGCGCGCGGGAGAGCGCCATCAGCCCGTAGCCGATCAGCAGCGCCAGCATCAACGTGGTGTACGTGCCCCAGCCCGACCACATCACGATGAAGTTGGCCAGCACGAAGGCCAGCGGGGCGAGCACCCCGGCGGCCGGCAGGCTGAACGCCCGAGGCAGGTCGGCCTTCTGGCGGCGCAGCGCGCCGAGCGCGACGGGGGCGCCGGCGTACATCAGCACGGACGCGGCGGCCACGGTGCCCACCAGCGAGTTCCAGCTCGGGAAGGGGAGCAGGAACAGCAGGCCGATCACCGAGGACACCAGGATGCCGACGACCGGGATGCGCCGGCGCTCGGAGCTCTGCTCGAAGGCCCGCGGCACGTAGCCGTTCTTCGACAGCGCCAGGGCCACGCGCGAGGACGACGTGAGGTAGATCAGGCCCGTCCCGGACGGCGAGATGATGGCGTCCAGGCGCAGCAGGGTGGCCAGCCAGGCCACGCCCGCCAGGCTGGCGACCTCGTAGAACGGCGCGCCCTGCAGGGCGATCAGCGTCGGGTTCTTCGTCGTCGGGTCGACCAGGCCGGTCCAGGTCTGGCCGTTGGTCAGCAGGCCCGGGTCGAGCGCCCCGATGAAGGCGATCTGCACGCCGATGTAGATGCAGGCGCCGAGCACGACCGAGGCCATGACGGCCAGGGGCAGGTCACGCCGTGGGTTGCGGCTCTCTCCGCCGAGCTGGACCGCCTGCTCGAAGCCGAGCAGCGAGAACACGATCGCGCCGGGGACCGCGAGGATCACCGACTTCAACTCGGCGCCGTCGACGAAGAAGCCACCGCCCGCCGAGAAGTTCGACCCGTGGAAGTGGCCGACGAGGATGATGATGCTCAGGATGGGGAGCACCACCTTGAGCACGGTGAGGATGTTGTTCGTCCGCGTCAGGAAGCGGACCCCGACCAGGTTGACCGCCGTGAAGATGACCATCAGCACGACGCCGAAGACGATTCCCCACCCCGACAGCGACCCGTTCTGGTACAGGTGGAGGTGCTCGAGGCTCTTGTAGGTCGACAGGTACTGGATCGAGGCCAGCACCTCGATCGGCGCCGTGGCGGCGGCCTGCACGTAGGTCAGCCACCCGAAGGTCATCCCGGCCATCGTCCCGAACGCGTAGTGCGGGAAGCGGCTCGTCCCGCCGCTGACCGGGAACAGGCCGCCGAGCTCCGCGTGCACGAGCGCCAGGAGCAGGATGATGAAGGTCCCGATGACCCAGGCGATCAGCGCCGACGGGCCGGCGATGCCGACCGCGGTGAGCGCCCCGAAGAGCCAGCCCGAGCCGATGATGGACGCCTCCGAGGTCCACAGGAGGCCGAAGAAGCCGACGTTGCGGTGGAGCCCCTCGTCGCTGAGCCCGACGGCCACGGCGCCGAGGTCGACGGTCAACGGGGGGACTGCAGGGGACTGGCTCAAGACGAGCTCCTCTCGGGTGACCGGTGACGGGTGAGGACGCGGGCGGGCGCCCGCGATCGCCCCGACGCCCACGACGAAGCTCATCGCGACGACGGCGAACGCCAAGCCCCGACACCACTCCACGAAGGGGCATCGCGGCTCGCGAGCCGACGCTTCCAGATTCGCCAAGCCACGTCAAGAGTGATCCAAACAGATCATCGTGGGCTTCGGGGGTCGGTCGGGCACGACGCGGCGGGACGCGGCGGGACGCGCGGCGGCGCTCGTCGGGGGCTGCCCGTCCATGTCGTCGTCCGGCGGTGCCCCTCCGGGCGGTTCACAAGGCCCAGACGAACGCCTCACGAGGTCATGACCCGGATCGAATCAGCGCCCTCGCGTGAGACGTCCGCGGGGCCGGCCGACCGGGCCGAAGCGGCTGCTCGGCGACCGCATCGGCCCTGCCGCCGGCGTGCGCTCGGGCGTCCGCGGGCGAGAGGGCCGAGCCGGCTGCCCGACGACCGCATCGGCCCCCTCGGGCGTCGCAACGGCCCCCGATCACCGCCGTAGGAGCCACCGGGACGCAGGTGGTCGCTCATCGCACGGGCTCCCACCGCTTCGGGCTGGGTCCTCGCAGTGGCGGATGTCGTCGGAATCCTGCGATCACCGTCCCCCCGGCGGCTGCGCATCGGCCGCGATGACGCCCCGGACGAGCTGAGCTGAGGTCTCAGACCGAAGAACCACCAGGCGAAGGCGCGACGCGGCACGTCTCCGTCACGAGAGCGCCGGCTTGAACGATCTTCGCTCGATGGTGCGAAGGCCGTTCGTCCGAGCGGGTGAGCTACGGCGCTCTGAACACCAGGGGCGTCCCACTCCCGCGGCCCGCGAGCTCGACGAACCCCTCGATCCAGAACGAGACCGATGGGCACGGCTGGTTTCGAACCAGCGACCTTTCGCGTGTGAAGCGTTCTCCTGGGTCGATCACCACTAAAGAAACTCCTGGAAAGCATCGCTATTTAGGCCGGACGGTTTCTGGAAGAGCGACATCCTCGGGAGAAGTTTGTGCCCGCGATAGCACCGCGTCACCGTCGCATCGGTCGTCCGCGCGCAGCTTCGTCCGTTACCTGGTACAGGGATCGGCTCCGGCGGCCTGATTGCGTTTCGTCGGCGAACTTCAGGACGGAGGCGACCAGTTCCTTCGGCGTCTCCATCTGCGGCATGTGCCCGGTCTCAGTGAGGAGCTCGAACTGCGCGCCCGGTATCGCAGAGGCGTAGGTGGGGCCGTACTGGGCGTCGGCGATGTGGTCACTCTCGCCCCAGGCGACGAGCGTCGGGATGGTGACACCGGCCAGCCGCGCGGCGAGGCCAGGGTCGGTCATGGAATCGCCGGCGTAGACGGAGAGCGCTTCCCGGTTGACGGCCATCATCTGCTGCTGCTCAGGCGGCAGGGTGGCGGGATCGACGGCGAACACCTTCGGGTCGTGGAAGCTGAGCGCGAAGACCTCGGCCATGGTGAGCGAGAAGAAGTCGGCGACCGGGTGTCCGGGCACCTCGATGCCGACCGCGTCGACGAGCACCAGGCTGCCGACGCGGTCGGCGGTGTCGCGCAACGCCATCTCCGCGGCGATCCAGCCGCCGATGGAGTTCCCGACGACGGTGACGTCGCCGACGTCGAGGTGGTCAAGGAGCGCCAGGTGCGTGTCGGCGATCTGGCCGATGGTCCGCAGCGCGTCGGGCCGCGGCGTGCCGCCGAAGCCTGGGTGGAGAAGCTATGACACGGGCGTGCCCCGTGGAGCCAGCAGCGATGCGAACGCGGCGATCGACTGGGGACCGCCGCCGCCGTGCAGCAGTAGGAATGGGCGCCCGGCACAAGCGTCGGTGATCGTCAGCTCGACGATCCCGGTGCTGGAGGTGGAGACGTGATGGATGCGGGTCGTCATCCCGACCATCCGATATCAACACGTTGGTTCTCTACGGCGAGCTGCGCGCGAACGAGCTCAGCGGGGCGGCCGCGTCGGGCACCTACGCGCACAATCAGGGCGACGGGCGCGTGGCGCTCGTGTCCCGCGAGGAGTGCGCGGCGGTCGCGGCGGCGGTACTCGCCGACACCGGCCACGAGAGCGAGGCCTACGACATCACCGGTCCCGAACTGCTCGACGCCACAGCCTTGGCGGCGCTCCACAGCGATCTCGCCGGGCGCCCCGTCGAAGCTGTCGCGCTCGACGACCAGGCCTTCGCCGCCGGCCTCGTCGAGCACGGTGTCCCCGAGGAGGTCGCCCCGCTGTACGTCAGCTTCGGCCGCTCCGTCCGCGAAGGCCGACTCGACCAGCGCACGGACCTCGTCGAGACGCTCACCGGCCGGAAGCCGCTGACGCTGCGCGACACCCTCGTGGCGGTCCGTGCGACAGCGGCGTAGCCGCTGACCCTGGCGCCGACGAGAGGCCGACGATCTGTATGCCACCACCTAGTCTCCAGGAGTGATGGACCGCGAGCAGCTGGCCGACTTCTTGTATCGACGTCGTGGTGCTCTGCAGCCGGAGGACGTCGGCCTCCAGCGCAGCCCGAGGCGGCGTACGGCAGGCCTTCGGCGAGAGGAGGTCGCAGCGCTCGCCGCCATCTCCACCGACTACTACGCGCGCCTGGAGCAGCGGCGCGGACCTCAGCCCTCGGTGACGGTCCTCAGTGCGCTCGCGCGAGCGCTACGGCTGACCCGAGACGAGAGCGAGCATTTGCAGCTGCTCGCGGGTCACGTCGCGCTTGGTGGACGGCGGCGCCTGGACCACGTCGGTCCGGCACTGCTCCGGGTGCTCGACCGACTCGATGCCCCCGCGCTGGTGGTGACCGACTTGGGCGTCACGCTTGCCCAGAACGCTCCCGGCGCGGCGCTGCTCGGCTCTCAGCTTCACTACGAAGGCATGGACCGCTACCTCCTTCACCGGTGGTTCGTGTCCGGATCGGAACGGACGCTCTACCCCGAAGCGAACCGAGACCACCATGAGCGGCACTTCGTTGCCGGCCTCCGCGCCGCAATCGCCCGCCGTCCCGACGAGGACGGCGAGCGCCTCGTGCGCTGCCTACTCGACCGCAGCCCACACTTCGCGGCGGCTTGGGCCCGACACGACGTCGTCACCAAACGCGGGGAGCGCAAGCGCATCGTGTCTCCGACCGTGGGCCTCATCGAGGTCGACTGCCAGATCCTGACCGCCGATGACGACGGCCAAGTCCTGCTCGTCTTCACAGCAACGCCAGGCACTGACGACCACGACAAGCTCCGCCTGCTCAGAGTCGTCGGCGAGCAGCGCTTCCGGGCGACGTCCTCCCTCTCGACTCGGGTCGGCTAGGTGTCCTGCCTACGGACTTGGTGAACAGTGGTTGAAGGGGACGTCCGGTC
>CAXSFZ010000006.1:75175-105021 GCA_964236905.1 uncultured Solirubrobacteraceae bacterium | reverse complement strand
TGCCGCAGCGCGCCCTGCATCCCCTCCGACTCGAACTGGAAGACGCCGACCGAGTCGCCCTTGGCGAGCATCTCGTAGGTGGCCGCGTCGTCCATCGGCAGCCCGTCCATGTCCGGCCGCTCGCCGCTGGAGCGCTCGATGATGTCCAGCGCCGCCTCGATCACGTCGAGGTTCCGCAGCCCGAGGAAGTCCATCTTCAGCAGCCCGAGCATCTCGACGGGCTTCATCGAGTACTGCGTGACCATCTTGTAGACCTTGTTGCCGTCGGCGTCGAGCGACCGCGCGTCGGCCAGCTGGAGCGGCACGACGTCGGTGAGCGGCGTGCCGGCGATCACCACCGCCGCGGCGTGGATCGAGTTGTTGCGCACGATGCCCTCGAGGCCGCGCGCGACGTCGATGACCTGCTTGGCGATCGGGTCGGCGTCGTACTCCTTGCGGAGGTCCGCACCGTCCCGCAGGCAGTCGTCGAAGCTCGGCGAGCGCCCCTGCTCGGGATCGGGGATGAGCTTCGCGAGCCGGTCCCCCACGCCGTAGTCGTGACCCAGCACGCGCGCGGCGTCCTTCGTCGCCGCCCGCGGGAGCATCTTGCCGAAGGTGATGATCTGCGCGACCGACTCGCGGCCGTACTTCTCCACCACGTACTGCATGACGCGCTCGCGCCCCTTGACCGAGAAGTCGATGTCGATGTCCGGCATCGAGACCCGCTCGGGGTTCAGGAAGCGCTCGAAGAGGAGGTCGTGGTGCAGCGGGTCGAGGTCGGTGATGCGCAGCGCGTAGGCGACGAGCGAGCCCGCCGCCGAGCCACGCCCGGGCCCGACGGCGATGCCGTGGTCCTTGGCCCAGGTGACGAAGTCCCAGACGATCAGGAAGTAGGCGTCGAAGCCCATCCTCCCGATCACCCCGAGCTCCATCTCCATGCGCTCGGTCGCCGCCGCGGGCACCGGATCGCCGAAGCGGCCGCGCAGGCCGGCGAGCACCTGCGCGCGCAGGTGGGCGCCCTCGTCCTGCCCCTCGGGCAGGAAGCGCGGGATGAGCTGCTTGTCGAGCTCGATCTCGAGCTCGCAGCGCTCGGCGATCTCGAGCGTCGAGGCGAGCGCCTCGGGCCACTCGGCGAAGTCCCGGCCCATCTCCTCGTTGCTCTTGAGGAAGAACTCGTTGGTGTCGAACGACATCGCGGGGGCCGCGAGCGTGCTCTTGGTCTGCACGCAGAGCAGCGCCGCGTGGTGGTGGTGGTCCTCGCGCCCGAGGTAGTGGACGTCGCCCGTGGCCACGAGCGGCCGACCGACCTCGCGCGCGATGCGCACGATGCCGGCGTTGGCCTTGTCCTGGACGGCGATGCCGTTCTTCTGCACCTCGAAGTAGACGTTGTCGGCCCCGAAGACCTGCAGCAGCTCGTCGGCGTGGGCGCGGGCCCCGGCCGGGTCGTCGTCGGCCAGGCGCTGGCAGAAGCGGGAGGCCAGGCAGCCCGTCAGCGCGATCACCCCCGTCGCGTGCGCCGCGAGCTGGCCCATGTCGAGGCTCGGCTTGCCTCCCCGGAGCCCCTCCAGGAAGCCGGCGCTCGAGAGCTTCACGAGGTTGGCGAACCCCGCGTCGGAGGCGGCCAGGAGCGTGAGGTGGTGGCGCTCGTAGCGGCCGGGCGAACGGTCGGCGTGGTCGTCGACGAGGTAGATCTCGCAGCCCGCGATGGGCTTGATCCCGTGCTTCTGGCAGGCCAGGACGTGCTCCACCGCGCCGTTCATGACGCCGTGGTCGGTGAGGCCGAGCGCCGGTTGCCCGTAGGAGGCCGCGCGCTGCGCCAGCGCGTCGATCTTGGCGGCGCCGTCGAGGAGCGAGTACTCCGAGTGGACGTGCAGGTGGGCGCAGGCGGGAGCGGTCACGACCCGGGGGATCGTAGGTGGCCTGGCGGACGTGACCGCGGGCCGCGCGCGGGCCGAGGCCGCACGTTGGGGAGAGCGCTCAGCGCCGAGGGACCGACCGGCGCGGCACGTCGAGCAGCCACCCCTGGAGCGTGGCGACCGCCGCGGCGTCCCCGTCGAGGCGGGCGACCTCGGCCTCGCCCGCGAGCGCGTCGAGCAGCGCATCGTGGCCGAGCGTCACCGTGCCGTCCGCCCGGGCGCCGTCCGACGGCTCGGCGCTCACCGCGAGGCGCCCGTCGGGCGTGGCCCGGACGAGGGTCCGCGACGGCCCTCCGACGCCCTCGACGACCCAGGCGACCGAGAGCTCCGCGCCGAGCACCGCCTCCGCGGGGACCCCCGCGCAGAGGAGCGCGAGGAGGTCGCCCGGCAGCGGGCGGAGCGCCCGCAGCTCCGCCAGGGCGACGGGCGCGCGGAGTGCTCGGAGCAGGCGCCGCACCCGCCGCCGACGGCCCTGCACCGCCACGCCCCGCAGCCGCCGGGGCGCCCCGCCCGCGACCAGCGGGGCGAGCGCCCGCACGGGTCCGCGCAGGACGAAAGCGGGAGTGCTCCCCGGGACGTCGGCCCCGGCGGAGCTCGCGCCGCCGGGCCCGAGGGCCACGAGCAGGCGGCCGCTCCGGGGGAGCTCGAGCGCGTAGCGCAGCGGCCGCCGCGCCCGCGGGCCCTGCACCGCCAGGAGGGCCACGAGCAGCCGCTCGGACGCGGCGGCGTCCAGGGCGTCGAGGGTGGCGAGCGCCGGCGCGATCCAGGCCCGCGGCGGGGCCGGCCCCTGCGCGGGCGGGGTCAGCCGGACCGCCGCGGGCGCGGGGGGCTCGGGGCCCCGCAGGCGCTCCATGGCCCGCGTGAGGTCGGCCGCGACGGCCACCGGAGCGGCCGGCCGGCCGGCCGGCGCCCCCGCGCCGTGGGCGAGCGCCGGGTGATCGGCCGCCGGCAGGGCGGTGGCTCCGGACCGGGCGGCGGGCCGCGGCGCGGGGTCCGCCGCCGGCGGGTCGTCGTCCTCGGGAGGGCCGAGGCGTCCGGCGAGCTCGGCCTCGGCGGCCCGGTGGGCGGACTGCTCCACGGCCGCGCGCCCGGCCAGCTCGCTCTCGGCGGCGCGGCGGGCGGCCTGCTCGGCGGCCAGGCGGTTCTCGAGCTCCTGCGTCACCGCGGCGACCCGTCGGCGGAGGTCCGCCTGCGCGCCGGCCTCCGCGGCCTCGAGCCCGGCGCGCAGGCGCTCGGCGGTCGTGGCCAGCCCGGTCACGAGCCGCTCGACGTCCGCCTCGCGGGCGCCGCGCGCGCGCTCCTCCCGCCGGGCCTCCGCGAGCGCCTCGCGGAGCGTCCCGAGTGCCGCGTGCACCTGCGCCTCGAGCCCGGAGGGGGCGGACGGCGCCGGCGCGCCGGCCGCCGGGACGCCGCGGACGGTGGGCCCGTGTCCGTCGGCGCCTCCGGGCGCCGGACCCTCGCGCTCCGTCCCCGGCCCGGCTTGCGCGGCACGGGAGCGCTCCAGGGCCACGAGCGCCTCGAGCGCCTCGCGGCGCAGCCGCTCCTCCGCGAGCCGACCGGTGAGGACCGTGAGCTCCTCGCGCGTCCGCTCGTGGTCTGCGGCGCGCGCGTCGGCCTGCACCCGGACGACCCCGAGCGCCTCGGCGAACGCGGCGAGCCGCCGCCGGACGGCCTCGTCGACCACGTCGCGGCGGGCGAGCTCGAGGCGGAGCCGGGTGGCCTGCGCGCGCTGGTGCTCGGCCCGGTCCAGGGCGGCGTCGCGGTCCCGACGCAGGGCGGCCGTGCGCTCCTCGAGCGCGGCGCTCCCCGCGGCGAGCCCCGTCTCGGCGTGGGCGAGGAGGCCCGTCAGCTGCGTCCGCTCCCGCCGAGCGGCGGCGAGCAGCTCCTCGGCGCCCTCCAGCCGCTGCTCGAGCTCCGCGACGAGCCGCTCGGCACGTTCGGCCCGCTCCAGCAGCCCCGGCTCGCCCTCCGCGCGGCGAGCGCGGCGCTCCGCGAGGAGCCCGAGGTCGACGACGCGCCGCGAGTCGGGATCCAGCGGTGCGTCAGGGGGGCCGGCCACGTCAGCGGGATGCTACGCGCGGCGCAGGACGGCACCCGCCCGGGCCGGCGCTCAGTCGCCCGTGACCGGCTCCCCGGCCTCCGCCTGCCCCGCCCGCAGGCGGTGGGCCAGGCGCGACTGGAGCGACCAGAGCTCGATGAAGCCCGGCGAGGCCTGCTGGCTGAAGAGGCCGCCCGAGGTCTCGAAGGTCGCGAGCTGGGCGTCGTAGACGGCGTTCGCGCTCTCCCGGGTCACCACCCGCGCGTGGCCCTTGAAGAGCTTGATCCCGATCGTGCCGGTCACCTGCCGGTTGACCTCGTCCATGTAGGCGTCGAGGTCGGTGCGCAGCGGCTCCCACCACAGGCCGGCGTAGACGAGGTAGGCCCACTTGCGGTCGAGCTCGCCCTTGAACTGGTTCTGATGGATCGTGCCGACGAGGCGCTCGAGCTCGGCGTGGGCCTGGAGGATGAGCGTGGCCGCCGGGACCTCGTAGATGTCGCGGACCTTCAGGCCGACGATGCGGTCCTCGATGTGGTCGACGATCCCCACGCCGTGCTTGATGCCGAGGTCCTGGCAGCGGGTGATGAGCTCGACCAGGCCGAGCTCCTCGCCGTCCAGCGCGGTCGGCACGCCCTCGGTGAAGGTGATCGCGACCGTCTCGGCCTCGTCCGGGGCGAGCTCGGGGCGGGTGACGAGCTGGAAGACGTCGTCGTCGGGGGCGTGGGTCAGGTCCTCGATCCACTTGCCCTCGGAGCTGCGGCCCCAGAGGTTGTCGTCGATGGAGTACGGCGTCTGCTCCGCGCCGCCCTTGATCGGGATGCCGTGCTCGCGCGCGTAGGCGATCTCCTCCTCGCGGCCCATCTGCCAGCCGCGGACGGGCGCGATCACCTTGAGGGTCGGGGCGAGCGTGGCCACCGTGGCCTCGATGCGCACCTGGTCGTTGCCCTTGCCCGTGCAGCCGTGGGCGATGGTGTCGCAGCCGTGCCGGTGGGCGTACTCGACCGCGAGCTTCGCGATGAGCGGCCGGCCGAGCGCGGTGAACAGCGGGTAGTTCAGGCCGTAGATGGCGTTGGCCTTCACGGCGGGGACCACGAAGTCGCGGGCGAACTCCTCGCGGGCGTCGACCACCTCGGCCTCGATCGCGCCGAGCTGGAGCGCCTTGGCCTTGACGACGTCGTAGTCCTCGCCGGGCTGGCCGAGGTTGACGGTGAGCGCCACCACCTCGGCGTCGTACTCGTCCTGGATCCACTTGAGCATCACGCTGGTGTCCAGGCCGCCCGAGTAGAGCAGCAGCACGCGGGAGACCTCGCCCTTCTCGGCCAGGTAGCTCGCGGTGCGGGTGTGCGGCGTGCGCTCGGTCTCGGGCATCGGGTCGCCAGGATACGGACGCACCCCCTACCCTCGCTCGATGGCTGCGATGAAGTGGTGGGGCTGGGGCCTCGAGGGCGTGAGCTTCACCCACGAGGACAAGCCGGAGCTCGGGCCCTTCATCCGTGAGCAGCTCGGCGTGGACGTCGACCGGATCGCGGAGCGGCCGCTCCCGCTCGAGGCGCTGGAGGTGGCCGAGCCCGTCCTGGCGGACGAGCTCCACGAGGCCCTGGTGGCGGCCGTCGGAGCCGAGCACGTGGGCAGCGAGCGGCACGACCGCGTCGTGCACGCGCGCGGCAAGAGCATCCGCGACCTCGTGCGCCAGCGGCGCGGGGACCTGCCGCGGGTGCCCGACGTCGTGGTGCGGCCGGGCAGCGAGGAGGAGGTCACCGCGGTCCTCCAGGCGGCGCTCGCCCACGACGCGGTCCTCATCCCCTTCGGCGGCGGCTCGAGCATCTCGGGCAGCCTCGAGCCGGAGGCCGACGAGGAGCGCACGGTGCTCTCGGTCGACATGGCGCGGCTGGACCGCGTGCTGTCCGTGGACGCCGCCGCGCGCACCGCGCGCGTGCAGGCCGGGGTCTTCGGCCCGGCGCTCGAGGAGCAGCTGAACCGGCAGGGCTGGACCTTCGGCCACTTCCCCGACTCGTTCACCCACTCGACCCTCGGGGGCTGGATCGCGACGCGCTCGAGCGGCATGCAGTCCGACCGCTACGGCGACATCGCCGACCTCACGCGCGCCGTGCGGGTCGTCACGCCGACGGGGACCCTGGCCACCCGCCCGGTGCCCTCCCAGTCGGTGGGCCCCTCGCTGCGGGAGCTCGTGCTCGGCTCCGAGGGCCGGCTGGGGCTCATCACCGAGGCGACCGTCCACGTGCGACGCGTGGCCGAGCAGCGCGCGATCCTCGGCTACCTCTTCCCGACCTTCGGCGCCGGGCTCGCCGCGATGGCCGAGCTCGCCGCGAGCGACCTCTCCGCGTCGGTCACCCGCGTCTCCGACGCGGCCGAGACCCGCTTCTCGTTCGCCACGCGCAGGCGCGGGACCCTCGTGGACGCGCTCAAGCGCCGGGCGCTCACCACCTTCCTCACCCGGGGCAAGGGCTTCGAGCTCGAGCAGATGTGCCTGGCCTTCGTCGGCTACGAGGGGACCGCCGCGCACGTGCGGGAGCAGCGCCGCGCGGTCGGCAGGCTGCTGGCGCGGCACGGCGGCGTCTGCATCGGCGCCTCCCCGGGCGCGCTCTACGACCAGAAGAAGTTCGACACGCCGTACATCCGCGACTTCCTGCTCGACCGGGGCTGCCTCGGCGACGTGTCGGAGACCGCGGCGCCGTGGAGCGGCCTCGAGCAGGTGTACGAGCGCGCCCGCGCCGCGGCCCGCGGCGCGTTCGCCGAGCTGGGCGTCCGGGGCTACCTGATGTGCCACCTCTCGCACTCCTACCACTCCGGCGCGTGCCTCTACTTCACCTTCGCCTTCGCGCCCGCGCCGGGCGGAGGCGACGCGCTCGAGCAGTACGACGTGGTGAAGGGGGCCGTCCAGCAGGCGTTCGTGGACGGGCCGGGCACGCTCTCGCACCACCACGCCGTCGGCACGGAGCACGCGCGCTGGCTCGAGCAGGACGTGAGCGCGCCGGGCGTCGCGCTCCTGCAGGCGCTCTTCGAGGGCGCCGACCCGGGGGCCAACCTGAACCCGGGCAAGGTGGTGGGCGCGCGCCGCGCCTGGGCGGGCACGGGAAACCGCGCCGGCACGCCGGAGTAGCTCACTCCCATGGAGATCGGAGAGCGGGCCGCGGCCCGTGACGCCCGCTGGGCGCGGACGGTGCCGGCGCGCGCCGCGCGCGAGGTCCTCGTCTGCGGGGTGCTCGGGGCGTGCATGGACGCCTACACCCGCCGCACCGTCGTCGGGCGCGACCAGCTCGCCGGCCAGGACGGGCCCGTCGTCTTCGTGGCCAACCACGCCAGCCACATGGACACGCCGGCGCTCCTGCGCGCGCTGCCGCCGCGCTGGCGGCGCCGGACCGCCGTGGCCGCCGCCGCCGACTACTTCTACGCCGACCCGAAGCTCGCGGCGACGGTGTCGCTGGCGTTCGGCACGGTGCCGCTGCAGCGCAAGGGCGGCGGGCTCGGCGACTGCCGGCAGGTGGACCGCCTCTTCGCCGAGGGCTGGTCGCTCGTCATCTTCGCCGAGGGCACGCGGTCGCTCGACGGGAGCGTCGGCCCGCTCCGCTCGGGCGCCGCCGTCCTCGCGGCCCGCCACGGCATCCCCATCGTGCCCGTCCACGTCGCCGGGACGCACGCGGCGATGGCGAAGGGCGAGCGCTGGATGTCGCGGGCGCCGGGCCGCGGGCTCGGCGCGCGCCACCCGATCGAGATCCGCTTCGGCCCGCCGATCCGTCGCCGCCGGGGCGAGACCCACGCCGAGATCATGGAGCGCGTCCGGCTCTTCCTGGCCGAGAGCGGCGCCGCGACCCACCCGCGGATCGCGCCGGCACGGGCGCCGGAGCCGGCACCGGTCCGCTAGCAGCGCGGCGCCTCCCTCAGGCCAGCAGCCGCCCGAGCCGCGCGAGCGCCTCGTCGACCTCGGCCTCCCCGATCACGAGCGGCGGCAGGAGCCGCACGGTCGCGGGGCCCGTGGCGTTGAGCACGAGGCGCTCCTCGAGCAGCGCCCGGCGGACGAGCTCCGGCGCGCCGCCCTCGGCCAGGTCGAACGCGTTCATCAGGCCGCGGCCGCGGACGCTCGCCACGCCGGGAAGCCCCTCGAGCCCCGCACGCAGCCGCTCGCCGAGGGCCCGCACGCGCGCCAGGAGCGCCTCGTCGGCCAGCACGTCGAGCGCCGCGTGAGCCGCGGCGCAGACCACGGCGCCCCCCGGAAAGGTCGAGCCGTGGTCGCCCGGCGCGAAGACGTCGGCGTACCCGGGCCCCGCCACCAGCGCCCCGATCGGCAGCCCGCCGGCCAGGCCCTTGGCCGTGGTGAGCAGGTCGGGCACCACCGGCGACTGCGCGAAGGCCCAGAAGCTCCCGGTGCGCCCGAGGCCGCACTGCACCTCGTCGAAGACGAGCGCCGCGCCGTGGCGGTCGCAGGCGGCGCGCGCCGCGAGGAGCACCTCGTCCTCGAGGACGTGCACGCCGCTCTCGCCCTGCACGGGCTCCACCAGCAGCGCGGCGGTGCGGTCGTCGACCGCCGCGGTGATCGCCGCCGCCGTCGGCGCGCACGGGCGGAAGCCCGGGACCAGCGGCGCGAACGGGGCCTGTTTGGACTCCTGCGGGGTGGCGCTCAGCGCGCCGTAGGTGCGCCCGTGGAAGGCGCCGTGCAGCGAGACCACGTCGCCGCCCTGCTTCGCCTTGCGCGCGCACTTGATCGCCGCCTCGACCGCCTCCGCGCCCGAGTTCGTGAAGAAGACGCGTGAGCCGTCCCCGAGCGAGTGCCGGGCCAGCCGCGAGGCGAGCGCCACCATCGGCTCGGTGTAGAACAGGTTCCCGACGTGGAGGAGCCGGGCGGCCTGGCGCTGAATCGCCGCGACCACCGCGGGGTGGCAGTGCCCGACGTTCGAGACGCTGATCCCGGCCAGGAAGTCGAGGTACTCCGTCCCCTCCTCGTCCCACAGCCGCGCGCCCTCGCCGCGCGCGAAGGCGACCGGGAAGCGGGCGTAGTTCGCGGTGAGGTGGTCGTCGACGACGCTCATGCGGCGGCCCGGACCCTCGTGCCGATGCCCGCGTCGGTGAAGAGCTCGAGGAGCAGGGAGTGCGGGACGCGCCCGTCGACGATGTGGGCGAAGCTCACCCCGCCGTGGATCGCGTCGACGCAGGCTTGCAGCTTCGGGCGCATGCCGCCGTGGATCGCGCCGAGCGCGCGCTCGACCTCGTCGGCCGGCGCCTCGGAGATGACCGAGCCCGGGTCGGCCGGGTCGCGCAGCCAGCCCTCCACGTCGGTGAGGAACATGACCTTGTAGGCGCCCATCGCCCGGCCGACCGCCGCGGCCGCCTCGTCGGCGTTGACGTTGTAGGAGGCGCCCTCCCGGTCGGCACCGACCGAGGCGATCACCGGGATGTAGTCCTGGGCGATGTGGTTGAGCACGTCGACGTCGACGCGCTCGATCCGCCCGACGAACCCGATGTCCTCGCCGCCCGGCGCGCGCTGGCGCGCCACGCGGAACAGGTTCCCGTCGTCGCCGCTCAGCCCGACCGCGGCCTGCCCGTGGCGCCCGAGCCGCTGGACGATGTCCTTGTTGACCTTCCCGACGAGCACCATCTTGGCCACCTCCACGGTCTGCGCGTCGGAGACCCGCAGCCCTCCGACGAAGCGCACGGGGAGCCCGAGCCGCTCCATGTACTCCGTGATCTCCGGGCCGCCCCCGTGGACGACGACCGGGTTGAGCCCGACGTACTTCAGCAGGACCACGTCGCGGGCGAACTCCTCGCGGAGCGCCGGGTCGACCATCGCCGCCCCGCCGTACTTCACGACGATCGTCTTGCCGTGGAACTCGCGGATGTACGGCAGCGCCTCCAGGAGCGTGCCGACGTCCCGGGCGGGTCGCTGCGTCATGTCGTGTAGTCCGCGTTGATGGTGATGTACTCGTGCCCGAAGTCCGAGAAGAAGAGCTCCGTCTCCGCGCCGTCGCCGGGCAGGCCGACCCAGTACTCGACCTCGTCGCGCAGCACCCGCCGCGCGAGCTCCTCCCCGTCGTGCTCGACGGCCTGCCCGCCGCTCGCCACCTGCATCCCCTCGATGGCGATGTCGAAGACGAGCGGGGCGCTCCCGGGCAGCGCCATCCCGAGGGCCTGGGCGATGCGCCCCCAGTTCGGGTCGCCGCCGTGGAGCGCGGTCTTCACGAGCGGCGAGTCGGCGATCGCGCGCGCGACGCGCTCCACCCCGCGCGCGTCGCCGCCGCGCACCACGATGCGGCCCACGCGCCGCGCGCCCTCGCCGTCCTTCACGACGAGCAGCGCGAGCTGGCGCAGCAGCGCGTCGAGCGCCTGGCCGAAGCGGAGCTCGTCGGCGCTCTCGGGCGCCACCCGCACGCCGCTGGCGCCGCTGGCCTGCAGGATCACCGTGTCGTTGGTCGAGAGCTGGCCGTCGACGGAGATGCGGTCGAAGGAGCGCTTGACGCAGACGCCGAGGAGCAGGTCGGCGGTAGCCGCCTCGAGCTCCGCGTCGGTCTGCACGAAGCAGAGCATGGTGGCGAAGGCCGGCGAGATCATGCCCGCGCCCTTGGCCTGCGCGCTCAGCCGCACCGGCCCACCCTCGAGCGCGAGCTCGAGCGTCACCCGCTTCTCGAACCGGTCGGTCGTCATGATCGCCGCGCTGAACTCCGCGGCGTGGTCACCGAGCTCCCGCGCCGCGGCCAGCAGGCCGGCGACGACCTTCCGGCCCTCGAGCTGCACGCCGATGACGCCGGTGGAGCAGACCGCGACCTGGTCGGGCTCCGCGCGGCCGGCCATCGCGGCCGCTCCCTGCATCCGGGCGGCCTCGTCGAGGCCGCGGTTCCCGGTGGCCGCGTTCGCGTTGCCGGAGTTGGCGGCGACCACCCGGATGGCGTCGAGCCGCGCGCGCTGCTGGGTGACCAGGACGGGCGCGGCGAGCACCCCCGAGCGCGTGAAGCGGGCGGCGCTCACCGTGGCGCGCGGCTCGGAGACCAGGAGCCCGAGGTCGAGGCCCCCGTCGGCCTTCAGCCCGCAGGCCACGCCGGCCGCCCGGAACCCCTGCGGGAGCCCGCCGTCGCCGACCTCGACGACGCCGTCGGGCGCCTCCACCCAGCGCGAGCCGAAGAAGCTCACGCGATCCCCTCGCCCTCGGGCCGCCCGAGCATGAGGTTCAGGTTCTGCACCGCCTGCGAGGAGGTGCCCTTCCACAGGTTGTCGATCGCGGCGAAGACCAGCGTGCGGCCCGTCCGCGGGTCCTCGACGACGTGGAGCGCGCAGGAGTTGCTCTCGCGCACGTCGCGGACGCCGGGCGGGTGGCCGACGAGCTCCACGAACGGCTCCTCGGCGTAGGCGGCGGCCAGCAGCCGCTCGGCCGGGGGCGCTCCGTCGGCCAGGCGCAGGTAGCAGGAGAGCAGCTCCCCCTGGTCGAGGGGCAGGAGGTGGGGCGTGAAGGAGATCGCGAGCCCGGCCGGGGCGCCCGCGGCCGCGAGCTCCTGCTCGATCTCCGGCGTGTGGCGGTGGCGAGCGACGCCGTAGGCCTTCACGTTCTCGTCCACGGCGACGAAGTGGGTCGCGTCGGTCGCCGCGCGCCCGGCGCCGCTCACGCCCGTCTTCGCGTCGATGACCACGTCGTCGAGGTACGGGGCGAGCGGCGCGAGGGCCAGCACCGCGGCGGTCGGGAAGCACCCGGGGTTCGCCACGAGCTCGGCCTCCCGGAGCTCCTCGCGGTAGCGCTCGGGCAGGCCGTAGACCGCGCCCGGAAGCAGCGCGGGCGCCGTGTGCTCGACGTACCACTCCTCGTAGGTGCCGAGGGAGCGCAGCCGGAAGTCGGCGCTCAGGTCGACCACCTTGACCCCGCGCGCGCGGAGCGCGGCGACCGTCGGCGCCGCCACGCCGTGCGGATAGGCGACGATCGCCGCGTCGACCTCGCCGTGCGGGCCCTCCACGTCGAGCTCCTCGAGCACCGCGTCGACGCGGTGGTGCGGGTAGAGGGCACGCAGCGGCACGCCGACGTCCGAGCGCGAGGTGATCGCCGCGAGCTCGAAGGACGGGTGGCGCGCGAGGAGCCGCGCCGCGAGCGCACCCGCGTAGCCGCTCGCCCCGGCGATGAGGACGCGCGCGCTAGCCACGCAGCTCCCCCCCGAGCTCCTCGGCCAGCCGGCGCACGACCCGCTCGCGGGCGGGCGCGACGTCGGCGTCACTCAGCGTCGTGTCGCTCGCCCGGAACTCGAGGTGGAGGGCGAGCGAGCGCCGGCCCGGCCCGAGCTGCGCGCCGGCGTAGACGTCGAAGACGCGCACGTCGACCAGCCGGCTCCCGCCCGCCGCACGGACCACCTCGAGGACCCGGGCCGCGGGGACCTCGTCGGGAAGCACCACCGCGAGATCGAGCCGGAGCGCCGGAAAGGAGGTGAGGTCGGCGTAGGTGCTCACCGCGGGGGCGGCCGCGAGCACCCTGGCGAGGTCGACCGCGAAGACGGCCGCGACCTGCGGCAGGTCCCAGGCGGCGCCGACCGCCGGGTGGATCTCGCCGACGAACCCGACCCGCGCCTCGCCCACGTGCACCGCGGCGCTGCGCCCCGGGTGCAGGAACGGCCAGGTGTCGCCCGCGGGCCGGAACCCCGCGGGCACGCGGAGCGTGGCCAGGACGTGCTCGAGCACGCCC
The DNA here is from genome assembly GCA_964236905.1 of uncultured Solirubrobacteraceae bacterium. Lineage (GTDB taxonomy): Bacteria > Actinomycetota > Thermoleophilia > Solirubrobacterales > Solirubrobacteraceae > Paraconexibacter. Next base: position 92,423 of record CAXSFZ010000006.1, on the reverse strand, counting down.
TTGACGGCGAAGAAGTCGGCCGCGGGCGCCGCGTCGCCGCGCCAGGCGGACGGCGCGACCGGGCCGTGCAGCAGCGCGGCGAGCGCGTGGTGCTCCTGCGCGAGCCCGTCCTCCCCCCCCACGCCGTAGACCGAGCCGCTCTCGAAGAGGGCCAGCTCGCCGGTGCCGTGGGCGACGTCGTGGGCGGCGACGTCGAGCAGCGAGCCGACGATGGTCGGGCGCAGGATGGCCTGCGCCTCGCTCATCGGGTTCAGCAGCCCGAGGTGCGCCAGCCCGCCGGCCCGCAGGCGCTCGAGCGTCGCGACGCCCGTCAACGACCAGCCCGCCACCTCGGAGAGCCCGAGGCCGACGAGCGCGTCCTCGGCCCGGCGGCGGCCGCGCTGGTAGGGGGTGAGCCGCGCCGCGGCCAGCGTGCGGTTCTCGGGCAGGGTGCTCGGGAGCGTCTCGAGCGCCGAGAGCCGCGCGACCTCCTCGATGACGTCGGCCTCGCGCGTGACGTCGTGGCGGCGGAACGACGGGACGCGCACGTCGAGCCCGCCTTCGGCCGCCGCGACGCCGAAGCCGAGCGCCTCGAGCACCCGCCGCGCCTCCGCGCGGGCCACCGGCGCGCCGAGCAGGCGCTCCACGCGCGCGTCGCGCAGGCGGATGACGCGGGCCGCGGGCCCGGGCCCGCCGACGTCGATGGTCCCCGGGGCGAGCGTGCAGCCGGTCAGCTCGAGCATGAGCCGCGTGGCGACGGCCTGGGCCTCGAGCGCCTGCTCGGGGGCCAGCCCCTTCTCCAGGCGCGCGCCGGCCTCCGAGCGGACGTTGAGCTTGGCCATGGTCCGGTTGAGGTTGGGCCCGTCCCAGGTGGCGACCTCGAGCAGCACGCGGGTGGTCGTCGAGGCGACCTCGGAGCGCTGGCCGCCCATGACCCCGCCGAGCGAGGTCGGGCCGTCCGCGTCCGCGATGAGCACGATGTCGGGGTCGAGGGTGCGCTCGGTCCCGTCCAGGGTCGTGAGCCGCTCGCCCGCGCGCGCCCGGCGCACCGTCAGGCGGCGGCCGGCGACTCGGTCGAGGTCGAACGCGTGGAGCGGCTGCCCGGTCAGGAGCATCGCGTAGTTCGTGATGTCGACGACGTTGTTGATCGGCCGCTGCCCGGCGGCCAGGAGCCGCCCCTGCAGCCAGCGCGGCGAGGGGCCGAGCTCCACGCCCTCGAACACCCGGGCGGTGAAGCGCGGGCAGAGGTCCGGGTCCTCGACCACCACGCCGGCGAGCGCGGAGTCGAGCGGCGCGGTAGAGCCCGGGTCCTCGGCCCAGGGCGGCGGGCCGAGCGGCGCTCCCGTCGCCGCGTGGACCTCGCGCGCCACGCCGTAGACGCCCAGGCAGTCCGGGCGGTTCGGGGTGATCTCGAGCTCGAGCACCTCGTCGGCGATGGGCAGCACGTCGGCCAGCGGCGTCCCGGCCGCCGGGGCGTCCTCGAGGACCAGGATGCCGTCGTGGTCGCCGCCCAGCCCCAGCTCGTCCTCGGCGCAGATCATCCCGGCGGAGACCACGCCGCGGAGCTTCGCGGCCTTCAGGCGGGTCCCGTCGGGCATGATCGCGCCTGGCCGGGCCACGGCGACGGCCTGCCCGGCCGCCACGTTCGGCGCGCCGCAGACGATCGTCGCGGGCTCCCGCTCCCCCACGTCGACCGTGCAGACCCGCAGCCGGTCGGCGTCGGGGTGGGGCTCGGCGCGGCGGACCCGGCCCACCACGAAGTGCTCCAGCGCGTCCACGCCGTGGTGGTGGATGCGGTCGACCTCCGTGCCGGTCATGGCCAGCCGCGTGGCGAGCTCGCGCACCCCGAGCTCCGGCCGGACGTGGTCGCGCAGCCAGGCGAGCGGGACCCTCATCCGAACTGCCCCAGGAAGCGCTGGTCGTTGTCGTAGAGCTGGCGCAGGTCGGGGAAGCCGTGCTTGAGCATCGCGATGCGCTCGATCCCCAGGCCGAAGGCGAAGCCCTGCCAGCGCTCGGGGTCGTAGTCCTGGGCCGCGATGCCGGCCAGCACGTTCGGGTCGACCATCCCCGAGCCGAGGATCTCGAGCCAGCCCGTCCCCTTGCAGAGGTTGCAGCGCTCCCCCGTCCGGGCGAGGAAGCCGGTGCCGTGGCACTGGAAGCAGCTCACGTCGACCTCGACCGAGGGCTCGGTGAACGGGAAGAAGTGCGGCCGCAGCCGCACGTCGCGCTCGGGGCCGAAGATCGCGCGGGCGAAGGCGAGCAGCACGCCCTTCAGGTCGGCCAGCGTGACGTCCTCGTCGATCCACAGCCCCTCCACCTGGTGGAACTGCGGCGTGTGGGTGGCGTCGGAGTCGCGACGGTAGACGCGGCCGGGCACGATGAGGGCGATCGGCGGCGCCTGGAGCTCCATCGCGCGCACCTGCATGGGCGAGGTGTGCGTGCGCAGCACCACCTGCTCGGAGAGGTAGAACGTGTCGCTCAGGGCGCGCGCGGGGTGGGCGGGATCGTGGTTGAGCTTGTCGAAGTTGTTCGCGACGCTCTCCACCTCCGGCCCCTCGACGACGGAGAAGCCGAGCCCGAGGAAGACGTCCTCGATCTCCCGGCGCGTGGCGGTGAGCAGGTGCAGGCGCCCGACGCGGCGGGCCGGGGCGCCGGGAAGCGTGACGTCGACGGGGTCGGAGCGCAGCTGCGCGTCGAGCTCGGCGGCGCCGAGCGCCGCCGCCCGCTCCTCGATCAGCGCCACCACGGCCTGCCGCGCCCCGTTCGCGGCCTGGCCGACGGCGCCGCGCTCGGCGGGCTCGAGCTGCGCCACGCCGCGCAGGAGGTTCGGCAGCTCGGCCCGGCGCCCGAGGAAGCGGACGCGGAGCTCCTCGAGGGCCGCGGTGTCGGCGGCGGCGCCGACCGCCTGCTCGGCCGCGGCCCGCAGCTCGTCGATGCGCTCGAGCAGCTCCATTCAGCGCACCACCCTATGGGTCCACTCGTACAGGGCGACGGTCGCCGCCATCGCCGCGTTCAGCGACTCGCCGGCGATCGGGATGTGGGCGACGCGGTCGCAGGCGGCGAGGACCGCGTCGGGCAGGCCGTCGCGCTCGGCACCCACCACGAGCGTTCCCGCGGGGCCGTCGCCGCCCTGCAGCCGCGCTCCCGCGTGGGCGACGAGCGCGATGCGCGGGGCCGGGCAGGCCGCGAGCTCCGCCCGCACGACGGGCACGGAGAAGAGCGCCCCCATCGAGGCGCGCACCGCCTTGGCGCCGTAGGGATCCGCGCAGCCCGGCCCGAGGACGACGCTGCCGGCGCCGAAGGCGAGCGCACCGCGCAGGATCGTGCCGACGTTGCCGGGATCGCCGACCCCGTGCAGGTACAGCGCCAGCGGACCGACGGGCGCCGCCGCCCAGCGCTGCTCGTAGACCGCCAGCACCCGGGTGCCCGAGCCCAGCGCGGAGACCCCGTCGAGCAGCGCCGCTTCCACGTCCACCCCCGCCTGGAGCCGGTGGACGGGCCGCCAGCCCGCCGCGCCGGCGGCGGCCAGCAGATCCTCGCCCTCGGCCACGAAGCGCCCATCCTCGCGCCTGCGCTGCAGGCGCTTGATCTCCTTGAGGAGCGGATTCTGTGCGGAGGTGATCATGTGACGTCCGCCACCAACGCATGAAAGGGGTCAGACCCCTTTGATGCGTCGGGGCAAAGAAAGGGCGCCGGTCCTGCGAGAGGAGCGACGCCCGGGTGCTGCGGTGGTGCGGAAAGGGGGCTAGGCGGCGACGGGCTCCTGGGCGGGCTTGGCGGCGATGGCCTCTCGCGAGGCCTCCACGAATCGGGAGAACGTCTCGGCGTCGCGCACGGCGATGTCGGCGAGCACCTTGCGGTCGAGCTCGATGCCGGCCAGCTTGAGGCCGTGCATGAACTGGCCGTAGGGCATGCCGTTCAGGCGCGCGGCCGCGTTGATGCGCGTGATCCACAGCTTGCGGAAGTCGCGTTTGCGGTTGCGGCGGTCGCGGTAGGCGTAGGAGTCCGCCTTGAGCAGGGCCTCCTTCGCGCGCTTGTAGTTCGAGTTCGCCTGACCGCGAAAGCCCTTGGTCTGGGCGAGGACAGAGCGGCGCTTCTTCTTCGCGTGGACGCTGCGCTTGACGCGGGTCATTTCGTCTTCGCTCCGAGCAGGACCTTGACGCGGCGGGCGTCCTGGTCGGCGAGCACCAGATCGTTGCCGAGGTAGCGCTTCTTCTTCGCGGACTTCTTCTCGAGGATGTGGCTGGTCCTGGCGTGGCGCGCCTTGACCTTGCCGCTCGCGGTGAGCTTGAAGCGCTTCTTGGCACCCGAATGGGTCTTCATCTTCGGCATGAGCAGCGGCGGATGGTAGCGCGAGCCGCCGCTCCCCCGTCGCTCGCCTGCGTGATCGTGCCTACGAGCCGGCCGGGGCCTTGGCGGCGGCGGCGGCGGCCTTCTTGGCCGCGGCCGGCTTCGGGGGCGGCGGGAGCGCACCGAGCGGCTCGTCCTCGGCCCCGACGATGTTGCCGTCGTCGCTCACGACGATGTTCGGCTTCTCCGCGTCGGACTGGATCGTCCGGCCCGGCTTGGCCCTCGTGGCGCCGGCGAGCACCGCCGACTCGTCGCCGGGCGCCGCCTCGGTGCCCTCCGCGATCGTTCCGGCGGGATCGGAGGCCGGTGTGGTCTCCGGCACCGACTCCGCCGAGGGGAGCTGGTCGTCGCGATCCTCGAGGCTGTCGAGGTCGACGCCGTCGTCGACGTGGCCGTCCTCCAGGGCGTCGGCGAGCACCGCCTTGGACGGCGCGAGCAGCATCGTCATGTTGCGGCCGTCCTGGATCGGGCGCTGGTCGACCTGGCAGAGCTCGGCCAGATCCTCCGCGAGGCGGTCGAGGATCATGACGCCGCGCTCGGGATGGGTGACCTCCCGCCCGCGGAACATGATCGTGATCTTGACCTTGTCCTTGTGGCGCAGGAAGCGCTCGACGTGGCCCTTCTTCGTCGCGTAGTCGTGCTCGGCGATCTTGGGCCGGAACTTGATCTCGCGGACGACGATCTGCTGCTGGTGCTTCTTGGCCTGCTTGATCTTCTGGGCCTGCTCGTACTTGTACTTCGAGTAGTCGAGCACGCGACAGACGGGCGGCTTGGCCTCGGGCGCGACCTCGACGAGGTCGAGCTCCTTGCTCGCGGCGTACCCCAGTGCCTCGTCGGTGCGCATGACCCCGACCTGGTTGCCGGTCTCGTCGATGAGCCGGACCTCCGGAACGCGTATGCGCTCGTTGATCCGGGTGGTGTCCCGCTCGGGCGGGCGCCGGTCGAACCTTCTCGGGACCGGCACTATCGGTGGGTGGATCGCGGCGTCGGCGCGGCGATCTCAGCGTGGTGTGGTGTCAACGTCACTGAGTCTAGCCAGACCGCGCGCCGCAGGGGAAGCGTCCGCCAGCACGGCGGCCCAGCGCGGTGCCGCCCCCGCCACCACCTCCACGACGCTCCGGGCGCGCAGGCAGGAGCGCATCCGCCGCGGCACCACGCCCGCGTCCACCCGCACCAGCTCCTCCTCGGGGCCGAGCCACAGGAGATCGAGCGCGAAGCGCATCCCGACCGTGTGGACCGAGCGGCACGCGGGGAGCCGCAGCCCGCGCTCGGGCCCGAGCGCGTCGAGCCCCGCGAGCCCCCGGCGCTTCTCGGCGCGGGAGCGCGCGTGGTGGAGCACGAGGCCGCCGCCGAGCTCCTGTGCCGCCAGCCCGCCGAGCCGCTCGGGCCAGCCGGCCATCCTCTAGCGCACGCGCGCCGCGGCCTCGGCCGCGATGCGCACCGCGAAGTCGCCGACCGCCTCGGTGCCCTCGTCGCCCTCGCGGTGGCGCCGCACGGCGACCGTCCCGTCCTCGGCCTCGCGGTCGCCGACCACCAGCATGTACGGCACCTTGCGCAGCTCGGCGTCGCGGATCTTGCGCCCCACGGACTCCGTACGCGCGTCGACCTCCGCGCGTAGGCCCGCCTCGCGCAGGCGCGCGAGGACATCCTGCGCCGCCGCCGCGTGGCGGTCGGCGATGGGCAGCACGATCGCCTGCACCGGGGCGAGCCACAGCGGCAGCTCCCCGGCGGTGTCCTCCAGGAGGATCCCCACGAAGCGCTCGTAGGAGCCCATCAGCGCCCGGTGGATCATCACGGGCCGGTGCTCGGCGTTGTCCGCGCCGATGTAGGAGAGCCCGAAGCGCTCGGGCATGTTGTAGTCGAGCTGCACCGTCCCGAGCTGCCAGGAGCGCCCGAGCGAGTCGGCGTACTGCAGGTCGATCTTCGGGGCGTAGAACGCGCCGTCGCCCGCGTTGACCTCGTAGGCGATCCCCTGCTCCTCGAGGACCCCGGAGAGGATCCCCTCGGTCATGTCCCAGAAGGCGTCGCTCCCGATCCGGTTCTCCGGCCGGGTGGAGAGCTGGACGGTGAGCTCCTCGAAGCCGAAGACCCGGTAGGTGGCGAAGGCGAACTCCAGGCAGGCCGCGACCTCGGCCGGCACCTGCTCCTCGGTGCAGAAGACGTGGGCGTCGTCCTGGGCGAAGTGACGGACGCGCAGCAGGCCGTGCAGCGCGCCCGAGAGCTCGTTGCGGTGAAGGAGCCCGGGCTCGGAGAAGCGGACGGGCAGGTCGCGGTGCGACCACTGCTGGGTCTTGAAGAGCTGCGCGTGCCCGGGGCAGTTCATCGGCTTGAGCGCGAGCTCGGCCCCCTCGGACTCCGAGAGGAACATGTTCTCCTTGTACTTCCCCCAGTGGCCGGAGGTCTGCCACAGCTGCGCGTCGTAGAGCTGCGGGGTCTTGACCTCCGCGTACCCGCGGGGCTCCCCCATCTCGCGGCTCAGCTTCACGAGCTCGTTGAAGACCGTGGTCCCGCGCGGGAGCCAGAACGCCGAGCCCTGCGCGACCTCGGAGAAGGTGAAGAGCCCGAGCTGCACGCCGAGGCGCCGGTGGTCGCGGGCCTTGGCCTGCTCGAGGCGCTCGAGGTGCTCCTCCAGCTCGGCCCGGGAGAAGAACGCGGTGCCGTAGACGCGCGTGAGCATGGTCCGGCTCGCGTCGCCGCGCCAGTACGCGCCCGCCACGCTCTGCAGCTTGAACGCCTTGATCCGCCGCGTGGACGGGGCGTGCGGGCCGCGGCAGAGATCGGTGAACGGGCCGTTGGTGTAGAGCGAGACCGTCCCGACCGCCGGCCGCGTCTCGCTCCCGCGCGCGAGGTCGTCGATCAGCTCCACCTTGTAGTCCTGCCCCTCGGCCAGGTAGCGCTCGCGGGCTACGGCGACCGGGACGTCCTCGCGGACGAAGGCCTCGTCGGCCTTCACGTGGCGCTGCATCTGCTGCTCGATGCGCCCGAAGTCGGCGTGGGTCAGCGTGGCGCCCTCGGGCAGCTCGACGTCGTAGTAGAAGCCGTTCTCGATCGGGGGGCCGATGGAGATCTTCACGCCGGGGTAGAGCTCGAGGACCGCGGCCGCGAAGACGTGGGCCGCGTCGTGGCGGATGAGGTCGAGCGCGTCGCGCCCGGACCGCTCCGTGACAACCTCCACCGGCGCATCCGGCACCAGGGGCGCGCCGAGGTCGCGGACCTCCCCCTCCTGCTTGACCGCCAGCGCCGCCCGGGCCAGGCCCGGGCCGACGGCGCGCGCGGCGTCGAGGCCGGTGGCGCCGTCCTCGAGCTCGAGGGGCGTGCCGTCGGGGAGGGTCACCTGCATGCGCGGCAGGCTAGTCGAGCCCGCGCGGGCGGCCGGGTACGGTCGAGCGATGGACGCCGCCGCCCTGCGCTCCCAGTTCCCCGTGTTCGGATCGACCGCCTACCTCAACGCGGGAACCTGCGGCCCGGTGCCCGAGGCGGCGCGGCGGGCGGCGGAGGAGGTGGGCCGCACGGCCGCCGAGCAGGGCCGCGGGAAGGCCTACTTCGAGGGGACGCTCGATGTCCGGATCCGGCTGCGCGCGGCCTACGCGGCGCTCGTCGGCGGCCGCCCGGAGGAGGTCGCGCTGACCACCGCCACCAGCGACGGGATGGCGCGCGTGCTCGCCGGGCTCGGCCTGGGCCGCGGGGACGAGGTGCTGACCGCCGACGACGAGCACCCGGGCCTGTACGGCCCGCTGGCCGCCGCACGCGCCGTGCTCGGGGTCGACGTCCGTGCGGTCCCGCTCGCCGAGATCGCCGAGGCCGTGGGCCCGGCCACGCGGCTCGTCGCCTGCTCCCACGTCTCCTGGGCCTCCGGCGCGTTCGCCCCGGCGGCGCTCGCCGAGCTCGGCGACCGGGTCCCCGTGCTCCTCGACGGCGCGCAGGGCGGGCGCCGTCCCGGTCGACGTCGAGGCGCTGGGCTGCGCGTTCTACGCCGCTGCGGGGCAGAAGTGGCTGTGCGGGCCCGTCGGCACCGGGCTCCTGTGGGTCGCCCCGCGCTGGCGGGAGCGCCTCGCGGTGGCCACACCGACCTACCTCAACCTCAGCACGCCGGACGACGGCCTGGAGGCCGAGGCCTGGAGCGACGCCCGCGCCTTCGACGCACCCGCGCTGGCCAACGAGGTGCTCGCGGCGGCGCTCGCCGCCCACGACGTGCTCGCAGGCGCCGGGTGGGCGGAGGTCCACGCGCGCGCGAGCGGCCTGGCGGCGCGGCTGGCCGAGCGCCTGGAGGGCGCCGGGCGGCCCGTCGCGCCGCGCGGCGCCTCCACCCTCGTCTCCTGGGAGGAGCCGGCGCCCGAGGAGGCCGCGGCGCGGCTCGCCGACGCGGGCGTCACGGTGCGGAGCCTCCCGGGCACGCCGTACGTGCGCGCCTCGGTCGGCGCCTGGAACGACGAGGCCGATCTCGAGCGGCTGCTCGCCGCCCTCTGACGCGCCCGCCGCCCGAGCACCGGCGCTCCCGACGAGGCGCGCGGCGCGAGTGATCCGGCCGCTCGGGCTCCCGCGAACACCGCTCATGGCAGCACGGCCCCTGCTCTGGAGCCCGGCCCACGACGCCGTGCTCGACTACGACTCCTACCGGTTCCACCGCCTGTGGTGCCCGGACGTGCGCGAGCACCACGGCGAGCCGCCCAAGCGGATCGCACCCGAGCACGCGCTGATGTGGGACGACGCGCCCCGGCACTGCTCGACCTGCCACTCCCAGAGCGCCTCGAGCAGGGCGGGCGCGTCCTGATCCGGCGCCCGCCGCGCCGCCGCGGGCTCAATCGCAGATGACCGTGTCCGGGATGGAGAGCTGCTCCACCCGCTTGGAGCGCTTGCCGGAGAACGCGCCGAGGACCTGCCGGCCGTCGCGAACCACCCGCACGAAGGTGCCCTGGAACTCGGGGACGTACTCGGCGGCGGCGGTGAAGCCGGCGGCCCGCGAGAGCTCGAGCATCCGCCGGGTGGTGGCGCCGACGGTGACGCCCGTCGCGGTGCGCACCCCGCGCGTGACGGTGAGATCGGTGAGGCGGCCGCGGCTGAACTCGACCGATCCGCGCAGCCGCGAGGGTGCCCGGCCCCCGAAGCGGTAGGTGATGGGCGGGGTCCCGAAGAGCGGGCAGCCGCGTCCGCGACCGACGAGCCACCCCGTGGCGAGCGCCTGCGCCCGCGACATGCCGAGCCGGAGCGGCCCGATGCCGTCCGTGCGCAGGAGCGTCGGCGCCGGGGCGCTGGCCGCGCCGGTGGCCAGCGTCAGGGCGGCGAGCACCGCCAGGCCCGCAGCGGTCGTCGGCAGGAGGCCCCGCATGGGCGCCAACGTAACCCACCGGCGTCACGGAGGTTCGCTCGCGCTCAACCAGGTGCTGGCCGGTTGTGCGACCCCACCCGGACGCCTAGGGTCGCGCCATGACGCGTTCACTCCTGCTCGTGGCGAGCCTCGCAGCGCTCGCCACCGCCCTCGTCTCCTCCTCCTCCGGATCCGCGCGCACCGCGGCGAGCGTGGGGACGGTCTCCGTCGTCGAGCACGCCGACACGGACGCCACGACCGACACCGGCGCCCCGGGCGACAGCCCCGGCGACGTCCTCACCTTCGCCAACCCGGTCTTCGACCGCCAGGACGCGCGGCAGGTCGGCACGGACCAGGGCTCCTGCGTGCGGATCGTCGCGGGCGCCTCCTACGAATGCGCGTGGAGCCTCCAGCTCGCGGGCGGGCAGCTCATGGTCCAGGGCCCGTTCTACGACGCGAAGGACAGCACGCTCGCGATCACCGGCGGGACCGGGCGCTTCAGGCGCGCCCGCGGCGAGATGCTCCTGAGCGCCCGCGAGGGCGGGAAGAAGTACTCCTTCGTCTACCGCGTCAAGGGCTGAGCCGCCCGGCACCCGCCGAACGCCCGCCGCCGGCGCGAGCGCCGGCGGCGGGTGGCGCGTGCCGGCGCTCAGACCTGCGGGTTGCCGTTGAGCGTGCTGGCCGCGACGGCCTGCAGCGCGTCCCAGTGCTCGACGATCTTCCCGTGGGCGTTGAAGCGGAACGTGTCCACGACCACGGTTCCCCGATCGCTCGGGTTCGCCTTGAACGATCCCTCGACCACCACGAGGTCCCCCTGGACGACCGTCCGGGTGTTCACCCGCGAGAGCTGCGGCGACTGCTTGACGAAGGCCTCCACGCTCGTGATGAACGCCTCGCGCCCGTTCCCGAACTGCGGGTTGTGCTGGATGTAGGTGGTCGCGTCGATGTACTTCTCCGCGGCGGCGCGCGGATCGCCGCCCGCGAAGGCGCCCTGGAGCAGCGCCAGCGCGGAGTGCCGGTTGGCCGCCTCCCGGGCGGTCAGGCCGGCGTGGGTTCGCGCGCTCCGCACCGGCGGTGAGGCGGGAGCCGAGCCGGGGCCGATGCCCGCGCCGAGGGCAACAGCCCCGGCCAGGATCGCGGCGACCGGGAGCTTCGAGATGTACGTGTTCATGATGCTGCCTCCGATGGATAAGGCGGCCGACGACCGCATGAGGCAATGGTCGAGCGCGCGACGGCCCGGCGGCCATCGGACCTTGGTCGCACACTCCAGCGGCCCCGAACGCACGGAAGCCCCCGCGGCGGCGAGGGCTTCCGATGGGCCGTGCTGGGCTCGAACCAGCGACCTCCTGCTTGTCGAGCAGGCGCTCTCCCAGCTGAGCTAACGGCCCGGGACCGCGGCATCCTAGCAACGGCACCGTCGCGCGGAGCGCCCGCCGGCGGCCGACGACGACGATCGCCGGAGCCCTAGACTTCCGCTCGCGGCGACGTGGCGGAGTGGCTACGCAGCGGCCTGCAAAGCCGTGCACACCGGTTCGACTCCGGTCGTCGCCTTCGCCAGAAACCCCGGCAGATACTGGGGTTCTCGCGTTGCGGGCCGTATCGCACCTCCATCCACCTCGGGTGACCGAGCTAGGTGCCGTCGATCCGGCTGGCTGCTCGTCCAGCCTGCGTGAGCGAGTACGTATCGTCGTCGCTGCGGCTGACGAAGCCCACCGCGATGAGATTCGTGAGCGCGGGCGCGGGCGGCTTCCCGTCTGGTATCCCCTTCTGCACGCCCCGCATCATGAGCCGATGGGTTCCGTCGAGCATCTCTGCATCGTGCCCCATCCCGGCGATCGGGCTCATCCGCTTCGGCGAGCTTCTCAGAAGCGTCAGCTGCGAGCTGCGATCAGGGCTCGTTCGTACAACGCGGACGGATCGGCCTCGCCGCGGGCGCGGACCCAGAGGTCGGTGGCGACGTCGACGCAGGCGAACGACGTCGCGATGATCGCCATCGCCGTGACCTCGGCCTCTCGAAGCGCCGGCTCGTGCAAGCGCGCTCGGATCACGGGGACGAGTACCTGCTGCCAACGCCGTCGCTTCTGGTTGTAGCGAGCCCGGAGCGGCTCGTTGGTGAAGATGAGGGTGGTGATCTGCAGCACCTGCTCCGGGGTGTGTCGGGCAGCGGCGATCGTCTCGAACCCGGTCTTGAGAGCGGCCCAGGGCGACGATTCGGCCGGCTGAGCGGCCACCGCGCCGACGAGCAGCTCACCCAGCCCGTCCTGCTCGCCGCAGACGAGCTCCTCCTTCGTGCCGAAATAGCGAAAGAGCGATCGCTGCGGGACGCGTGCACGCTCGGCGATCTGGCCGATCGTCGTCTGCTCGTACCCCTGCTCGACGAAGAGCTCGACCGCGACGTCCGATATCTCCGTGAGCATCGCGCGACGCGCCTGGTCTCGAGGCGTCGAGGACTCCACCGCTCCAGGGTACCCGCTGATTCTCCAGTCTCAACTCCATATATGACAGTGTACGCCATTGTGGCAGCTACTGCCGCAGCCTGGTTTGCTCGCGGCGCCTTAAGAATGCCGAGCTGGGTCCGCGCTGACCGCGTTGGAGGGCATCGGTGCAGTTCTGCTGCTCGCCCTCGGGGCCGCACTTCCGGTGCTCGTGATCGTCGCGATCGTCCGCGCCTTCCGCCAGCAGCTCCGCGATGCCGATGCCGCCAAGCGACGTCGGATGCGCAACGCCGAGCTCTTCGTGCTCGCGGGCTTCGGCGCGTCCATCGCGGCGATCAGCATCGGCCTGGAAGCCGTGGTCGTCCTCGGCGGCGTGTGGCTGGTCGTCTTCTTGGGAGCATTGCCGTTCATCGCTCGGTCCGACCTGCGCGGCACACCGCAAGCGGCGATCGAGTAGCCCCGGGGCGGCACGAACAGAGCGCCGATCGTCGCGGGCGCGACGATGGCCACCATGCGGTGAGCCCGCTGGCCTGCCCGCCGGCCGTGATCTGGGCGCCCGATGCAGGCGTCCGCCCGCACCGCCGCCGCCTGGGCTAGACTACTCCGAGCGGTCCACCATCCCGCGGATGTAGCTCAGTTGGCTAGAGCGTCTGCTTGCCATGCAGAAGGTCGAGGGTTCGAGTCCCTTCATCCGCTCCTCGAGAAACTCCGTCACAGCGAGGCTTCGCTCATCTGTCGCCCCAGTTGGCTTTGGCGCTGTCAAGAGGGAGTAGTACAGGGGAGTACTCAACGCCGCGCGCTCGCGCGCGCTCAGGAGGCCGATAGAGAGCCGGCGCTCCCTATAGAGACCACTTCCTCGAACGCTCGCTTCACACGCGCGAGGTTGCAGGTTTGAAACCCGCCGCGCCATCAAACGCCTGCAAATCGGCGCCCTTTCTGGGTGAGAAAGACTCTCGCGTGTTGCGTGAGAGTTCGCTTGCCTGGCTGGCGTGACCCCGTAGGTCCGGTCCGGTGCTTGTGAGAGTTCTATGCGTCATCGATGATGGCGAGCGAGGAACTCAAGATGAAGCGACGCAGGCACACTCCGGAGCAGATCGTCCGTAAGCTGCGCGAGGCCGACGGCCTGCTGCCGAGGTCGCGCGGGTTCTCGAGGTCTCGGAGAACTCGTATCACCGCTGGCGCAACCAGTACGGCGGGATGAAGGCCGACGATGTCAAGGAGCTCGAGCGCGAGAACACGCGGTTGAAGGCGATCGTGGCCGACCAGGCGCTGGCCAACCAGGCCTTGAAGGAGGTCGCCAAGGGAAACTGGTGAGCCCGGCCCGCCGGCGGGCGGCGGTCGCGATGCTTCGCGACCGTCTGCACGTCAGCGAGCGCTGGGCCTGCAGGGTCGTCGGGCAGCACCGTTCCACCGAACGCCGTGCGCCGGTCCGCGCGGGCGACGATGAGGCGCTGCGCGGCCTGCTGCGCGCGTTCGCCGCCGAGCGGCCACGCTGGGGCTACCGCCGCGCCCACGATCACCTCACCGAGCTGGGGTGGAGCGTGAACCGCAAGCGGGTGCAGCGGCTTTGGCGCGAGGAGGGCCTGCGGGTCCCGAGGAAGGCGCGCAAGCGCCGCCGGGCCGGCGAATCGAGCGCCCCGGACGGCCGGCTGCGCGCGGAGCGCCCTGATCAGCCGTGGGCGTTCGACTTCCAGTTCGACCAGACCAGCGATGGCCGGGTCCTGAAGCTGCTCAACGTGGTCGACGAGTTCACCCGCGAGGCGCTCGTGATGCATGTCGACCGGTCGATCTCGGCCGATCAGACCGTCGCGGTCCTGGAGCAGATCGTCGCCGCTCGGGGCCGGGCGCCGGAGCATCTGCGCTGCGACAACGGCCCGGAGATGACCGCGCACGCCCTGATCGACTGGCGCCGCCAGAGCGGCTCGACGACCAAGTACATCGATCCCGGTGCCCCGTGGCAGAACCCGTTCGTCGAGTCCTTCCACTCCCGCGTGCGCGACGAGCTGCTCGACCAGGAGGCGTTCTCCTGGCGGGCCGAAGCCCGATTGCTGATCGGCGACTGGCAGAAGGACTACAACACCCGCCGCAGGCACTCCGCCCTGGGTCGACGCACTCCGGCCGCCTTCGCCGCCGCCTGGGCGGCCGAACACGCCGCATGACCCCCGCCGACCAGGCGCGCACGGACGCAAGCACCCTGCTCGGCTCGCCCTCCGGGCTCACCTCCCAGCGCGCTTGCGTCCGGCCCGCCCCTACCGTCCCGACCACTACCCACCCGCTCTCACAGCAAGTGGACCGAAGAACGGGGTCCGGCCGTGGCCTCGCAGCCAGCTCGAAGCGTCTTCCTGCAGGCCGGCATCCCGAGGCGCTGCCGATCGCTACTCCGACGACCAGCGACTCAGCGTTTGGGCCTTCGTGGACCTAAATGGAGCTTCGGCATCAGCAGCGGCGGAGACCGAGATCCGCCGCTGTCCAGCCAGGCGCCCGGCTCGTAGCGGAAGCGTATTTTATCAATGCGCTCGACAGCGGCCGACATCAAGAACGAAGGCCACGAGGTGGAAGGCCCGTCGGCGTCTCGCCGGCCCGTTCAGCGTGGGACTGACAATCCGTCCGCCATCCTCGCGGTCTGCGGGCACAAGATGCTCGTCTCGCGGACCGTCGAGCAACAGCCCACACAGCGACCGAGCGGAGGTGCTGTCGAACACGAGCTTTGACGCCACTACTCAAAGGGGTACGGGTCCTGACAGGCCTGACCGGTGAGCTGAGGCCAGGGCGGCGTCTCACGTGAAGTGGCGTCAAGCGACCTCCGGCCCGTGCGGGTCAGTCTACCTGGAGCAGGTGGCGCAGGTGCTCCTGCGGCCCGTGGAACGGTACGGACGAGGTGTCTACCGCGCTTGCGCCACCGTCCACCGGTATGACGGCGCCAGAAACGTAGGCGGCTCGAGGGGATGCAAGGAACGCGATGACCTCAGCGATCTCCTCGGGCGCACCCGGGCGACGCGCCGGCGTGTCGCGGCTGCACAACCAATAGGCATCCTCGGTTGAGACGTTCCACGCTTCGCGGACCTCGGTCATCTCATCATCCGCCATTGGGGTTCGCACCCATCCTGGACAGACGCAGTTGGCACGTATACCCATCGGACCGTAGTCGTTGGCCAAGCACCGCGTGAGCATGATCAGACCCGCCTTGGAGGTGCAGTAAGAGGCCCACCCCGGGCCGGCCAGCCACCCGTTGGTCGACGCCACCGTCACAACGCAGCCCTGCTGCTTGAGCAGATGCGGCAGCGCTGCCCGTGCGAGCAAGAACGGGCCGGTCAGGTTGATGCGCATCGTTCGCTCCCAACCCTCGGGCGTGTCGTCACCGACTGGCTCCGAATCGCCCACACCGTGATTGCACACGAGTACGTCAAGGCGGTGATAGGCCGCTAGCGTCGCGCTGACCGCGTCGCCGGCGCCCTCAGGCGTAGAGACATCACCGGCAATCGCGGTTGCGGCTGCGCCGTGGGAACGGATCTGGTCGGCCACCGCCTCAATTGGCGCCGAGCGCCGCCCAGCCAGCGCAAGCGCGTAACCGTCCCGAGCGAGTCGGAGCGCGGTTGCGCTGCCGATTCCAGTTCCCGCACCGGTTACCAGAGCAACTGGCGTTGCGTTATCTGTCATGGAGTTCCTTTCACGACGGCGTCAGATGATGTCGCAAGCCAGAGTGACCTCGAAGCCTCCACCCAAGCAGTGCCCACGCACGGCGGCGATCATGGGCCTGCGGCACGCCCAGAGCCTTCGGACGACTTCCCGATGGGCGGCCAAGAAGCCGTGCCTGCTGTATGCGCCGGCAACCTTGGAGTTGGCTCCCTCTTGCAAGTCGTGGCCTGCCGAGAACGACGACCGGCTCCCGCCAAGACCACAGCGCGGACTTCGGGATCTCGTTCGGCTCGCATCAAGCCGTCGATCACCCCGTCATTGACATCGAAGGAGACGGCGTTGAGCTTGTCGGGCCGAGTGAGCGTCATCCATGCCACCGTGCCTCGCCGCTCGACTTGAACTGAAGACTCCACGGGCCTGGGGCCTACGACGCCGCGGCGTTCGCGCGGCTCTTCTTCTCCACCCGGGCCCGAAAGCGCGCGTCGTCGACGACGAACCGTGCGTGACGACCTGAGGCGATCTCGCCCGAGGCATCTGAAGCCGACACGGCGAACCACACCTTGTGGCCGTCGACCGATTCGATTCTGGCCCGCGCGGTCACTTCGGCTCCAAGCGGCGTCGGCGCGGTGTGTTCGACTTCGAAGGAACTTCCCACCGACCGCTCGCTTTCGTCGAGAAACGCGTTCAGCGCGGTCATCGAAGCAACTTCGAGCAAGCCGACCAGCGCCGGGCTGCCGAGCACTTCCAGCCCTGTATTGCCATAGGCAGAAGCGCTTTGATGTTCGCCGATGGTCTCGCTGATTCGGGCCTCGTGGCCGACTGCGTCGGCGCTTATCGCCATGAGATAAAGGCCCCTTGCCAACCTGAGCGAACGTTCATATAATGAGGCTACACGAAGAGCCAGAGTGCGTCAAGCAGGCCGTGGCCGTTGCCAAGTAGCGCTACGTCTTGCTAGCGTTCGCAGGCCGTTTCCAATAAAACGAGAGGCGAGGCGAGACGTATGGCCAGTAGCGACGAGACCATTCCAACTCAGAGCACGCGTCCAGCGTCGGGCAGGCTTCAGGAGTTGGCTCAGCGGCATCTGTGGATGCACTTCACGCGCATGGGGGACTACGGGCCGGATCAGGAGATTCCGATCATTACTCGCGGCGAGGGCTGCTACGTCTATGACGAGCACGGCAACCGCTATCTCGACGGGTTGTCGGCGCTGTTCTGCGTCAACATCGGCCATGGGCGCGCCGACATCGCCCAAGCGGGCGCAGATCAAGCCAAGGATCTGGGCTTCTACACCAACTGGTCCTCGGCACACCCGCCGTCGATCGAGCTGGCCGCAAAGGTCGCCGAACTGGCGCCCGGCGACTTGAACCGGGTGTTCTTCACCGGCGGCGGATCGGAAGCTGTCGAATCCGCGCTCAAGCTCGCGCGTCAGTACCACAAGCTGACGGGCAACCCCCAGAAGACCAAGTTCATCGCCCGCGAGATCGCCTACCACGGCACGTCGATGGGCGCTCTTGCGGCGACGGGCATCACCGGACTACGGACA
>CAXSFZ010000006.1:38269-75165 GCA_964236905.1 uncultured Solirubrobacteraceae bacterium | reverse complement strand
GACACCGTTCGAGCCTCTCATGCCCGGCGCCTACCACGTACCCAACACCAACACCTTCCGGATGCCGCACCTCACCGCCCACGACTTGGCGGAGACGATCGCAGCCAAGATCGAGTTCGAAGGCCCCGAGACCGTCGCCGCGGTCATCATGGAGCCGGTCCAGAACGCCGGCGGCTGCTTTACGCCGCCAGAGGGTTACTGGCAACGGGTGCGCGAGATCTGCGACCGTTACGGCGTCCTACTGATCTCCGATGAGGTGATCTGTGCCTGGGGCCGCCTGGGCGAATGGTTCGGGGCCATCAAGTACGACTACTCTCCCGACATCATCACCACCGCCAAGGGCTTGACGAGCTCGTACGCCCCGATGGGAGCCACGATCGTCTCAGACCGAATCGCCGAGCCCTTCCTTGAGGGCCACAATGCCTTCATGCACGGGATCACGTTCGCCGGACATCCGATGAGCTCAGCCATCGCCCTGGCGAACCTGGAAGCCTTCGAGCGAGAAGGCATCTTGGAAAACGTGCGCGCCAACGAAGGCGCCTTCCGCGACATGCTCGACTCGCTGCGCGACATCCCTATCGTCGGCGACGTGCGCGGCACCGGCTACTTCCATGCCGTCGAACTGGTCAAGGACCAGGACTCAGACGAACAGTGGACCGACAAGGAATCTGAGAACCTCTTGCGCGGCTTCTTGTCCGTGGAGCTGTATCGGCGTGGCCTGATCTGCCGCGCAGACGACCGCGGCGACCCCGTCATCCAGCTGTCACCGCCGCTGATCGCAGGCCCAGCGCAGTTCGAGGAAATAGAGGCGATCCTCCGCCCCGTACTCACCGAAGCGCACGCCAGAATGCGCACGATCGCCTCCGCGTGAGCGCGAAGCGCTGAACGCGCAGCATCTTTGGGCACGGCCCGCAGCGGAGCCTCGGCTGCCGTGAAGCTACGCCGGCCGAAGACCAGGAACATCTCGACCCCAAGCCAGCCCGCGGTGACCACATCGGCGAACCGCGCGCTGGGCTCCCGGGGCCTGCGGCGCGCCGCCTGGCGCCAGCGCAACAGACCCAGCTGGCGGCAACCACGACGGGAACTTTTTCGAGACCACCATCCTCACCGACATCGCGTCTGACAACGACGCCTACCACGAGGAGTTCTTCGGGCCCGTCGCAGCGATCTACCGCGTTTCCTCCAAAGATGAGGCGGTCAGGCTGGCCAACGACACCCCGTTCGGTTTGGGCTCCTATGTGATGACCAACGACTCGACGCAAGCTCTGCGCGTGGCCGACCAGATCAAAGCAGGCATGGTCGTCGTCAACGCCGCTGCCGCTCCGCTCGAGGGTGCCGAGTTGCCTTTTGGCGGCGTCAAGCGCTCCGCGTTTGGCCGTGAGCTAGGCCGCTTCGGCGCCGACGAGTTCGTCAACAAGAAGCTCATCCGCGTCGCCGGCTGACTCGACATCGTGATCGCAGCGGCCCCGCGGGGCGCACGGGCCGCCGCCGTCGTCAATCGGTCAGGGCCTGACGCGCGCAACCTCCGCGCCAACTAGTGCGCGCACCTGCCGGCTCGGGAAAGAGCCGGCCTAGCCAGCGCCGCACCGGTGGACCCAACGAGCTCGCCGGTCGGCTCACCATAGTCGAGGTGGCCGACACATCCCACCGTCGCTCACGGTTTGAAGGCGCGCAGTAGGAAGTCGGAGTAGTAGGCGGCGATCGCGTCGAGCCGGAGGCGACCTTCGGGCCGATACCAGAGTCGCACGTCGGTGATCATCGTGAGCACCCCCGAAGCGATCAGTGTGATCTCGTCGATGGTCCAGTTGTCTTCACGCTCGCCTCGTCGAAGAACGTCGCGGAGCAATTGCTCGTATTCGTCTCGACGGCTCACGACCGCCCGTCGACGCCGCGCCGGCAGAATGTCGAGAAAGTCATCGGCGACGCGTGCCTCGAAGCGTCGATCCACGCAAAAGCGCACATGAAACCGGATGTAAGCGCGAAACTGCGCTTCTGCTGAATCGTGTGCGGCAATCGCGGCGCGGCCGCCATCGATCATGTCAGCCATGGTGTCCGACGCAATGCTGAAAAGCAGCTCCTCCTTACCGCCAAAATAGTTATAGACCGAACCCACCGTCAAGCCAGAGGCCGTCGCGATGCCCCGCACGGTCGCCGCGTGATATCCACGTTCAAAAAAAAGCCGGCTGGCGGCCTCCCGGATGCGCAGCGCGGTTTCTTCACCCTGCGAGCGCACGCCGGCGACTGCCGTGTCCGACGAGCGCGGCCCCGCCGCCGATTGCCCCGAGGTCGTCACGCCCACTCGCTTTCTGTTTGACTGATGACCCGAAGCGGGGTAAACCCCGCCGCCTTCAGGCTACCAACTGCTCGATGCGCACTTTTGCCCGTCATGCGCATAGCCAACTGCTTGACACGCAGAAGGTCGAGGGTTCGAGTCCCTTCATCCGCTTTTCCGAAAGCCCGGCGCATGCGGGGCTTTGGCCGTTCCGGGGCCAACCACCGACCGAGGATCGGCCAGGAGCCACCGTGGTGCGGCTCGTCAGCCCTAATGGAACCGCTTCTCCGTGCGGGCACGCTCGGCGCCGTACTGGTCGCGCGACCACGGCCGTCGCTCACGCCACACCCGCGCCCGCCACCGGCGGCCTGAGCGCCTCACGCGCGGCGGACCCTCCGCCAAGGCCCTCACGAACGCCGGCGTTCGTTTCGTCGCCGTCGCGCCCGCCGCGGCGACCCCGACGCGGCTCGACCCTACCGGCGGGCACCGCCACCATCGGCACCGTGGCGCGCCTGACCCACCCGGGCGTCCTGCAGCTCGTCCGCGGCACGGGCCACGACGCCGACCGCGTCGCCATCACGGGCGTCAAGACGCGTCTCGACGCGACCGGAGGCCACACGACGGCGAGGGTCGGCACGCACGAGGTCACGCTGCTGAGGGACGGGCGCGCCAGGCCGGCGCTGGACGGTTCCGCCGGCTCGGCGCGCTTCAGCGCCGTGGCGAACCTCACTGTCGGTGCGGCCAAAAAGGTGCGGACCGCGCTGGGGCTCCGGCGCCTGCCGGCCGGGCGCATCGGCACCGCCCGGATCGCGGCCGTCATCACCTGCGCGGCCGCGTTCGCGCCCGCGGCCGTACCCGCACCCGCGAGCGCCCCGGCCAGCCCGGGTACCGGCGGCGGCGCGTCGACGTCGCCGACGCCCGCGCCGACCGGCAACGTCAACTCGGCGGCCCTCGTCTGGCGCCCGCGTGATTGGTGGGTCCGCTACATCCACGGCGGCCAAGGGGGGGCACACTTCCGATGGGGCCCCGGACGGCCGCGCCGAAGTGCGACCCGGCTCGAGCGCACCGCTGGTCTACTCGTTCTCCTTCCCGTTCGCCAGCGGCACCTCGACGAGCCATGCCGCGCAGCGGCAGTTCGGCGGCAGCGTCAGCTTCCGCTTCGACGAACGCGGGATCCACCTGACCTTCGCGCAGCCCGAGCTCGACGTCGGCTCGGCTCCGTCGTTGTCGTTCGTAATGGGCGGCGCCACCGCTGGCGCCAAGGCCGGCACGCGGGTACGGCTCTTCGACCTCGACCCGACCGGCGCCGCCTCGCATCAGGCCGACGCGACCTCGGAGGCTTACGACGCCATCCCCGCCACCATCACGAAGGGCGGTGCCGACGCCTTCCAGGGCTTCTACGAGCCCGGCGAGCCCTGGGGCACCGTCTCTGCGACCTGGACCCACACGCCGTGATCCGTGCCCGCGCCGTGACCCTGGCCCCGCTGGCCTGCCTGCTCGCCGCCCCGTCGGCGGCCGACGCCCGCGGCCGGCGCTTCGTCGCGCTGAGCCCCTTCACCGCCAACACCCTGGCCTCCGTCGGTGTGCGACCCGTCGGCATCGCCAACACGCTCGGGGGCGACGACCGATTCTTCGCGGCCTGCACAGCGTCAAGCGGCTGACGCTGTCGCACCCCGACGGCCCCAACGTCGAGCAGCTCGCCGCGTTCAACCCGACCGACGTCCTCTCCTCGCCGACGTGAACCACGGCCACTCCGCGATGCGAAGGCTCGGGATGCGCGTGTGGATCCCGGACCCCACCAGCGTCCACGCCGTACCGCTCGCGACGCGCCGGATCGCGGCACTGGTCGGGCACGCCGCGGCAGGACTCCGCATCGCCGCCGCCCAGCAGCGCGACATCGCCCGCGCGCAGCTCGATCGCCGTGCCCCACGGGACGTCCAGCCGCCTGCCGTCGATCGCAGCGTACCTCCGCAACAACCCCCGGCGTGGCGGCACACGAAGGCCGCCCGGCACCATCGTATCTACGTCTCGACGGGCAACTCGCCGCTGCAGGCCTACACCGACACGGGTCGCACCATCCGCGACGTCCGGCGGAAGTACCTGCGCACTTGATGGCCGCGACGCGGCCCGTGCTCGTCGCCGTGGCCAGCATCGCGGCGCTCGCCGCCGCCCTCGCGGCGTCGCTGGCCTACGGCGCGGTCCGCGTGCCGCCGCACGACGTCCTCGACGCGCTGCTCGGCCGCGCCGACCCAAGGCCGCTTCGCGAGATCGTGCTCCAACTGCGCCTGCCGCGGACGCTGACCGCGCTGCTGGTGGGAGCGTCGCTCGGCGTCGCGGGCGCGCTGCTGGAGGGCGCCCTGGCCAACCCGCTCGCCTCACCGGACGTGATCGGCGTCACGGGCGGCGCCGGCTTCGGCGCGGTGCTCATCATCCTCGCGGTCCCCGCCGAGATCGCGCTGCTGCCGATCGGGGCACTTGCTTTCTGGCTGCTGGCCGCCGCCATCGTCTTCGCGATCGCCTAGTCGGGGCCCACCCGTGGATCGGTCGGTCGGCTGATCCTCGCGGGCATCGCGATCTCGGCGATGTTCGGCGCTGGTACGACGGCCGTCTTGACCGCGTACCCGGACCGCGTGCAGTCGGCGATCTTCTTCCTGGCCGGCGGCCTCACCTCGCAGGGATGGGAGGCGCTGCGCTCCGTCTGGCCCTACGGCGGCGTCGGGCCTCGCGCTCGCCGGCGGGCTCATCCGTCCGCTGGACCGGCTGGCGCTGGGCGACGACGTGGCCGCCTCCCTCGCCCGGCCCCGGCTGATCCGGCTCGGCGCGGCGATCGCCGCCGCACTGCTCGCGGCCTCGGCCGCAGCGCTGGCGGGACTGCTGACGTTCGTTGGGCTCGTCGTGCCCCACGTGGTGCGCCTGGCGGGCGGGAGGTCGAGCCACGCGTTCGTCGTCCCGGTCTCCGCGGTCGTCGGCGCCGCGCTGCTGCTCGCCAGCGACACGCTCGCGCGCGTGGTCCTCGCGCCCCGCGAACTGCCGGTCGGCCTGTTGATGGTCGTCCTCGGCGTCCCGCTCTTCCTCTGGCTGCTGCGGCGCGCGGCATGAAGGAGACCATCGGGTCCCGCCCGCGGCGCGTCGGCCGGCCGACCCGGCACCCGCGTCCGAGTCGCTGCTGGTCGCCCGAGACGTGTGCGTCCTCGCCGGCGGCGTCGAGATCGTCCGCGAGTCGGGCCTCGAGCTCCGCGCGGGCGTCTGCTGGCGGTCGTCGGCCCCAACGGGGCGGGCAAGTCGACGCTGATGCGAGCGGCGGCCGGACTGCAGCGCATCTCCCGCGGATCGATCGCCTGCAGCGGGCACGACATCGGGCGCCTGAGAGGCCGGGAGCTGGCGCGTCTGCGTGCCTTCGTCCCGCAGCGCGGCTCGGTGCCCGACGGCGTCACGGTGCGCCAAGCGGTGACGATCGGGCGCGCCCCGCGCGTCAAGCCGCTGGCCCGCCTGACGCGCGCCGACCACGCGGCCATCCACCGCGAAGGAGCCGTCTTGCCGGCGCGACGGCCGTCGCTGCTCGAGCGCGGTCGCCTTCCTGGAGCCGGCGCCGGCGGGGCTGACGGTCCTCCACTCGATCCTGGCGCTGCGGGTCCGCTGGGACGGCGAGCGCGCGGTCGCGCTCGCGGTCGACCACGGCGGCGAGGTCCGTGGGATCGGCGTCGAGGCGAGATGATCGTCGCCTCGGGCGCCTACGACTCCCCTCACCTGCTGCTGCAGTCGGGGGTCGGCGACCCCCAGGAACTCCGCCCGCGGGCATTTGACCTGGTCGACTCGCTACACCGCGGTCGGCAAGCACGTGCGCGACCGCGTCGACTGCTTCCTCAGCGACGCCGAGCCGATGCAGTGTGTACCGAGAAGCGAATTGCTAATCGGCCGTTTCGATGATACGTTCGGCTGAACAGCCACGTTCAGTCGGACGACGGCTGTGATCGACGCACGATAGAGAAACGGAGAGAGTTGATGAGCACGGAAGAGGAGCGACCAGGAAGTGACATGGAGAGCCTCGGCGATGGGATGCGCCGAGCTGACTTCCTGCGCCGGGTCGGAACCGTTACGGCAGCGATGACCGTTCCCGGGCTCTTGGCAGCGTACGGCAGTGACGAGGCCAAGGCGGTGGCTCGAACTCCGATCGTCGATGAGCCCGGCAACCTCCGCGTCTTCGAGTGGCCCGGCTACGACGTTCGACAACTCTGCGAGCCGTACCTCCACGCCGGGTTCTCAAATCCGAAATACACGTTGATAGTCAATGACGACCAGTCGCTGAGCAAGGTCCGAGCCGGCTTTCGCCCTGACGTCGCCGGACCAACCAACAACATCGTACAGGACTTCGTCCATCTCGGGGTACTGCAGCCGTGGGATACTTCGCTGATCAAGAACTTCAAGAGTATGTCTCCCATCCTAGTCAAGGAGGGCAAGGTCAACGGGAAGCAGTACGCGATCCCGCATACCTGGTCGTTCGAGTCGGTTCTGTATCGAACCGACAAGGTCGAGCCGAAGCGGCAGTCCTGGGACCTGCTCTTCGACGAGCGCTACAAGGGAAAGATCTCCTGGTATGACGATTCGATCAACATCGTCATAGCTGGTTATGTGCAGGGGGTTTCCGATCCCTGGGATATGCCGGACGACGAGCTCTCCGAAATCCGTGACTTCCTCATCTCAAAGAAGGCCCTCGTCCGCAACTTCTGGACTTCCCAGGCGGCCTTCGAAAAAGATTTTGCATCTGGGCACCTCTGGATCGCCTACGCGTGGCCGGCATCGTTTGCGGCTATGAAAAGCAAGGGTCGCAAGGTGAAGTACATGGATCCGAAAGAGGGTCGCCTCTCGTGGGTTGACACGTTGGTGTTGCTCAAGAACACGAAGAACTACTATCACGCCCACAGGTACGCCGACTCGCGAATCGCCCCTCGGTCGGCTAAGTGGATGATCGAAAACTATTACTACGCAAGTAGTAACACTTCGATCAGCCTCGACAACATCGACCCGGCCCTGGTGAAGTCCCTCCAGCTCGACGACCCTTCGGCGATCAAGGAGCCCTCCGCGCACATCCGCCGCCACCTCCGCCACGGTGGGAAGTACTCGCGCGCGTGGGAGGAAGTGAAGGCCGCCTGAGCTCGTCCCTGACCACGGTGAACTCGTGCGAAAGGCGCACGCCCAGCTGAGCGCCGGTGGCGGCGCGTAGGAGGTGAGTAGGCGTACTGCTCGCTCTGTCCGCCACGCCGCCACCGTTTCGAAGACATCGCTGGTGCGGCAGGCCGCTCCGGCTGACGTAGCGTCGGGGTCGGAGCCCCCGCCGGGATCTTTCTCTTCGTCCTCTCCGAGATCGGGTTGCGAACCACGCCGACTTTCGGTGACTGTCCGCGTCAGATCCACGCCACTGGCCCTAGCCCGGATCTTGCATCAACAGCAGCGGCCCCGGTGATCGGGGCGGCTGTTTCTGTCCGCCTGAGCGGGGATTCTTCTCGTTGTCGAAGCGTGAAGGATCGACTCGGGAGGATCACCTTGAGGGTGACGCACGATGGACGCTGCATTACCGTAGAATTCACGTCGGACGGACAGGGGCTGGTGTCGCACGCGAGCGGCCTGACGCGGGCGTTGTCGCGCGAGCTCGGGCCGCTGCAGCTGCGCGCCGGCAGCCGTGACCGAGGCTGCGTGATCCGGCACCTGACGGTGATGCTCGCCGACGGCGGCGACTGCCTGGCCGACCTGGCGGCCGTCCGCGACCAGGCCGCGCTGTTCGGGCCCACGGCGTCCGACGCGACGGCGTTTCGGGTGATCGACCAGATCGCCAGCGACCCCGAGGCGATCGAGTGGTTGCGCGCCGCGCATGCCCGCGCCCGCGCCCGGATGTGGGAGCTGGCCGGCGCGCCCGAGCGGGTGACGGTCGACCCTTGACGGGACGCTGCTGTGTTCGTATTCGGAGAAGGAGGGCGCCGAGCCGACCTACAAGGGCGGCTACGGCTCTCACCCGATGTTTGGCCTCCGCGGCTGAGACCGGCGAGGCGCTGGCCGGCGAGCTGCGACCCGGCAATGCCGGCGCGAACACCACCGCCGACCAGATCGCGGTCGCCGAGCAGGCGCTGGCACAGATCCCCGCCGAGCACATCGAGAGCATCGAGCTGCTGCTCAGGGTCGACTCGGCGGGCGCCTGCCACCAGCTGATCGACTGGGCCCGCGATGCGAAGATCCGCTACCCAGTCGGCTATGACCTGACCGAGCCGGTCCGCGCCGCGATCGCCGAAATTCCCGATGACGCCTGGATCGACGCCGCCAACCAGGACGGTAGCCAGCGCCCCAACGGGCAGGTTGCCGAGATCACCAAGCAGCTCGACCTGGCGGGCTGGCCGACCGGGTCGCGGGTGCTTGTGCGCCGCGAGCGCGCGGATCCCGGCGCGCAGCTGTCGTTCACCGACCATGACGGGCACCGCTTCCAGGCGATTCTCACCGACCAGACCGGCGACATCGCCGAGGTCGAGCGTGACCACCGCGCCCGCGCCCGCGTGGAGGACCACATCCGCAACGACAAGGACACCGGCCTGCGGCACATGCCGTTCGGCGAGTTCGAGCACAACCGCGTCTGGCTGGAACTGGTCCGCCTCGCGCACGACCTGATCGCTTGGACGCAGCGGCTGCTGCTGTCCGGCGAGCTGGCCGAGGCCGAACCCAAGCGGCTGCGCTACCGGTTGCTGCACGTCGCCGCTCGCCTGGCCTTTCACGCCCGCGGCGCGACGTTGCGCATCCAGGCCAACTGGCGCTGGGCGACCGAACTGGCCGTCGCCTTCCACAAGCTCAAGGCACTCACCGCACCCGCCTGACCCGGCCCCGCCGGCCGCCGAGATCGTCGACAGCAACGCTCCCCGCCAGACGCCCCGCGAAGCCTGCCACCGACACGCACCACGACCCCCGCAGCCCGGCCGATCCCGGACCACAGCGGCGCCCCGACCGGCCCCGAACTCAACCGAAACCGCTGCCACCATCACCCACACCCCAGCTGACTCACACCACGCCAACTCGTGCACGATCCAGGCTAGTGGCCTCGGCCAGTGCCCGAGTCGAGTGCGTCGAGGCGGTTCATGATCTCGTCGAGACGACGTTCGAGCGCGTCGAACTCGCCTCGCTCTGCCCGCTGCGCGCGCAGGAAGCGCTCTGCCGCGGCCGCGATGAGGATCGCGATGAATCCGATGCCGACGAACATGACGCCTATCGCGATCAAGCGGCCCGCTGTCGTGTGAGGGTACGTGTCGCCGTACCCGACCGTTGTCACGGTGACGATCGCCCACCAGACGCCATCCCACGCCGAGAGGTGCTGAGCCTTCTCGACGGCAGCGTAAGCGGCCCCTCCCCCAAGCACCGTCATCGCTGCGAGCACAGCCGCGTCGCGCACCCCCTCGGTGGACAGCAGACGCCGAGTGAGCAGACCCAGCCGAAGCAGTCGCAGCAGGCGGAGGAGCCGGAAGACACGAGCCGCCTGGAGCCCGGCCGGCAAGAACGGCGGAGTGAGCACGATGATCGCCATCTCGAGCGGGTGTCCTCGGATCCAGCGGCCACGATCGTCGACGACGCGCAGCATCACGACGATCTCGACGAGGAACGCCGTCCAGATCGTCCAGTTCAGGACGGTGGCGAGCGTGTCCCATGGCTCGCCGAGATTGCTTTGCTCGAGGGCGATCGCCGGGATGGTCAGCAGAGCGGCCGCTAGAAGCGGCCGCTCCAACCGTCGTTGCACGATCAGGGCACGCGGAGTCACGCGACGGGCTTCGACGGGTGTGGCCCGTGGCCTGCGCTCCCGTCCTAGGGAACGCCCTGCGTCGCAGCCGGCGAGTTCGGCACCCAGAGCTGGCGATGGCGTCGGCGTACACGCCGTGGATGTACGGTCCGGGAGCGGCCGACGCGAGCGTGATGCGGCCGAGCTTCGTGACCAGCCGCTTCGCCTGCTCCCCGCCGCGAGATTCGCGTTGGCGAGGCAGGGGGCGCGGACCGCACCCGCAGACGGCTTCGAGCTCCGCGGGGCGGTAGCGGATCTCGGTGTCCTTCATCGGCACTGATGTGCGCGGTGCGCGCCTCGGACGCCTCCCTCACCCGCCTGACCATGCGCCGGCCGACTTCGGATGCGAGCGCCACCGTTACGGTCCCGCGCGCATGCCGCCCTGGTTGGTCGACCTCTCGCCACTGCGCCGCCACCGCGACTTCCGCCTGCTCTACATCGGGCAGCTCGTGTCCATGGCCGGCTCGGCGATCACCTTGGTCGCGCTGCCGTATCAGGTCTACGACCGTACGGGCTCCTCGCTGGCCGTGGGGCTGATCAGCTTGGCCGAGCTCGTTCCGATGCTCACCCTCGCGCTGGTGGGCGGAGCGCTCGCCGATGCCGTGGACCGTCGCAAGCTCGTCGCCTTGACCGACCTCGGCTCGATCGGCGCCCTGGGGCTCCTCGCGGTCAACGCGGCTCGCGGCGTGCCGGCGCTGTGGGTGCTGTACGTCGCGGGGGCGCTCCTCGCCGGCTGCTACGCGCTGCAGCGCCCGCCGCTCGACGCGCTGCTCCCGCGCCTGGTCAGCCGGGAGGACCTTCCCGCGGCGATGGCGCTGAACTTCATCCGCTTCGACGTCGGTGCCGTCGCCACGCCCGCGCTCGGCGGGTTGCTCATCGCCGCGGCGGGCTTGACGGTCACCTACACGGTCGACGCCGCGACGTTCGCGGTGTCGCTCTGCGCCCTCTCGCGGATGCGCCCGGTGCCGCCGGCCGCAGACGCCGAGCGCCCGAGCGCGCGGACCGTGCTGGAGGGCGTGCGCTACGCCCGCTCGCGCAAGGACCTCCTGGGCTCCTACCTCGTCGATGTCAACGCGATGTTCTTCGGCGTGCCCGTCGCGCTGTTCCCGGCCGTGGCCGCCGGATCCGGCGGCCCCCAGGTGCTCGGCCTGCTGTTCAGCGCGGAAGCCGTCGGGGCGATCCTGGCCGGGACGCTGTCGGGTTGGGTCAGCGGCGTCCGCCGCCACGGGCGTGCCATCGTCTGCGCCGCCGCGGTCTACGGGCTCGCCGTCGCGGGCTTCGGGCTGGCGGGACCGCTCTGGCTAGCACTGGCGTTGCTGGCCTGCGCGGGCGCCGCCGACTGCGTCTCCGGTCTCTTCCGCGGACTTCTGTGGAACACGACGATTCCCGACCGCCTCCGCGGCCGGATGGCCGGCATCGAGATGCTCTCCTACACGAGCGGGCCGCTGCTCGGTGGCGTGCGCGCAGGCGGTGTGGCGGCCCTGGCCGGCACCCGCGGCTCGATCGTCACCGGAGGCCTCGCGTGCACCGCCGGCTGCGCCGTGCTCGCGGCGGCCCTGCCGGCCCTCTGGCGCTACGAGGCTCCGTCGGAGAGCCGTCTCGGTGCCTCGGCCTGACGTCCCCATCGTGACCGGCGACTGGGGCACGAACCGCTCAGCAACTGTACGGTTGCGCTATGCGGGTCCTGATCCTGGGCGGCACGAAGGCCGTCGGACCGGCTTCGGTACGGCACCTCCGTGACCGTCACACGGTCGCGATCGCGCACAGCGGGACGCACGAGCATCCGGAGGTGGCCGGCGTCGAGCACCTCCACGGGCCGCGCGACGAGCTCTTGACCGCGGGCGGGCTCGTCGAGCGGTGGCGACCCGATGTCCTCGTGGAGACGTTCGCGGGAGGAGCCACGGCCGGGCGCGCGCGCGAGCTCGCGGGCGTCGCGAACCGGGCCGGGGCCTCGCACCTGGTCGCGATCTCCTCGATCGACGTCTACCAGCACGGTGTCGACAGCGGGATGGCCGACGGCTCGGACACCCGCGCACTGTCGCGAACTCCGCTGCCCGTGGGCGAGGACGCGCCCCTGCGTTCGGCGCCCTACCCCGGCGGCTCCGCCGCGCACGACAACGTGGCCGCCGAAGGCGCGCTGCGGCGCTGGGGGAAGGTCACGGCGCTGCGCCCCGGAGCCATCTACGGCCCGCACGTCGGTGTGCGCGAGCGCACCTTCGTCGAACTCATCGCTCGCGGGGTCCGGGAGCTCCCGCTGCCCGACGGGGGCACCCAGCTGTTCCACCGCGTCGCCACCGACCGCGTCGGCAGGGCCGTTGCTGCCGCGGTCGACCGTGCCCCCGACGGGTTCTGGGCCTGCAACGTCGTGGACCCCTACGACTGGGACTACTCCGGACTGGCCGGCGAGGTCGCCCGGCTCCTCCACTGGAGCTGGGAGCCGGTACGGGTCCCGTTCGCCGCCGCCGACCACCCGTGGCAGGTCACGCACCCGTTCTTCTGCTCGGATCGCCGGTTGCGCGAGGCGCTCCGTGTCGAGCGGCCCGACCCACGGGACGCGCTCGCCGAGTGCCTGCAGTGGCTCACGGAGGATGTCGCTCGGGACGGATGACGCGGCCCCCGGGTGCTGACCCAACCGAGGGTCGGTGCGGCTCGGGCCCTACGAGCGGTCAACGCTGACCGGCGGCGTCCTGGTCTGCCGCAAGCGGACGCCCGGCCGTGCTGCCGGGGCGCACGGCCCCCGATTCGTAGGCGAGCACCACCACCTGGACGCGGTCCCGCAGGCCGAGCTTCATGAGGATGTTGGCCACGTGGGTCTTGACGGTGCCCTGGGAGACGACGAGGCGTTCGCCGATCTCGGCGTTGGTCAGGCCGCGCGCGATGAGCGTGAAGACCTCCCGCTCGCGGTCGGTGAGCTCGCCGACCGCAGCGGCGGCCGCCGTCGGGGAGGAGCTGGCCGTCGCGGCGAAGTGGGCGATGACGCGCCGGGTGACCTCGGGAGCGAGCAGCCCGTCGCCCGCGGCAAGCACGCGGGACCGCGCGGACGAGGTCCTCCGGTGGCGCGTTCTTGAGCATGAAGCCGCTCGCGCCCGCGCGCAGCGCCTCGTAGACGTACTCGTCGACGTCGAAGGTGGTGACCACGAGCACCCGCGGCCCGTCGCTGCCGCCGGCCTCGTCGCGCGCGAGCAGCAGGCGCGTCGCCGCGACGCCGTCGAGCACGGGCATCCGCACGTCCATGACGACGACATCGGGCTTCAAGCGCGCCGCCGCGGTGACCGTCTCGCGACCGTCCTGCGCCTCGCCGACGACGTCGATGCCCGCGGCGGCGCCGAGGATCATCGAGAAGCCGGCGCGCACCATCGCCTGGTCGTCGACGAGCAGGACGCGGATCGCCATCAGCCGCCCCCGACCGGGAGTCGCGCGTGCACGCGGAAGCCGCCCTGCGGCCGGACGGCTGCGCTCACCTCGCCGCCGTAGCGCACGGCACGCTCGCGCATCCCGATCAGGCCGTGCCCGACGTGGCCGTTGCCGCGCGTCACCGCGCCGGCGCCGTCGTCGACGACCTCGATGTCGAGGACGCGGTCGGCGAGGCGGACCGTCGCCGTGACGCGTGTCCCGGGCGCGTGCTTGAGCGCATTGGTGAGCGCCTCCTGGACGATGCGGTAGCCCGCGAGGTCGACGCCCGCCGGCAGGAGGTCCACATCGCCCTCGACGGTGAGCGCGAGCCGCTGGCCGGCGCCGCGCAGCTCGTCGGCGAGCGGCTCCACGCGAGCGAGCGAGGGCCGCGGGCCGTCGTCGTCCATGTCCTTCCGCAGCAGCCCGATCAGGCGTCGCATCTCCGCGACGGCCTCGCGTCCCGTGCGCTCGACACAGAGCGGCGCGTCACGCTCGGCGGCGCGCTCAGGCGGCAGGACGCTCCGAACCGCGCCGGCCTGCAGGCCCATGACGCTGATGGAGTGGCCGATGACGTCGTGCAGCTCGCGGGCGATGCGCCCCCGCTCCTCCTCGAGGGCGAGACGGGTGTGCTCGTCGCGCTCGTGTTCGAGGGCGGTCGCGCGCTGGAAGAGCACGTCCGTCTCGAGCACGAGCACGCCGGACGCACGCTCGATGAGCAACCCGACCAGGCTCACCAGCGGCCCGAAGGCGAGGTCGGAGGAGACGTCGCCGCGAATCACCATCGCGCCGTCGACCGACACGGCGGCGACGGCCGCTGCCGCGGCGAGGCGCCAGCCCGTCGGCGACGAGCTCGAGCTCCGCGCACACCGCGAGCGCGAGGGCCGGCTCGAACCACCGCTGGACCACGCTGCGCACGAGCACGGACGCTACCCCGCGCGCCGCAGCCCCGCATCGGCCTGGAGGCCGAGCCGGAAGATCTGCCGTGCGACCGATGCGCGGCGCGCGCCGGTCGCGCAAGGCTTGCGGGCCATGACCCTCCTCCAGGACAACGTCCTCACCCGCCGCGCGCTCATCTGGCTCGCGGCCTTCACCCTCGTGGACTTCGCCGTCTGCGGCGCGCTCGGCAACCACAACCACGGCGTGCGCCAGTTCTTCGCCGACGTGACGTGGTTCGCGTTCCTCATCGGGCTGCTCCTGCTGGTCGTCGCGAGCGGCTTCGTGCTGGTGCGCAGCCGCCGCCGGACCGTCTGAGCGCGGGCCGCCGCACCGGTTCGGGCGAGTCCCGGCGCCCGTGGAGGGTCGGTGGCTGCCGTCATCGGCCGAGATCGACCACGCGGAGCACCCGTCCATGGCGGTCGCGCCAGGTCAGCCGCGCGGTGAGGGCGTCGCCCGCCGAACGCGGCACGGCGACGGAGATCATGTTCTCCGTGACCGGGAAGGTCCGCCGGTAGGCGGAGGCGTAGCGCCGGGGTTCGTACTCCGGGCCACGGCTGGCGTCCCTGGGGTAGGCGATCGTGATCTGCGCCACGCCGTCGGGCACCAACCCGGTGAGCCTGACGGGCTCTCCCGCGCTCGCGCCGCTGCTGAAGAGCCCCCTCGTCTCGAACGCTCGCAAGGGCAGCGGTCCGGCGCCGGCCCCGATCAGGCTGACGGTGGTCCGCGGGGCGGTGGGCGCGCGAAGGTTGTTCTCCTGGCCGTAGCGGAAGGAGCCGAACGCCCTCAGCGCCGCGATGCGCAGCCGTCGACCGCGGTGCGCGACGAGCGCCCTGAGGCGGTCGTTCTGCGCCTCGAGGCACCCGGGCTTCGGACGGAAGAGCTGCGGCGTGCTACGTGAGACGGCGACCGTGAACCGCAGGTGATCCGCGGTGGAGACGCCGCGGACGTAGTCGATGTACGTGACGCCCGGCAGGCCGCGCAGGATCCCGCTCGTGCGCGCGCGACGCTCGGCGGCGGTGGACGGCCGGCGAAACGCCGCGACGAGCCTCAGGGCCGCACGAGGCGGCACGGCATGGGTGGTGCGTCCGGCGTCGTGGCCGCTGACGGGAGGACGGCAACGTGGCTGGACGCTGAAGACGTCCTCGTTCGCCCGGTTGATGAGGGCGAGGACCTGGTCCTCGAGCGCGAGGCGGCGGACCGCCGCGCGATGCTTGGGGACCAGCGGGGTTCCGTCGACGTCGCGGACGAGACCCGCCAGCACGGGGACGCGGGAGCCTGTGGCCGCCAGCGCTGCTCCCGAGACGGTGATGGCCACCACGGCGCCGGCGGCCAGGGGCCGCCACGAGAGCCGGCGGCGACGCGCGTCCTGGCGCCGGGCGGCGCGGATGAGCTCGTCGCGAAGATCGGGCAGTCGGGTCATGGCAGGTCCTGGGTGAGGTGGTTGCGCAGTGCCGCGATGCCGCGGCTCACGCGCTTGCGCACCACGGCCTCCGAGCAGGCGAACCGCTCCGCGATCTGCCGGTATGGCAGCTCGTCGAGGACCCGGGCGCGGACGGCCTCTCGCTGGGCCTCGGGCAGCCCCTCCAGGGCGGCCGAGACGACATCGACGCCGCACAGCTCCTCCACCGACGCCAGGGCAGCGTCGCCGAGCTCGATCGGCTCCATCCGCAGCCGACGACGGACGCGATCCTCGACGCGGCGACGCCGGACGCTGCGCGCGAGCAGGTGCCCGGCGATCCCGAAGAGCCAAGCACGGGCGGGGCCACGCGAGGAGTCGAACCGCCGACGGGATCTCAGCGCCTCGGCGAAGCACTCAGCGGTCAGATCGACCGCCAGCTCCGGGGTCTCCACGCGTGAGCGGAAGAACGCGAGCACCGCCGTCTCGGTCCGGGCGTAGAAGAGCCCGAACTGCTCAGGCGAGCCCACCAGCAACTCCTCGTCCGACCGCTCGGGAACCATCACTCACTCACTTGCCGCCTGGCGTCGCGTTGTGACGGAGGCGAAGCTCACCAGGCCGCGCGCCGCCGTGCGGCGCCGCTCGCGGTTGGCCGCCTGAACGGCCGGCGCGAGGGAAGGCGCGCGCCGGCCGCGAGGTCCCGGGTCGGGCGTCGGGGTCCCGCCGTGGAGCGCCTCGGCTCAGGGCGTGGACGCGGCAGCGCTCGTCGCCGCCGACGCCGGGCGGGTGCCGAGCGTCACCCGGATGCTCTGTCGGGAGCCGTCTCGCACGACGGTCAGGGTGATCCTCTCGCCGGGCTTGTGCGCGTCGAGCAGGGCCGAGAGGTCCTCGGAGTCCCCGACGGCCTTGCCGCCCAGCGCGGTCACGACGTCGCCCTCGCGCAGCCCGGAGGACGCCGAGGGCCCGTCGGCGGCGATCGTGCCGACCTGCGCTCCGGGGGTGGAGCCCGTGGCGTCGGAGGTCGCGACGCCCAGGTAGGCGTGGGTGGCCTTGCCGTCGGCGACGAGCTGCTCGACGATGCGCTTGACGGTGGCGGAGGGCACGGCGAAGCCGACGCCCGAGTTCTGCCCGGTCGTGCCGTCGGTGCTCGAGGACTCGATCTGCGAGTTGATGCCGATGACCTCGCCGGCGGTGTCGAAGAGCGGACCGCCCGAGTTGCCGGGGTTGAGGGCCGCGTCGGTCTGCAGGACGTTGGCGATGGCGTAGCCGCTCGGGGAGTCGATGGTGCGGTGCAGCGCCGAGATCACGCCGGTGGTCAGCGTGCGGTTCAAGCCGTAGGGGTTGCCGATCGCGTAGGCGGCGTCACCGACCTGCGTGGCGGCGGAGTCCCCGAGGGTGAGCGCCGCGAACGGGGTCCCCCCGGCGTCGGCCTTGAGCACGGCGACGTCGGTCGATGCGTCGACGCCGACGACCGTGGCCGTCTGGGTGGCTCGGTCGCCGATCTTGACCCTGACCGAGGAGGCCCCCTCGATGACGTGCGCGTTGGTCACGATCAGCCCGGAGGTGGAGATGACGAACCCGGAGCCGGTCGCGGTCCCCGACTGCGACTGGGTTCCGTCGGCCGTCTGGGCGCCCGCGTCGACCCTCGCCGTCACGTAGACGACCGAGCCCTTGCTGCGGTTGTACACCTGTCCCGCGGTGAGGGCCGTGCCGGTGCTCGTCTCGGCCACGGCGGCGTTCGCGGCGCTGCTCGCGGGCGATGCGGCGCTCTGCACGGTGACGGTGCGCGTGGCGGTTCGGGAGCCCGCCACCCCGGTCGCGACGACGGCGGCGCCCCCGGCGCCGCCCGTGATGGCGGCCGCAGCGGCGAGGGGGAGGGTGAGACGCTTGATCGAAGTCATGCGTCCAGGCTGGAGCGCTCTCCTCGTCGCAGTCTCAACGCCCGCTGGGAGGTCGCGGTGGCTTGGCTGGGCGTCGGCTGAGCGCTGCTCACCGCCGGTTCGTAGGCTGCGCAGATGCCGTCAGGAGCCGAGCCGCAGCACTGGCGGTTCAAGCTGCCCATCGTCTGCGCGGCCGGCCTGGCGTGCGTCGTGCTCGCGGTGGTGTCGGCGTTCGAGGGCTCCTGGATCTCGGCGGGCCTCCTCGTCTTGGCCGCGCTGACCGCCATCCCGCAGGTCGTGGTCATTCGCTCGGGTCGCAACCCGTGGTGGACCCGCGGGTTCTTCGACAAGCGCGCCCCGAGGGAATAGGACGCCCACGTGCAGCCTCGGCCTTCGCCGGGTGCCGGCGTCGGCGGTGTTCGGCGGTGACGGCATAGCCGTCGGGGCGGCGGGTTGGAGCGACGACGCGCCGGAGACTGGAGGGTCATGGCTCTGCATCCCTCCGTCGCCCTCGACGATCCGCCTGAGGGGCCCGTCGCGGCGGGGTCGGTGCTCGGTGCCGCGCTGGCGGAAGGACTGGGCACCTTCGTGCTGCTCTTCTTCGGCGTCGGCGCGGTGCTCGCCGTCGGGGGTGCCGGCGGGCCGGCGGAGAAGGCGGTGATCGCCCTGGCCTTCGGCTTCGCGATCCTCGCCGGCGTCTACTGCTTCGGCCACGTCTCGGGGGCGCACCTCAACCCGGCGGTCACCATCGCGCAGGCCGCCAGCGGTCGCTTCGCCTGGTCGGCCGTCGGCCCCTACGTGGTCGCGCAGCTCCTCGGCGCGGTGCTCGGCGTCCTCGTCGTCGACGCCGTGTCCCCCGGGCCGGTCGCCTTGTCGGTGACCCATCCGGGCACCGGCGTCGGGGTCGGTCAGGCGCTTCTCGCCGAGGCCGTTTTGACGTTCGTGCTCATGCTCGTGATCAAGGGCACCGCCGTCGACGACCGCGCCGAGGGCGGGACGTCCGGTGTGGCCATCGGCCTGACGATCGCCGCAGGCCACCTCGCGATGATCCCGGTGTCCGGCGCATCGTTCAACCCGGCGCGCTCCTTCGGATCCGCCCTCGTGGCCGGCAACTTCCACGACGTCTGGATCTACGTGGTGGGACCCGTCGCCGGCGCCGTCGCCGCGGCGCTCGTCTACGAGCGCGTCCTGCGCCGCACGGTCGCGCCCTAGGCCGATTGAGCGCTCCGCGGGGCCTCAGCGGGGAGGTTCCCGGCGCGCACCGTCCCCCTCCGGCGCCTCGCCGAGGGCGACGCGCCCCTCGGCCGTGACCGCGTAGGTCCGGTCGCCGCTCCGCGCCACGAGCCCGGCGGCGATGAGCCTCCGCAACGCCGGCGCCGGGTCGTTCCCGTCCGGGATCCCCTTGGCGACGCCTCGGAGCATCAGCGTGTGCGGCCAGTCGAGCATGCGGCCGGTTCTACCCGCTGTGCGGGCTCCCGTCCCCGTCGAGCGGTCGATCCGCCTCCGTGGCGGAGGTGGATCGACCACTCGACGAGAGGGGGAGGCGGCGGCGCTCGGCCGCGCCGGCGCCGCCGCGGGCGCGGCTCAGCCGATGGCCGCGCGCACGACCCCGCCGTCGACCCGCAGCGCGGCGCCGGTGGTCGCGGACGCCTGCTCGGAGGCGAGGTAGACGCTGAGGTTGGCGACCTCCTCGGGGGAGGCCAGGCGGCCGAGCAGCGAGGTGGGGCGCTCGGCGGCGACGAAGTCGCGGCCGGCCTGCTCGAGCGCGTCACCGTCGGCATCGAGCATCGCGGCGACGCCCTCGGTCAGCGTCGGGCCGGGCAGCAGGCAGTTGACCGTCACCCCGCTGGCCGGCACGGACTCGGCCATGCCGCGCGAGACCGCGAGCAGGGCGGTCTTCGTCATGCCGTAGTGGACCATCTCGGCGGGGATCTGGAGCGCCGACTCGCTCGAGACGAACTGCACGCGCCCCCAGCCACGCTCGACCATCCGCGGGACGTGGTGGCGGCTCAGCCGCACGCCGCTCAGGACGTTGACCTCGAAGTGGCGCGTCCACTCGGCGTCCGGGATCTCGAAGACGGGCTGCGGCTCGAAGATGCCGGCGTTGTTGACCAGCACGTCGACCTCGGGGGCCGCCTCCAGCAGCGCCGCGCAGCCCGCCGCGCTGCCCACGTCGGCGCCGACGCCGCGCACGCGCGCCGGATCCACCCCGGCCTCGGCGGCGACCGCGGCTGCCGCGGCCTCGGCGCGGTCGGCCGCCCGGCCGTTGACGACGACCTCCGCGCCCGCCCGGGCGAGGCCGACCGCGATCGCCCGGCCGATGCCGCTCGTGGAGCCGGTGACGAGCGCCGTGCGCCCCGAGAGGTCGATCCGCATGGTCCTCCCCTACCCCGCGGCGTTCGGGCAGACTCGTCCCGTGGCCCTGCTGCTCGCCGACGTCGTGACCGCCTCGGCCACGGTCGCGGCGACCCCGAAGCGCACGGAGAAGGCCGGGGCGCTGGCCGCGCTCTTGGCGCGCGCGGCGCCGGAGGAGGTGGCGCCGGTGGTCGCC
Source organism: uncultured Solirubrobacteraceae bacterium (assembly GCA_964236905.1). Taxonomy (GTDB): domain Bacteria; phylum Actinomycetota; class Thermoleophilia; order Solirubrobacterales; family Solirubrobacteraceae; genus Paraconexibacter. The sequence continues at coordinate 54,933 of CAXSFZ010000006.1, read as the reverse complement.
TGGCTCTCCGGGGAGCTCACCCAGCGCCAGGTGGGCGTGGGCTGGGCGGCGCTTCGCGAGCCGCCGCCGGCCGCGGCGCGGCCGGCGCTCACGGTGGCCCGGGTCGAGGAGGCGCTCGACGGCCTCGGTGGGCTCGCCGGCTCCGGCTCCCAGGCACGGCGGCGCGTGCAGGTGGGGGAGCTGCTGGCCGCGGCCACCGCGGCCGAGCAGCGCTTCCTCGGCGACCTGCTCTCCGGCGGCCTGCGGCAGGGCGCGCTCGCCGGGCTCATGGCCGACGCGGTGGCCCGCGCTGCCGGGGTCGCGCCCGGGGCGCTCCGCCGCGCGCTCACCCTCGACGGCGACCTCGCCACCGTCGCGTGCCTGGCGCTGGGCGGCGGGCTCGAGGCCTTGGAGGCCGTGCGCCTGCGCGTCGGGCGCCCGCTCTCCCCCATGCTGGCCGGCACGGCGGCCGACGTGACGGCCGCCCTCGAGCGCATCCGCCCCGCGGCCGTCGACTGGAAGGTCGACGGCGCCCGGGTCCAGGTCCACCGCGACGGCGAGGCGGTCCGCGTCTTCACCCGCACCCTCGACGACGTCACCGCGCGCCTGCCCGAGGTCGTCGCCGTGGCCCGCGGGCTCCCCGCCCGGGCGCTCGTGCTCGACGCCGAGGCGATCGCCCTGCGGCCCGACGGGCGGCCCGAGCCGTTCCAGGTGACCGCCTCGCGCTTCGGCTCGGGCGCGCCGAGCGCGGTCCCGCTGCACGTCCTCGCCTTCGACCTGCTCCACCTCGACGGCCGCGACCTCCTGGATGCGCCGCTGGCCGAGCGCGCGGCCGCGCTCAAGGCGCTCGTGCCCGCCGCGCAGCGGGTGCCGCGCGTCGTCGCCGAGGACGCGGCCGAGGCCCGGGCCACGTTCGAGGAGGCGGTCGCGGCGGGGTACGAGGGCGTGGTCGTCAAGGCGCTCGACGCGCCGTACGCCGCGGGGCGGCGCGGGACGGGCTGGCTGAAGGTCAAGCCGGTCCACACGCTCGACCTCGTGGTCCTGGCCGCCGAGTGGGGGCACGGCCGGCGCCGCGGGCGGCTCTCGAACCTCCACCTCGGCGCGCGGGACGGCGACGGGTTCGCGATGGTCGGCAAGACGTTCAAGGGGCTCACCGACGAGCTGCTGGAGTGGCAGACGACGGCGCTGCTCGCGCGCGAGGACCACCGCGAGGGCATCGCGGTGCACGTGCGGCCGGAGCTCGTGGTGGAGGTCGCGGTGGACGGCGTGCAGACGAGCTCGCGCTACCCGGCCGGGGCGGCGCTCCGCTTCGCGCGGGTCAAGCGCTACCGCGCCGAGAAGGCGGCCGGCGAGGCCGACACGCTCGCGCAGGTGCTGGCCCTCCGCGATGGGAGCTGAGCCCCGCGGATGGACCGGCCCCGCGGTTCGTGGCAACCTCGCCTCCGTGCGCCGCCTCCTGCTCCTGGCCTCCGTGGTCGCCGTCGCGACGCTCGGCACCGCGGACGCGCGGGCCGCGACGCGCTACGCGACCCCTGACGGATCCGGCGCCGTGCCCTGCGATGACCCGGCGGCGCCCTGTTCGCTGCCCGTGGCCCTCTCGGCCGCGGCGCCCGGCGACGTCGTGGCCGCGGGCGCCGGGGAGCACCACCTGGCGGCGAACCTGCTGCTCGCCACGGCCGAGGTGAGCGTCCAGGGCCCGGCGCCCGGGACGCCGGCGGTGGTGGTCATCGACGGTGACTTCCCCGCGTTCTACGTGAGCGCCCCCGGCGTCACGCTGCGCGACCTCGACCTCCGGGGTGCCACCACGTCGGACGCCCTGATCGACAACGCGCCGGGCACCGCCCCGACCTACGAGCGCCTCGCGATCCGCCAGTCCGGGACGGCGACCGCGCTGGCCCTTCGCGGCGGCCTGCTGCGGGACAGCCTCGTCACGAGCCAGGCGGGCACGGGGCAGGCCGTGCTGGCCGCCGCCGCGCGCGTGGTCAACGCCACCGTCCTCGCCCCCGCCGGCGCGGCCCGGGCGCTCGGGGTCGTGGACGACCCGGGGGCGACGGGCGAGGTCACCGTGGTCCGCAACTCGATCCTGCAGGGCGGGGAGACCGGCGCGGACCTCGAGGCGACCGACGGCTCGGCGAACCTCGACGTCGACCGCACGAGCCTCGACCCGAGCCGGGTCTCGCAGGCCGGCGAGGGCCGCGTCGCGCTCGGACCCGGCACCCAGGACCGGCGCACCCGCCCGCCGCTGCTCGACGCGCTCACGGGGCGCGAGCTCCCCGGCTCGCCGACCGAGGACGCCGGCGCGCCCGATCCCGCGCTCGGTGCCTTCGCGCTCGACGGGACCCCCCGCGCGGTCGGCGCCCCGGACCTCGGCGCCGACGAGCGGACGAAGGCCCCGGGGGTCCTCGCGGCCGGCGGCGCGGCGCGGCGGGACTGCAGCACCAGCTCCGCCGTGACCCTCACCGGGGTGGTGACGCCGAACGGCCTGCCGACCTCCGCCGCCTTCGAGCTCGACGACGGCGGGCGCCTCTCCACGGTCCCGGCGACGCCCGCGCCGGGCGCCGGGGCCCTCGGCGTGCCCGTCACCGCGACCACGCGCAGCGCCGCGCCGGTCACGGCCTCGCTCGTGGCCACCAACGCCGACGGGACCTCCCGGACGCCGGTGGCCTGGACGGTGGGCGCGGCGCCGCCCTGCGTCCCGGCGCCCGATCGCCTCCGGCCCCGGTTGGGCCGCCCGACGCTCGCGCGGAGGCTCGGGCGCGGACGCTCCGCGCAGGTCGCGTTCTCCCTCAGCGAGACCGCGCGCCTGCGGCTCGTGGTCGAGCGGGTGCGCACGGGCCGTCGCGCCGCGGGCGCGTGCCGCCTGCACGCACGCCGCGGCGCGCGGTGCACGCGCTCCTCGGTCGTCGCCAGCGCCTCGCGCATCCGGCACGCCGGGCGCATCCGCGCGGGGCTCCCGCTCCGGCCCCACGGCCGTGCGCTGCCGGTCGGGAGCTACCGGCTGACGCTCGGCGCGACCGACGCGGCGGGCAACCGCGCCGTCCCGCGGCACGTGCGCTTCCGGATCGGCTGAACGCGGCCGGGCCGGTCAGCGCGCAACGAACGCCGCGCCGCCGCCCGTGGCGGCCGCGCAGCGTTCGCCGAGCAGGCGGACGCGCTCGACGAGCTCCGGCGGCTCGTGCACCTCGAAGGGCACGCCCAGCATCCCGATGCGCATGGCCAGCCAGTCGAGGTGCTCGTCGGCGGTGTGCAGGACGCAGCGCGCGGCGCCCACGGGCTCCAGGCGGCCCTGCAGGCGCGGGCCGTGGCGCTCCTCGAGCTCGGCGGCCGGCGCGTGCAGCGTCACGCGCGCACGGTGGCGCGCGACGCCGCCCCCGAGGTTCTTCAGGACGAAGGCGGTCGCATCGGCCTCGGGCAGCGCCCGCGGCGCGAAGCGGACACCGGTGGAGGCGGGCTCGCTCAGGCGGTCGACGCGGAACGTGCGCCAGGCCGCGCGGCGCGTGTCCCAGGCCACGAGGTACCACCGGCGCCCGAGCACGACCAGGCGGTGCGGCTCGACCTCCCGGCGCGACTCCACGGCGTCCCTGGCCCGGTAGAGGAAGCGCAGCCGCTGGAGGTCGCGGCAGGCGCCCGCGACGATGCTCAGGCCGGCCGGGTCCACGGTCGGGCCGGGCGGGGCGAAGGTGTCGGTCACCGCGCCGACGGCGTTGACCCGGCGGCGCAGGTGGCTCGGCAGCACCTGCTCCAGCTTGACGAGCGCGCGCAGGGAGGTCTCCTCGATGCCGGAGACGGCGGTGCCGGCGGCGGTCCGCAGGCCCACGGCGATGGCGACCGCCTCGTCGTCGTCGAGCAGGAGCGGCGGCATGGCCGTGCCGGCCTCCAGGCGGTACCCGCCGCTCGGCCCGGTGAGCGCATCGACGGGGTAGCCCAGCCCGCGCAGGCGCTCCACGTCGCGCCGGATGGTGCGGCAGGACACCTCGAGGCGGCGCGCGAGCTCCTCCCCCGGCCAGTCGCGCCTAGTCTGCAGCAGCGACAGGAGCTTGAGCAGGCGGGCGGAGGTCGTCATCGCCTGCCGAGTCTCGCGGATATCGCGGACAAGATCTGACCTGGATGGACCGCACCATGCTCGCATGCCCATGACCGCCGACCGCGCCACCGACCGAACGCCGCCCTCCGTGGAGGGCTCCCCCGCCATCCGCGTCCGCGGGCTGACCAAGGCGTTCGGGGACGTCCACGCCCTGGACGGCATCGACTTCGACGTCGCCCCCGGGACGGTCCTCGGGCTCCTCGGGCCGAACGGCGCCGGGAAGACGACCGCGGTGCGCGTCCTCACCACGCTGCTGCGCCCCGACGCGGGGACGGCGAGCGTGGCCGGGCTCGACGTGGCCACCCAGGCGGCGGAGCTCCGCACGCGGATCGGGCTCGCCGGGCAGTACGCGGCGATCGACGAGAACCTGACCGGCCTCGAGAACCTCACGATGGTCGGCCGGCTCTACGGCATGCGGCGCGGCGCGGCCAAGGCCCGCGGCACCGAGCTGCTCGAGGACTTCGGGCTCTCCGACGCGGCCCGGCGCCCGGCCAGCACCTACTCCGGGGGCATGCGCCGCCGCCTGGACCTCGCGGCCGCGCTGGTGGCCCGGCCCGCCGTGCTCTTCCTCGACGAGCCGACGACCGGGCTCGACCCGCGCAGCCGGCTGGACCTGTGGGCCACCGTCGAGGAGCTGGTCGCGGCCGGCACGACCGTCCTGCTCACGACGCAGTACCTCGACGAGGCCGACCGGCTGGCCGACCGCATCGCGGTGATCGACCACGGCCAGGTCATCGCCGAGGGCACCCCGGACGAGCTCAAGGACAGGGTGGGCGGCGAGCGCCTGGAGGTGACGCTCGCGGAGGGCGCCGACCCGGCGAGGGCGATCGAGGCGCTCGGGGCGATGTCGGACGAGCGGCCCGTGGTGGAGGAGGGCGTGGTGAGGCTCACCGTGCGCCAGCGCGGCGGCGCGATGGTCGAGGCGGTCAAGCGGCTCTCGGAGGCCGGGCTGGACGTCGAGGACCTCGAGCTCCGCCGCCCGACGCTCGACGACGTCTTCCTCACCCTGACCGGACGAGGGGCCGAGACCGGGCAGGAGGAGACCTCGTGAGCCGCCTGGTGGGCGACACGCTCGTCATCGCCGAGCGCAACCTGGTCCGCCTCCCGCGCTCCCCCGACCTGCTGCTGGCGGTGACGGTGCAGCCCGTGATGTTCGTGCTGCTCTTCGTCTACGTCTTCGGCGGGGCGATCCAGACGCCGGGCTTCGACAACTACAAGGACTTCCTGATCCCCGGCATCATCGTCCAGAACATCGCCTTCGGCGGCTTCCTCACCGCCCTCGGGCTGGCAGAGGACATGAACAAGGGGCTCGTGGACCGCTTCCGCTCGCTGCCGATGGCGCGCCCGTCCGTCCTCGCGGGCCGCACCACGGCGGACATCGTCACGAACGGGCTCTCGATCTGCGTGCTGACGCTGACGGGGCTCATCATCGGCTTCTCGTTCCACGCGAGCCTGCCCGAGGTGCTGCTCGGCGTGGTGCTGCTGCTCTGCTTCGGCTACGCGTTCTCCTGGGTCTTCGCGCTGGTCGGCCTGCTGGTCTCCTCGCCGGAGGCGGCCAACTCGGTCGGCTTCATCGCGGTCTTCCCGCTGACCTTCGTCTCCTCCGCCTTCGTGCCGGTCGACTCGATGCCCTCGGTGCTGCAGACCGTGGCCGACGTCAACCCGTTCACCATCACGGTCGACGCGATGCGCCACCTCTGGGTGGGCGGCCCGGCCGGCAACGCGGTCTGGGGCGCCTTCCTCTGGGCCTTCGTGATCTTCGCGATCTTCGCGCCGCTGGCCGTGGCCCGGTACCGGCGGGCGGCCTCGCACTAGGAGCGCGCTAGTCGAGGCCGAGGATGACCGCGCAGTCCCAGTTCGACGCGCCGCGGCCGCCGTTCCACAACCGCGCCGCGAGCCGGTCCTGCTCGGCCCGGCCGGCCTGGTAGGCGTGCGGCGTGGAGCCTCCGAGCCCGCGCCAGGTGGTGTCGATGAACTGGTAGTAGCCCGACGCGGTCGCGGAGTTCGGCGGCAGGTTCTGCCCGCCGGACTCGCACTCCACGATGGCGTACGGGATCGCCCACGGGCCGCCGGGCCCGCTGCTCGTGATCGCCGCGTCGCGCTGCGCCTCCAGCCGCTTGAGCGCGGCGAGGGCGGCCCGCTCGCGTGCCCGCCGCAGCCGGCCGAGCTGCCGCTCGGAGCGCCTGCGGTCGGCCCGCACGCCGCCGAGGAGCGCGAGCCGCGCGGCGCGCGCCTGCGCGAGCGCGCTGCGCCGCCGGTCCGCGGCGGCCCGGATCGTCGCGAGCGCGTCGCGCCGGCGGGCGACCGCGTCGGCGGCGCGGCGCTGGCGCGGCTCCAGGGCGGCCAGCACGCCCCGCTCCCGGCGCGCCGCGCGCCGCGCGTCGCGCACGTCGCCGAGCAGGCGCGCGTCGCGGGACTGCACGCGCTGCACGAAGCTCAGGTCCTCGAGCAGGCGGTTGAAGCCGTCCGCCTTCAGGACCACGGTGACGAGGTCGGGCGGGTCGCCCATGTACCGCGCCCGCAGCAGGTCGGCCAGCGTGCCCTGCACGACGACCACGCGGCGCTGCAGCCGCGCGGCGCGCAGCCGCGCCGCGCGCAGCCGCTGCTGCGTGCGGGCGAGCTCGGCCTGGGCCGCGTCGAGGTCGGCCTGCACGGAGGCCAGCCGCCGCTCGAGCACCGCGACGGCGCGCGCGGCCGAGCCCTCGAGGCGCCCGAGCCGCTCCGCGGTCCCGGCCAGCGCGCGCTCCCGGGCGCGCTGGGCGGCGATCGCGCGCTGCAGGCCCTGCTCGTCCGCGCCGTCGGCCACGCGCGGCGGCGCCCCGACGGCGACGGCGAGCGCGATGAGCAGCAGTGGGGGCAGGAGGCGGAGCGCGGGCATGACGAAGCGCCCGGGGCGGGCGCTCGGGCCACCGTAGGCGCGCCGCCCGCACCGCTCCACCGCTGCATGCCCTCGTGCGCGCGCACCGACGTCCGTCGGCCCGGCGCGACTCGGCGGGCTCGGGCGGGTTACCCTCGCCAGAGATGCGCCGCGCCGTCTGCCTCGTCCCCGTCCTCGCGCTGCTCTGCGTGGCGGCTCCCGCGTCGGCGGCGGTGCGCGCCTCCGTGATCACCGCGCCCGGCGATCCCACCTACCGGGTCTACAACGCGGACCTGCCGCCGGACTCCGCGGCCAACGCGCTCACCGTGACCGGGCAGGTGAGCAGCACGGCGCCGAACAGCGACACGGTCGACGTGCGCTGCTTCTGGACCGACAGCGGCGGAACGCTGCGCGCCAACGCGCTGGCCACGAGCGTCCCGCTGACGGGCGGCACGTTCAGCGTCACGGCCGACCCGGCGACCCTGAGCCTCAACACCTTCGGCGCCGGCGCGCGCGACGACGCGCCGGGCGTGCAGACCTGCCGCCTGCGGGCGACGCCGCACGTCGACGCGATCTCCCAGCTCGACACGGTGGCGCTGCCGGACTACGCCGGCCCGCGGATCGACGTCGCGCGGTTCGGCTCCACCACGCTCGGGGTCCGCGGCGGCGGTAACCCCGTGACGGTCGACTACGGCGTGGGGGTGGGCGGGCTGCGCGGCCAGGCCGAGTGGTCCTCGCGCTGCGGCGCGTTCTCCTTCCGGCCCTACGTGAACGCCGCCGCGTTCTCCCCGGCCCTCTACCCCAACTGGGACTGCGTGCAGGCGCTCCTGCCCCCGGACCCGACCGACGCCGCCTCACAGGTGCGCGTGGACGGCATCCCGGCCTACACCGGCTCGAGCGCCCCCGCGTTCGACTTCGACGCGAACGGGACGGCGGAGCGGCCCACGGGAGCCGCGGGGCTCGCCGTCGACGTCCGGCGCGGCACCACGACCGGGACGCTCACCTCGACGGAGACCGCGCCGCTCCAGCGCTGCACGACCCCCACCTTCCCGCCGACGGCCGCGAGCTGCCCGACCCTCGTCGGGGTCGGCGTGAGCCTCCAGCGGAGCACGGTGCTCGACGACGACGGGCTCCAGGCGACCCTGGTCGACGTGCTGCGCTCCACCGACGGGGCCGCGCACGCCGTCGACGTGGACGCGGAGCAGTACGTGGTCTTCGACAACGATCCCGTCTTCCGCTTCCCGGGCGAGGACGCCTTCGCCCCGCACGGCGCCGGGGACCAGCCCGCGCTGGGCGCCGCGGGGATCCCCGCGTCGGTCTACACCCGCGACGCGGTCACCCCCGACACGCCGCGCCAGGGCACCGGGGTGGAGACCTGGTCGCCGCGACCGGCCGACGTGCGGTTCTTCGCCACCGACTTCCAGTACGTCGAGCGCAGGACGCAGCTGGTGCCCGCCGGCGGCGGCGCCATCAGCGTCCGCATCTTCCGCGTGGCGCGCTCGCTGGCCGAGGCGCAGGCCGGTGCCCAGGCCGCCGAGGCGCGCCTGACGCCGCCCCCACCGCCGGCGCCGCCGCCCCCACCGCCGGCGGCGCCCGCGCGCGTCGTGCGGTACTGCACCGTCCCGAAGCTCGCGCGCAGCTCGGCCTACAACACCGCCCGGACGAAGATCCGGCGGACGGGCTGCTTCGCGGGCAAGGTGCGCCGCGTCCGGTCGTTCCGCAAGCGGGGAAGCCTCGTACGCACCCGTCCGGCCGGCGGCGCGAAGCTGCCTCTGGGCAGCAAGATCGCCATCGACCTGTCCGACGGCAAGGGCAAGCGCCCGGCACCGAAGAAGAAGTCGAAGTCGTCCAAGCGCTCCTCCTCCTCCAAGAAGAAGAAGTCGTCGCTGCCGGCCGCCGGGATCCGGGCCACCGCGCCGGCCCGTCCGGCCCGCCCGGCCCACAACGCGCGCTCCTGGGCTCCGCGGGGCTGAGCCGCGCGCCATGGCCGCCGCCGAGCGGCGGGCGGCTACCCGGGCGCCGTGACGAGGTGGAGCGCGCCCCGCTCGTCCGCCGCCGCGTTCGGCGCCTGCTCGGCAGGCTCGAGCTCGGAGAGCTCGTCGCCCTGCCCCGACACCCGGACGCCGGATGCCTCGTCGCCCAGGTCCACCTCGTAGCGGTACCACGAGAGCTCCCAGCCGACGACGATGGTCACGATGGCGCCCTCCGTCGCGCTCGGGCGCGCCGAGACGATCGGGGCGCCCAGCGAGCGCGCGACGCCCGCGACCGTGCGGGGATGCCCGCTGTGGTTGAAGACCTCGAGGGCCCGCCCCACCTTGAGCTCCGCGTTGGTCGGGATCGCGTGGACGCTCCGGGGCGAGCGGGGGGGCACGTCGGGCGGCGCGAGCGCCTCCGGCACCAGCGCCTCCGGCATCACCGGCTCGACGACGGCCGGCGCGACGACGGGCTCGTGCTCCTCCCCGGCCTCGGCGCCGGCGGGAGCCGGACGCTCGTCGGCCTGGCGCTGCTCACGGCGGTGGCGCAGGCGGCCGAGCAGGCTGCGGGCGGCTCCCCCGCGCTCGTTCGGCCCGGGCGCGAGGCCGTCGACGCCCTCCCGGATCCACCCCTCGTGCCTGGCGCGCGCGGTGCAGAGCTCGCAGACCGTCCGGCGCGAGCCCCCGTGCAGGAAGACGTCGGCGTTCTCGCCGCGCAGCAGGGTCCGGCCGCACACGTCGCAGGAGACGACGGCCATGTTCGTGGCGATGGCTTTGCGCGCGGGCACGGCGGTGCGAGGCTAGCAGCGCCCCGCGCCCCGTCACGAGCGGCTGCGGCGCGCTCTAGTGGTCCTCGTCGGCGAGCCGCCCGCGCAGCCGCAGCACCGCCTTGGTGTGCAGCTGGGAGATGCGCGACTCCGTGACCCCGAGGACCTCGCCGATCTCGCGCAGCGTGAGGTTCTCGTAGTAGTAGAGGGCGATCACGAGCTTCTCGCGCTCGGGCAGCCGGGCGATGGCGTCGGCCACCCGGTCCTTCAGGTCGGTCTGGTCCATCACCGCCGCCGGGTCCGGCGCGTCGTGGTCCTGCAGGGTGTCCAGGAGCGAGACCTGGTCGCCGCTGGCGTCGCTGACCGTCCAGAGCTCGTCCAGGGCGGCCACCGTGGAGTTGGAGATCTGCAGGAGGGCGTCCTGGAACTCCTGCACGCTCATCTCCAGCTCGAGGGCCATCTCCTCGTCGGAGGGAGCGCGCTGCAGCCGGTGCTCGAGCTTGGAGTTGGCCCGCTCGATCGCCCGCGCCCGCGCGCGCACCGAGCGCGGGACCCAGTCCAGGGAGCGCAGCTCGTCGATGATCGCGCCCTTGATGCGCGTGATCGCGTAGGTCTCGAACTTGATCTCGCGCTCGGGCTCGAACCGCGAGATCGCGCTGATCAGGCCGACCAGCCCGTAGGAGATGAGATCGGCCTCGTCGACGTGCGCGGGCAGGCCGGAGGCCATGCGGCCGGACACGTACTTGACCAGGGGCGAGTACGCCACCACGAGCCGCTCTCGGGCCCGCTCGTCCCCCGACGACTTGTAGCGTCGCCACAGGTCCTTCAGCTCGATCGCCTTGACGTTCGTCTCCACCGGTGGTCTCTCAGTCGGGATGCGGCCGGGTCAGGCCCGAGGATGTGCCTGCTGGTAGGCCGACTTGAGCCGGGCCGACTCTACTCGAGTGTAGATCTGCGTGGTGGAGATGCTCGAGTGGCCGAGCAGCTCCTGGATCGCTCGCAGGTCGGCGCCGCCGTCCAGCAGATGGGTCGCGAAGGAGTGGCGGAGCGCGTGGGGGGAGACGCCGCCCTGCACCGCCGCCCGCCGCGTCCAGACGGCGAGCCGGCGGCGCACGTCCGAGGTCGAGAGGCGCCTGCCCGTCTTCGAGAGGAAGAGCCCGGGCTCGCCGGGCGCGCCCGCCAGCGCCGGGCGGCCGCGCGCGAGGTAGCGCTGGACGGCCGCGAGCGCCGCCTCGCCGGCCGGCACGAAGCGCGTCTTGCCGCCCTTGCCCTCCACCCGGATCTGCTCGGCGTCGAAGTCGACGCGCGCGAGGTCGAGGTCGACGAGCTCGGCGGCGCGCAGCCCGCAGGCGTAGGCCAGCTCGAAGAGCGCCCGGTCGCGGAGCTCGAGCGGGGTGCCCGCGGGGATGGCGTCGAGCAGGCGCGCGAGCTCCTCGGCGCGCAGCACGCGCGGGAGCTTGGAGCCGCGCTTCGGCGAGGGGACGAGCTCGGCCGGGTTGGCCTCGAGGATCCCGTGGGCGCGGAGCACGCCGAAGCAGGCGCGGATCGCCGCGAGCTTGCGCGCGACGGTCGCGGGGCTGCCCCGCCGCTCGCCGAGCGCCTGCGCGTAGCGCCGCAGCCCCCGGACGTCCACCGCGGTCGGGGCGAGGCCGGCCGCCCGGCACCACTCGGCGAACTGCCCGAGGTCGCCGCCGTAGGCCCGGCGCGTCCGTTCAGCCAGGCCGCGCCGGGCCAGGTCGGCGTCGAAGAGCCGCAGCGCCTGCGCCCAGGCCTCGGCCGCGGGGCTAGCGTTCGGGCCATGGCCGCGTTCTTCATCGACACCGACTCGGGTCACGTCGCCACCCAGGCCCAGCTCGTCGCCGCGGGGATCAGCCCGGCCGCCGGCCTGCCGCCGCGACCGTGGCTGCGGATCGCCGGCACGGGGGACGCGACCACGATGTGGTACGCCGTCATGCGCAAGCGGGAGCGGGGGATCTTCATCGGCACGCTGGTCTTTCGCCACTCCCCCCACCACTCCCTGCTGCGCTCGCGCGGATGGGAGGAGATCTCCCATCGGGAGATCAGCGCACCCACCCCCGGGGCCGCTCGCGGCTGACCGCGGCGATCAGGCGATCAGGATCCGCGCGCCGACCGGCACCCGCGGGTACAGGTCGATCACGTCGGCCACGTGCATCCGCAGGCAGCCGTGGGAGGCGTTGGAGCCGATCGAGCCGTCGTCGCTCGTGCCGTGGATGCCCACGCCGTCGGTGATCCCGAGCCAGCGGGCCTTCAGCGGGTTCTCCGGGGCCCCGCCCGCGATGACCGTGCCGCCCAGGTCGCCGGCCCACGAGGACCGCGGGACCGACCAGGTCGGGTCGACGACCTTGTTGACGATGGTGAACTCGCCGGCCGGCGTGGGCCAGTCGGGCTGGCCGGCGGCCACGCCGTAGGTCTTCGCGAGCTTGAGGTGGTCGTAGAGCTTCAGCGTGTTCGCCGCGCGATCGGCGATGAGCACCACCGCGTTCTGCCGGGCCAGCCGCGCGGCGCTGACCTTCGGGCGGATGCGGCGCGTGTGGGCGACGATCCGGCGCGGGGCCCTCGGCGTCGCCAGTGCGGCGTCGAGGGCCGTGCGCAGCTCCCCGACCCGCAGCTCCAGGCCGCGCTGGTCCCGGTGCAGCTCGACGCCGGCGGGCGTCAGGCGGAGGCTCGCGTCCTGGGCCGGGCGGCGCACCTGGCGACGCACCCGGGCGAGGAACCGGCGGACCGCCGGTCGCGAGAAGGAGGTCGTCGGCTGCAGGTCGGCGTGGACCTCGCCGCCCCGGACGCGGCGGAGCGTCCGCCCGAGCACCCCGCCCGCCTGTGAGCGACGCACCGCGTCGGCCACCAGGGCGTCCACGTCGGTGCGCACCCGGGCCCGCCGGGCCGAGAGCCGCCAGACGCGGCCGTTGTGCGCGACCACGAGCGACCGGCGCAGCCGCCCGACGAGCTCGCGCTCCAGCCGGGCGTGCGCCGCCGCGGGCGTCATGCCGCCGAGGTCGATGCCGGCCACGGTGATCCCCTCGGCGACCCGTTCGGGGCGGGCGGCGTCGGCCACCACCACCCCGCTCCCGGCCAGCAGCACGACGACCAGCACGACGACGGGGGCGATCAGGGCTCTGCGCATGGGTCCTCGGTGGAGCGGGGGTCGGGCTGCGGAGCTTAGACGGCGGCACCCGAGCGCGCCAGAAGTGCATCCATCGCTGCGAGCACGGTCTTCCTGCGCGCGCCGCTCGCCTCGTGCGCGCGCAGCGCGGCGAGCGCCTCGGGCTCCAGGGAGCCGAGCAGCGCGATGACCTCCTTGGCGTCCAGGTCGGCGAAGCCGGCGGGTGGCGCGGGGGTCGGCCGCGGAGCGGGAGCCGCCTCGCCCGCGGCGAGGTTGTGGCGCGGCTCGGCGGGAGCGGGCCGGCGGACGCTCGGGGAGCGCCGCAGGAACTCCTCCACCTCCTGCTCGTAGCGGTAGGCGTCGCGCTGCCCGCGCTGGAGCGGACCCACCTGCTGGTGCTCGCGCAGCCGCTCGACGGTCTCGCGGGTGGTGAAGCGGTAGCGGTACCCCGTCGCCTTGAGCTTCCGGTTGTCGAGCCCGCGGCCGAAGCGCAGGTGCTGGAGCATCTCGGCGGAGATCGGGAGCCCGGCCCGCCTGAGCAGCGGGAGGCTCAGCGCCGTGGCGAACGGCGGAAGGAGCGGCAGCGCCGTCTTGCCGAGCAGCTCCACCACCTCGGCCAGGGTGAGCACGCCGTCGGCGGCCGCGTTGTAGATCCCGTCGAGGTCATGGCGCACCGCGTGCTCCAGCACCCCCGCGATGTCGTCCTCGTGGAGGAACTGGTGCCGCGGGTCGAAGCCGAGGATCGTCGGGATCAGCGGCAGCCCGAGGTAGCGGGTGTAGGAGGTCCGGACCGCGGGGCCGAGGCCGTTCGCGAAGCGCAGCGTCGTGACGATCGTCCCGGGGTTGCGCTCGGCGAACTCCCGGACGCTCTGCTCCGCCTCCACCACGTCGCGCTCGATCGGGGTGCGCGCGGGGTGCGGGCGGCGCATCGCCTCGGTGAAGAACGCGGGGTCGTCCTGCTCGGCGCCGTAGTAGCGCGCCGTCGACTTGAAGACGACCTTGCGGACCGTCGAGCCCGGGCCGCCGCAGGCCGCCAGCACGTTCATCGTGCCGATGACGTTGTTCTCGTGCGCGAGCCGGGGGCTCGTGACGATGGCGTCGGCGACCAGGCGGGTGTCGACGACCGTGTCGATCTGCGCCGCCTGCACGATCCGGCGGATCAGCGAGTGGTGGTCCTCCACCCGGACGAACTCGGTGCGCTCCAGGGCGACCTTGGGCGGCCGCTTGTCGACGCCGATCACGGTCTCGACGGCCGGATCCTGCTCGAGCGCCTGGGCCAGCCGTCCGCCCCAGTAGGTCGACAGGCCGGTGATGAGGATCCGCCGGGAGCTCATCCGAACCAGACCGAGCGGCGCCGGCCGACCATGGCGAAGAGCTCCTCCTGGATGCTCGCCCGGACGTCCTGGGCGACGTTCTGCACGAGCTCCTCGTCCTCCCAGGGCTCCTCGCCCATGCGGTAGGTCGGCACGGGCGGCAGGAAGCGGATGGTGAACTTGGCCGGGAGGTAGAGGAGTGCGGCGAGCGGCCCGAGGTGCGGGAACGTCGGGGTGAGCGGCGCGTAGGCCAGGCCGGTGAGCCGCTTGAGCAGGCGAAGCTGCGCGAAGACGGGCTGGCTCTCCTCCGCGCCGATCACGGCGACCGGGACGATGGGGGCGCCGGCCCGCATCGCGGCCTCGACGAAGCCGCCGCGGCCGAAGCGCCGCAGGCGGTAGCGGTCCTTGAAGAGCTTCTCGGTCCCCTTCCGGCCCTCGGGGAAGACGAGCACCAGGCGCTCCTCGTCGTGGAGGAGCCGCTGCACGTTGGCCGGGTGGGCGGCGACGCCTCCGATCTTGGGCAGCAGCATCGAGAAGCCGGGGTAGCCCTTGAAGAAGTGCTCGACCAGCACCCGCACGTCGCGGTGGCGCGGGTGCTCGTCCCGGATCGCCTTCATGATCATCGGCGCGTCCGGGGGCAGCGCGCCCGAGTGGTTGGCCACGAGCAGCGCCGGGCCCCGGTCGGGGACGTGCTCGAGGCCCTCGACCGTGCAGCGGAACCACAGGTGGTAGTAGAAGTCCAGGAGCGTGCGGTCGAGGAGCTCGGCGAACGGCTCCGAGCGGCCCCAGTCGTCGACCCGGCGCTCCGGCTCGATCCCGGGCAGGAAGTCCCGCAGGTCGACGGGTGCGGGGAGCTCCCCGCCGGGCTCGGCGGGAACCAGCGCGTCCGGGGTCTCGACGAGCTCGCGCAGCGGCGTGCCGCCGCCGGCCCGCGCCATCAGGCGACCTGGCCGGCGCGGCGCAGCGGCGCGAACGCCGCCTCGAGCTCGCGGGCCAGCGTGGGCCAGTCGGCGGCGGCGATGATGCCGTCCTCCTCCTCGACGACGTCCCGGTTCCAGGGGTGGAGGATGGTCGCTGCGGTGATGCCGCGCTCGAGCGCCGCGAGGATGGTCAGCGGGCTGTCGTCGATGAGCAGGTCGATGCCGAGCTGCTCGCAGCGCGTGATCTTGTCCTCGGAGCAGCAGAGCTCGTGGTACTCGAGCCCGATGTGACCGAGCCAGCGCTCGGTCGCGGCGTGGCAGCTCGCGGCGCGGTGGGAGGTGATCTGGACGAAGTGCCCCGCGCCCGCCCAGCGGTTGACGGTCTCCACGGCGCCGGGGTAGGGCCGCCCGGCCATGATCGCCCCCTCGCGGTGGGTGGCCTCCACGACGCACCGCAGCTGCTCGTCCTTCAGGCGCGTGCTGCCCCACTGCACCTGCTCCTCGTAGGGCAGCTCCACGCCGAAGCGCTCCCGCGCGGCGGCCGAGAGCACATCCCAGTAGTGGTGCAGCGTGGAGTCGATGTCGATGGCGATCCTCATGGCGCTCGCCGGTATCGTAGAAGCCCATGCCGCCTGCTTCCGCCGCCGGCTCGGACGACCCGGGTCCCTACGGCCCGCAGGGCCGCTCGGCGTGGCTCGACGTCGACTGGAGCCGCCACCAGCGCTGGGTCACCGCCGCCGGCGGTGCGGTCAACGTCTGCGAGATCGGGCCGGCCGACGGGCCGCCGATCGTCTGGGTCCACGGCCTCGCGGGCTCCTGGGAGAACTGGCTCGAGAACCTTCCCGTCCTCGCTAAGGAGGGCCATCGGTGCGTCGCCCTCGACCTGCCCGGGTTCGGCCACTCCCCGCTTCCGCGCGAGCCGATATCGATCTCGGGCTACGCCTCCATCCTCGACGAGGTGATGCAGGCGCTCGGGCTGACCGCCGCGGTGGTGGTCGGCAACTCCATGGGCGGCTTCATCGCCGCCGAGCTCGCGATCCGCGTCCCCGCCCGCGTCGAGCGGCTCGTGCTCGTGTCGGCCGCCGGGCTCACCGTCGAGCACCAGGGCAACCCGCGCGCGCAGTGGGTGCTCGAGCACAGCGACTTCGCCCTCAGCGCCTACGCGGGATGGTTCGCGTCCAAGTCCGACCTGGTCGCGCGCCGCGCGCGGCTGCGCCGCGCGACCTTCGCGATCGTGGCGGCGCACCCCGAGCTGCTGCCCGGACCCCTGGTGGCCGAGAGCCTGCGGGGCTCGGGCAAGCCGGGCTTCGTCCCGGCCCTCGCGGCGCTCACGAGCTACCCGATCCGGGCGCGACTGCCCGAGATCGGCTGCCCGACCCTCATCGTCTGGGGGGCCCGCGACCACCTCGTCCCCGTCCGGGACGCCGACGACTTCGCCCGCCTCATCCCGGACGCGCGCAAGGTCGTTTACGCCGACACGGGGCACGTCGCCATGCTCGAGCGCCCCGCGGCGTTCAACGCGCTGCTGCGGGCGTTCGTCGACGAGGAGCCGAACGAACCCGTCGCCCAGCTCGCCGTGGCCTGAGGGCCGAGCCGGGAGCTCGGCCCGCCGGCGGCGCGCGGACGCCGGTGGCGGCGCTCAGACCGTGG
>CAXSFZ010000006.1:0-38259 GCA_964236905.1 uncultured Solirubrobacteraceae bacterium | reverse complement strand
GGCGGGGATGTCGACGGCGCCCTGCGCGGCCGAGCCGACGAGCTTCGCGTACTTCGCGAGCACCCCGGTGCGGTCCGGGGAGGGCGGCGGGACGTAGGCCGCGACGCGCTCGGCGATCGTCGCGTCGTCGAGGTCGACGTCGAGGCGGCCGGCCTCGACGTCCAGGGTCACCGTGTCCCCGTCGGCGACCGCGGCGATGGCGCCCCCGCGCACGGCCTCCGGCGCGACGTGCCCGCACATGAAGCCGTGGGTGGCCCCGGAGAAGCGGCCGTCGGTGATGAGCGCCACGTCGTCGCCGAGCCCCGCCCCGTTGACGGCGGCGGTGACCGCGAGCATCTCGCGCATGCCGGGCCCGCCCTCGGGGCCCTCGTTGCGGATGACCAGCACGTCGCCCGCGCTGATGCGCCCCTCGGTCACGGCGGCCATCGCCGCCTCCTCGCCCTCGAAGACCCGGGCGGGCCCGGCGTGATGGCGGCGCCCGTGGCCCGCGAGCTTGACGACGCAGCCCTCGGGCGCGAGGTTCCCACGCAGGATCGCGATGCCGCCCTCGGGCTTGACCGGGTTCGAAAGCGGGCGGACGACCTCCTGCCCTGCCCGCTCGTTGGCCGTGCTGGCGTGCTCCCCGATCGTGCGGCCGCTCACCGTGAGCGCGTCCTCGTGGAGGTAGCCGCCCTCCTTGAGCCGGGCGAGCACCAGCTCGATCCCCCCGGCGGTGTGGAGGTCCACCGCGTTGAAGCGGCCGCCCGGGGAGAGGTCGCAGGTGAGCGGCGTGCTGCGCGCGATCCGGTCGAAGTCGTCGATCGCGAGCTCGACGCCGGCCTCGTTGGCGATGGCCAGCAGATGGAGCACGGCGTTGGTCGAGCCGCCGGAGGTCGCCACCGCGGCGATCGCGTTCTCGAGCGACTCGCGCGTGATGATCCGTCGCGGGGTCAGGCCTCGCTTGAGCACGTCGACGACCAGGCGGCCGGCCTCGAAGGCGACGTTCGCCTTGGTCGCGTCGACCGCCGGCACCATCGCCGCGCCGATCGGCGAGATGCCGAGGACCTCGAGCGCCATCGCCATCGTGTTCGCCGTGAACTGGCCGCCGCAGGCGCCCGGACCGGGGCTCGCGGCGATCTCGATCGCCTTGAGCTCCGCGTCGTCGATCCTGCCCGCGGCGTGCGCGCCGACCGCCTCGAAGACGTCGAGGATCGTCACGTCGCGGCCCCGGTGGGTTCCCGGCAGGATCGTTCCGCCGTAGAGCATGAGCCCCGGGACGTCGAGGCGCGCGAGCGCCATGACGGTGCCGGGAAGCGTCTTGTCGCAGCCGCTCAGGCAGATCACCGCATCGAAGAGGTAGCCCCGTGCGGTGAGCTCGATCGAGTCCGCGATGACCTCGCGGGAGACCAGCGAGGTCTTCATCCCGCTCGTGCCCATCGTGATCCCGTCGGAGATCGCGATGGTGTTGAACTCCATCGGGGTCCCGCCGGCCGCCCGGATGCCGTCCTTGACCCGCTTGGCGAGCGCCCGCAGGTGGTAGTTGCACGGCATGGTCTCGATCCAGGTCGAGGCGACGCCGATGATCGGCTTGGCCATCGCCTCGTCGTCGAAGCCGATGGCCTGGTAGTAGGAGCGAGCGGCGGCGCGGTGCGGACCCTCGGTCGCCTCGCGCGAGCGGTGCTTGACGTCGAACTCGGTGGCGGTGCTCACCGCCGGGAGCCTAGTGACGAGCGCCTCGCCCGGCGCCCGCGCGTCCCGAGCCCCCGCACTCCGGTCCGCACGCACGCCTGCCGCGCCGCGGCCCGCCTGGTCCCTCCCCCGCTCTCCCGCCACTCCCGGCGTCGAACGACGGCCCACCGCCGACGCCTCACACCCGCTGCACCTCCCCGCCACTCCCGGCGTCGAACGTCGCTCCACCGCCGACGTTCGACGCCCGCTGCACCTCCTCGCCCTTCTCGGCGTCGAGCGTCGCTCCACCGCCGACGCCTCACACCCGCTGCAACCCCCCGCGACCCGGCGTCGAACGTCGGGGCTCCACCGCCGACGTTCCACACCCGCCGCAACCCCCCGCCACTCCCGGCGTCCAACGTCACTCCGCCCGCGACGTTCGACCCCCGCTGCACCCTCTCGCCCTTCCGGCGTCGACGCCCGCTGCACCCTCTCGCCCTTCCGGCGTCGAACGGCGCTCCACCGCCGACGCCCCACACCCGCCGCACCCCTCCGCCACCCCGGGGCGGCGCAGGACCGCTCAGGCCTGTGCGCCGCTCGCGGAGCGGCGGTCCTTCGCCAGACGCGCGCGCTCCCACTCGGACAGACGCCACAGGTCCCGACGGACCTGCTTCGGATCCGTCTGGCGCCCGGGCAAGTGCATGTTCGCGGTCGCGATGAGGCGCCGCTCGTCACCGGTCAGCGCCATCCACTTGGCCAACACGTCGTCGGAGTCGGGCAGCCGGACGGACCCGAACGGGCGCGACTCGTCGGGGAACTCGACGCAGTACTCGCTCAGCAGCTGCCGGGTCTGCGGCAGGAAGGAGACGATTGGCTTGTGCGGGTAGATGAGGTACGCGTAGGGCGCTCCCTCCAGCGTGCGGTCTGTCCCCCCCTGCTGAGGGCCGCTCGCGTTGCGGCCCCACACGCGGACGAAGCCGAGGTCGCGGTACATCGCCCACTCCTCCTCGTTCACGCACGACTTGAGGAGCTGGCGCGCGCGCTGCTCCGCGCGCCGTTCGCGGCCGGGGTCGAAGCCGACGCCCTCGACGCGGGCGCGGCGGGCGCGGCGCTTCTCGAGCGCCTCCTCGATCTGCGGCATCGAGACCTCCCACAGCAGCGCGACGATCACGATGGCGGTGGCGCCGAGGGCGAGCAGCATCCGACCGTGGCCTCAGCAGCCGCCCGCAGCGCGCGGGAAGAAGATGACTCGCTCGGCGTTCCGCGGGATCTCCGAGTACTCCTTGACCATGCGGGCCTGACGGCGGCCGCTGGCGGCCTGTTCGGGTACCGCGGCCCACATCCCCGCGTCAAGCTGCTCGCCGAACGCCGCGACGAGGCGCTCCTCGTCGTCGCGCACGTCGGGATCACCCTCGGTGAGGAGGATCTCGCCGTGCCCGGGCTTCATCCGCAGGAATTTCACCGCGCGCAAGTATGACACGGGTCTTGCAGTCCGGAGCCGGGCACCCGACCACACCGGGCGACCCGGCGCACCGGCGGGGGGCGGTGGTCCGCCGTCCGCCGGGGTTCACGCCGCGACCACGACGTAGCGCCCACCGCCGGCGCGGCGGACCAGCCCTTGGCCCTCGAGCTCAGCGAGCCCGAGCAGCGCCGCCTCGGCTTCCGCCGGCGTCCTCGCCAGCGCGGCCAGCGTGTCGCTTCCGGCCGCGACCGCGTCGAGCAGGACCCCGAGCTCCGGTGCGAGGCCCGCGGCGTCGTACGGCCCTCGGACGCCGCCTCCCGACCTCGCGTCGAAGGACCGGCCCACATCCCGGTCGAAACCGAGCACGGCGTCGAGGACGTCGTCCACGCCGAGGACGACCGTGGCACCGTCACGGATCAGCCCGTTGCTGCCGCGGGTGCGCGGGCTGGTCGCTCGACCGGGCACGGCGGCCACCTCCCGTCCGAGCGCGCTCGCGAAGTCCGCGGTGATCAGCGACCCCGACCGCTCGGCACCCTCGACGACGAGGGTCAGCTCAGCCAGGCCGGCGATGATGCGGTTTCGCGCCGGGAAGCACCACCGGAACGGCTCGAAGCCCGGCGGCAGCTCGGAGACCGCGCATGCCCGTGCCACCACCTCCCGGTGAAGCGCCGCCTTCGACCGCGGGTAGGCCACCTCTGCGGCCCCGGCGAGGACCGCCACCGTGGTCGCGCCGCCCTGGAGCGCTCCCGCGTGCGCGGCGCTGTCGATGCCCAGCGCCAGACCGCTCACCACCGTCACGCCGGCGCGCGCGAGCCCGGCGCCCAGCGCTCGGGCCATCTCGAGCCCCTCGGCCGACGCGCGCCGCGTTCCGACGATCGCCACCGACGGCGGTCCGGCGGCGCCCACGAGCCCGCCGCACCCCGACCGATCGTCGTCCGAGGACGCCGCGCCGGTCCCGGTGAGCCGCCCGAGCCGCTCGAGGCCACCGGCGACGTGCAGCAGCCGCGGTCCCTGCGGCCCGGTCAGCAGGCGCGGTGGGAAGCGCGGGTCATGGATGCACACGGGGACCACCCCGGCTCGGTGGCAAGCGCGCAGCGCGGCCGTGGGGTCGAAAGCGGCATGGCGCTCCAAGAGCGCACTCCGCTGGGCGCCACCGAGGGCCGCCACCAGCGCCTCGTCGTCGAGCGCCAGGACGTCGCGCAACGGCGTCCGTCGCTTCCACACCAGGTCGAGGTGCGGTGCCAGGGCGGCCAGCAGCCAGCTGCGGCGCAGGCACGCCGCGCAGGTCGCGGTCTCCGCCAGCAGGGCGCTCACGCCGACTCCGCCTCGGCGACCGCGTCCCGACGCAGTCCGAGTGCATGCAGCACGTCCGGCCGGCCCACGCCGTCCCGTCCGGCGAGATCCGCGACCGTCCGAGCCACCCGAAGGACCCGCTGATGACCGCGAGCGCTGAGCGCTCCCCGGTCGTAGTCGCGCCACAGCTCGCGTTCGGCGTCGCGGTCGAGGCGCACCAGCCGCCGGATCTGCGCCGCGTCCATGTGGGCGTTGCAGGTGGCCCTCGAACCCTCGAGCCGTCGCAGTTGCCGCTCGCGAGCGGCGATGACCCGCTCGCGCTCGCCGGCCGACGTGCAGTGCGCGAGTCCCCTCAGCTCCTCTGCGCTCGGCCGCGCGACGTGCACCTGCAGGTCGATCCGGTCCAGGAGCGGCCCGCTCAAGCGCCGGCGATGGCGCGCGAGCTCGGGCTCCGAGCACCGGCATCGCTCCGTTCCGAGGTAGCCGCAGGGGCATGGGTTGGTTGCCGCGACGAGCATGATCCGCGTCGGATAGATCGCTGTCTGCTGCCCGCGGACGATCGCGACCCGGCCGTCCTCGAGCGGCTGACGCAGCGCCTCCAGCGCGTCGCGGGAGAACTCCGAGAGCTCGTCGAGGAACAGGACGCCATGGTGGGCGAGCGTCGCTTCCCCGGGAGCGGGAACCGCCCCGCCACCGACGAGACCGGACGCGGAGATGTGGTGGTGCGGCGCGCGGAACGGTCGCTCGCCGACCAGCGAGGCAGCCCCGCGGAGGCCGACGATCGACTGGATGCGGGTCACCTCGAGCGCCTCGGCCCCCGTCAAGGGCGGCAGGATGCCCGGCAGCCGCCGCGCCAGCATCGTCTTGCCCGTCCCCGGCGGACCGGTGAGCAGGAGGTTGTGACCGCCCGCGGCGGCGATCGTCAGCGCGCCGAGCACCGAGGGATGGCCGCGGACGTCGGCCAGGTCCACGGGTTCGGGTGCGGCGGCGCCGAGCGTGCCTGCCTCCACGCGCAACGATCCTGCCGGCTTCTGCGGCGCATCGTCGATGACCTGGCCCCTGAGGACGGCGGCGGCCTGCAACAGGCCGGCCGCGCCGTGGACGGCGATTCCTTCGACCAGCGTGGCCTCACCCACCCGTTCCGACGCGACCACCAAGCCGTCGAGGCCGACCTCGCGGACACCCTCCGCGACCGCGAGCACCCCGCGGCCGGGTCGTATCTCTCCGCCCAGGGCGAGCTCGCCGAAGACCGCGAGGCGCTCGAGGCGCTCGGCCGGCACCTGACCGCTCGCGGCCAGGACCCCGCAGGCGATCGCCAGGTCGAAGCCCGGGCCCGATTTGCGCAGGTAGGCGGGCGCGAGGTTCACCGTCACCCGTCGATCGGGAAAGACGAAGCCGGAGTTGATGATCGCGGTCTGGACGCGCTCACGCGACTCGCGGACGGCGCGGTCGCCGAGGCCGACGATCGTGAAGGACGGCAATCCCGACCGGATGTCGACCTCGACGGTCACGCGGCGCGGCTCGAGGCCGGAGAGGGTGAAGGTGCTGACGTGGGAGATCACGGCGGCGACGCTAAGCGCGGACCGCGTCACAGAAGAAGACGCGGGTGCCAGGAAAGGCGCGAGAGACACGCGCGGAACTGCACAGCCTGCGCACCGCGCGCTCCGGACACGAAGTCGTCACGAAGACGAGGCACTCCGTTCGCGAAGATGTGACGAACGCGTCTTGTTCGGTGGCGCCGCCCACCCCGAGCATCCGGTCATGGCCACCTCTCGCCCTGACCCCCGTCGCGTGCTCGGCCTGCAGGGGGAGGAGCTTGCCGTCCAGCATCTCGAGCGCCTCGGGTTCTCGATCGTCGCCCGCAACTACCGAACGCGGCACGGGGAGATCGACATCGTCGCGTTCGCAGACGAGACGCTCGTCTTCGCCGAGGTCAAGACGCGCCGCGAGGGCGGGGGAAGTCCCTGGGAGAGCCTCCACCTGCGCAAGCGCGCGCAGGTCCGCCGCATGGCTGCCGCCTATCTCAACAAGGAGCCGGAGCGGCCGCGGGGCCGGACCCTCCGCTTCGACGCGATCGGCGTCGTCCTCCGACCGGACGGGAGCCTGGCCGGTCTCGAGCACCTCGAGGGGGCGTTCTAGTGCGGTCCCTGCTGCGAGCGGTCGTCGCCACGCCGGCGGACGGCGAGCTCCGCGAGCGGATGGACGGGCAGCGCCTCGTAGGCGGCCGAGGCGAAGGAGAGCCGGTGGAGCGGGGAGACACCCCGACGCCGGATCGCCTCACGGTGCTCCGGCGTGGAGTAGCCGACGTGCGTGGAGAACTGCCACCCGGGGTGACGGGCGTCGGCGCGATGCATGAAGCGGTCTCGGCTGACCTTCGCGAGGATGGAGGCGGCCGCGATGGCAGCGCTCGTCGCGTCGCCGTCGACGATGGCGCGGTGCTCGCGCTCGAAGGCCGGCACCCGGAAGCCGTCGGTGAGGCAGAGGACTTCGCCCGGATGCCCGGCGGTGACGCGACGCAGCGCGTCTCGCAGCGCGTGGAGGTTCGTACGGTGCAGGCCTCGCTCGTCGATGCCGCCGGCACACCGCGAGACGACGCACGATCGCGCGGCGGTGCGCAGGACGACGGGGTAGAGCAGCTCGCGAGCTGCCTCGGAATGCTGCTTGGAGTCGTTGAGCGCGGCGAGCGCGCGCACGTCCTGCGGCGTGATCGCCGCGAGATCGAAGAGCACGGCGGCGGCGACGAGCGGGCCGGCGAGGCACCCGCGGCCGGCCTCGTCCGCGCCGGCGACCCAGCGCACGCCGAGCCCGCGGTCGTGCTGGAAGAGCCGCCTGCCCGCCGGCCGCCGGCGGCGCCGGGGTTTGGCAGCTGCGTGCCCGACGCGGGCGTGGGAGCTGCTCGCGGGGGAGGCATCGGAGTCGGGGCGGTGAGGCGGACGAGCGGCCACGAGTGGGGCAGTGTGGCGCAGGCGGCGGACGCGCTCGCGCCCTCAGATTCCGCCGACGCGCTTGGGCGGCCAGTAGGTCGCGAACGCCCCGCCGATGATCGAGCTCTCCGCGACAGGCCCCCAGTACCGGGAGTCCTGCGAGCACTGGCGGTTGTCGCCCATCATGAACCAGTGCTTGGCGGGGACGCGGATCGGCTTCGGGAAGTCCTGCTCGAGGCCGTCCTCGCAGGTCGCCTGGATGAACGGCTCGCGCTGACGCTTTCCGTTGCGGATCACGTGCTCGTGGACCACGGCGACGGTGTCGCCCGGGCCGGCCACGACGCGCTTGACGAAGTACTGGTCGGAGGCCTGTGGCGTCGGGCGGGCGCAGGGCTGTCCGCTGGCCACCTTGACGCCGCACATGGACTCCGAACCCGTGCCGACCTCATCGTCCGTCGCGCCCGCGGGCGGGTGGAAGACGAGCACGTCGCCGATGTGCGGCTCGCCGAAGCGCTGCCCGAGGCGGTTGACGAGCACGCGCTGGCCCACCCGGAGGGTCGGGACCATCGACTCGCTCGGGATCTTGAACGGTTTGACCAGGAACGCCTGGATCGCCACCGCCAGCCCGACGGCCACCACGAGGGTCACGACCGTCTCGACGAAGGTGCTGCGCGTGCTCTTCTCGCCGCCGGCCATCGCCGGACTACAGCACGCCGACGCGCTTGGGCGGCCAGTAGGTCGCTACCGCCCCGCCGATGATCCAGCTTTCCGGTACCGGGCCCCAGAAACGCGAGTCCTCGGAGCACTGGCGGTTGTCTCCCATCATGAACCAGTGTCCGGCGGGGATCCTGATCGGCGTCGTGAAGTCCGCGGGGGCGCCGGTGGAGCAGCGCTCCCGGACGAAGGGCTCGCGCTGCGGCTCGCCGTTGCGGATCACGTGGCCGTTCGCGATCGCGACGGTGTCGCCCGGACCGGCGACGATGCGCTTGACGAAGTTCTCCCGGGAGCGCCGCGAGACGGGCATGGCGCACGCCGCGCCGGGTGGCTGTGCGGCGCCGCACTCCGAGTCCTCGCCGCTGACCCCCGTCTGGTCGCCCGTGGCGGCGGCCGGAGGGTGGAAGACCACGACATCGCCGATGTGCGGTGAGCCGAAGCGCTCACCGAGCCGGTTCACGAGCACGCGCTGCCCGACGTTGAGCGTCGGGACCATCGACCCGCTCGGGATCTGGTACGGCTTGATCAGGAACCCCTGGATGCCGAGGGCGAGGCCGAGCGCCACCACGACGATCACCACCACCTCAAGCAGCGAGCCGACCGGCGACGTCGCCGGGCCGCGCGCATCCGCCGCGCTGCCTTCCATGGCGCTCGAAGGGGTCGCGTCCTCGGACGTGGCCGGCACGCCGCTGACCTCGGTCAGGAGGGTGCTAGGCCTGGTCGGCGGGTGGATCGCCGGCCGGTGCGTCGGACACGACGGCCTCGCCGGTCGTCGCCGCCTCGGCCGTCTCGACGACGTTGGCGTCGTCGGCCTCGTCCGCTTGCGGGCCGTCGGTCGCCTCGACCGCCTGGTCCTCAGCGGCGACCACCTCGTCGGTGGCGGCCTCGGCGGCAGCAGCGTCCGTGGGCGAGACGGCGTTCGCCGCGGCGGCCTCGGCCTCGGCGGCGGCCCCTGCTTCGGCGGCTTCGGCGGCTTCGGCGGCTTCGGCGGCTTCGGCGGCAGGATCGTGCAGCAGACCACCGACCACGATCTCCTCGGGACCGGTGTAGCGACGCTCGCGGACACGCGCGCGCTTCCCGACGCGGTCCCGGAGGTAGTAGAGCTTGGCGCGGCGCACGTCGCCGCGGGCGGCCACCTCGATGCGCTCGATCTTCGGAGAGTGAACCGGGAACGTCCGCTCGACACCGACGCCGAAGGACTGCTTGCGGACGGTGAACGTCTCGCGGGCCCCGTGGCCCTGGCGCTTGATGACCACGCCCTCGAAGACCTGCGTGCGGCGACGCGTGCCCTCGATCACCTGGAAGTGGACCCGGACCTTGTCGCCGGCCTGAAAGGACGGCACACGGCGCAGCTGCGCGCGCTCGAGAGATGCGATGACGGTGCTCATGAGGAGGGTCGCGCGCGGGACGGAGGGCTGCAGGGGGACGACGAGCGGCGCGTGCGGCGCTCGATGGTAGCGGACGACGGGCCGCCGACATCCGGCGCGCCCGACGTCCGCTCGCCCGACTTGCCGCCGGTGCCTCGCGGGTCGGCCGCCGCCGCTGCGCCGCGCGCCCGCGGGTCAAGCGTGGATTCGATCCGCGCCCGCGGGTCGGACGCCGCCGCTCCGTCGCGCGCTCGCGGGTCGCGCAGCGCTCCGGGGTGGGCGGGCGGCTCGCCAGTCCCCGTCAGGCCGTGCGTGGACAGGCGGCGGCCCTCCGCCACGCCGCTCGCCGCTGCCTCAGGAGCCGCCGCGCTCCTGGCTGCGGGCCCGCCGCCAGTTGCGGATCTCGGCGTGGTGGCCCGACAGGAGCACATCGGGGACGCTCCAGCCGCGGTACTCGGCCGGGCGCGTGTAGTGGGGGTACTCGGGGTTGCCGCCGAGCGCCGCGGAGAAGCTCTCCTCGGCGGCGGAGTCGGCGTGGCCGAGCGAGCCGGGCAGCTTGCGCAGCACCGCGTCGGCGACGACCATCGCTGCGAGCTCCCCGCCCGCGAGGACGTAGCGCCCGACGCTCAGCGTGTCGGAGGCGAAGTGCTGCACGATCCGCTCGTCGAAGCCCTCGTAGCGACCGCAGAGGAGCGTGAGCGCGGGCTCGGCGGCGAGCTCGTCGACGTAGGCGTCGTCGAGGACCCGGCCGCCCGGGGTCAGCGCGATGACGCGGCGTCGGGTGCGCAGCTCGGTCGGGTCGACGCCGTAGAAGGCGCGCAGGGCCGCGTCCATCACGTCGACGCGCAGGACCATTCCCGCACCGCCGCCGAATGGCGTGTCGTCGACTTGCGCGCCCGAGAGCGGCGTGTGATCGCGCGGGTTGAGCGTCCGCAGCTCGTGGCCCTCGGCGAACGCGTTGGCGACATGGCGCTGGGTCCGGAACCAGTCGAACCAGGACGGGAACAGCGTGACGACGTCCAGCTGCACGGCTCAGGCCTGCTCCCCCAGGAAGGCGAGGTCGACGTCGACGATCCCGAGCTCGAGATCGACGGAGCGCACCGCGTCGCGGACGAGCGGCACGAGGAGCTCGCGCCCGTCGGGTCGGGCGACCTCGAGTGCCTCGCAGGAGGGCAGCGCGAGCAGCCGGGCAACCGTCCCGACGGCGCGCGGGCCGTCGACGACCCGCAGTCCCTCGAGGTCGGCCGCGTACCACTCGTCCTCCTCGAGCGGTGGCGCGACCTCGCGCGGGACCAGAAGATCCTGCCCCCGCAGGAGCTCGAGCGCCTCGCGGCTGCGAGCGAGGCCGAGCCGCAGGATCGGCCGGTCGTCGGTGCCGGCCAGGCGCTCGACCTCCGTCTCGTCCCCGCCGACCCGGACGCGGTGGCCGAGGGCCAGCAGTCGGGGCCGGGCGCCCGTGACGTGGAAGGAGCCGTCGAGGCCGTGGGGGCGGCCGATGCGGCCCGCGATCAGCCAGTCGGGCGCGGGCATTCAGTCGACGATGTCGACGAGCACGCGACGATGCTCCTTGACGGCCGCGGCCTTGACCACGGTCCGCAGCGCGTTGGCGGTGCGCCCGCCGCGGCCGATGATCCGGCCGTAGTCCTCGGAGGCCACGGCAAGCTCGAGGACGACCGTGCCGTCCTCCTCCTCGAACTCCTCGACTTGGACCTCGTCCGGCGTCTCGACGACGAGGCGGGCGAGGTACTCGAGCAGCTCGCGCACGCGCGGGACCTCCTCGGGGCTAGCTCGCCGCGACGTCTGCGGCCTTCGCCTTGGCGTTCGCCTGGATGAGCCGCTTGACCTGTGCCGTGGGCCGGGCGCCCTTGGAGAGCCAGTCGTCGATCCTGTCCTCCTTGAGGACGATCGTCGAGGGCTCGGTCTGCGCGTTGTACTGGCCGACGGTCTCGATCACGCGGCCGTCGCGCGGCGAGCGCTGGTCGGCGACGACGATGCGCCACACCGGGTCCTTGCGGCCACCAACACGGGTGAGCCGGAGTCGTACTGCCACTGGAGTTCCTCTCGAAGGCGTTCTGGGATGCAGCCCGGGGAGGGTAGCGGGGCTCGTGCTTTCGGCCCCGCTCCGCGACCGAGCGCGCTCCGGTGGGCGGGCGCTACCGGGCCTGCTTCATCAGCTGCTGCATGTCCGGCATCTTGCCCGAACCGAGCGACTTCATCATCTTGCGCATCTGGGCGAACTGCTTGACGAGCTGGTTGACCTGCTGGACGCTCACGCCCGAGCCCCTGGCGATCCGCAGCCGTCGCGAGCCCTTGATGAGCTCCGGCCGCCGGCGCTCCTGCGGGGTCATCGACAGGATGATCGCCTCGATGCGGTCCATCTCCTTCTCGTCCACCTTCAGCCCCTTGAGCTGCTGGCCGGCGAAGCCCGGGATCATCCCGAGCAGCGAGGTCAGCGGCCCCATGCGGCGGATCTGCTTGAGCTGCGACAGGAAGTCCTCCAGCGTGAACTCGTTCTTGCGCAGCTTGCGCTCGAGGTCGCGGGCCTGGTCCTCGTCGAACTGCGACTCGGCCTTCTCGATGAACGAGAGGACGTCGCCCATGCCGAGGATCCGCTGGGCGACCCGGTCGGGATGGAAGCGCTCGAACTGGTCGAGCTTCTCGCCGGTCGAGGAGAAGAGGATCGGCTTGCCCGTCACCGCCTTGACCGAGAGCGCCGCGCCGCCGCGCGCGTCGCCGTCCATCTTCGTCATGACCACGCCGTCGAAGGCGACGGCGGCGCCGAACTGCTCGGCGACGTTCACCGCGTCCTGGCCGGTCATGGCGTCGACGACCAGGAGGATCGTGTGGGGCTTGACCGCCGCGCGGATCTGGACGAGCTCGTCCATGAGCGAGGCGTCGACGTGCAGTCGGCCCGCGGTGTCCACGATCAGGACGTCCTTGCCGTCCATCTTCGCCTGGTCGAGCGCCCAGCGCGCGATGTCGACCGGGTCGGCCTCGGTGCCCCGCTCGTACACGGTGGCGCCGACCTGGCCGGCCACCTTGACGAGCTGGTCGACCGCGGCCGGGCGATAGACGTCGCAGGCCGCGACGGCGACCGAGGAGCCGTGCTCGGCGGCCAGGTAGCGCGCGAGCTTCGCCGTCGCGGTGGTCTTGCCCGAGCCCTGGAGGCCGGCCATGAGCACGACGGTCGGCGGACGGGGCGAGAACGAGATCCCCGCGCTCGCGCCGCCCATGAGCGCCGCGAGCTCCTCGTTGACGATCTTGACGACCTGCTGCCCCGGGTTGAGCTGCCCGATCACGTCCGCGCCCATCGAGCGCTCGCGGACGGTGGTCGTGAACTCCTTGACCACCTTGAAGTTGACGTCGGCCTCGAGCAGCGCGAGGCGGATCTCGCGCATGGCCTTCTTGACGTCGTCCTCGGTCAGCGTGCCGTGGCCGCGGACGTCGGAGAGGGTGGCCTGGAGCTTCTCGGAGAGGGCGTCGAACACCGCGCTGAGTCTAGGCCCGGCGGATGAGCGTCACGCCGTCGCGGACGGGCAGCAGCGTGGCGACCAGGCGGGGGTCGGCGGCCAGGCGGTCGTTGAGCGCCGCGATGGTGCGCGTCGCCGCATCACCGTCGGGCGGGTCGAGGACGGCGCCGTCGCGCAGCATGTTGTCGGCGACCACCAGCCCGTGCGGCGCGAGCTTGGGCAGCACGGCGTCGAGATAGGCCGGGTAGCCCGTCTTGTCGGCATCGACGAAGACGAGGTCGAACGGCCCGGGCAGGCCGGCGAGGGTCTCGAGGGCCGGACCGACGACGACCTCGATCCGGTCATCCATCCCGGCCGCCGCGATGTGGCCTCGCGCGAACGCCGCGCGCTCCGGGTCGACCTCGCAGGTGACCAGGCGGGCGCCGGCGGGGAGCGCGCCGGCCATCCAGAGCGCCGAGCCGCCCGAGAAGGTGCCGATCTCGAGCACGAGCCGCGGTCGGGCGCCGTGCACGAGCGTCTCGAGCAGACGCCCCACCAGGACGCCGGAGAGCATGCCGGCGTTGCCGAGCACCGCGCGCGTCTCGGCGTCCAGCGCCTGCAGGTGCGCCGGCGCGGGGGTCGTGTGCTCCTCGGCGTAGCGCTCGAGCTCCATCGCCGCATCCTGCCTAATACGTCGCGCCGGCCGCGGCGGCGTAGGCGCGAAGCACGGCGGAGGCCTCCTCGCGGAGCACGTCGACGCGGACCGCGATCCCGCGCTCCGCGAGCGCTGCCGCCCACCGCCGCGGCACGGGACCCTCGTCGAAGCCCATGAGCGCCTCGACGTCGGCAGCGCGGGCACCGACCACCACCGCGTCGAGGCCGGCCCAGAAGAGCGCCCCGAAGCACATGACGCAGGGCCGCGCGCTCGTGGCGAGGGTGAACGGCCCGCCCGGTCCGGCGTTGAGGCGCGGGCGAGCCAGGCGCTCCTGGGCGTCCAGGAGCGCCATGACCTCGGCGTGGGCCAGGGAGTGCCCCGTGGCCACCACCACGTTGACCCCCGCACCGACGATCGCTCCCGCTCCGTCGACCACCACCGCGCCGAACGGGCCGCCGGTGCGGCGCGCGACGTTCTCCTGCGCGAGGGCGACGGCCACCCGGACGGCGGCCGTCGGGTCGCCCGGAGCGACGGCCGCCGGCCGGGCCGCGGCGAGCCAGGCTGGGTGATGCAGCTCCACGGGAACCTGCGACGCGGCTCACCCGCTAGGTGGGTGCGTGCCCCTGAGCCGCGACCGAACCGCTGCGCTCGTCGCTCGCGGAGCCCTCGCCGCCGGCGGCGGAGGCCGGCGCGGCGCCTCCGCCGGCGGGGGCCGGAGCACCGCCGCCGCCGGCGGGGGCCGGAGCACCGCCGCCGCCGGCGGGGGCCGGAGCACCGTCGCCGCCGGCCGGAGGGTCCGGAGCCGCCGGAGCGGCGGCGTGGTGTGCGCCCGGGAGCGCGTCGCTCGCGGCCGCCGCGGCGTCGGCCGCGGCGTTCTCCGCCGCCGCGACGGCGTCCGAGGCGGCCGTGCTCTCCCCGGCCGGGAGCTCGGGAACCGAGCCCGCGCGACGCGACGGGTCGCGCCCGCCTCCGCCGTCGCGGCCACCCCCGCCTTCGCGGCCGCCCCCGCCTTCGCGGCCGCCCCCGCCGCCGCCCGAACCGCCGGCGCCGCCGCCGAGGGCTCCGCCGAGCGCCCCGCCCAGGTTGCCGAGCGCCTGGGAGAACTCCGACGGGATGATGAAGACCTTGTTCGCCTGGCCCTCGGCGAGCTTGGGCAGCATCTGCAGGTACTGGTAGGAGAGGAGCCCCTCGTCGGGCTCGCCCTCGTGGATGGCGCGGAAGACGGTGTCGATCGCCTCGGCCTCGCCCTGCGCGCGCAGGATCGCCGCCGTCTTGGCGCCCTCGGCCCGCAGCACGGCCGACTGCTTCTCGCCCTCCGCGGTGAGGATCGACGACGTCTTCACGCCCTCGGCGGTCAGGATCGAGGCGCGCCGGTCGCGTTCGGCGCGCATCTGCTTCTCCATCGCCTCCTGGATCGAGGCGGGCGGGTCGACCGACTTGATCTCGACCCGGTTGATGCGGATCCCCCATTTTCCCGTGGCCTCGTCGAGCACGACCCGGAGCTGGGAGTTGATGTTGTCGCGCGAGGTCAGGGTCTCCTCGAGCGTGAGACCGCCGATCACGTTGCGCAGCGTGGTGACCGTGAGCTGCTCGATGGCCTGCAGCGGGTTGGCGATCTCGTACGCCGCGCTCTTCGGGTCGGTGATCGTGAAGTAGAGGACGGTGTCAACGCCGATGGACACGTTGTCCTGGGTGATTACGGGCTGCGGCGGGAACGCGACCACCTGCTCGCGCAGGTCGATCAGCGGCTTGACCTGGTCGATGAAGGGGACGACGATCGTGAGCCCGGGCGCGAGCGTCCGCGAGTAGCGCCCGAGCCGCTCGACGACCCCGGCGCGGGCCTGCGGGATGATCCGCACGGTCTTGGCCGCGACGTACAGCAGGAACAGCAGCAGGACTCCGGCGACGATGAGTGCGGCCATGGTGACTTCCCCCTACTCGGTGACGAGCGCCGTGGCGCCCCGGATCTCGATGACCTCGACCCGGGTGCCGGCCGGGATCGGGTGGTCGTCGAGGTAGCTGCGCGCGGTCCAGGTCTCCCCGGAGAGCTTGACCGACCCCGTCCCGCGCTCGTTGTCGATGTCCTCGAGCGCGCGCGCTGAGGTCCCGATGAGCGCCTGGGTGCCCGTCCGGATCGCCGGCGGCATGCGCGTGTGGCGGCGGACGATCGGCCGCAGCAGCCCGAAGCTCAGCGCCGAGGCGACCAGGAACACCGCGATCGACGCGGCGTCGGGAGCGCCGACGAGGTCGACGCCCGCCGCCAGCAGCGCGCCGAGCGCGAACGGGGCCAGGTAGAAGCCCACCGAGGCGATCTCCCCGGCGGCGAAGGCGCAGGCCACGACGATCCAGATTGCCCACAGAGGCATCAAGCTGAGCGTACTCCGGCGCCCCGGCCCCGTGGGTCAGCGGCCGAGCAGGGCGCGGGCGA
Source organism: uncultured Solirubrobacteraceae bacterium (assembly GCA_964236905.1). Taxonomy (GTDB): domain Bacteria; phylum Actinomycetota; class Thermoleophilia; order Solirubrobacterales; family Solirubrobacteraceae; genus Paraconexibacter. The sequence goes on along the minus strand of CAXSFZ010000006.1, from coordinate 22,320 downwards.
ACTCGTCGGCGTCGAAGGGCCGCAGGTCCTCCAGCGCCTCCCCCACCCCGATGAGCTTGACCGGGATGCCGAGCTCGCCGGCGATCGCGAGCGCGATGCCGCCCTTCGCGGTGCCGTCGAGCTTGGTCAGCACGATGCCGTCCACCGGCACCGCCTCGGAGAAGAGCTTCGCCTGGCGCAGGCCGTTCTGGCCGGTGGTGGCGTCCACGGTCAGCAGCGTCTCGTGCGGGGCGTCGGCCAGCTGCTTGCCGATCACGCGGCGGATCTTGGCGAGCTCCTCCATCAGGTGGTCCTGGTTGTGGAGGCGCCCGGCGGTATCGATGATGATCACGTCGGCGCCGAGCTCGCGACCGCGCTTGACCGCCTCGAAGGCGACCGATCCCGGGTCGGAGCCCTCCGGCCCGCGCACGAGCTCGCAGCCCGCGCGCTGCGCCCAGCCGGCGAGCTGCTCCACCGCCGCCGCGCGGAAGGTGTCCGCGGCGCCCAGCACCACCGTCATCCCGAGCTCTCGCTGGAGGTGGAACGCGAGCTTCCCGATCGTGGTCGTCTTGCCCGTCCCGTTGACCCCGACCGCCATCACCACGGTGGGGTCGTGGCGCACGTCGATGCGGCCCTCGCCCGTGCGCGCGAGCTCGGCCAGGAGCTCCGCGAGGCGCTCGGAAAGCTGCTCGCCGCCGACCAGCGCGCCGCTCTCGGCCTCCTGCTCGAGCTGGGCGACCACCCGCGCGGTGGTCGCGGCGCCCACGTCGGCCATGATGAGCGCCTCCTCGAGGCGCTCCCAGGTCTCCTCGTCCACGTCCCCCTCGAAGAGCGTCGCCTGGACTTCGGCGGCCAGGGCGACACGCGTCTTGGCCAGGTTGTCGCGGAGTCGGGAGAAGAAGCGACGCTTCTTCTCCGGCTTGTCCGCGGCCTCGGCGACCGCCACACCCCCGCCGGGCGCGCCCGCGCCCTCCGCGGTGATGAACAGCTCCTGCCAGTCGCGGGCCATGGCTGCCAACCTACCCGGGCCGTGATCGAGATCCGCGCCGTCCGCTCCGACCAGCCGCCCGCCGACGGGCTGGTGGCCGGCATGGTGGCCGAGCTGACCCGGTTGTACGGGCCGCTCGAGCGGCGCCGGACCCCGAGCGCCACCCCGAGCGACCTCTGGGCGCCCGGGGGGACCTACCTCGTCGTCTCGGAGGACGGCGTCCCGGTCGCCGGCGGTGGGGTGAAGCGGCTCGGCGCGACGCTCTGCGAGGTCAAGCGGATGTACGTCGTCCCCGCGGCGCGCGGCCGCGGCCACGCGCGTCGGCTGCTGCTCGCGCTGGAGGACGCGGCCCGGGCGCTCGGCCACACGCGGGCGCGCCTGGACACGGGGCCGAAGCAGGCCCACGCCCAGGCGCTGTACGAGTCCGCGGGCTACGGGTCGATCGCGAACTACAACGACAACGACGCCGCGTGCTTCTGGGGCGAGAAGCGCCTGGACGTCTGCCCGCTGTTCCTCCGGGCCGAGGCGGCCAAGGCCGAGCGGCTGCTGCTGGTCCAGCGCGCGGCCTACGCCGCCGAGGCCGAGCTCCTGGGCTTCGACGGCATCCCGCCGCTGCACGAGACGGTGGAGGAGCTGGTCGGCGCCGAGCAGCAGCGCTGGCTCGGGCGCTTCGCGGGAGCCGAGCTCGTCGGCGGGCTGGCCTGGGAGGAGGACGGGGCGGCGGGCCTCGAGCTCAGCCGCCTGGTCGTCGCGCCCGCCGCCTGGCGACGCGGGCACGCCACCGCGCTGCTCGACGCCTTCGACGCGCTGGCCGGCGACCGGGCCGTGAGCGCCATGACGGGCGCCGCCAACGCCCCGGCGCTCGCGCTCTACGCCCGCCGCGGCTTCCGCGTGGCCGGTGAGGAGGAGGTCGCCCCGGGCGTTCGGCTCACCCGGCTGCTCCGCCCCGCCGGCGCCGCGGCGGCCTGACCGCACGCATCAACGGGGCCTGACCCCTTTCATGCGCCGGCGCCGCCGCGGCCTGACCGCACGCATCAACGGGGCCTGACCCCTCTCGTGCGCGGGCGGCGTCAGGCGGCGGGGTCGGTGATCGCGCGGGCGGCACTCAGCAGGTCGGGAGCGACCACGTCGGGCGGCGGCGCGGTCTCCGGGAGCACGCCGTCGGCGGCCGAGACCCAGGCCGTCCGGAACCCCGCGCGGGCCGCGCCGGTCACGTCCCACCAGTGGGCGGCGACGAACCAGGCGTCCGCGGGCGCGACCGTCAACGCGTACACGCGCGGATCGGGCTTGTAGGCCCGGACCGCATCGGCGCCGTCGAGCCGGTCGACGCGCACCAGGAGCCCGGCGGCGTCGAGCGTGTGGCGGCCGGCGACGGCCGCGGAGTTCGTGAGCACCGCCACCGCGTGGCCGTGCTCGCGCAGGTGGTCGAGCGCCGCCGCGGCCTCGGGCCGCGCGGGCAGGGTGGTGGCCGCCTCCATCGCGGCGGCGACGGGTTCCAGCCCGAGGCCCGCGAGCCTCGCGCGGCGCACGAGCGCGCCGAGCAGCAGGTCCGGGAACCGGCGGAACGTCCCGGTCAGCGTGTCGACCATGCTCATCGCCATCGCCTCGTCGAGCACGTCGGTGCCGAAGCGCGGGGGCGCCGCGTCGCCCCACGGCGCGGCCAGCGCCGCCGTGTCGGTGAGCGTGCCGTTGAGGTCGAAGACGACCGTGGTCATGTGGTGGTGTCCGGCAGGTGGCGGCCGACGTGGCCCACGTAGACCCCGCGGGCGACGGGCCCCGAGCCGTCGGCGACGTGCAGGTAGATGCGCGCGATGAAGCCCGCGCCCGAGCCCGACCCGAGCGCCAGGTGGGGCCCGAGCTCGAGCCGCTGCGCCTCGTGGGTGACCGCGTAGTCGTGGGGGTTGCGGGAGCGGGCGAGCTCGGAGACGTTGCCGCGGTAGCTCAGCCCGGCCTCGGCGGCGGCCTGGGCGAGGGAGACGCCCATCTCCCCCGCGGTGTAGCGGCCGGCGATCGCGTCCAGGCGCTCCAGGGCCTCGAGCACGTCGGCCGGGCGGCGGTAGGGCGAGTCGGCGGCGGAGGCCCGCGCCGCCTCGGTGAAGACGAGGTGCTCCGCCTGGGCCGCGGCGCGCTCCACCGCCTCCAGCACCGTCCCGGGCGGCTCTTCCGCCGCCGCGCTCCCCGCGGCGTCGGGGCCGGCGCCCGCCTCGGCGAGATGGGTGGAGAGCCGCGTGATCGTCCGCTGGTCGCGGGCGGCGGCGTCACGGAGCTCCTCGACCTGGGTGAGGAGCTCCTCGCGATGGGCGCGGACCGCGTCGAGCTCGTCGCCCAGGGCGGTGACGCGCGCGTCGGGCGCCTCGGCCACGGGCGCCGCCTCCTGCGCCTCCTCGCGCCGCGCCGCGAGGCGCTCCTCGGCCGCGGCCGCGCGCTGCTCGGCGGCGGCCACGACCCGCTCGGCACGGTCGGCGCGGGCGGCCTGCGCCGCGCGCTGCGCGTCGGCCTCCTCACGGCGGAGCTTCGCGCGCTCGAGCTGGCGGCGGAGGTCCTCGACCCGGGCGGCCGCCTTGCCCTGCGCCTTCTCGCGCGCGGCCAGGTCGCTCGCCGCCGCCTTGGCCTCCCGGACGCGGGCCAGGAGCGGCGAGTCGGTGATGCCGGCGTGCGTCAGGAACTTCGGCCAGGAGCCGAAGACGTCGATGACGTGGTCCGGATGCGGCCAGTCCTCGCGCTTGAGCCAGTCCTGGGCGCGCGGGACCTCACCCGTGAGCAGGATCCAGCGGTACAGGTGGAGCAGGTGGTCGGCCTCCTCGACGAGGTAGGCCACGTCGCGCAGGCGGCCGTCGGGCGCCGGGTGGCGGGCCGGCGGGGTGGCCCGGTCGGATCCCTTGGCCGCGGGCTCCCCGCGTGCCGGCCCGCCCTCGGCCTCGGGTTGGCGGCCGTCCGTGGTGGCCGGGCCGTCCGCCCCGGCGTCGGCGACGACCGGCCCGGGACCGAGCAGCGCGTCGACCGACGGCGGTCGCTCGATCGGCCCGTCGTCCCCCTCGCCCCGGCGGCGGCTGCGCTTGCCCACGGCGCTGACGCTACTCAGCCGACGCCCGCGGGTGCGGCGCGGGCGACCTCCGCGGCGCGCACGACCTCCCGCGGCGGCAGGCGACGGGAGATCACCTTGGAGACCCCGTCGTCGCCCATGGAGACGCCGTAGAGGGTGTCCGCGGCCTCCATCGTCCGCTTCTGGTGGGTGACCACGATGAACTGCGCCCGGTCGGCGTAGGCCTCCAGGAGCTCGAGGAAGCGCCCGATGTTGAGGTCGTCGAGCGCGGCCTCGACCTCGTCGAGGATGTAGAACGGGCAGGGCCGCGCGAGGAACACCGCGAAGAGGAAGGCGATCGCGGTCATCGACTTCTCGCCGCCCGAGAGGAGGCTCAGGCGCTTCATCGCCTTGCCCGACGGCGTGATCTCGATCTCGACGCCGTACTCCTCCTCGGGTGCGTCCTCGGCCTCGGCGGCGGCCTCCGCGGCCGCCTCGGCGACGACCTCCGCCACCCCGTCGCCGGCGTCCTGGAGCGGCTGACCGCCGAGGACGGGTCGGGGGCCGGCGTCCTCGCGGACCAGCCGCAGGCGGCCGCGGCCGCCCGGGAAGAGCCGCGCGGAGAGCTCCTCGAAGTTCCGGGCCGCAGCGGTGAAGGTCTCCTCGAACCGCTCGCGGATCTGGCGGTCGGTCTCCCTGATCAGCCCGTGCAGCTCGCGGAGCGCCGTCTCCAGGTCCGTCCGCTGGCGCTCCATCTCCTCGACGTGCGCGAGGGCCTCGTCGTACTCCGCCTTGGCGAGCGGGTTGACGGGGCCGAGCTGCTCGCGGCGACGCGCGAGACGCTCGATCCGGCGGCGCAGCTCCTCGGCGAGCGACGGGTCGAGCGCCTCCGCGGCCGGCTCCGCCGCCAGGCCGAGCCGCTCGGCCAGCACCGTGAGCTCCTGGGTGGCCTCGGCCTCCTGGTCGCGCGCCTGCTGCGCCCTGACCTGCGCGCGGGTGAGCGCCTCGTTGCGCTCGCGCAGCTCGTGCTGCACGCGGGCCTCGTCCCGGGCGCAGGCCCGCAGCGCCTGGGCGACCTCCTCGCCGGCCTCGCGGTCGGCCCGGAGCGCCGCCTCGCTCGCGACGACCTGGGCCCGGACGCTCTCGAGCGCGCGCGCGAGCGCCGAGCCGAGCCGTCCCGGCCAGGGCAGGAGCGCCCGGTCGCGCTCGAGCTTCGCGACCAGGAAGGAGATCCGGGCGTCGCGCTCGCCACGCTCGCGGGCCCGGCGCGCGGCGGTGCGCCGCTCGGCGGTGAGCTCGCCGAGCACCTGGGCGCGGCGCACCGCGCCGGCGGCGTCCTCCGGCGCCCCACGGCGCTGGGCCAGCGTGAGCTCGGCCTGGCGGACCTCCTCGCGGGCGCCGCTGCGCGCGCGCTCGGCCTCGCGGACGCCCTGCTCGGCCTCCTCACGCGTGGCCTCGGCGGCGGCGACCTCGCCCCGGGCCACGTCGACGGCCCGGCCGGCGCCGTGCTCGGCCTGGACGGCGCGCTCGGCCTCGCCCACGAGGCGCTCGCGCCGGTTGCGCTCGGTGAGCACCCGCTGCGCGCCGTCGCGGGCGGCCTGGCTGAGCTCCCGTGCGGCGCCGCTCCACGCCCGCCCGTCGCGGGTGACCGCCAGGCCGGTGAAGGCGTCGGGCAGCGCGGTGAGGTCCTCGACCACCCAGGCGTCGGCGAGCAGCCGGCGGGCGAGCGTGGCGGCGGGCTCCGCGCCGCGCACGAGGGCGGCCAGCCGCTCCGCACCCGGGACGGGCGGCTCGCCGGCGGGCCCGAGGGAGGCGGGGGCATCGCCCTCGAGCACCAGCGCGCGGCCGCCCTCGCCGCCCGCGGCTTCCAGGACCGCGGCGGCGGCGGTGCGGTCGGCGACCACCGCGGCGGCCATCCGGCCGCCCAGCGCGGCCGCGAGCGCCAGCTCGTACCCCTCGCCGACCTGCAGCGCGTCGGCGAGCGGCCGCGCGCCTCCGGGTGCGCTCGCGTGGGAGCGCAGGAACTGGTTCGCGCGGGAGAGCTCGGCACCGACCCGGACCGCGTCCCGCCGCGCGGCCTCCGCGCGCTGCTCGGCCGCCCGGCGGGCCCGGCGGGCGCTCTCCGCGGCGCCGTCGGCCGCGGCGAGCGCCGCGCGGGCGGCCTCCACCGAGGCGCCGAGCGCCTCCACGCGGGCCTCCGCCGCGGCCCGGGCCGCCGCCAGCGCCACGAGCTCACGCTCGAGCGCCGCCTCACGGTCCTCCTCGAGGCGCGCGAGCTCGGCCTCGAGCGCGTCGATGCGCTCCAGGCCCGCCCCGTCGGGCTGGTCCTCGAGCGCCTGGGCGCGCAGGACGCCGAGCTGGCGCTCGCGGCTCTCGATCCGCTCGGCCAGGAGCCCCGCGCTCTCCTGCGCGCGCTCCAGGCGCAGCTCGATACGCTCGGCGGCCGAGCGGGCGGCGGTGGCGCGGCGGACGAGCGCCTCCCGCACCGCGGAGCGCTCGGCCAGCGCCCGCTCGGCCGCCCCGCGCCGCACCGCGACCGCCGCGAGCTCCGCCTGCGCCGCGTCGCGCGCGCCGCCCGCGACGGCGCCGGCCTCCTCGGCCTCCGCCAGCGCGGCGCGACGCGCCCGGGCGCCGTCGCGGGCGAGCTCCCAGCGCGCCTCGACGCTCTGGCGCTCGATCCGCTCGTGCAGCTCGGCCGCCTCGGCCTGGCGCTTGAGCGGCCGCAGCCGCGAGCGCGCCTCGCGCTCCACGTCGAGCGCACGGTCCAGGTTGTCCTGCGTGCGCTCGAGCTTGACCTGGGCGCGGCGCCGGCGCTTGCGGTGCTTGCCGAGCCCCGCCGCCTCCTCGATGAGCAGGCGCCGATCCTTCGGCCTGGAGGTGACGATCGCCTCGACGCGGCCCTGGGAGACCACGGAGTGCATCTCCTTGCCGAGGCCGGTGTCGCTCAGGACCTCGAGGACGTCCACCAGCCGGCAGCGCGCCCCGTTGAGGCGGTACTCGCCCTCGCCGGAGCGGTCGAGCCGGCGCAGCACGGAGATCTCCCCGAGCGGCAGGTCGATCGCGCCGTCGGCGTTGTCGATGACGATCTCGACCTCGGCGCTCGAGCGCGCCTGCACGCCGCGCCCCCCGCCGAAGATGACGTCCTGCATCGACTGGCCGCGGACCGCGAGCGGGGACTGCTCGCCCATGGCCCACAGGACCGCGTCGGTGACGTTGGACTTGCCGGAGCCGTTGGGCCCGACGATCACCGCGACCCCCGGGCCGAACTCGAGCCGGGTGCGGTCCGGGAAGGACTTGAAGCCCTTGAGCGTGATGGACCGGAGGTGCATCAGCCGGCCACCGGGAGCCCGGATCCGTACCTCTCCAGCGCGGCTCGCGCCGCCGCCTGCTCGGCGCTCTTCTTCGAAGTGCCCGAGCCCACGGCCACCACCTCCGCGCCGATCCGCGCCTGCACGTCGAAGACGCGCTCGTGCGGCGGGCCGTGCTCGGCGGTGACGACGTAGCCCACGGTGAGCGCGCGCTGCGCGAGCCGCTCCTGGAACGCGCTCTTGAAGTCGACGGGGTGGTCGAGCGCCTCCTCGATCTCGGGCGCGAAGGCCTCCACCACCGCGGCGGCCGTGACGTCGTAGCCGTGCTGGAGGTAGACCGCGCCGATGACCGCCTCGGTGATCGAGGAGATCACCCGCTGGGTGTCGAGCCCGGCCGCATCGACCCCGGCGGGCGCGGCGGCCGCGAGGCGGTCGGGCACCCCGAGGCGCTCGGCCACCGCCCGGCAGGCCGGCCCGCTGACCGCCTGGGCGCGGATCTTCGTCAGCCGGCCGATGCCGTAGCGCTCGGCCTCCAGGCGCGGGAAGAGGTGCGCGGTCACCGCCAGCCCGAGGACGGAGTCGCCGAGGAACGCCAGGCGGTCGTAGGACTCGGCCCGGCGCGGGGTGAAGGAGGCGTGGGTGAAGACCTGGAGGGCGAGCTCCTCGGGCAGGTCGTCCAGCAGTGCGGCGAGCCGTTCCAGGAGCTCTAGGACGCCGCGGGCGCGTGCTCGAGGACGAAGTCGATCGCCATGCCCACCGAGGTGATCCGCGCGGCCTGCTCGTCGCTCATGCTCACGTGGTAGGAGTCCTCGAGCTCCTGCACCAGCGTGTAGAGGTCGAGCGAGTCGGCCTCGAGGTCCTCCCTGAAGCGGCTCTCCTCGCTGATCGCCGCACGGTCGACGTCCAGCTCGTCGGCCAGGTGGTCGGAGATCAGCGTGAAGACGTCGTCGCGGGTCATGGCGCTAGGCAACGCTAGGGCTCGGGTCGGACGGCTGGGCGGGCGGAGCGCCCGTCCGCAGCGCGCCGGCGGCCTCGAGCGCGGCGTGGGTGCGCCCGACGACGTCCCCGCTGACCCCCCGGGCGGCGAGGAGGATCGCCTGGGAGAAGCCGCGGCGCGAGAAGCGGCCGTGGGGCACCACGCCGAGCGAGCGCAGGCCGAGGAGGTAGGCGCCGCCGGCGCCCTCGGGATCGACCTCGTCGCGGAACCGGCGCAGCGCGGGCCGCAGCAGCAGCCCGCCGAGCCGGGCCCGCGGCGAGCTCGTGGCCGCCGCCCGCACGGCGCCGAGCGTCGCCTGCGAGGAGCCCTCGAGCACCTTGAGCGCGACGTTGCCGGTGAAGCCGTCGCTGACGATGACGTCCGCCCGCCCGCTCGTGAGGTCGGTGCCCTCCACGTTCCCGACCCAGTCGAGGCCGGGCGCGGCGGCCAGGAGCGCGTGCGCCTCCTGGACCAGCGCGGTGCCCCGGGTCGTCTCCTCGCCGTTGGAGAGCAGCCCCACACGCGGCCGCGCGACCCCGAGGACCACGCCGGCCAGCGCGGCGCCCATGAAGGCGAACTGGACCAGGTGCTCCGCGCGCACCTCGGCGTTCGCGCCCACGTCGATCAGGGTCACCGGGTGCCCGGGCACCGGCAGCGGGAGGGCGAGCGCGGGGCGGTGGATGCCGCGGTCGCGCTTGACGTTGAAGAGGCCCGCGGCCAGCGCGGCCCCGGTGGAGCCGCCGGAGACGAAGGCGTCGGCCCGCCCCTCCGCGACCGCCCGGGCCGCCTGGACGATCGAGGCGTCGGGGTGCGCGCGCACCGCCCGGGCCGGATCGGCCTCCTTGGCGAGCGAGCGCGGCGCGTCGACGAGCTCCACGCCCTCGGGAGCCCGGCCCAGCTCGCCGACCGGCCCGAAGAGGAGCACCCGCACGCCCTGCGCGGCCGCCAGCGCCGCCCCCGCGGCCACCTCGGCCGGGCCGAGGTCTGCCCCGTTGGCGTCGACGGCGACCGTGACGGTGCTCATGCGCGGGACCGGCCGCGCCGCGCGGGCCTAGTCGTGGTCGTGATCGTGGTCGTGCACGTGCACGACCTCGCGACCGCCGTAGTGCCCGCACGTCTTGCAGACGCGGTGCGGCAGCCGGGGGCTGTGGCACGTGGGGCACGCGTTGTAGCCCGCGGTGGCCGCCTTGTGCTGCGAGCGGCGCTTGGTGGTGCGCGAGTGCGACTGCTTCTGCTTGGGGACGGCCATGGGAGGACGGGATCCTAGCGCTCCGGTCGGGCTGCTTGACTTCGCGCGTGCCCGCCGCGCCCGACGTGAGGATCCGGCCCATGCGCCCCGAGGATGCGCCGGTGGCCGCCGCGAGCGCGCGCGTCGCCCTCCAGGAGCTCTACCCCGAGACGGTGAGCCCCGCGCAAGACGCGGTCATCGTCGCCGCCGGCACCGCCCGCGCCGCGCACCTGCAGGCGAGCGACCCCGACGGCTGCTGGGTGGCGGAGGTGGACGGGCAGGTGGTCGGCACGGCGCTCGGGCTCGTCCGGGAGGGGGTGTGGGGCCTCAGCCTCTTCGGCCTGCTGCCCTCCTTCCAGGGCCAGGGGATCGGGAGCCGCCTCTACGCGCCGGCGCTGGCCTACGGCGCAGGGGAGCGCGGCGGCCTCATCCTCTCCTCCCACCACCCGGCCGCGATGCGCCGCTACGCGCGCTCGGAGGGCTACCGCCTGCTGCCCGCGGTGGCGCTCGCGGGGGCCTGGGATCCACGCCGCGCCCCGGCCGCGATCCGCTGCCGCCCGGGCGATCTCGCCGCCGACCGGGCGACGATCGACGCCGCCTCGCGCCACGTGCGTGGCGCCTCGCACGCCCGCGACCTGCCGACGCTCCTCGCCCGGCCCGGGACGCGGCTGCTCGTCCTCGACGGGGAGGGCTTCGCCGTCGCGCGCAGCGGGTCGCCCGTGCTGCTCGCCGCGCAGAGCGAGGCTGCCGCGGAGGATCTCCTCTGGGGGGCGCTCACGAGCGGGCCGCGCGGCGGCACCGTCTCCTACGACTTCGTCACCGCCGAGAACCAGTGGGCGATCCGCGTGGGCCTGGAGGCGGGGCTCGCGCTCTCCCCCGACGGGCCCACCTTCGTGCGCGGTGAGGTCGGCCCGCTCGCGCCCTACCTGCCGAGCGGCGCCTACCTCTAGTCGAGCCTCAGCTCGCGCAGGGCCGCCCAGCGCGGGTCGGGGGCGCGCTCGTGGGCGTGCTCGGGGTCGGCGTTCAGGTCGGCTCCGCACTCCGGGCAGAGCCCGGCGCACTCCGGGCGGCAGAGCAGGGTCTGCGGCAGCGCGAGGACGTAGGCGTCACGCGCCCAGGCGGCGAGGTCGAGCACGTCGGCGTCGTCCAGGTACGGGCTCTGCAGCTCCTCCCCGCCCCCGGGCTGGTTGACCTCGCGCGCGTCGACGGCGAACGCCGGGGCGGCCGGGCCCAGGCAGCGCATGCAGGGGCCTGCGAGCGCCGCGGAGAAGCGCAGCCGGAGCGCCAGGCCGGCGCCCGTCATCTTCGAGACGTCGAGCACCACCGGCACGAGCTCGGGCTCGACGGCGTAGTCGTCCTGTCCGAAGCGGAAGCGCCCCAGCGAGGTCGCGAGCTCGAGCCGGCGCCCCTCGCCGGAGGTCAGCCGCAGGCGGCCGAGATCGTAGGTGCCCGTGCGCTCCATGACCCGTCCGAGGGTAGCCCCGGACGGGTCCTCCGCTAGGGCGTCGCGAGCTCCCGCTTGAGGACCTTGCCCGTCGCGTTGCGCGGCAGCTCCGGGAGGAAGACGACCTCGCGCGGGACCTTGAAGGCGGCCAGGTGCTCCTTCACGAAGGCCTTGAGGGCCGCCTCGCCGAGCTCGGCGCCCGGCCGCAGGACCACGAAGGCCTTCAACCGCTCGCCGTAGGCCGCGTCCGGGATCCCGACCACCGCGGCCTCCTCCACGCAGGCGTGGTCGGCGAGCAGGTCCTCGACCTCCCGGGGGAAGACGTTCTCGCCGCCCGAGACGATCATCTCGTCGTCGCGCCCGTCGACGAACAGCCGGCCCTCCGCGTCGACGTGCCCGACGTCGCCCGTGGCCAGCAGCCCGTCGACGACGTCCTTCCCGCCGCCGCCCGTGTAGCCCTCGAAGGCCATCTCGTTGCCGACGAAGATGCGGCCGGTGGCGCCGGGCTGCACGCGGGCGCCCTCGGCGTCGTACAGGCGCACGACGGTCCCGAACGGCGGGCGGCCGGCGGTGCCGGGCGCGGCGCGCATGTCCTGCGGGGTGGCGATGGTCGCCCAGGCCACCTCGGTGGAGCCGTAGAGGTTGTAGAGCGTGTCGCCGAAGCGGTCCATGACCCGCAGGGCGAGCTCGCCGGGAAGCACGGAGCCGCTCGCGGCGATCACCCGCAGGCTCGAGACGTCGTGGCGCTCGAGGGTCTCGGCGGGCAGCTCCAGGGTGCGCTGGAGCATCACGGGCACGACCACGAGCGCCGTGCACCGGTGCTCGGCGACCGCCGCCAGCATGCCCTCGGGCGTCCAGCTGCGCCGGAGCACCAGGGTGGAGCCGAGCGCCATGGCCAGCGTGAAGTGCGCGAAGCCCCAGGCGTGGAAGAGCGGCGCCGCGATGTGGGTGCCCTGGCGCGCGCGCAGCGGGATCCTGGAGAAGAGCGCGGCGGCGGGGGCGAGCGAGTCGGGCTGCCGGCGCGAGGCGCCCTTCGGGGTGCCCGTCGTCCCGCTCGTGAGGATCACGACCCGGCCCTTCTCATCCGGCGCCTCGAGCGCGTCGTCCCGCCCCGAGGCCACGAGCTCCTCGAGCCGCGGGTGGCCGTGCGGGTCGCCGCCGTCCGACCATGCCACCACGCCCCGGCGGTCCCGGAGCGCCCCGGCGCACAGCTCGCCGAACTCCTCGTCGTAGACGATCAGGACCGGGCCCTCCCGCGCGCAGACCTCCGTGATCTGCGGTCCGGCGAACATCGTGTTGAGGTAGAGCGCGTCGGCCCCGAGCTTGGAGAGCGCGACGGTCGCCTCGACGAAGCCGCGGTGGTTGCGGCACATGATCGCCACGCCGTCGCCCTCGCGGACGCCCTGCTCGCGCAGCGCGTGGGCCAGGGCGTTCGTCCGCCGGTCGACCTCCGCGAAGCTCAGGCTGCCGAGCTCGTCGACGAGCGCCGTCCGGTCGGGGTGGCGCAGCGCCGAGACCGTGTATCCCGCGGCGGGCGTCGGGCCCCACTTGGCGAACGCGGCGCCGATGCCGAGGAGCCGGTCGGGGCGCACGGGCCGCAGGATGCCCGTCTCGACGAGGGCCCGGAGCGTGAACAGCTGCCCCTTGAGCTGATCGATGAGGTTCACGTCACCCGGATCAAATCACCTCGAGGCGTCGTCCAAGCCTGCGGGCAGCGCGCCGTCGCGGATGGCGGCGTGGATCTCGCCCGCCCGGCGCGGGTTGAGGAAGACGTGCCGCTGCCCGACGCTCGGCTTCTCGTCGAGCAGCCCGACGCGCAGCAGCCGCTCCCCCACCTCGGCGGCCAGGGCACGGTCGGCCGGCGCGAAGCCGCGGGCGAGGTGGGCGAACTCCGTGTGGTAGCCGCCCCACTTGCCCATGCCGTCGAGCCGCTGCAGGATCCGCCGGGCGACGCGCCGCACGGGATCGGGCTCCTCGTGCGGGCGTATGGCGCCGGGGGCGCCGACGGGCTGGAGGCGCGCGAGGACCGCCTCCTCGTGCTCGTCGGTCGAGCGCGGGTCGGCCGGCCGGCCGCCGAGCGCGGCGATCGCGGCGGCGACCGCCACCGGGTGCACCGGGTCCGGCGGCGGCCGCAGGTCGCCGATGTGGTCCAGGAGGTGCGCCGGCACGGCCAGCGCGCGACCGCGGAGCCGGTCGACGGAGGCCACCTGCTCCTCGAACGCGAGGGCCACGAGCTCGGCCAGCTCCCCGGCCTCGCCCTCCGCGGCGGCCGGGGCGGAGCCCGGGGCGAGGTCCGGGGTGGCGGCGGGCTCCGGGGCGGCGTTCGGGTCGGGGGCGCGGGGGGCGGTGTGCCGGGGGGAGGCGGGGGCGCGGGGGGCGGCGCTCGGGTCGGCGGGGGCGGAGGCGGAGGCACGGCGAGCGGCGCTCGGGTCGGCGGCGGCGGAGGCGGAGGCGCGGCGAGCGGCGCTCGGATCGGCGGCGGCGGAGGCGGAGCGAGCGGCGCTCGGATCGGCGGCGGCGGAGGCGCGAGGGGCGGAGGCAGCCGATCCGGCTCCATGGGCGAGGGCGCCACGGGCGATCGGGGCCACGTGCGGCTCATCGGCGGGTCCTCGAGCCAGCGAGAGGCGGAGCGCGAGCGCGCCGCCGGCGGCGCCGAGCAGCGGCGTCCCGCTTCCGCCGAGCTCCGCCAGGGCGCCCAGCGTGGCCGCGGTCAGCAGCCACGCGCGCTCGGACACGGCAGCGGGATCGGCCCGCAACGCCGGGTCGACGGGCAGGAGCGCGAGCAGCGCGGGATCGGGACCGGCCAGCGCCGCCACCACCACCGTGACGGGGCTCGGGTAGCCGCTGCGCGCGGCGGCGAGCTCCCGGGCGGAGCGGTCGAGCTCCGCCGCGAGCAGCCTGCGCAGCTGGGCCGCGCGGGCGCGGGGAGCGCCCACGCCGCCGGCGTCGCCGAGGGCCTGCCCGAAGGGGTCCACGATCTCCGACGCTACCCGTGCCCGAGCGCGAGCGGGCCGAAGCGGCCGCACCGTGGCCGGATCGGCCCTCTCGCGCCCGTCCCGCCGCGCGGCTCGCCCGGACGGGGCCGCCGCGCCGCGGCCCCGCCCGCCTCCGCCCCGCCGCGCCGCCGGCCCCGCCTGCCCGGCCCCGCCGCGCCGCTGCCTCGTCCGCCTCGGCCCCGCCGCCCCCGCCGCCGCCGCGCTGCGGCCGTGGCCCCGCCGCCGCCGTGACCTCGCCGCCGCCCCCGCCTCGGCCGCCCCGCCGTCCCCGCCCCGGCGCGCGAGTCTCGACGGGGCCGGACGGGTCGTCGGGCGGCCGCATCGGCCCTCTCGGCGCCCCGCCCCGCCCCGGGCAGCACCGGCCGGGCTCTCGGCTCAAGCCGGCGCGGGCCGGTGCACGTGCGAGCCGGCGCGGCCCTTCACCACGTGGAGCTGGGTGGGGATGCGCTGGCGCAGCTCTCCGACGTGGGAGACGATGCCGACCGCCCGGCCTCCGTCGCGGAGGCGATCGAGCACGTCGAGCGCGCGGTCGAGCGAGGCGGGATCGAGGGAGCCGAAGCCCTCGTCCACGAAGAGCGTCTCCATGCGCGCCCCGCCGCTCTCGGCGCTCACCACGTCGGCCAGGCCGAGCGCCAGGGCGAGGCTCGCCTGGAACGTCTCCCCGCCCGAGAGCGTGGAGGGATGGCGGGAGCGCCCCGTCCACCCGTCGACGACGCGGAGGTCCAGGCCGCCACGCTTCTGGCCGCGCGCGCCGGCGTCCGAGTGCTCGATGGCGTACCGGCCGTCGGTGAGCGCCTGGAGGCGCAGCGTCGCCGCGGCGGCGATCTCCTCGAGGCGGGCCGCCAGCACGTAGGCGCTCAACCGCATGCGCTTGGCGTTGGCGGCGGCGCTGCCGTCGACCAGGGTGGCGAGCTCGCGGACCCGCCGGGCGGCCTCGGCCACCGGGGCGAGCGCCTCCAGCGCGGCGTCGAGCTGCGCCTCCAGCCGGCCCAGCGCGGCGGCGTGGCGCGCGGCGACCTCGTGGTCGCGCTCGGCGCGCGCCTCAGCCTCGCGCGCCGCCCGGGTCGCGGCGCGCAGGGGCTCGAGCGCGACGGGTGGCGCCGCCGCCGCCGCTCGCAGCTCGGGGTCGGCGACGAGCCCGCGGCGCTCGGCGAGGCCGTCGTCGAAGCGGCGCAGGCGCTCCTCGAGCGCGGCGCAGTGCTCGAGCGGGCGCACCGCCTCGCGCGCGGCGACGAGGTCGGGGAAGCCCGCCGCCCGGGCGGCGTCGACCACCCGACCCCGCGCCTGCCCCGCGGCGACGCGCGCGCCGGCGGCGGCGGCGATCGCGTCGGCGGCGCGCTCGCGCCGCCCGGCCGCCTCGCGCAGCGCGGTGACGCGCTGCCGCACGTTCGAGGCCCCGTCGAGCGCGCGGAGCAGCCGGTCGCGGTCGTCGTCGAGCTCCACCCGCCAGGCCGCCACGCGCGCCTCGGCGGCGGCGGCGGCCGCCGCGGCTGCGGTGCGGCGGGCAGCGAGACCCTGCTGCTCGGTCGTGAAGGCCTGGAGCGCTTCGGCGCAGGCGGCGACCTCCATCGACGCCCGCCGCGCCGCGTCCCGCGCCCGGTCGGCGGACTCCGCGGCGTGGACGAGCTGCGCCCGGCCCGCCGCGCCCGCCACGGCGCGCTCGGCGGCGAGCGCCTCGCCCACGGCGGTCAGCCGCTCGATCAGCGAGCGCAGCCGCGACTCGGCGGCCTCCTGCGCGTCGGCGGCCGCCCGCTCCGCATCGGCGTCGACCCCCGTCCCCGCCGCCGCGGCCGGCGCCGGGTGCTCCGTCGCGCCGCAGACCAGGCACGCCTCGCCCGCGACGAGCCCGTGCGCGAGCTCGGCCGCCATGCCGTCCAGCCGCGCCTCGCGGACGTCGAGGTGATGGCGGCGGGCCGCGTGGGCCCGCTCCACCGCGGAGCTCCGCAGCGCGACGAGCCGGTCATGCTCCTCGACGTGACGATCCCGGGCGTCCGCGGCCTCGAGACGGCGGTGGGCCTCGCGGGCGGCGGCCACGCGACCCGGCAGCTCCGTCGCGGCGGCCCGCGCCGCGTCGTAGGCGCCCGTGAGCTCCTCGCTGCGGGCCGGACCCGACCCGAGCCGCTCCTGCAGCGTCGTCGCGTCGGCCTGCGCGGTGGCCGCCGTGCGCTCCTCCGCGGCGATCCGGGCGCGCCGGGCGGCGAGCTCCTCCTCGGTGGCCGCGAGCTCGCCGACCGCGCCGGCCCGGTCCCGCAGCGCCGCCGCCTCCTGGCGCAGCCGCTGCGGGGCGCCCTCGGCGCTCGCCGCCGCGGCCGCGCTCGGCTCGGACGCCAGCGCGGCCACGGCGTCGCCGGCGAGGCGCTCGGCCCTCGCCGCCTCGGCGCCGCGCCGGTCGGCGTCCTCGAGCAGCGGGAGGACCCCGAGGGCCATGCGGGCGGCGAAGAGTTCGGCGGCGGCGTCGTCGTAGTCCGGCCGGCGCGCGTCGAGCTCGGCCACGGCCGCGACCGCCTCGGCGTGGCGCCGGGCCCGCGCGGCCCGCTCCTCGGCGGCGCGCAGCGCGGTCTCGGCGGCGACGCGGGCGCCCGTGGCCCTCTCGCAGACGTCCTGGGCGGTGAACAGCGACGCCGCGGCGCTGACCCGCCGCTCCTGCAGCCACCCCGCGAGGCTCTCGGGATCGTGCTCCCAGTCGGGCGCCGCCTCGCAGCCCACGGCCTCGCAGAGGCGCTGCGCGACGTCGCGCACCACCCCCCGGGCGACCTCGAGCTCGACCTGGGCCGCCTTGCGGCGGCGGGTGAGCACCTCCTCCGCCACGCCGAAGCGCTGGGTGGCGAAGAGCCGCTCGAGCACCTCCCAGCGCGCGTCGGAGTCCGCGCGCAGGAAGGTCGCGAACTCGCCCTGGGGCAGCAGGACGACCTGGCAGAACTGCTCCCTGCTCATCCCGAGCAGGCGGTCGAGCTCCTCCGCCGCCTCCTCGTGGCGGGTGGCCAGCGTGCGCCAGCCGTGCGCGTCGCGCCGCTCGACGAGGACGCTCGCGGCCTCCTCCGTCGTCCCGGCGCCTCGCCGCTTCGGCCGCTCCTGCCGCGGGGTCCGCGTGAGCCGCAGCCGCTCGCCGCGCAGCGTCGCCTCGAGCACCACCCGCGTCTGGAGCGCCGCGTCGGCGTGGTCGGAGCGCTCCCGCGCGTCCCGGCCGCGCGCCCCGGGCAGCCGGCCGTAGAACGCGAAGCAGATCGCGTCCAGCAGCGTGGTCTTCCCCGCTCCCGTGTCGCCGTGGAGCAGGAACAGCCCGCCCGCCCCGAGCGCGTCGAAGTCGACCTCCTCCGAGCCGCCGAACGCCTGCAGCGCCTGCACGGTGAGCCGGTGCAGCCGCATCAGGCGACCCGCTCGCCCACCCGGGGATCGCCGAGCACGTCGGCCAGCAGCGCCTCCTCGCCCGCGTCGGCCGGGACGCCGCGCACGTCCTCCACGAAGCTCCGCGCCAGCTCGAGGTCGGAGAGGCCGCGGAGTCGCGCGGCGTAGGTGCCCGCGGCCGCCCCCCGGGCGCCCTCGGGGGCGAAGCGCAGCGCCATGGCGTGCGGGAAGCGCCGGCGCAGCCGGTCCATCGCCTCGGCCGGGCGGACCGCGTCGGTCAGCGTCACCTCGACCCAGGCCTCCTCGGCGGCCTCGTGCGCGGGGTCGGCCAGGAGCTCCTCCAGCGGGCCGCGGACCCGGGCCAGCGGCCGGGGCACCGGGCAGGGGACCAGCTCGACCGCGGGCGCGGGGGAGGCCAGGTCGACGAGCGCCACCGACTTGCGGTGGGTGGCCTCGGAGAACGAGAAGGCCAGCGGGGAGCCCGCGTAGCGCCCCGCGTCCGCGACCCGCTGGGGCGCGTGCAGGTGCCCGAGGGCCAGGTAGTCGACGCCCGCGAAGGTCGCCGCGGGGACCGAGGCGAGACCGCCGATCGCCAGGTCGCGCTCGCTCTCCGACGGCGCCGCCCCGGCCACGAAGGCGTGGGCGACCACGACCGCCCGGGTGCCCGCGGGCCGCGTCGCCAGGTCGGCCCGGACGCGCGCCATGGCCGCCTCGAGGACCGCGGCGTGCCCGCGCCCCTCCACCTCGAGCACGTCGCGCACGGCGTCGGGCTCGAGGTAGGGGATCGGGTAGAGCGCGAGCGCGCCGACCATCACGGGCTCCCCGCTGCGCGCGGGATCCGTGCGGAGGTGCAGGCCGGCGCGCGCCATGAGCTCGGCGCCGAACGCGAGCCGGGTGGCCGAGTCGTGGTTGCCCGGGACGACCACCACGGGCGCCACGGCGGCCAGGCGCGCCAGCGCCTCCCCGGCCAGGGCGATCGCGTCCACGGGCGGGAGCGCGCGGTCGTAGAGGTCGCCCGCGACGAGGATCGCGTCGAGGGAGGAGCGCCCGGCGAGCGCCACGAGCCAGTCGACCCAGGCGGCCTGGGCGCCGAGCAGCCCCTCCCCGTGGAAGGAGCGGCCGAGGTGCCAGTCCGCGGTGTGGAGGACGCGCATCGCCCACGAGGGTGTCGGGCGGGGCGGACGGAACGGGCCGGCGCTGGCGCCGGCGAACCCGGGCGGCGCGGGCGCACCCGGCCGGGCACAACAGGATCACCAGCCGTTCACGGCCCGGCAACCCCGCCGTCCCGGCGAGCCGGGAGGGTCCCGCCCATGTCCCCCCGCACCCGTGCACTCCTCCTGGCCGGCCTCGCCGCGCTCGCGGCGCCCGCCGGCGCCGCGGCCGCTCCCGGCGCCGGCTCGACCCTCACCGGCCGCGCCGTCCTGCCGGCCGCGACGTTCGCCCCCGGACCCGCCAGCGGCACCCGGCTGGCGCCTCCCTTCGGCGCCGGCGCGCAGCCGCCGTTCGCCTCCCAGCCCGTGCAGGGCTTCTCCGCCGTGCTCCCCGTCGGCTCCGGGGGCGACCTGCTCGCCATGCCGGACAACGGCTACGGGGCGCTCGAGAACTCCGCGGACTTCCGTCTGCGCATCTACCGCATCCACCCGAGCTTCGCGACGGCCGCGGGTGGGAAGGGCAGCGTCGAGGTCAAGGGCTTCGTCGAGCTCAGGGACCCCGACCACCACGTCCCCTTCGCGATCACCAACGACTACACGAAGGACCGCGTGCTCACCGGCGCGGACTTCGACATCGAGTCGCTGCAGCGCGACCCGCGGGACGGCACGTACTGGATCGGCGACGAGTTCGGCCCGTTCCTGCTGCACACCTCGGTGACCGGCCGGGTCCTCGACGCCCCGGTGCCGCTCCCCGACCCCGCCCGCCCGGGCCAGGACGTCCACTCGCCGCAGAACCCGTTCAGCGAGGAGTCCACGCCGCAGCGCATCGCCAACGCGCTCAACGCGCGCGGGAAGGCGCGCGGGGCCACCACGGCGCCGGTCGTCTCCGTCGACCAGGCCCTGCTGGCCGACGGCGACCCGGCCACGAACGTGCCCGACCGGACCGAGCCGCTGAGCGCCTACGACGGGGCCACGGCGCCCGCCGCCTCCTCGGAGATCTTCGACGTCGCGAAGCTCCACGCCGCCGGCTACAAGGTGGTGCCGTACACCGTCAACGACCCCGCCGCGATGGACAAGCTGCTCCGGCTCGGCGTCGACGGGCTCATCTCCGACCGCTCCGACCTGCTCCACCAGCGCATCGCCGCGTTCGACGCCAACCAGGACGGCACCCCGGGCGACTTCCTGGCGCCCGACGGCCGCGTCGATCCCGCCAAGTTCGACTTCGAGGGGCACCGCGGCTCGCGCAACCTGCGCCCGGAGAACACGCTGCCGGCGATGGAGGCGGGGCTGGACAACCTGATCAACACCATCGAGACCGACAACGGCGTGACCGCCGACGGGGTCCCCGTCCTCGACCACGAACCCTACGTCTCCTCGGTGCGCTGCCGCCGCGCCGACGGGGCGTCCTACGGCGTGCAGGACGAGAAGCTCGTCAAGGACCTCACCGTCGCCCAGCTCCAGCGCGACTTCACCTGCGACAACGTGTTCCGCGGCGCGCCGCAGAGCAACGATCGCGCGCTTTCCCCGATCGCCGTCGCGTTCGCCGCCCAGCAGGGCCTGCGCGACCCCTACGTGATGCCGACCGACCAGGAGCTCTTCGCGTTCGTGCGCTTCTACGCCGACTGGTACACCACCGGCCCCGGCGCGAGCGACCCGAAGGCCAAGGTCAAGGCGGCCAACGCCAACGCGGTCCGCTTCAACATCGAGACCAAGACGAACCCGCGTCAGGACCGCGACGACCACGGCAACGTCTACGCGCAGCGCACCATCGCGCCCAAGCCGTTCGCGGACACCGTCACCGACGCGATCTCCCGCGGCGGCGTCGCGGCCCGCGCCGACGTGCAGTCCTTCGACTTCCGGACCCTGCTGCGGGTGCAGGACACCCACCCCGACCTGCCGATCGTCACGCTCTGGGGCGACACGCCCAAGGGCCCGGGGGTCGATGAGGACGGCACGAACCTGCAGCCCGCCCCGGGCGCGTCCACCTCGCCGTGGCTCGCCGGGCTGTACTGGCCCTACCGCCAGACGGTCGCCTCCACCCCGTTCCGCGCGCAGGCCTCCGGCGGCTTCGAGGGGATGGCGCGCCGCGGGCGGCAGCTGCTGCCGATGCTCGAGAAGACGCTGAGCGGCGACCCGGCGGGCACGACGCTGATCTTCGCCTTCAACCCGAGGACGAAGCGGTACACGGGCCAGCGCTGGCGCTACGCCTTCGACCCGCTCGGCGTGTCGATCGGCGACTTCCAGCTCTCCGGCCGCAACCACGGCCTCGTCCTGGAGCGCGACAACGGCCAGGGCACCGCCGCGAAGTTCAAGACCCTCGAGGAGATCACGCTCGGCAAGGGCGACGGCCACACGGTCGCGAAGGCGCCGATCGCCGACGAGCTCGCGATCTCCGACCCGAACGGCATCGCGGCCCGGAGCGCGACCAACCAGCCCGGCGACCTCGGCATCGGGTCGACGTTCTCGCTGCCCTTCACCACCATCGAGGATCTCCAGATCCTCGACCGGCGCCACGTGCTGATCGGTGTGGACAACAACTACCCGTTCTCCGTGGGCCGCCACGTGGGGACGGGGGCGCCGGACGACAACGAGCTCGTGACCCTCGAGCTCGGGCGCCGGATCGGCTGAGCCGACGGCGGGGCTCGCCGCGCCCCGGCCGTCGGGGGGGGCGCGGCGGCCGGCGCGCCCACCCCGCCGGCGGCTGGAGCGCGGCGGCTGGCCGGAGGCGCCGGGGCGCGGCGGCTTGGGCTGGGGCGCCGCGCGGCGGCTGGAGCGCGGCGGCTGGGGCTCGACGCGGCGCAGCGGCTGGAGCGCGGCTGGCCGGGGTCGCCGGGGCGCGGCGCGGCAGCTGGAGCGCGGCGCGGCGGCCGAGGCGCAGGGCTCACCAGACGTAGCCGTTGAGCACGGTGAGCATCTGCTCCCGCGTCACCGGACCGAAGCGCACGATCCAGCCGTTCTCGGGCTCCTGGCGCAGGAGCGCGGCCACGTCGGCCTCCAGCAGCGAGCGATGGATCTGGTCTGCGCGACGGAAGCCGACCGCGCCGTGGAAGAGCACGTCGATGCCGAACCGGTCGGCCTCCACGGGCCAGATCGAGATCTTGTCCGGCCGGGTCGGGCCGGGCAGCGTGCGCGGCCCGGGCTCGGGGCCCTGCGGCCGCGGTGGCCGGTGGATCCCGCCGTCTGCCATCACCGCCCAGGATGGCACGGCACGCGGCATTCGGCGTCGGCGTTCGGATCCGGGCCCGCCTAGCGGGCCGTCCTCCGAACGCCACCGGGTCGGGCCGGCCGAGGCGACGCCCGCGGGGCGGCGGAGGACCGAGCCGCCCGCGACGATCGCGGCGCGGGCGGGAGGGCCGAGCCGCCCGCGACGATCGCGGCGCGGGCGGGAGGGCCGAGCCGCCCGCAGTGCGGCGGAGGGCCGAGCGCCCGCGATGATCGCGGGGCGGCGGAGGGCCGACCGCCCGCGGCGATCGCGGCGCGTTCGGATTCGCGCCCGCGCAGCGGGCCGAGGTCCGAACGGCACCGCCGGACGACGCGGCGAAGCCCGCGGCGCTCGCGGGGCGGCGGAGGGCCGAGCGCCTGCCGTGATCGCGGGCGTTCGGATTCGCGCCCGCGCAGCGGGCCGAGGTCCGAACGGCACCGCCGGACGACGCGGCGAAGCCCGCGGCGCTCGCGGGGCGGCGGAGGGCCGAGCGCCTGCCGTGATCGCGGGCGTTCGGATTCGCGCCCGCGCAGCGGGCCGAGGTCCGAACGGCACCGCCGGACGACGCGGCGAAGCCCGCGGCGCTCGCGGGGCGGCGGAGGGCCGAGCGCCTGCCGTGATCGCGGGCGTTCGGATTCGCGCCCGCGCAGCGGGCCGAGGTCCGAACGGCACCGCCGGACG
>CAXSFZ010000005.1:95274-114038 GCA_964236905.1 uncultured Solirubrobacteraceae bacterium | reverse complement strand
CCTTGCGCCGCGCCGCCCCCGCGCACCCTTGCGCCGCGCCGCCCCCGCGCACCCTCGCGCCGCGCCGCGCCGTGGCGCGGCCGCCTCCGCGCCGCCGCCGCCGGCCGCCGCCCCCCACGCCGCCGCCGGCGGGGCGACGTCAGGGGATCCGGCCGAACCAGGCCAGCCCGAGGCCCGCGCCGGCCAGCAGGAAGAGCACGGCGGCGCCGGCGAAGGCCGCGGTCACCTCGCGGACCTCGGGCTCCTTGCCCAGCCGCGAGCCGAGATCGGCGTAGGCGCTCTTCAGGGCGCTCGCGGAGGGTGCGTCGAAGGCCTTGCCGCCCGAGGTCTCGGCGATCTGGCGCAGGGCGTCGAGGTCCGGCGGGACGTTCAGCTCCTGGCCGTCCGGGGTCGTGATCGTGCCGTCCTGGGTGCCGAGCGCCACGGTGTAGACCGGGACCTTGGCCTTGGCCGCGGCCCGCGCCACCCCGAGCGGGTCGGCGCCCGAGGTCGCCTTGCCGTCGGAGAGCAGCACGATCGCGCCCGGGACGCGGTCGGCACTCGAGCGGCCCCGGTTCTGCGCGTTGAGCGCCTGGAGCGCGGCCTGGATGCCGTCGCCCGTGGCGGTGCCGCCGGCCGGCTGGATCGTGGAGAGCGCGTCGCGGACCGCGCCGCGGTCGGTCGTCGGGGTCTGCAGCACCGAGGAGGTGGAGGAGAACGTCGCGAGACCGACCCGGATCCTCGCGGGCACGTCCGAGAGGAAGCTGCCGGCGGCCGAACGCGCCGCGTCGAGTCGGTCGGGCCGGACGTCCGTGGCGGCCATGGAGCCGGAGGTGTCGGTCACGAGCATCACCGACGCGCGCTCCCGCGGCACGGAGAACGTCGCCTCCGGGCGGGCGAGCGCGACCAGCAGCGCGAGCAGCGCCAGGAGCAGCAGCGCGGGCGGGACGTGGCGTCGCCGGCCGGGGGCGCTCGGCGCCACCGACGCCAGGGTGGCGAGGCTCGCGAAGCGCAGCGCGTCGCCGCGGCGGCGGCGCTGCAGGGCCACGTAGCCGAGCACGACGAGCGGCACGAGCGCGAGCAGCAGGAGCCACCAGGGCGCGCGGAAGCCGAAGGCCAGGACGAGGGTCATCGCAGGACGCCTCCCAGCGCGGAGAGCCAGTCGCCGTCGGTGCGGCAGATCGCGTGGCGCACGCCGCGGCGGCGCAGCGCGTCGGCGGTCGCCGCGTGGCGGCCCGCGGCCGCGGCCGCGAAGCGCTCGCGCAGGGCGCGGCTCCCCGAGTCCACCCGCAGGTCGTGGCCGCTCTCCGGGTCGCGCAGCCACACCACGCCGACGTCCGGGAGCGTCTCGTCGCGCCGGTCGCGGACCTCCACCGCCACGACGTCGTGGCGGTGCCGCAGGGCGCCGATCGGCCCCTCCCAGTCCTCCGGCCCGTCGAGGAAGTCCGAGACGACGACCACGAGGCCGTGGCCCCGGGCCAGCGCGTCGGCGCGCCGGAGGCCGTGGCCGAGGCTCCGGCGCGGGGTCGGGTCGCCCGCCCGCCGCTCGCGGTCGACGGCCACGCCCTCCGCGAGGACCTGGTGCAGGTGCGTGAGCGCGCCGCGGCCGCCCCGCGGAGGCAGAACGCGCTCCTCCTCCGCGCCGCAGGTGACGAGGGCGAGGCGGTTGGCGCGCCGGGTGGCCAGGCGGCCGGCCACGACGGCGACGCCCTCGGCCACGTCGGCCTTCAGGCGGTCGGCCGTGCCGAAGGCCATCGAGGCGGAGATGTCCAGGACGACCCAGGTGGTGAGGGCGCGCTCGGGCACGTGCACCCGGACGTGCGGCACGCCCGTCCGGGCGGTGGCGGCCGGGTCGATCGCCCGGACGTCGTCCCCCGGGACGTAGGGACGGACCTGCGCGAGCTCCACCCCGGCCCCGGCCCCCAGGGCGAGGTGCTCGCCCGGGAGCGGCGCCTGGGTGCGGCGCGAGAGCCGCAGGTCCAGGCCGGCCAGGCGCGAGAGCGAAACGGGCCCGGGCCCCTGGCGGCCGGCGGGCGGCCGGACCGCGGGGGCGGCGGCGACGCGGGCCGGGCTCACGCGCGGATGCGGTCGCGCATGGGTTGGCTCGGCATGGCCACCGCCTCCAGCACGCGGGTGACCACGTCGTCGGCGCTCACGCCCTCCGCCAGCGCCTCGTAGCGCAGCACGATGCGGTGGCGCAGGACGTCGAGCGCGAGGTCGTGCACGTCCTGCGGCACGACGTGCCCGCGGCCGCGCAGGAGCGCGAGCGCGCGGGCCGCCTGCACGACGCCGACCGGGCCGCGCGGGGAGGCGCCGAACTCGACGTAGCCGGCGAGCTCGGGCAGGCCGTGGGCGGCCGGGTTGCGGGTCGCGTCGGCCAGGGCGACGGCGTAGCGGATGATCGCGCCGTCCACGAAGACCTGCTCGGCGACGGCGCGGTGGCGCAGCAGCGCCTCGGGCTCGAGCAGCCGGCGCACGTGCACGTCGCCGTCCAGGGAGCGGGAGACGACCTGCGCCTCGTCCTCGGGCGTGGGGTACCCCACGACGAGCTTGAAGAGGAAGCGGTCCGTCTGCGCCTCGGGCAGCGGGTAGGTGCCCTCGGACTCGATCGGGTTCTGGGTGGCGAGCACGAGGTACGGCTCGGGCACCCGGAACGTCTCCCCGCCGATCGTCACCTGGTGCTCCTGCATGACCTCGAGGAGCGCGGCCTGGACCTTGGCGGGGGCGCGGTTGATCTCGTCGGCCAGGAGGACGTTGCCGAACACGGGGCCGAGCTCGATGTCGAAGCGGCCGGTGTCCGGGCGGTAGACGCGCGTGCCGACGAGGTCGGAGGGCACGAGGTCCGGGGTGAACTGCACGCGGCGGAACGAGCCCCCGAGAACCTCGGCCACCGTCTTGACCGTCAGGGTCTTGGCCAGGCCCGGGACCCCCTCGAGGAGGACGTGCCCGCCGGTCAGCAGCGCGACGATGAGGCGCTCCAGCATCGCGTCCTGCCCGACGATCACCCGCTTGACCTCGAAGAGCGCCGCCTCGAGCTCCGCCCGCGCCGCGGGCAGGCCCTCCGTCGTCTCCGCGTCCACGACGCTCATCGTACGGTGGCCGGCCGGGTGCCCAGCGTCACGGTCAGCTCGACGCGCTTGCCGTCGCGCAGCACCGTCACCGGGACCTTCGCGCCGGGCGTGCGGCCCTCGATGGCGGCCGCGACGTCGTCGGGCCGCGCCACGGCCTTGCCGTCCACCGAGACGATGATGTCCCGGGCCCGCAGCTTGCCGCGCTCCCCGGGGCCGCCCTTGACGACCTGCCCGATCACCGCGCCGTCCCCCGAGGCGCGCTCCGCGGTGGAGACGCCGAGGTAGGGCCGCGCGATCGTGCGCCCGGCCTCGAGGTCGGGCAGGACGCGGGCGACCGTGCTGGCCGGCACCGCGAAGCCGATGCCGACGTTCCCCGAGCTCGAGGAGGCGCTGCCCTGCGCGCCCGTGAGGATCTGGGAGTTGATCCCGAGCACCCGGCCCCGCGCGTCGAGGAGCGGGCCGCCCGAGTTGCCGGGGTTGATCGGCGCGTCGGTCTGGAGCGCGCCGGAGATCGCGAAGCCGTTGGGCGCGTCGATGTCCCGGTCGGTGGCCGAGATGATCCCGGCCGTCGCGGTGCGGTCGAGGCCGAACGGGTTGCCGATGGCCAGGGCGGTGTCGCCCACCTTCACGTCGTCCGCCCGGGCCAGCTCGAGCGGCCTGAGCGTCTGCCCGGCCGCCTTGGGGTCGATCTTCAGGACGGCCACGTCCGAGGAGGGATCCGTGCCGAGCACCGTCGCCTTGACCCGGTCGTCGTCCTCGTCGAAGCGGACCGTCACGTCCTTGGAGGAGCTCACGACGTGCGCGTTGGTGACGATGGTGCCGTCGGCGTCGACGACGAAGCCGGTCCCGGTGGCGACCCCCTGGCCGTTGCGGGGGTCGGGGAACGGTGAGCTGTTCCCCTCCTCCTGGACGCCGCGGGCCTGGATCTCGACCACGGAGGGGCTCGTGCGGGCGTAGAGCGCGGCGAGCGAGCCGGAGGCGGCGGGGCTCGCGGCCACCGAGGAGGTCGCGGCGGCCGGGCGGGCGGTCACGACCTGGGTCACGGCGTCGTCGTCGAAGACGCCGCCGACGGCGAGGGCCCCGACGCAGAGCGCGGCGCCGACGAGGCCGCCGCCGGCGGCCGGGAGGAAGCGAGACGTTGCGGACATGGTCGTAGGGAAGCCGTGGTCTCTCAAGCGGGTGTAAGAGCCCGCTACGGATTGCCCAAAGGCGGCCGATAGGGTCCCTCGCGCGTGCCCCGCCGACCACCGTCCGTGCTGCAGCCCGCGTTCCCGCGGCTCGCGCTGGGCGGGCGGCTCCAGACCCCGACGCGGCCGCTGCGCTCCGCGCTGCTGGCCATGCACCACCCGCTCGGCGCCTCGACGGGCTACATGGACTTCCGGCAAGGGGACTGGGCCGGGATGGTGGAGCGGGCGGTCGAGGTCTCCACCTTCGCGGCCGAGCTGAGCGCGCTCGGCGAGGACGAGCTGCCCGGGCTCGTCGCCTTCCTCGAGGGCACGCCCCGGCTGCCCTTCCACTACCTCTCCGTCCACGCGCCGACCAAGCGCCGGCGCCGGCCCGAGCCCGAGCTCGTCGCGCTGCTCGGGCAGCTGCCGGCCGTGGTGGACGCGATCGTCGTGCACCCCGACCAGGTGGGCGAGCCCGCCGCGTGGCGGCCGCTCGGGCGCCGGCTCGTGATCGAGAACATGGATCCGCGCAAGACGCTCGGCCAGCTCCCCGAGCACCTGGCCGCGCTGTTCGCGGCGCTGCCCGAGGCGGGGTTCTGCCTCGACGTCGCGCACGCGGGCGCCGTGGAGGAGGACATGGACGTCGCCCACCGCCTGCTCGACGCGTTCGGCGCGCGGCTGCGCCAGCTCCACGTCTCCTCCCTGCGCGCCGGCCGCGGCCAGCACGTGCCCCTCTACCGCAAGGACGAGGCCCGCTACGCGCGGGTCCTCGCCCGCTGCCCGGACGTCCCGTGGATCCTGGAAGCCCCGCCCCCTCGCCGCTGAGCGCGCTGGCCCGGGCCGGCGGCGTGCGGTTCGCTGCGCTCGAGGCCGCGCGCGCCCGGACCGCCGAGCGCTGCGACGCCGCGCGCGCGGAGCTGGCCGGGATGCCTCGCGACGCGGACGTCGCCGTGGTGCTGCTCGGCTCCTGGGGTCGTGGGGAGCTCACGAGCGGCTCCGACGACGACGTGCTGGTCGTCACCACGGGCGGCCTGCGGCCCGGCCTGCGCCCGCGGATCGAGGAGCTGCAGCCCGCCTTCGCCGGGGCCTCGGGCGCCCAGGGGACCTTCGACCACGTCGTGACGGTCGAGGAGCTCGCGACGATCGGCCTGGAGGCCGACTCCAACCGGGTGCTCACCCGGCGGATGCTGGTGCTGCTGGAGAGCGCGCCGCTGCTCGGCGCCGAGGTCCACCGGGCGGTGCTCGCGCGGCTCCTCGAGGCCTACCTCGGCGGGGAGCGGCGCGACCGCCGCCCACCGCGCTACCTGCTCAACGACGTGATCCGCTATTGGCGGACGGTGGCCGTCGACTTCGAGGCGAAGGCCCGCGCGGCCGACGACGGAAAGTGGGCGCTCCGCCACGCGAAGCTGCGCACCTCCCGCACGGTCCTGTTCGCGGGCGGGCTGCTCCCGCTGCTCGAGTGCCACCACGTGACCGCCGACGACGCGCCGGCGCTGCTGCTCGGCGAGCTGCTCCAACCGCCGACCGACCGCATCGCCGCCGCGTTCCTGCGCTACGAGGCGGTCGACGCGGGCGTGCGCACCCTCGGCGCCTACGACCGCTTCCTCGGCCTCCTCGACGACCCGGCGCGCCGGGGCGCGCTCGAGCACCTCGCCCGCGCCGACGCGCGGGAGGACCCGACCTTCCAGGAGTGCCGGCGCCTCGGCCGCGAGATCCAGCAGGGGCTCGCCGCGCTGCTCTTCGAACGGGAGCCGCTGCGCCGGCTCGTGCGCCAGTACGGGGTGTTCTAGCGCGGAGCCCAGGGCGGCTTCCGCGCCGCGCCCCGGGCCGACGACGGCGACGCGCCAGCCGGGGAAGCGAGTCGGCAGCCACGGTTGCCCGGGCACCGCGCGTTCCAGTAGAACCTCGCCACGAGCAGGACGCCTCCCTCCTTCCACCCTGGAGATCCGATGTCCCCACGCAGGTTGCTGATCGCGTGCGCGCTGGCCGCCGCCGCCCTGACCACTGGCCCCACGCTGGCCGCAGCCGCGCCGGCGACGCCGCTGCTGAGCACCGCCGCCTGCCCGGAGGGGACGGTCCCGAACGTGCAGTGCGGCACGCTGAGCGTCCCCCGGGACTACGACCGTCCCGGCGGCGACACGTTCGACCTCGCCATCGCGAGCTCGCCCGCGACCGACCCGAGCCGCCGCCTCGGGACGCTGTTCTTCAACTTCGGCGGCCCGAGCGGCACGGCGGCCAACTACATCCGCGCCTACGGCCCCGATCTGATCAGCCCGACGCTCAACGAGCGCTACGACATCGTCGGGATCGACCCGCGCGGGGTCGGCGAGAGCACGCCGATCATCGACTGCAAGGCCAACCAGGAGACCGAGGGGATCTACTCCCAGCCGTTCCAGGACGACCCGCTCGCCACGGTCGACCTCGGGCAGCTCGTCCGCAAGGACGTCGGCTACATCGGCAAGTGCCTCACCAACAACCGCGGCGTCCTCGAGCACGTGTCGACGGCGAACGTGGCGCGCGACTTCAACGCCGTGCGCGCGGCCCTCGGCGAGAAGAAGGTCAGCTACCTCGGCTACTCCTACGGGACCTACATCGGGGCGACCTTCGCGAGGCTCTTCCCCAACCGGTACGAGCGCATGGTCCTCGACGGCCCGGTCGACGCGACGGTCTACGCCAACCGGCCGCTGCAAGACCTCGCCGAGCAGAGCAGCGGGTTCGAGCGCTCCTTCGGGCGCTTCATGCAGGCCTGCGCGCGCGATCAGGTCGCCTGCGCCGACTTCGGCGGGGACGACCCGTGGAACGCCTACGACGAGCTCATCGATCGCGCGGACGCCGCGCCGCTGCCCGCCGCGGGCTACACCGACGATCCCCGGCCGGTCGACGGCGACGACATCAACTTCGCCGTCGCCGGCGAGCTCTACGCGAAGTCCCTCTGGCCGGAGTTGGCCCGGGCGCTCGCCGCCGCCGCGCAGGGCGACGGCTCGCTGATCCGGGGGCTGACCGACGACTCCTACGGCCTGGAGCCGGACGGCAGCTATGACCCGAGCTCCGACCAGTACTTCACGATCGGCGCCGTCGACCAGGACTACCCCAAGCGGATCCCGGGTCCCTATCTGCAGGCAGGCGACCAGTCGGTCGGGCAGCACCCGCACTTCTCGTGGAACAACGGCTACGTGGAGCTCAACTACGGGCTCTACCCCGTCCGCGACCGCGACGTCTTCCGCGGCCCGTTCCGCCTGAAGCCGGGCCAGCCGACGCCGCTGGTGGTCGCGACGACGTACGACCCGGCCACGCCGTTCGCGGGCGCCAAGCGCCTGGTCCGCGACCTCGGCAACGCCCGCCTGCTCGTGATGCGCGGCGACAACCACACCGCCTACCCGGGCAACAGCCCGGACTGCATCGACCCGGCCGTCGAGACGTACTTCGACACGGGGGTGCTCCCGGCCGCCGGGACGACGTGCAAGCAGGACCTGCCGTTCGCCCAGCCCGCGCCGGACGCGGCCCGTCAGGCCACGGCCGCGTCCGCCGCCCGGCCGCTCGTGGTGAAGGGGCCGCAGCCCCGGGTGGTGGGCCGCTGAGCGACGCCCCGGGGGATCCTGCACCGTGGCCGGCGGCGCGGTCGCGGTGCAGGACTCCGGCGCGGCGTCGGGTGCCCGGAGTCGCTCGCGCCGGGGCCAGAACGCACGAGGGGCGCCCCGCAGGACGCCCCTCGGATCACATCGTGGCGGTGCGACGGGCTACTTGAGCTCGACGGAGCCGCCGGCCTCCTCGAGCTCGGCCTTGAGCTTCTCGGCCTCGTCGCGCTCGATGCCCTCCTTGATCGGGCCGGGGGCCGCGTCGACGAGCGCCTTGGCCTCCTTGAGGCCCAGGCCGGTCGCCGCGCGGACGACCTTGATGACCTGGATCTTCTTGTCGCCGGAGGCGGTGAGGATGACGTCGGCCGTGGTCGAGACCTCCTCCTCCTCGACGGCCGCGGCGCCGCCACCGCCGCCCTGGGGGGCGACCGGGGCGGCCGCGGAGACGCCGAACGTCTCCTCCAGGGCCTTGATGCGCTCGGAGAGCTCCAGGACGGAGATGCTCTTGAGCTCGTCGATCCACGCTTCGGTCGTAGCCATGTTCTAGTTCTCCTCGGAGGGGGTGGGGGTGGTGGATGCGTCGTCGGCGCCTTCGGCCGGTGCGTCGCTGGTCGTCGGGGCCACGGGGGCCTCGGCGTCCTGGTCGTCGATGGCCTCGGCGGCCGGGGCCGCGTCGTCCGTCGGGGCCTCGGCCGCGGGCGCGGCCTCGGCTGCGGGTGCCTCGGGAGCCGGCGCGGCCGCAGCCGGGTCCGGATCGGCCGGGAGCTCGCCCGACTGCTTCTTCTCGTTGATCTGCCCGAGCTGGATGGCCAGCCCGCCGATCAGCGCGTTCAGGGTGCGGGCCAGGCCGGAGACCGGCGAGGCCACGAGGCCCACGAGCTGCTGGTAGAGCACATCGCGGGTGGGGAGCCGCGCGAGCGCGGTGATCTGCGCCGCGTCGATCGCCTCGCCGTTCAGCGTGCCGCCCTTGAAGGGCAGCAGGTCCGGCGCGCCGCGCTGGAAGTCCGCGAGGGACTTGGCAGCGGCCGCGACGTCGCCCTTGACGAACGTCAGCGCGGTCGGGCCGGCCAGGAAGTCCTTGAGGGCCTCCTGCTCGGCGCGGTCGGCCGCGAGCACCGTCAGGGTGTTCTTCGTGACCCGGAAGGTCGACGAGCTGTCGCGCAGGGAGGCGCGCAGCGCGGCGGCCTGGGGCACGGAGATCCCGCGGTAGTCCACCGCGAACACGGCGTCGGACTCGCGGATCTGGTCGGCGATCTCGTCGATCACCGCGGCTTTCTCGTCTCGGTTCAACTGGCCTCCTTGTCGGGGCTTGCGCCGAGCGCGTCACGCGCGCCGGCTGCCCGAGGTCTTCGGTGGCCTCGCAGGAGTGCGTTACGCCGGAGCCGGCGTGGCGCCCTCCTCGAGGAGGTCCTTGGTGCGGGTGGGGTCGACCTTGACGCCGGGGCCCATGGTCGAGGCGAGCGTGATCGTCCGCAGGTACTTCCCCTTGGCGGCGGACGGCTTGGCCTTGATCAGCTCGTCGATGACCGCGGCGTAGTTCTCGAGCAGCGCGCGGTCGTCGAAGTCGGTCTTCCCGATCGTCAGGTGGACGATCGCGGTGCGGTCGGTGCGGTACTCGACCTTGCCGGCCTTGGACTCGGTGACCGCCTTGGCCACGTCCATGGTCACGGTGCCGACCTTGGGGTTCGGCATCTTGCCCTGGGGGCCGAGCACGCGCCCGAGGCGGCCGACGAGCGGCATGAGATCGGGCGTGGCGATCGCGATGTCGAAGTCGGTGAAGCCCTCCTCGACGCGCTTGGCGAGGTCCTCGGCGCCCACGACGTCGGCGCCGGCGGCCTCGGCCTCCAACGCCTTCGGCCCCTGCGCGAAGACGGCGACCGTGACCTCCTTGCCCAGGCCGTTGGGCAGCGCGATGGTGCCGCGGAGCTGCTCGTCGGCGTGGCGTACGTTGAGGCCCGTGCGGACGTGGACCTCGACGGACTCGTTGAACGAGGCGCGCTTGAGCGACTTGACGAGGGCGAGCGCCTCCGCGGGCTCGTACTCGCGCTCGCGGTCGACGCGCTCGCGCGCGGTGGTGAAGGTCTTGCCGTGCTTGGCCATGTCTAGTTCTCCACCGTGACGCCCATGGAGCGCGCGGTGCCGGCGATGATCTTCGCCGCCGCGTCCACGTCGTTCGCGTTGAGGTCGTCCAGCTTCTTCTCGGCGATCTCGCGCACCTGGGCGCCCGTGATCGTGCCGACCTTGTTGGTGTGCGGCTCCGGGGAGCCCTTCTCCAGCCCGATGGCCTGCTTGATGAGCACGGCCGCCGGCGGCGTCTTCGTGACGAAGGTGAACGAGCGGTCCTCGTAGACCGTGATCACGACGGGGATGACCGTGCCGGCGTCACCCTGGGTCTGCGCGTTGAACGCCTTGCAGAACTCCATGATGTTGATGCCGTGCTGGCCCAGCGCGGGGCCGACCGGCGGCGCCGGGGTCGCCTGCCCGCCGAGGGACTGGAGCTTGATGGTGGTGAGGACCTTCTTGGCCATGGGTTCTTCGTCTCAGATCTTCTTGACTTGGTCGAAGCCGACCTCGACCGGCGTCTCGCGGCCGAAGATGGACACTAGGACCTTGAGCTTGGCGGCGTCCTGGTTGATCTCGGAGATCTCGCCGGAGAAGTCCGAGAGCGGGCCCGAGACGACCTTCACCGACTCGCCGATGTTGAACTGGGCGCGCGTCGGCGCCTTGGTCGCGGCGCCCGGGCCGCCCTTGGGGTTCAGCAGGCGGTCGACCTCGGGCTGGGTGAGCGGCACGGGCTCGTTGGAGGCGCCGACGAAGCCGGTGACCCCCGGGGTGTTCTTCACGAGGCCCCAGCTCTCCTCGTTGAGCTCCATGTTGACGAGCACGTAGCCCGGCATGGTGCGCTTCTCCTTGTCCTTCTTCTCGCCGTCCTTGATCTCGACGACGGTCTCGGTCGGCACGTGG
The DNA here is from genome assembly GCA_964236905.1 of uncultured Solirubrobacteraceae bacterium. Taxonomy (GTDB): domain Bacteria; phylum Actinomycetota; class Thermoleophilia; order Solirubrobacterales; family Solirubrobacteraceae; genus Paraconexibacter. The sequence continues at coordinate 103,283 of CAXSFZ010000005.1, read as the reverse complement.
ATCTGGCGCAGGTGGCGCTTCTGCCCCAGTGAGGTCACGCGGTGCTCGATGTTCTGCTTGACCTTGTTCTCGTGGCCCGAGTAGGTGTTGACGACGTACCAGCGAAACATTCGGGGTCCTGACTGCCTAGAGGATGAGGTCGACGAACTTCTTGGCGGCGGCGTCGGCGAGGCCGAGGTAGGCCCCGGCGATGACGACGAAGCCGAGGACCACCGCGGTCGCCTGCCCCACCTGGCGGCGATCGGGCCACTGCACGCGCTGCAGCTCCGACCAGGACGCGCGGACGAAGGCGGGGAACCGGCCGAGCCCGCGGGCCGCCTGCGGGGCGGTGCCGGCGGCGGGGCGGCGGGCGCGGGCCGGCAGCGCCGCCTCGGCCTGGCGGGCGAGCTCCCCGTCGGCGGCCGGGTCGGCCTCCTCGCCCTCCGCGCCGGAGACGATGCCGGCCTCGAACTCGTCGACCTGCCCCGAGGCGTGGTCGAGCTGCCCCGAGACGCTGTCGCGGTGGATCCGGTCGTGCCCCTCGCCCTCAACCCGCTTGCTGGCCATCGCGCGCTACCGGGTCTCCCGGTGGCTCGTGTGGGCCCGGCACCACTTGCAGAACTTCCGCAGGGCGATGCGATCGGGGTTGTTGCGCTTGGACTTGTTCGTCTGGTAGTTGCGGCGCTTGCAGTCCTCGCACGCGAGGGTCACTGCGATGCGCACGTCTCCGCGGGCCATTCGGGGCTCCCGGTCGGCGGGGGATGAGGGACGGCGACGCGCGTCTCGGGGCGAGGTGGAGCCCCGCCGGGAAGCGCGTCGAGTGCGTGATGGTAGCGCGCGGGCGCCGCCCGGGCGGCTCGCCGACCTCCGGCCGCGGGCGCGCCCGGGACGCCGGTCGCGCTCCCGCGCACGACTGACCGCTATGCTGACCACATGTCCAGAACGGTGACCGCCACCGACGCGAAGGCTCGGATCCTGGCGCTGCTCGACGAGGTCGCCGCGGGGGACGTCGTGGAGATCACGAAGCACGGCCGCGTCGTGGCGCGGCTCGTGCCCGCCCGCGGGCCGCAGGCCCTCCGGGGCCAGCTCACCGGGGTGGCGAGCACCGCCGCCTCAGACGAGGAGCTCTTCGCGACCGGGGAGACCTGGGAGAGCGCGTGAGCTCCGTCCTGCTGGACACGCACGTCGTGCAGTGGTGGTCGGCGGAGCCCGAGCGCGTGAGCCCCGCGGCCGCGGAGCGGATCGAGGCGGCCACGGAGCTCGTCGTGGCCGCGATCACGTGGTACGAGCTCGCCTGGCTCGCGCGCCACCAGCGCATCGTCGTCGTGACCCCGCCGTCGGCGTGGCTCGGCCGGCTCGCCGCGCAGGTGCAGACGCAGTCCATCACCCCCGCCATCGCCACGACGGCCGCCGGCCTCCCCGACGCCTTCCCGGGCGATCCGGCCGACCGCCTCATCTACGCCACCGCGGTGGAGCGGGGGCTGCCGCTCGTGAGCAAGGACCGCCGCCTGCGCGCGGCTGGCGGCTCGCGCGTGGTGTGGTGAGACGCCGCCCCTAGGCCCGGGCGCTCGTCGTCGGGTCGAGCCGGGTCATCGACACGGCCGCGTCGAGCTCCGCGTCGGCCGCCCCACGGTAGACGCCCTTGATCGGCGGGACGTCCGCGTAGGAGCGCCCGTGCCCGATCTTCACGTGGGACTCGGTGGCCAGGATGCGGTTCGTGGGGTCGGCGCCGACCCAGACCGGCTCCCCGCGCCCACCGGAGGCGGGCAGCAGCGCCTCGACCCAGGCGTGGGTGTCGACCTCGACGGAGTCCGTCCCGCCGTCCTGCGGCGCGGCCCACAGGTAGCCCGAGACGTAGCGCGCGGCGATCCCCTGGCGGCGCAGCAGGATGAGCGCGAGGTGGACGAAGTCCTGGCAGACCCCGGCTCCCGCCGCGAGGAGGTCCTCGACCGTCGAGCCGACGTAGGTGACGCCGGAGCGGTACTCGAAGCGGTCCGGGATGAGCTCGCAGAGCAGGAGCAGGGTGGCCAGCGGCGAGGCGGCGCGGGCGAGCGCGTCGAGGTCGGCCAGCACCGCGTCGGGCGGCTCGCCGCCCGTCACCATGAGGAACTCGCCCGCCGCCTCCCGGTAGGCCGGGGTGGCCACCGCCGCCCAGTCGGCCTCCTCGGGGTAGGGCGTCTGCGAGGTGACCACGCGGGCGCGGACGTCGATGGTCAGCGCCTCGTGCCCCTTGGGGATCCCGAACTCGATCACCTCGGTGCCGAAGTAGTCCGTGTGGCGGTGCAGCCGCGTCTCGGGCTCGATCCGCACGTGGAAGTCGTCGACGCGCTGGGCGCTCGTGGTCGCCGGGCGGACCCGGAGCGCGTTGAGGTTGTCGGTGACCGGCGCGTCGTAGCGGTACTCGGTCAGGTAGCGGATCGCGAAGTTCACGCCCGGCTCCTCACGCGTGCACCACGCCGTGCTGGTGGCCGGCCCCGGCGAAGTAGCGCAGGGCGATGTCCCCGTCGACGAGCGCGAGCTCCCGCTGCACCGCCTCGCACACGTTGGACAGGTCCCCGGCCAGGCCCTCGTCGGTGCGCGCCCGGAACTCGAGGTCGGCGCCCAGGCGGCTCAGCCGGAGGATCGGCTCGGAGCTCCGCGGCGCGGCGTCGGTGCGCTGCAGGACGTCGAGCGCGTAGTGGACCGAGGCGGCCACGGAGTCCGGGTAGTTCTGCTCGTAGAGGAGGAAGCGGCCCACGGGCAGCGCGTTGGGCGGCGCCTGCACCGCGCGGCGGAAGGCCTGGAAGCCGCCGACGGCCTGGAGCAGCGCGAGCGCCTGGCCGTCGCGCACCGCGGCGCCATCCTCGCCCGTCTCCCCCGGCGGCATCGCCACCCGGAGCATCCGCAGGACCATGTCCGCGGACTCCAGGCGGCCGCCGGCGCGCAGGAAGGCGCTCGCGTCGTCGCGCAGCATGGTGCGGCTCGTGAGCCCCCAGAAGAGCGCCGAGCGCTCCTTGACGTACTGGTAGACCGAGTAGGGGCCCGAGCGCAGGCGGGCGCTCAAGTCGCCCTCCAGGAGCGTGAGGTTCGTCGTGTTGATCGCCTCCCACATCTCCGCGGAGAGCACGTCGCGCACGGTCCGCGCCTCCTCCCGCGCCCGCGCGGTGCAGGCGATCACCGAGGCCGGGTTGGCCGGGTCGAGGGTCAGGGCGGCGAGCACCTCGTCGCGCCGCGGCCGGATGGGCTCGTGGCCCTCGGGCACCCCGCCCATGATCGCGAGGATCGAGCCCCACGAGAGCATCACGCCGTTGGGGTCGTCCGGGCGCCCCTGCAGATCGGCCTGGAAGACCCCGTCGAGCATCCGCGCGGTGTGCTCGGCGCGGACGATGTTGCGGCCGAGCCAGAAGAGCTCGTGGGCGATGCGGGCCAGCACGGGCTAGCCCTCCGCCGCGCTCTGCTGCTGCTGCTGCTGCTGGTCGCTCCAGCCGCCGTACTGCAGGTCGGGGAGCGCGGGCAGCGCCTGGGGCGCCGCGTGGGCGGGCTCGGCGCGGTCGGAGTCCTCGCCGTCCTCGAGCACCCAGGTGTCCTTGGAGCCGCCGCCCCGGGAGGAGTTGACGATCATCGAGCCCTCGACCATCGCCACGCGGGTGAGGCCACCGGGCACGATCTTGATGGTCTCCCCGAAGACGGCGAAGGGCCGCAGGTCGACGTGCCGGGCGGCGATCACGCCGTCCTCCCCCGCGGTCGGCACGGTCGAGAGCCGCACGACCTCCTGGGCGATCCACTTGTCGGGCTGCGCGCGCAGGACGTCGGCGAGCGCCTCGAGCTCATCGGCCGGGGTGCTCGGCCCGATGAAGACGCCCTTGCCGCCCGACTCGCTCGTGGGCTTGACCACGAGCTGGTCCAGCCGCGGCAGCACGTGCTCGAGCTGCTCGGGGTCGGAGAGCAGGTAGGTCTTCACGTTGTCGAGGATGGGCTCCTCGCCGAGGTAGAAGCGCACCATCTCCGGTACGTAGTGGTAGATCGCCTTGTCGTCGGCGACCCCGGTGCCGAACGCGTTGGCCACCGCCACCGTGCCCGCGCGGTAGGCGCGGACGAGCCCCGGCACGCCGAGCAGCGAGTCGGGGCGGAACTCGAGCGGGTCGCAGAAGTCGTCGTCCAGGCGGCGGTAGACCGAGTGGACGCGCTGCAGGCCGCCGGTCGTGCGCATGTAGAGCACGTCGTCGCGGACCACGAGGTCGCTGGCCTCCACGAGCTCGATCCCCATCTGACGGGCGAGGAACGCGTGCTCGAAGTAGGCGGAGTTCATCGGCCCGGGGGTCCAGACGACGACCGTGGCCTCCTCGTCGGTGCTCGGCGCCACCGCGCGGAGCGCCGCGAGCAGGAGCTGCGGGTAGTGGTCGACCGGCCGCACCCGGTAGCTCTGGAACAGGCTCGGGACCAGGCGGGTCATCGCCACGCGGTTCTCGAGGACGTAGGAGATCCCCGACGGGGTGCGGACGTTGTCCTCGAGCACCTTCCAGGAGCCGTCGCCGTCGCGGACCAGGTCGCAGCCCGCGACGTGGCAGTACACCCCGCCGGGCGGCCGGATGCCGTGCACGGCGCGGGCGAAGTGCGAGCGGGAGACGACGAGGTTCCACGGGACGATCCCCGCGCGGACGATCTCCCGCCCGTGGTAGACGTCGTCGACGAACCGGTTGAGCGCGCGGATCCGCTGCGCGAGGCCGCGCTTGATCTGCGTCCACTCCGCCCCGGGCATGATCCGCGGCACGAGGTCGAGCGGGAACGGGCGGTCCTTGACCGGGCCGTCCTCGCCCGTGGCGTCGAAGGTGATCCCCTGCTGCATGAAGATCGCGTCGCGGCGGCGCCCGGCGGCGGCGAGCTGCTCGGGGCCGAGCCGGGCGAGCTCGGCGACCAGCGGCCGGGCGTGCTCGTGCGGGAGGCCGCCCGCGGCGAAGACCTCGTCGAAGGAGCCGGCCGGCGGGCGGTACACGGCAGGCTCGTTGAGGGCGACGGGCTCGGGCATGGCGCGGAGCGATCCTCGCACGCGGCGCGCCCCGCCCGCTCCTCCCCCCGGCCAAGGCGGCCGAGGAGCGGTGTCCGGTCGGTCGGCTCGCGTGGCTCTCAGGGGACGTGGGTGAGGCGGCCGGCCGGCCGCTCGCCGCGGCCCGCCTTCGCGCAGGGCCGCCCGTCGACCCGGACGACGTCGGCGGTGAAGTCGTTCTGCCCGCGGATGAGCGAGGAGCCGACCCCGTAGGCGTCCACGGGGACCGCCGCGGCCTCGAACGCGCGGATCCGCCCGGCGTCGAAGCCGCCGGAGACCACGATCTTGACCCGCTCGTGCCCGCGGGCGTCGAGCGCGTCGCGCACCGCGTGCACGAGCCGGGCGTTCACGCCGCTCAGCCGCTCGCCCTCGGAGGCCTCCGCGCCCTCGAGCGCGCGGTCGACGAGCGCCTCGGAGGTGTCCAGGCGCACGCCCCAGAGGTCCTCGCCGAGCGCGTCGGCCACCGCGAGGGCGGTGCCGACCGAGTCGTTCTCCCAGTCGACCAGGACCGTCACGTTCGTCTCGCCGGCGTAGCGCGCCGCGAAGGCCCGCGCCGCCGCGACGGTGTCGCCGCCGTAGGCGCCGATGAGCCCGTGCGGGACGGTGCCCACCCCGCGGCCGCCCCACCACGAGGCCTGGGCGTCGGTGGAGACCCCGATCGCCCCGGCCACGTGGGCGGCCCAGCCGTCACCCGTCTGCACGAGCCAGTGGTCGTGCCGGGCCGGGAAGTACAGGATCGCCTTGCCCCGGGCCGCCTCGACGACCTCCTTGACGTTGCGCATCACCAGCGTGCGGCGGGCCATCGGCCCGAGCACCACGGTCTCCAGGTGGCAGAAGAGCCCGTAGTCGCCGGCGATCTGCAGGACGGGCTCGCGCGGGGCGATCGCGTCGCCCTCGAAGAGCGCGTGGACCTCGAGCGCCGGCCAGCCGTCCTCCCAGCCCCCCGCGCCCTCGCGCCCGGCGCAGAGCCGGAGGATGGCGAGGGCCTCGTCGACGCCGCCGAGCACCGCGTCGTGCTTCTGGAAGACCTGCATGACGACACCGGGGTGGTGGTCCTCCCCCTCGAGGATCGCCTTGGTCGCCGTGAAGTACGCGTCGGAGTAGTACCCCGTCCTGAGCTTCTCCACGGGCAGGCGGAAGGTGTCCGGGGCCAGGCGCTCCATGGCGGCCACCCTACGCGGGCGCGCCTCGGCGCCCGGCGCCGCGCCGTGGGAGGCTTGCGACATGAAGGAACGCCTCGCCACGACCTTCCCCTACGCGCTCGCGGCGCTGCTCCCGCTGGCCGGGGTGCTGCTCGCCGTCGCCTGGGCGATGGACAAGCGCACCTACGACGCGGCGATCCTCCTCGCCGCCGCGCTGCTCGGGACGGTCGTCTGGGTGCTCGTGCTGTCGTGACGCGCGTCCCGGTCAACGGGATCCACCTGGAGCTCGCCGAGCACGGGCCGCCCGACGGCCCGCTCGTGGTGCTGCTCCACGGCTTCCCGGAGCTCGGGTACTCCTGGCGGCACCTCGTCGGGCCGCTCGCGGACGCCGGCCACCGCGTGCTCGTGCCGGACCTCCGCGGCTTCGGCCGCTCCGACGCGCCCGCGGCGGTCGAGCAGTACGCGATCACCGTCCTCGCCGCCGACGTGCTCGGGCTGCTCGACCGCGCCGGGGTGGAGCGGGCGACGCTCGTCGGCCACGACTGGGGCGCGGACCTGGCCTGGAAGACCGCCTGGATGCATCCGGAGCGCGTGCGCGCGGTGGCCGGGCTCAGCGTCCCGTTCGTCCCGCGCGCCCCCGCGCCGCCGCTCGCCCTGCTGCGCGGGCAGCTCGGCCCGGACTTCTACATGGTGTGGTTCCAGGAGCCCGGCGTCGCGGAGGCGGCGCTCGAGCGCGACGTGCGCCGCACGCTCGCCACCCCGCGCGTCTGGGACGCCGGCTGGGCGGCCGAGCGCGACGAGGATCCGCCGACCCCGTCCTTCCTCACCCAGGCGGAGCTCGAGGTCTACGTCGAGGCCTTCACCCGCACGGGCTTCGCGGGCGGGCTCGCGCTCTACCGCAACCTCGACCGCAGCTGGGAGCTCACGGCGCCCTGGGCCGAGCGGCGGATCGAGCAGCCCGCGCTCTTCCTGACCGGTGAGCGCGACCCCGTCGCGAGGTTCATGCCCGCCGCGGCGATGGAGGGCTGGGTCACCGACCTCCGGGAGGTCGTGGTGGTCCCGGGTGCGGGGCACTGGGTGACCCAGGAGGCGCCCGGTGCGGTCGCGGCCGCCCTGCTGCCCTGGCTGGCCGCGACGGCGCCCGCCTGAGGTCGCCGGCGCGACGCGGCGCGCCCCTCAGGCGTCCGCGTCGCCGTGCAGCTGCTCCAGGAGGGAGAGCGCGACGAGCTGGGCCGGCGTGCCGGCGACCTCCTCGGGCCCCACCTCCTCGAGCTCCGGGTGGAAGGCGGCGTGGACGGCGACGTCCTCCTCCCCGGCGTCCTCGAAGACGAGCACCGCGCGGCCGCCGACCTCCGCCTCGGCGTCCGCGCTCGGCGTGGTCGAGCGGACGGCGACCAGGACGTCGGTGGCCAGCTCGCGCCAGGTGCTCACCGCCTGGTCGCGCTCCGCGTCGTCCATTGCGTCGAAGTGGTGGTGGTTGCGGCGGGCGAGCGCGGCGACCGCCGCGTCGAGGGCCGGCGCGCTCAGCAGGTGATCGGGATCCACCCCGGTGACGCTAGCCGCCGCCGGGTGCCGGCGCGCGTCAGGGCGTGGCGATGGTGATCGTGGCCACGCCGATGACCAGGCCGCCTTGGAGCGCGGTGATGCCGAAGGTGTCGTTGAGGAGCTTCGCCGCCTCCGCCTTGAGCTTCACCGTGGTCCCCTCGAGGATCGCGAGGTTCCCGCTCGTCTGCAGCGGCTTGAGCGTCCGCCCGTCGAGGAAGAAGAGCGGCGTGTCGCGCACGGCGTCCTTGCCGTCGACGCGCACGTCGCCCGTGAGCACCGAGCGGCCGGGGTCGACGTCGAAGTTGCGCAGCTCGACCACC
>CAXSFZ010000005.1:68195-95251 GCA_964236905.1 uncultured Solirubrobacteraceae bacterium | reverse complement strand
GCCGCCGGCCGAGAGCGAGAGCCCGGAGCCGTCGTGGTTCACGACGCCCTGCACGTACGGGCTGACGGTGCCGGGCTTGTAGTAGGTGACGTTGCCGCCCGTGATCGGGAACGTGGCGACGCCGGCGACCGAGATCCGGGCCCGCCCCACCGGCGCCGGCGTCACCCCGAGCGACTTGAGCGCCGCGAGGAAGCCCGAGTCGAACGCCACGGTGGTCGCGCGGCCCGAGATGTTCGTCACCCGGGCGAGGTACTTGCCGACCGGCTTGGGCGCCGAGGAGGCGAGGTCGTCGGCCTCCTGGTCGCAGGCGGAGGCACCGAGGGCCAGGGCGGCGGCGGCCACGAGGGCCAGGGGCGTGCGAAGGGTCATGCGGGTCCTTGCGTCGAGGGCTCGTGGAGGGTACGGCGCGCGCGGGCGGACCGGCGGCCCGGCCTGAGGGCGACGGGGCGCGCGGGCGGACCGGCGGCCCGGCCTGAGGGCGACGCGGCGCGCGTGCGCCCCTCAGTCGGCCTTCCGCTCCTCCTTGGCCGCGGCGGCCGCGTCCTTCAGGCGCTGCGCCTCGTCGGCCGCGGTCAGCGCGGCGCCCTGCTCCTCGCGGGCGGCCGCCTCGCGGTCGAGCTGCTCCAGGCGCTCGCGCTTCTCCTGCTCCTCGCGCGCCGCGGTCGCGGCGGCCTCGGCCTCGGCGGCGGCGGCCTTGCGCTGGCGCTCGGCCCTGGCCGCCGCGGCCTTCTGCTCCTTCTTCCGGGCTTCGGCCTTCCTCCGGCGCGTCGCCGCGCGCTCATCCGCCTCCTGCTGCTCGCGGACGATGCGCTCGCGCTCTTGCGCCGCCTCGGCCTCGGCCTTCGCGGTGGCCTCGCTCGCCGCCTCGCGCAGGCCGGAGGCCCGGCGACGCTCGTCGGTCGCCTGCTGCTGGGCCACCGCCTGCGCCTTGAGCTGGGCGTCGCCGGTGAGCGTCGCGGCCTTGTCCTTCACGGCCGCCTCGGCGGCGTCGGCGGCAAGGCTGCGGTCCCGGCCCGCGAGCTTCAGCGCGGCGTCCAGCGGGAGGCGGGCGAGCTTCACGTAGCCCCCCACCACCTTCGAGAGCAGGCTCATGCGGTCCCCTCGGCCTCGAGGGCGTCGGCGCGCGCCTCCGCCCGGCGGGCGGCGTCCTCCAGCCGGGCGGCGTCCTGCTCGCGCGCGGTCCGCTCGTCCTCGGCGCTCTGGGCGGCCTCGCGGGCCGCGGCGTCGGTGGCGCGCTGCTGGGCGGCGGCACCGACCTGCTCGGAGGCGGCCTGCCGCTCGGCGCGCTGCTCGGCGGCCTGCCGGTCGGCCCCGGCCCGCCGCTCGCGGTCCGTGGCCTCCAGCTCGGCACGCAGTCGCTCGCGCTCCTGCTCCGCCGCGGAGCGCCGGCGCTCGAGGTCGGCGGCGGCCTCGGCACGCTCGGCGTGCCCGGCCTCGCGGGCCGCGTCGCGCTCGGCGTCCACGGACGCCTGCTGCAGGCGGCCCTCGCGGGCCAGCGTGTCGTCCCCGGTGACGGAGCCGACGGCCTCCTTGGCCTTGCCGGCCAGCTTGCCGACCAGGCCGCCGGCCGGTTCTGCGGGTCGATCGGGATCGCTCACGCGCCGTGCGTACCCGGCGGCGGCGGGCCGGAAGCCGCGCGCGGGACGAAGGGTGCGCCGGCCCGGACCGCGACGCCGGCCGGGGCCGAGGAGCGGCGCGGGAGCGACGGCGGCGCCTCGCACGTCGGCGGCGACCCCGACGCTCCACGCCGCCCACCCGCCACCGCGAACCTCGGCGTCGAACGTCGCTCCACGCCCCACGCTCCACGCCGCCCGCCCCGCCACCGCGAACCTCGGCGTCGAACGTCGCCCCACGCCCCACGCCCCACGCTCCACGCCGCCCACCCGCCGCCACCGCGTCAGCGCTGCAGCGCCACCTCCGCGCCCAACCCGCCGAGCGGGGAGTCGCCGAGCACGAGGCGACCGCCGTGGAGCGCCGCCTGCTGCGCGGCGATGGCGAGGCCGAGGCCCGTGCCCGCCGAGCGGGGGTCCCAGCCTCGTCGGAACGGCTCGAGCACGGCCTCGCGCTCGGCGACCGGGACCCCCGGGCCGTCGTCGTCGACGCGCAGCACGAGCCGCGACCCGTCCTCGCGGAGCGCGACCCGGACGTGGCCGTCGGCGCGCCCGTGCAGCGCGGCGTTCTCGAGGAGGTTGTCGAGCATGAGCCGCAGGCCCCCGGCCCAGCCCTCGACGGTCGCGCCGCCGACGTCCTCCGCGAAGCTCCAGGCCACCCCGGGATGGCGCCGGCGCGCCGCGCCCACGCCCGCGTCGACGAGGTCGGCGAGCTCGACCGGCTCGCGGGGGAGCGCGCCGGCCGCCTCGCCGCGGGCCAGGGCGGTGAGCCCGTCGAGCAGGTGGACGATGCGCTCCTGCTCGGCGGCGACCTCGGCCAGCACCGCGTCGCGCTCGCCCGCCGGGAGCTCCGGGTTGCGGCGCAGGACGTCGACGTTCGCCCGCAGCCCGGTCAGCGGCGTGCGCAGCTCGTGGCCCGCGTCGGCCGCGAAGCGGCGCGTCGCCTCGAGCGCGCGCTGGAGCGCGGCGGCCGACGCGCCGAGCCGGGCGAGCATCGCGTTGAGGCCCGCGCCGAGCTCGCGGACCTCGTCCGGCCCGCCGACGACCGGCAGGGTCGGCCGGAGCTCCCCGTCCGCGCCGACGCTGGCCGCCGAGTCGCGCAGCGCGGCCAGCGGCCGGACCGCGAGCGTGGTCAGCGCCCAGGCCGCTCCCGCGACGAGCAGGAGCGCGAGCCCGCCGAGGACGAGGACGATGCGCCGGGTCGCGGCCACCCGGTCGTCGACCCCGGCGAGGCTCTGGAGCAGCTGGAGCTGCGCGGCCCCGAACCGGCTCGTGGCGGGCACGGTCAGCGAGCGCCAGGGCGTCCCGGCGATCCGGACCGTGTGCAGGCCGACCCGGGACGGCACCCCCGGCGCCCCCGGAGGGACGTCGCCGCGCTGGTCGACGACCTCGCCGCCGATGGCGACCTGGACGAAGGTGCCCGAGCCGGCCAGGAGCGGCTCGGCCCCCCGCTGGCCGGGCCCGCCGCCGAACCGGCCGCGCGGGCGGGCGCCCGGCCCCGTGACGCTCGCCGCACGAGCCCGCAGCTCGCGGTCCACGGCGGCCCGCCCGTCTCGCGCGATCGCCGCCTGGAGGGCCACCGTGAGGAGCAGCAGCACCACCGAGGTCACCCCGACCGCCCCGAGGGTCACCCGTGCCCGCAGGCTCCCGGGCAGCCTCACGGGCGCAGCGCCCAGCCGACCCCGCGCACGGTGTGCAGCAGGCGAGGCTCTCCCCCCGCCTCGAGCTTGCGGCGCAGGTAGCCGACGAACACGTCGACGACGTTGGTCTCCACGTCGTGGGTGTACCCCCAGACGAGGTCGAGCAGCTGCTCACGCGAGAGCACCTTCGCCGGGTGGCGGGCGAAGGTGTGCAGCAGCTCGAACTCGCGGCGGGTGAGCTCGAGGTCCCGGCCGCCGCGGGTGGCGATGTGCCGCGGGACGTCCACGACGAGCTCGCCGAGCACCACGGTCTGCGCCGGGTCGGTGCCGTGCCGGCGCAGCAGCGCCTGCAGGCGGGCGGTGAGCTCCTCGAGGGCGAACGGCTTGACGAGGTAGTCGTCGGCCCCGGCCTGCAGCCCGGCGACCCGATCCTCGACCGCGTCGCGGGCCGAGAGCACGCAGACCGGCACGTCGATCCCGCCGGCCCGCAGGCGCCGCAGGACCGCGACGCCATCGAGGTCGGGCATGCTCACGTCGAGCACGATGACCGCGGGCGGCTGCCGCGCGACCGCCTCCAGCGCCGCCCGGCCTCCCGCCGCCGTCTCCACGGCGAAGCCCTCGAGGCGCAGGGCGCGCTCGAGGGACTCGCGGATCGAGGCCTCGTCGTCGACGACGAGGACCCGGAGGTCGTGGCCGGCCATGCTCCCCCGGCCGGCTCCCTACGGGGTGGGCTGCTGGCCCCGGGTGGGCAGGAAGCGCTCGGCGACGGCCTCCACCTTGGCCTCGGGCACGCCGAGCTCCTTGGCGAGCTGGGCGATGAGCGTCGCCCGGCGGGCCGTCTGCTCCTTCTCGCGCGTCGCGGTGAACGCGGTGATGCCGGCGGTCACCTTGGCCTCGTCGACCCCGAGCGCCTTGGCGAGCGCCGCGGTGTCGAGGCGCCGGGCGCCGACGCCGCCGTGCCACGGACCGCCCGCGCCCTGACCGCGGAACCCGCCGCGGCGTCCCCCGAAGCCGGGGCCGGGGCCGACCGTGCCGAGCGCCTGGGTGAGCTTGTCCTCGCTCACGCCGAGCTCCTTGGCGAGGGCGGTCAGGAACGCCGCGCGGTTCCCGCGGGCGCCGCGCTGCGGCAGCGCCGCCTTGAACGCGGCCTGGACCTTGGCGGCGCTCAGGCCGAGCTCCTTGGCGAGCGCGTCGAAGCGCGCGCCGCGCTGCATCGCGCCCGCGGCGCGGGCAGGACGCTGCGCCGCGAGCGCCGTGCGCACCTTGGCGACGTCGACGCCCGTGCTCGCGGCGAGCGCCGTGGCGAGCTCGCCCCGGCCGTCCGGGCGCTGGCCGGCCGCCGGGCGCAGCGTGCGCAGCGCGGCCTCGAGCTTCGCCTCGGAGACGCCGAGTGCCGTGGCCGCGTCGGCGAGGGCGCCGCGGAAGGCCCCGGGACCGTGCGGGCCGCGGAAGCGCCCGCTCGGCCCCGTGGCACCCGTGGCGCCCGCGCCGGTGGCGCCGGTGGCGCCCGTGGCGCTGATGGTCTGGAAGCGTGGGACGCCGGTGGCGGCGCCGGCCGTGCTGTCGGCGTGGGTGCCGACGGCGTAGGCGATGGACGCGACGGCGGCGGCGCCCGCGGCGAGGAGCAGCTTGGGATTCGTGACGGCTCGGGACATGGGAGGAGATGCTGACCCCGCGGCCTGAGAGCCGCCTAAGGGCGTCGCCGGCGGCCCCGGCGGCCCGCCGGGAGCCGGTGGGCCACGGCGTCACGGGCGGCGGAGCTTCGCTGAGCCCGACGGGCACCGTGGCAGGTCGCGTGGGTGCGACCGGGGCGGGGTGGCGACGTGGCCTTGCGGCGTTCTACGATGCCGCCGTGGCCACCACCGCGACCGCGTTGAGCTTCGAGCAGGAGATCGAGTCCCACCGCCGCGCACTGACCGGCTTCTGCTACCGGATGCTCGGTTCGGGCGCCGACGCCGAGGACGCAGTACAGGAGACGATGGTCCGCGCCTGGCGCGCGAGCGACCGCCTGCAGACGCGCGCCGCGCTGAAGGGCTGGCTGCATCGCATCGCGAGCAACGTCTGCTTCGACATGCTCCAGGGCGCCCAGCGCCGCGCGCAGCCCATGGACATGGGCCCGGCGTCGCCCGCCGACGCGGCGCTCGGCACGCCGCACGGCGGCTGGGTGACGCCGATCGCCGACGCCCGCGTGCTCCCGCCGGACGCCGACCCGGCCGCGATCGCCGACGCGCGCGAGACGCTGCGCCTCGCCTTCGTCGCCGCGCTGCAGCACCTGCCGCCGCGGCAGCGGGCGGTGCTCGTGCTCCGCGAGGTGCTGCGCTGGCAGGCCACCGAGGTGGCCGAGCTGCTCGACACGAGCGTCGCCTCGGTCAACTCCGCGCTGCAGCGCGCCCGCGCGACGCTCGAGGCGCTCGACCTCGACACGAGCGCGGTCGGCGCTCCCGCACCGGCGGAGCGCGAGCTGCTCGACCGCTACGTGGACGCCTTCGAGCGGTACGACATCACCGCGCTGGTCGGCCTCCTGCACGACGACGCGCGCTTCTCGATGCCGCCGTTCCCCCTCTGGGTGCGGGGCCCCGCCGAGATCCACGACTTCATGCTCGGGACGGGCGCGAAGTGCGCAGGCTCCCGCGTGCTGCGGACCGCCGCCAACGGCGGCCCGGCCGTGGCGATCTACAACCGCGCGGCGGCCGGCGGCCACGAGCCCTGGGCGGTCGTGGTGCTCGAGCCCTCAGACGGGCGGCTCGGCGGGCTGCACCACTTCATCGGCCCGGAGCACTTCGCCGCCTTCGGGCTGCCTGCCCGGCTCGAGCCCGAGCTCGTCGTCTAGCCCGACGAGGGCGAGCAGCTCGCGGAGCCGGCCCGTCGCGCCGCGCAGCGCGAGGCGGCTGCCGCGCCGGCTCGCGCGGAGCTGCAGCCGCGCCAGGGCGTGGACGAGCGCGAGGTCGACATGGTCGTCGGCCGCGCGACCGAGGACGGCCTCGGTCCCGTCGCCGGCGACCAGGACCACGGTCGTCGGCTCTGCTCGCCCTGCGCGCACGGCCCTCCTCGGTGATGGTGGTGCCCACCGAGACCGTCGCACCGGGCCGAACTCATCGGGCGGCGCGGAGCGGGCCATCGGTGCCAGGCACCTTTGGCCCGTAGGGGGGCGTGGTGGGACCCGGGCGCGCTGAGTCGGCGGAGCGGGACCTGCCAGGATCGGGCGCATGGACGGCGCGGCAGCCGAGCGCGGGCGACGCGCGGTGGCGCTCGTCTTCGCCGCCAACGGCTTCGCCCTGGCCTCGTGGGCCTCCCGCATGCCGGCCACTCGCACCGCGCTCGACCTGACCCCGGCCGGCATCGGGGGGCTGATCATCTGCGTCTCCCTCGGTGCGCTGCTCGCGCTCCCGGCCTCGGGGGGCGTGGTCGCCCGCCTCGGACCCGCCCGGACGGTGCGCGCCGCCGGCCTCGTCACCGTCACCGGCCTCTGCGTCGCCGCCCTCGGCATCGGGGCGGGGACGGTGGCGATCGCGGCCCCGGGCTTCGCGCTCATCGGGCTCGGCTCGGGGACCTGGGATGTCGCGATGAACGTCGCCGGGGCCACGGTCGAACGCCGGCTGGCTCGCCCGATGCTGCCCCGGCTGCACGCGGGGTTCAGCGCCGGGACGGTGCTCGGAGCCGGGCTCGGCGCGGCCTGCGCGGCGCTCGGCGTCGGGGTCGCCGCCCAGCTGCTGGGCGCCGCCGGGCTCGCCGCCACGGCGATCCTGCTGGCCACGCGCCGCTTCCTGCCGCCCGAAGCGCCGGCGCCCGGCACCGCGCGCGCCGCCGTCGGCCGCGCCTGGCGCGAGCGGCGCACGCTGCTGCTCGGCCTGATGGTGCTCGCCTTCGCGCTCGGTGAAGGGGTCGCGAACGACTGGATCGCCATCGCGCAGGTCGACGGCCACGGCGCCAGCGATGCCGTCGGAGCGCTCACCTTCGGGCTCTTCCTGTCCTCGATGACCCTGGCCCGGCTGGGCGCCAACGGGCCGCTGGCGCGCTTCGGCCGCGTCCGCACCCTGCGCGCCCTCGCGCTCGTCGTCATGGCCGGCGTGCTGCTGGTGACCCTCGGGCCCGGCGCGCCCTGGGCGGGGGCGGGCGCCCTGGTCTGGGGAGTCGGCGCCTCGATGGGCTTTCCGGTCGGGTTGAGCGCCGCGGGCGACGATGCGGCGATGGCCGCCGTCCGGGTCTCCGTCGTGAGCTCGATCGGCTACACCGCCTACCTGGCGGGCCCTGCGGTGATCGGCGCCCTGGCCGGCCGGCACGGGATCCTCGACGCCCTGCTCGTGGTCCCCGCGGCAATGGTGGTCGCGGTCGCCGTCGCCGGTGCAGCGCGGCCCTCCGCGGCGGCCTGAGCCGACCACCTCGCCGGCAGCGGCCCAGCCCGGGCGGAGGTCCCCGGCGGGCGGGAGGGCCGAAGCGGTCGCTTGGGAGCCGCATCGGCCCCCTCGCCCCCGCGACAGAGCGCCGCCGCGCCTCGCACGCCGCGAACGCCCCTCGAACGCCGCGAACGCCCCGTGGACGCCGCGAGCGCCGCGCGGCCGCGAGCGCCCCGCGGACGCCGCGAGCGCCGCCGCGCCGGGACGCTGCGCGGACCGTCCGCCGCGGAGAGCGCCCGTCGCGCGCCGTAGGGTGGCCCGCACTGCCCGCCGGGAGCGGCCGCTGAGGTTCCGTGCCGTCCTCGTGGCCATTCGCGGGGAGGTCGCCGTGGGCGTCATCGCGACGCTCCGGCGCCTCGGCATCCGCGCCATCTCCTCCGACGCCGACGCCGGTCCGGGCGGGCCTACGCCCCGCGCTTCCGTTTACCTAACCCAAACGCGCGGATCTCGATCATGGGCGGTGAGCAGGCCACGACCGTGCTGGCCGCGGTCGGCCGCGAGAGCGACCCGGCGAGCATCGAGGCGCGCAAGCGGGAGGCGCGCGCGCACAACGAGCGGCAGGGCCACCCGTACACGCGAGCGCGCGGCTGCGGGTCGACGGGGTCATCGACCCGCGCTCGACCCGCGACGTGCTCGGGCTCGCCCTCTCGCACTCTCGGCCTGCGCCGACGCGCTGCTGGCGCCGCGGCGCGCCCCCGTCTTCGGGATGTGGCGCCGTTCAGTCGCCGCCCTGGGCGAGCTCGGCCACCTCCTGCCAGGCGCGCCAGGTCGCCAGGCGCCGCTCGTAGTCCTGCTCGGCGATCCCGAGCGGCGCCGAGCCGAAGAAGACGCGCAGGGGCGGCTCGTCGGCGTCGACCACGCGGAGGATCGCCGCGGCGGAGGCGGCCGGGTCGCCCGCGTTCGAGGACATGCCCGCCCGCCGCTCCTCGTCCTGCTGGTGCACGGCGGCGTAGGCCTCCAGCGGCTCGGCGCGGCGCGCCGACGAGCCGCCCCAGTCGGTGGAGAAGCCGCCGGGCTCGACGAGCGTCACGTGGATGCCGAACCCCGCGACCTCCTGGGCGAGCGACTGGCTGAGGCCCTCGAGGCCCCACTTCGAGGCGTGGTACATCCCGACGTTCGGGAAGGCGGAGATCCCCCCGATCGAGGAGACCTGGACGATGTGCCCGCTGCCCTGCTCGCGCAGGAACGGCAGCGCGGCCTGGGTGACCCACAGGGCCCCGAACAGGTTCGTCTCGATCTGGTCGCGCGCGTCCGCCTCGCTCAGCTCCTCGACGAGCCCGAACTGCCCGTAGCCGGCGTTGTTGACGACCACGTCGAGCGCGCCGAAGTGCGCGTGGGCCCGGGCCACCACGTCGAAGGCGGCGGCGCGGTCGGTGACGTCGAGCTCCAGCGGGAGCACCGCGTCCCCGTGCTCGGCGACGAGCCCGTCGAGGCTGCTCGCGTCGCGCGCCGTCGCGGCGACGCGGTCGCCCCGGGCGAGCGCCGCCTGGGCCCACTCCCGGCCGAAGCCGCGGGAGGTGCCGGTGATGAACCAGGTCTTGGAAGACATGAGCGCCGCCTACCCGCGGCAGCGCGACTCTCCCGCCCGCCGTGCCTACGATGGCACGGTGAGCGACACCCACTCGGGGAGCGCGGAGACCTTCGGCGACCTCATGGCCGAGCTGCCGGCCGGCGTGGCGGTGGTCACCACCCGCGGGCCCGACGGGCCGATGGGCCTCGTGGTCACCTCGCTGACCTCCTACACGGCCACGCCGCCGTCGATCCTCGTCTCCGTCGCGCACACCTCGCGCAGCTACGACCCGCTCATCGCCGCCGAGCGCTTCGGCGTCCACGTCCTCCAACGCGGGCAGGACGCGGTGGCCACCGCCTTCGCCAGCAAGTCCGACGACAAGTTCGCCGGCCTCGACTGGCGCTGGGACGGCGACGTCCCCCGCCTGGAGGGCTCGCTCGCCTACCTCCGCTGCCACAACTCGAAGTCCTTCACCCACCTCGACCACGACGTCCTGATCGGGATCATCGAGGACTTCGAGCACGCGGCGGGTGGCCAGCCGATGCTCTACCTGCGCCGCAAGTTCGCCTGGCGCGTCTCCTGAGCGCCCGGGCGGGCGCGTCCGCGATCTGCAACATCCCGGTCACCTCCTGCACCGTGGGCTGGTGTACTGTGCGCCGTCGTTCGGGCGACACAGCTCGCGCGGTGCGGCAGGTCGCCGCCCGTCGGCCCCGAGCGCCGAGCCCCGCCGAAGGAGATCGCACCCTTGCCCCGTTTCCGGCACCACGGCCTGCAGGCCGCGCGCTCGATGCTCATCGCCTGCCTGTTCGCCATCGCGCTCGCGCATCCTGCCGCCGCCTCGCCGAAGGTGGTGCGCGCCGGGCACTCGCTGAGCCGCGCCGATCGCCTGCTCGTCGTCCACGCCCGGAGGGCGGCCCGGTGCCGCCGGCGCTGCTCCGACGAGCGCCGCGCGGTCCAGCGCTCGGGTGACCGGCTCACCTCCTCCTCGCGGCGCCTCGCGCGCATCGTGCAGGCGACGACCGTCAGCGCGGCGGCGCGTCGCCAGGCCGTGCCGGTCATCCGGGTCCGCGGGACGCGACTCAGCTGGCGTCACGTCTCCCGCTTGCGAACCTACGTGCTGGCGCGCGCGGTTCCCGGGCAGCCGCTCGCCTTCGCGCTGATCCACGGGACGCGTACCACCCCGCCGGCCGTTCCCGGCGTCACCGTGACCTACTCCGTGCGCCGGGCCGTCTCCGCGTCGCAGTGGGCACCGCCGGTCGCCATCGCCTATCCGGCGGCCGCGCCGGCGCCGACGAAGCGCTCGCGGCCGGTCGACGCCCCCTCCGTCTCCGCCTCGCCCCAGGCGGTCCGCTGGACCCGCGTCCGCGGGGTCCGCGACTACATCGTGGAGGCAGCGGCACCGGGGCTGCCCACGACCTACCGCGTGGTGCGCGGCACGTCGGTGACGCCGGCGTCCCTCCCGGGGCGCACGGTGAGCTACTCCGTGCGGACCGCGGCGCGCAACTCGGCCTGGGCCCCGGCCCTGCCGGTCGCCTTCCCGGCCCCTGTCGCGCCGCCGCCCGCTGCGCCGGATCCTGCCGCGGCCGGCGGGACGACACCGGCTGCGGCGCCCGCGCCGACGTTCCAGTTCGGCATCAACAGCGGCGGAAGCGCGATCTTCCAGCTCAGCGCCGTGCGGCCGCTCGGCGCCCGTCACGCGCGCATCGAGTTCCCGATCGAGACCCCGGTTGCCGAGATCGCCCCGACGGTCGAGACCTACGCCCGGGCCGGCATCCAAACGCTGCTGCTGGCCAGCTTCAACGGCCGGCTCCCGAGCAGCGACGAGGCGCGCAAGCTCGGCGCGTGGGCCGCCGCCTTCGGGCCGGGGGGCACGCTGTGGCAGGGCACGGGGGTCCCCGTGTCCCTGCAGCTCGCCCAGATCGAGTTCGGCAACGAGACGAACAACCCGTACCAGTACACCGACGCGAGCCGCGGCGACGACTGGTGGTACGACCCGGCGTTCCTAACCCGCGCCCGGACCTACGCGCAGCGCGTGAAGGACGCCGCCCTCGCCATCCGCGCGGCCAACCCCGCGGTGGGCCTGCTGGCCGTCGGCGACCAGTACTCGGGCCGGACGACGTGGGTGGACTCGATGTTCCAAGCCGTCCCCGACCTCGGCTCCTACGTGGCAGGCTGGACGGTCCACCCCTACGGCAAGGAGTGGTCCGTCGGCATGGACACGATGCTGGCCGCCTTCGCCCGCCACGGCGCGCCCGCCCGCCCCCTCTACGCCACGGAGATGGGCTTCTCCACCGACGACGGTCGCTGCCTGAGCGACAACTACGGCTGGAACAAGTGCATGGGCTTCCCCGAGGCGGCCACCTCGCTGCACGCGACCGTGACCGCGATGCGTGCGCGCTATGGGACGCGCCTGGCCGCGATCTACCTCTACGCGGCCACGGACCAGTCGCCGCCGGGGGAGACCTCGGATCGCGAGCGCTACTTCGGCGCCCTCCGGCTCGACCGGAGCCCCAAGGGCGCCTACACGACGGAGGTGAAGCAGCTCCTGGCCGCCAGCGGATGAGGCGCGCCTCGCGCCGCCTGCCCCTGCCCCTGCCCCTGCCCCTTCGCTGCCGCTGCTG
This sequence comes from uncultured Solirubrobacteraceae bacterium, assembly GCA_964236905.1. Classification (GTDB taxonomy): domain Bacteria; phylum Actinomycetota; class Thermoleophilia; order Solirubrobacterales; family Solirubrobacteraceae; genus Paraconexibacter. The sequence goes on along the minus strand of CAXSFZ010000005.1, from coordinate 83,476 downwards.
CTGTGACGAGGGCGAGGGCGAGGGCGAGGCCGCAGCGAAGAAACAGCGCGCCACGCGCGCACCCGCCACTCCTCGGGACCCACGCGCAGCGGTCTGCCGTCCCTCGGCATCGCACCACCCCGCGCCCGCGTTGCGCCGGCGCCACAGCCGGCGTGGAACGTCGCTCCAGGCCCTACGCCCCACGCCAGCGTTGCGCCGACGCCCACAGCCGGCGTGGAACGTCGCGTCCCGCCCCACGCACCCCACGCCGGGACGCCCCACGCCCGCTTCGCGCCGACGCCCCCAGCCGGCGTGGAACGTCGCGTCCCGCCCCACGCACCCCACACGCCGCGACGCCCCACGCCAGCGTTGCGCCAACGCCACAGCCGGCGTGGAACGTCGCTCCAGGCCCCACGCCCCACGCCGGCGATGCGCCGACGCCCACAGCCGGCGTGGGACGTCGCGTCCGCCACGCCGCGCCGCGGCGCCGCCGCCGCCGCCAGCGCCGCCGCCGCGCGGGCACGCGCGGGGCGGCCGGCCTCAGGCCGAGCCGCCGTTGATCTCGACGTTGATCCCGGTCAGGTAGGAGGAGCGGTCGCCGAGCAGGTAGCAGGCGACGTCGGCGACCTCCTGCGGCGTGCCGTAGCGACGCAGCGGGATGCTGTCGAGCATCTGCCGGGCGACCTCCTCCGGGTCCGTGGCGAAGTACTGGCTGCCCACCGCGGCCTGGCGGGCCACCTGGGTGTCCCACATGGCGCCGGGCCCGATGAAGGCGGGGGAGATCGCGTTGACCCGGATGCCGTGCGGCGCGAGGTCCTTGGCCGCGCTCTTGGCCAGCCCGACCACCGCCGCCTTCGACGCCGAGTAGGCGGCCATGTTCGGTGCGCCGCTCACGCCCGCCATCGAGGCGGTGGCCACGATCGCTCCCCCCGCGCCGCCCGCCATCATCGTCCGGGCCGCGGCGGCGATGGTGTGCAGGACCCCGAGCACGTTGACCTCGAGCACCCGGGCGGCCGTGGCCGGGTCGCACGCGTGGATCGGCGCGAACTCGCCCTGCAGACCGGCGTTGGCGAGGACCGCGGCGGGCGCGCCGTGCGCGCCCGCGAAGGCGTCGAGCACGGTGGCGAGCTCGTCCGGCTGCGTGACGTCGCAGCTCGCGAGCACGACCTCCGCGTCGTGCCCGGCGCAGGCGGCCGCGGTCGCCTCGAGCTCCGTGGCCCGCGCGGGATGGTCGCTGAGCAGCAGCCCCCAGCCGTCGGCGGCCAGCGCCACGGCGGCGGCCCGGCCGAGATCGCCCGCGGCGCCCGTCAGGAAGGCGTGTCGACCCACTGCGACGCCTCGTGCAGCGTGGCGTGGTTCGAGGCGATCCGCGAGCCGTCCTCGGCGAACATGTAGGTGACGCCCGTGATCTGCAGGCCGACGTCGTCGCCGACCTGGCCGGGGAACGGCGCCGGGGTCTTGGCCACGAGGTTCAGCCGCTCGCCGCGATGCTCGAGCGCGAGGTGGACGAACACCTCGGAGCCCAGGTCCTCGACGGTCCGGATCCGCGCGCGCAGCGGGCCGTCGCCGATCTGCAGCGCCTCGGGCCGGAAGCCGAGGGTGACGTGGCCCGGGTGCTCGCGCACCGCGCCCGCGGCCGCGGCCTCCCCGAGGTTCACCTCGACCGGGCCGAGCCGCAGCGGCCGCTCGTCGCCGAGGGCCACCAGGTTCATGGCCGGCGAGCCGATGAAGCCCGCGACGAAGAGGTTGACCGGGTCGTGGTAGAGGACGCCGGGCGCAGCGCACTGCTGCAGCACGCCGTCCTTGAGCACGGCGACGCGGTCGCCCATGGTCATCGCCTCGACCTGGTCGTGGGTGACGTAGACCGTGGTGACCCCGAGGCGATCCTGCAGCTCGACGACCTCCGTGCGCGTCTGCACGCGCAGCTTCGCGTCGAGGTTGGAGAGCGGCTCGTCCATCAGGTAGACCGCCGGCCGGCGCACGATGGCCCGCCCCATGGCCACGCGCTGGCGCTGGCCGCCCGAGAGGTTCTTGGGCTTGCGGTCCAGGTAGGGCTCGAGGTCGAGGATCCGGGCGGTTTCGCGCACCCGGGTGCGCCGCTCCTCCTTGGGCACCCCCTGCTGCTTGAGCGCGAAGCCCATGTTGTCCGCCACCGAGAGCTGCGGGTAGAGCGCGTAGTTCTGGAAGACCATGGCGATGTCGCGATCGCGCGGGCGCACGTCGGAGACGTCGCGGTCCCCGATGTGGATGGAGCCGCCGGTCAGCGGCTCGAGCCCCGCGAGCATCCGCAGCGCGGTCGACTTGCCCGAGCCCGACGGCCCGACGAGGACGAGGAGCTCGCCGTCGGGGATGTCGAGGTCGAGCCGGTCGACGGCCGGCGCGTCCCCCCCGGCGTAGGTCCGGGTGGCCTGGTCGTACCTCACTGCGGTCATCGTGGTCTCCTCACTTGATGGCGCCCATGGCCAGGCCGCGGATCATGCGCTTCTGCGCGACCCAGCCCGCGAGCACGACGGGCAGGCAGGCGAGCACCGACGCCGCCGACAGCTTGGCCAGGAAGTCGCCGCGGGTGCTGATGTTCGTGGTCACCCAGATCGGCACCGTGGAGGCGCCGGCGGGGTTGAGCTGCACCGCGAAGAAGAACTCGTTCCAGGCGAACACGACGCAGAGCAGCGCCGTGGCCGCGATGCCCGGCGCAGCCATCGGCAGGATGATCGAGGTCAGCTGGCCGCGCAGGCTCGCGCCGTCGATCTCGGCCGCCTCGATGAGCTCGCCGGGGATCTCCTGGAAGAACGAGCGGAGCATCCACACCGCGAGCGGGAGGTTCATCCCCGTGTACAGGATGATCAGCACCCAGCGGGTGTTCAGCAGCCCGAAGGTCCGCGCGATGATCCAGAGCGGCAGGATCGAGGCCACCACGGGCAGGAACTTCGTCGAGATGAAGAAGAAGAGCACGTCGCGCCACTTCTTCACGGGCCGGATCGCCAGCGCGTAGGCCGCGGGGATCGCCAGCGCCAGCACGACCGCCGTCGAGGCGAGCACGACGATCGCGGAGTTCGCGAAGGCCGTGCTGAAGGAGAGCAGGCCGCCCGCGCTCTCGGTCACCTCCCGGAAGCGATCGAGCGTCGGGGTGAAGTTGAAGCTCGGGGCGGTGTTGGCCTCCTGCTCGGTCTTGAGCGAGTTGACCACCATGTAGAGCACCGGGAAGAAGAAGATGAGCCCCACCACCCAGGCGACCACGCCCGTCGCGGCGTTGACCCAGCGGCTCTCGCCGACGACCCGCTCGTCTGCGGCCTTCATGCGATCTCCTCCCCCTTCAGCAGTCTGGACAGCAGCCGCAGCGCGACCGTGGCGATGATGATCGACGCGATCACCACGACGATCGAGTAGGACGAGGCGCGCCCGAACGCCCAGCCCCCGCCGATCGAGCGCTGGAACACGAAGTACGGCAAGTTCGTCGACCCCGGGCCGCCGCCGGTCATGACCGCGACCTGGTCGAAGACCTGGATGAGGTAGATGGTCCCGAGGAGGATCCCCAGCTCCATGTAGGGGCGCAGGTGCGGGAGCGTGAGCTGGCGGAAGACGCCGAACGGCTTGGCCCCGTCGACCTTGGCCGCCTCGAGGACGTCGGCCGGCTGGCCCTGGAGGCCCGCGAGCATGATCAGCATCATGAACGGCGTCCACTGCCAGATGAGGGTCGCCTCGATGGACATCGTCGGGTGGCTCGAGAGGAACTCCTGCGCGCTGCCGCCGAGCTTCTCGATGACGAAGTTGATGACGCCGTAGGTCCCGTTGAACATCTGGTTCTTCCAGATGAGCCCGACCACCACCGGCATGAGCAGGAACGGCGTGATGAGCATCGTGCGCAGGACGCCGCGCCCGAAGAACTTGCGGTCCAGCAGCATCGCGAAGGCGCTGCCGAGCAGCAGCGACCCGAAGACCGGGACGACGGTGAGCAGGACGCTGTTCCACGCCGCGTCGCGGAAGAACTCGTTGTTGAACAGCTTGCCGTAGTTGGCGAGGCCCACGAACTCGCGCGGGGTGGGCGGCACGACCTTCCAGTCCGTGAGGCTGTACCAGATGCTCATCACGAACGGGATCTGCGTGAGCAGGATCGTGAAGACGAGCGCCGGCAGCAAGGGCAGGCGCTGACGCCATGAGTCACTGAGCGGGCGGCGGAACCGCGCGCCCCGTGCGGTCCGCGCGGTGGGGGCATCCCGCATGATCGTGCTCATGGCGTCAGTCTCTCCTGTCCTTTAGGGGTCAGCGGTGGGGGTGGGTTCCGCTCACTGACCGGCCTGCGAGGCGATGTCCTGGCACTTCTTCAGGGCATCGTCGATCTGCGCCCGTCCGGCGATCACGGAGGAGAACTGCTCCGTGCACTGGTTGCCGACGTCCTGGAACTCCGGGACCCCGACGAACTGGACCGCCGGCAGCCCGGGGCGCTTGGTCGTGCCCGGGTTGTCGATCGGCGCGTTCTGGATCGCGTCCAGGGTCGGCGGGCCGAAGGCGGCGGACGCCTCCTTGTACTCCGGGATCTGGTACGTCGAGGCGCGCGTGGCCGGCGGGAGCGCCGCCCAACCGCCGTCGATCTTCGAGCCGGCCTCCTTCAGGTACTTCGGGCCCGTCGCGAAGGAGATGTACTTCCACGCGAGGTCGGGGTTCTTGTTGGACTTCGGGATGGCCAGGGCCCAGCTCCACAGCCAGCCCGCGTTCGGGGTCTCCTTGGTCGGCGCCGCCGCGAAGCCGTTCTTGCCCTTGACGGCGCTGTCGCTGGCCTCGAGCAGGCCGGCCGCGACCGTCGCGTCGTACCACATGGCGACCTTGCCGTCCTTGTACTGCGAGAGGCACTCGTTGAAGCTCGAGTTGGCCGCGTCCTTCTCCCCCGCGTCCTTCACGAGGTCGACGTAGAACTGCAGCGCCTGCTTGAACTGGGGCTGGTCGACCTGGGCCTTGTCGATCGAGCCGTCGGACTTCGCCGACCACCAGGTGCCCCCGAAGGTGTTGAGCACGGTGGTGAACGTCCCGCCCATGTCACCCCAGCCCGGCTTGCCGCGGAGGCAGATGCCGGCGACCTTGGAGGTGTTCACCTTCCGCGCGGCGGCGGCGACCTCGTCCCACGTCGGCTTGGCGGAGAGGGTCACCCCGGCCTTGGCGAGCAGGTCCTTGCGGTACATCAGGAACGACGACTCGGCGTAGAACGGCGAGGCGTAGAGCTTGCCGTCGGCCGAGAGGGCCTTCCTGACGGCGGGCACCACGTCGCTGATGTTGTAGCTGGCGTCCTTGGTCGCGTACGGCGTGAGGTCGGTGAGCTGGCCCGCCTGGCCGAACTGCGGCGCCTCGTAGGGGCCGATCATGGTGACGTCGAACTGCTTGCCACCGGCCGCCACGTCGCGCGTGGTCACCTGGCGCAGCGTGCCCTCGTCGAGCACGGTGTAGTTCACCTTGATCCCGCTCGACTTCGTGAAGAGCTCGGGCGTGAGCTTCGCGATGTCCTTCATCTGCGGGTTGTCGACGATCGCGACGTTGATCGTCTTGCCCTTGCTCGAGCTGCTGCTCGAGCTGGAGCCGGAGCTGGTCGACGAGCTGTCGTCCGAGCTGCCGCACCCAACCACCAGCCCGCCGGCGACGGCACACGCCGCCAACAGCGGGGCGACCGACCACCTGTGCGTGGGGCCACTTCTCATGGGTTCCTCCTCCTTGGAAATGCGAAGACCAGGGGACACGTCCTCCGCGTTGCGGCGACTATCTCCTGCGTTCATGTTGGAAGTCAAGCCGGAAGTGTGGGAACGGCCCGGATCTCGCCCCGAACGCGATTGCGATCGACCTTCGTTTGCCGGTAACGTCGCGCCGTGGCCTCCGCACCCATCCCGCTCACCGAGGCGCGACTGGACGACATCGCCCGGCTGGGCGTCCGCGTCCCCGCCTACGACCGCCGCCGCCTCGAGGGGCGGATCGTGCACATCGGCGTGGGCGGCTTCCAGCGCGCGCACCTCGCGCTGTACACCGACCGGGTGGCCGCGCAGGGCGGCACGTGGGGCATCGTCGGGCTGGGCCTGCTGCCGCAGGACCGGGCCATGGCCGAGCTCCTCGCGCGCCAGGACCACCTCTACACCCTGGTCGAGAAGGGCCCGGGCGACCCGGTGAGCGCGGTGATCGGCTCGCTCGTGGGCTTCCTCCACGGCCCCGATCCCGCCGACCCCGCCGCCGCGGAGCTCATCGCCGCGCCCAGCACGGCGATCCTCTCGCTGACCATCACCGAGGGCGGCTACGGCGAGCCCACCCCGGCGCAGCGGGCCGAGGGCACCCCGACGAGCTTCGACCGCATCGCGGCCGGCCTCGCGCTCCGCCGCGACCGCGGCGCGGGCCCGCTCTCCGTCCTCTCCTGCGACAACGTGCCCGGGAACGGCGCCGTGGCCCGGACCGCGGTCCTCGCGGCGGCCGCCCGCCTGGATTCCGGCCTGCCCGCGTGGGTGGAGGAGCACTGCACGTTCCCGAGCTCGATGGTCGACCGCATCACGCCGATGACCGCGGAGGCCGACCGCGCCTGGCTGCGCGAGGCGGTGGGGATCGAGGACGGCTGGCCCGTCGTCTGCGAGCCCTTCCGCCAGTGGGTGCTCGAGGACGACTTCGCGGCCGGGCGCCCGGCCTGGGAGGACGACGGCGCGCTCTTCACCGACCGCGTCCACGACTGGGAGCTCTACAAGCTGCGGCTGCTCAACGCGGGGCACCTCTCGATGGCCTACCTCGCCACGCTCGGGGGGATCACCTACGTCGACGAGGCGATGGGCGTCCCCGCGGTGCGCCGCTTCCTCGAGGAGTTCCTCGGGAGCGAGGCGGTGCCCACGCTCGTCGCGATCCCGGGACATCCCTGTGAGGAGTACGTCGCCTCGGTCCTCGAGCGCTTCGAGAACACCGGGGTGCGCGACCAGATCGCCCGGCTCTGCATCGACGGGAGCGCGAAGTTCCCGACCTTCCTCATCCCGACCCTCACGAGCCAGCTCGAGCGGGGCGGGCCCATCGACCACGCCGCCACCGCCCTGGCCGGCTGGGCGCGCTACCTCGCGGTGCTCGACCCCGCCGAGCAGGCCTTCGACACCGCCGGCGAGGCGGCCCGGGCCCACGCCGCGCGGGCGCTCGAGGACCCGAGGGCCTTCCTCGACTACGCCGAGGTCTTCCCGCCCGCGCTGCGCGAGGCGCCGCGCTTCGTCACCGCCTTCGCCGAGGCCTACCGCCGGATCGTCGCCGACGGGCCGCTCGCGGCGATGGCCAACCCCGGCGACCGGCCCCAGACGGGAGCGCCGCGGTGAGCGCCTCGAGCGCCGCCGACCACGGCGCTCCGGTCCCCTCGGCGAGCGTCGTCGGCTCGCTGCTGCAGCACCAGCGCCAGCACGACATCTACATGCTCGCGCTGCGCCACGGCTCCGTGGACGTCTCCGAGCTGGCGCGCCGGTTCTCGGTGACCACCGAGACGATCCGGCGCGACCTCTCCGACATGCAGAAGCGCCACCTGGTGCGCCGGCTGCACGGCGGGGCGGTGCCCGTCGAGCGCGTCAACCACGAGCCGATGGTCGACGCGCGCGACATGGTCAACATGGAGGAGAAGCTGCGGATCGCCACCGCCGCGGCGGCCGAGGTGCCCGAGCGCGGCTCGGTCATCATCGACTCCGGGTCGACGGGCCAGCGCCTCGCCGAGGTCTTCCCCGTCGACCGGGACGTGCACGTGGTGACCAACTCGCTCATGACGGCGCTGACGCTGACGCGGCGAGGGCTGCGGGAGCTGACCGTGCTGGGCGGTGCGGTGCGCACCAACACCTTCGCGATGGTGGACACCACGGCGCGCGACGCGCTCGAGAGCATCGCGGTCGACGTGCTCTTCATCTCCTGCGACGGCCTCTCCTTCCAGCGCGGCCTGACCACTCCCTACCGCGAGGAGCAGGCGATCAAGAGCGAGATGATCGCCAGCGCGGCCCAGGTGGTGGCGATGGTCGACGCGTCGAAGTTCGGCAACAACCAGATGTTCAGCTTCGCCGGCCTCGACGAGCTCGACGTGCTGGTCACCGACACCCGGGTCGACGAGGAGACGGCCGAGATCCTCACCGGTCGCGGCATCACGGTCCTGCGTGCCTGAGCGCTCGGCGCTCGCCGAGGCGGCGCGGCTCGAGGAGATCGCGGCCGAGGCCGTCCGCGACGCCGCGCAGGCGGGTGACGCGGCTGAGGGGCGGCTGCGTGCGCGCCTCGGCGCGGCCACGCCCGGGGCCGGGGTGCTCGGCGCCGACGAGCGCTCCTCGGCGCCCGCCGCCCGGCTGCAGTGGGTGCTCGACGCGCCGGCCGCGGTCCGCGGGCTGCCGCTCGCGACGGTCGGCCTCGCCGCCGCGCTCGACGGCCAGGTGGTCGCGGCGGCCGTCGTCGACGTGCACGGCGGGGAGCGGTTCACGGCGCGGCGCGGTGGCGGCGCGCGCCGCGACGGGCACCCCGTCGCCGTCTCGGGCTGCGCCGAGCTCGCCGGCGCGCTGGTGGGAACGGGGTTCGGCGCCCCGCAGCCCGGCCGCGCCGGGGAGGCGCGGATCCTGCTGGACGTCCTCGAGCGCGCTCGCGACGTGCGCTGCCTCGGGGCGCCCGCCCTGGAGCTCTGCTGGGTGGCCTGCGGCCGGCTCGACGGCTGGTTCGGGCGGGGCGTCGCGGCGCGGCGCTCCGCGGCCGCCACGCTCGTGGCCGAGGAGGCCGGCGCACGCTGCGAGCTCCCCTGCCCGGAGAACGACGAGCTCCTGATCGCCGCCTCCCCCGGGCTCTTCGACGCCCTCCGGGCGCTCGTCGAGCTCGGCGGCTGAGGCGCTCGACGCGCGCGCTCAGCCGGTCCGCGACGCGTCCCACACGAGCCGGTCGGTGTCGCGACGGCCCCGGAGCAGGAGGCGCCCGTCGCGGCCGAACGCGCGCCCCAGCCGGCGCGCGGGGCGCTCCACGAGCGCGCGGCTGGCCGCGCCCGCGAGCAGCGAGGCGAGCAGGACCACCACGACGTCCGGCACGAAGGCGCCGGGCTCCTGGCGTACGAGGCCGTCGAGCCCGAGCAGGATCGGCTCGTGCCACAGGTAGACGCCGAACGACACCGCGGACCCCCAGCGCAGCAGGCGCCGGGCCGCGGGCGCGGCCCGGCGGTCGGGAGGCGGCCCGAGTGCCGCGGCGGCGACGAGGCAGCCGAACGCGACGGCGCAGGCGCTCGGGTACCACGCCTCGGTCCACCGTCCCGGCTCCCGTGCCGCGACGGCGAGCGCCAGCCCGGCCACGGCGGCCACCCGCAGGCCGAGGCGGCGCCGCGGGCCGAGCGGCCGCGCGTCACCGAGCGCGGCCGCGGCCGTGGCCACGGCCAGGCCGACCGCGACGACGTCGAGGAACGCCGGCGGCCCGAACCAGGTCGTGAACGAGCCCGCCGGGAGGCGTCCGGACGAGAACGCCCACGTCTTCCAGGCGACCGACACCGCGGCGAGGGCCGCCGTGACGCCGGCGAGGGCCGCGACGCGCCGGCGCCGGCTGCGCAGCCGCAGGCAGGCGGGCGCCACGGCGGCCACGACGAGCCCGACCCCGAGGGCGCAGGCCGCCGCGACGGAGATCGCCCAGGCCGGCCCGATCGTGTAGAAGATCCGCCGCTCGTCGAGCACCTGCGTGAAGGTGAGATGCTCGAGGAGGTCGCGCCAGTCGCCCGGCAGGGTGGTCTGCCGGGAGAACCAGACGATGAGGACGGCCACGTAGTAGGCCGGGAGCACCCGCACGACCCGCCGGAGCACGAAGCCGCGCGCCGCGGGGCGCGGCCCGCCGTCGACGATCGCCCGGGCGAACGGCGCGAACAGCAGGAACGCGGCGAGGACGAAGAGCCACGGGACCGTCGCCTCGAGTCCGGTGAGCAGCTTGGCGGCCGGCGTCCCGCGGTACACCCCTCGGCCGACGTCGCAGAACTGGTAGACGTGGAAGACGAGCGCGCCCAGCACCGCGACGCCGCGCTGGCCGTCGAGCTCGGGCCGGCGCCGCAGGCGCGACGCGGGCGCCGGGGCGGCGGGGGCGACGGCGGTGCCCACGGCGCTGGGCGGGGCCGGCTCCTGCTCCGGGCCCGGCGCGCCTCGTGCGCGCATCTACTCCGACCGACGCGGCGGTGCGGGGGCGTCGGAGGGGTCGGCGGTCGCCGCGGCCGCGAGGGCCGGCGTGCTCCGGGGGGTCACCCGCCACTGGCGCTCCCCCGTGAGCTCCTTGAGCTGGGCCACGCGGGCGATGAGGTTCTTGAGCTCGCCGAACCAGGTGATCGAGTGGAGCGCGTAGAGCAGGAACCACCCCCGGTGGCGCCGGATCCGCTCGTCCCCGAGCAGGTAGGCGAAGAGCGTCTGGAAGGCGCCCACGCTGAAGGTGAAGATCGAGAGCAGCACGAACAGCGGCACGAGCCAGTCGAGCGATCCCAGACCGCCGTCGCGCCAGGCGGTGAAGGCGAGGATCGGGACGACCTGGATCGTGATCCACGGGACGACCTGCGCCCAGCCGAGCAGGAACAGCGCCCCCAGCCTCTGGCGGGAGGTGAGCTGCGAGGAGGTGAGCGCCGGCACCAGGTGGCGGCGCGCGGTCTGCGTCCAGCCCTGCGCCCAGCGCATGCGCTGATGCCACAGCGCACGCAGCGTCGTGGGGGCGAGCTCGGTCGAGACGAGCTCCGGATCGGAGACGATCGTGAGCCCGTCCTGCAGCCCCCGCATCGAGGAGTCGATGTCCTCGGTGAGCATGGAGCGCTGCATCCGCGTCCGCTGCAGCGCCTCGCGCCGCCAGTAGCCGTTCGAGCCGCCGAAGATCCCGAAGCCGTGCAGGCGGGCGCGCCCCGGGTGGCTGACCGCGTAGATCGTCTCGAACTCGACCGCGATCAGCCGGGCCACCCACGAGGTCTCGCCGTTGCGCACCACGCAGTGGCCCTGGACGACGTCGTGGCCGTTGGAGAGCCAGCGCCAGGCGCGGGCGAAGCTCCCCGGCGCCGGGTGGTGGTCGGCGTCGAAGACCCCGACGAACCTCCCGCGGACGTGGGTCAGGGCCGCGTTGACGTTCTGCGCCTTGGACGTGCTGGCCTCCACCCGGAGGAGCAGGAGTCGCGGGTCCGCCCGGGCGATCTCCGTGAGCACCGCCTCGACCGGCAGCGGCCGCGGCGCGTTGTAGGCGAGGATGACCTGGAGCTCGCCCTGGTATTCCTGCGCGAGCATCGTCGTGATCGTGTCCACGATCGTCGCCGCCTCGTTCGGCAGGTAGGCGGCGATGATCGCGGTGGCCGTCGGGTAGGGCGCTCCCGGGCGCTCCGGCGCCTCCACGGCCCCGAGCGCGGCGCAGCTCTCGGCCCACAGCGCGGCGGCGGTGCCGGCGAGGGCCAGGGCCATGAGCGGGTAGGTCACGTTGGTCAGGTCGTAGCCGGCGTCCCACACGAGCACGTACACGATGAACGGCAGGCTCAGCAGCAGGGCGAGCGTGAAGGCCACCTGCAGCGGCGAGCGCAGCCGCTCGAGGAACGCCAGCAGGCGGTCGCGATGGGCTCCGGCGCTGGCCGAGGCGGCGGCGGCGGCCGCGGCCAGCGCCGGCGTGTAGGCCACCGGGACGAGGTCGAGATGGGCCGTGGCGTCCTCGGCCGCCAGGCGGGCGTGGCGGCGCAGGTCGTCGACCGACCCGGCCTCGGAGAAGGTGGCGTACCCGACCGCCGGGGTGACGCGGACGTGCTCGCCGGCGATGTCGAGCACCGCGCCGACGACCCGGCGGGAGAGCTGGAGCAGCCGCTCGCTCGCGGCGGCCGCGTCCGTCTCCGGCATGAGCACCCACAGCCCCCCGCCGGACATCGTGCTGTGCCGCTCGAGGAAGAGCTCGTCGAGGGCGAGCAGCCGGTCGAACGCCTCGTCGAGCGCCTGCTCGGCGGCGGCCCCCAGCCGTCGGCGGAGCTGCTCGAGCTCGGGGACGACGACCGCGGCGAGGACCCCGGGCTGCCGGGAACGCCGCGCCCGGCCCAGCTCCCGGTCGATCTCCTCGGCCAGGCGCGGCTCGGAGACCGCGGGACGCGGCGGGACCGTCGCGGCCTGCGAAGGGCGGTTGAGCCGGACGCGGAGGTGGTCGGCGAGCTCGTCGACGCCGACGTCGGCCGGCAGGTAGTCCCGGCCGTGCGCGGGCGGCTCGTCGTCCTCCGGCCGGCCGAGGACCACCACGCCCGCGCCCCGCCCGGCGCCGTTGCCGAGCTCCCGGAGCACCTCGCCGCCGGTCATGTCGTGCGTGCCGCCGCCCCCCATGACGATGAGGTCCGGCTCGAGCGCCGAGGCGCGCGTCAGCGCGTCGCGACCGCTGGTGGCCGAGACGGTGGTCACGCCCGCGGGTTCGAGGGTCATGGTCGCCTCGCGCGCCGTGGCGGTCCCGCCCACGACGAGGACGAGCGCGTCGCCGGCGGTGCGCTCGCCCGCGGGGCGCTGGGAGGAGGCGAGCCTCATCGTAGGCCGGGCGGCAGGGCGGGTGTCCCCGCGGCGGACCGCGCGGAGTTCGACATCGACTTCGGGAGCATCGGGTCCTGACGTGGTGGGTGGCCTACAACGTCCGTTGAGCACCAGCACCGTCTGCTCAAGGTCCCTGGCGAATGGTCCTGGAGATCGGATCACTGATGCACCGAACTTCGGTCGAAGATGTCCGAAGGGAACTCGACATCCGGTCCAGCGGCTCTGCGCCACGCGCCGGCGGACGCGCCGCGTCCCAGCGCCGACCACCGCCGCGGCGGGCCGCCCGAACCGTGCGACGTCCGTCCACGCCGCCCTCGCCGGGTCGCCTCCGCGCCGGCCCTGGTCGAGGAGCGCCGGGTGTCCGCTCGCCGCCGTCCGCCGCCACCCCGCCCGCTCGGCGCCGTGGTCGGGCCGCCGCGCAGCCGTCGCCGGCGCGGCGGGGCGGCGGCGCGGGTGTGCGCCCTCCTGCCGCTCGGCCTCGCGCTGGTCGGCGCGCTGCTCGTCGCCCGCGGGCCGGGGGCGGCGGCCGCCCCGGGCCGGCCGGCGCCTTCCGGGCTCCGGGGCTGGCTGACCACGCCGGACGGGACGCACGTCGCGGCACCGCTCGGCCCCGCCGCGTTCGCGACCGCCGCCCCGGGCGACGTCCGCCTTCGCGTCGACCCCCGGCGTCGCTACCAGCGCGTCGTCGGCTTCGGCGCCGCGCTCACCGACTCCGCCGCCCGGGTCCTCATGCGGCTGCCTCCGGCCCGGCGCACGGCGACCCTCCGGCGCCTCTTCGGCCCCGGGGCGCAGGCGCGGATCCGCGTCCTGCGCGTCGTGGTCGGCGCGAGCGACTTCTCCGCGCGCGCCTCCACCTACGACGATCTGCCGCCGGGACGGAGCGACCCCCGTCTGCGCCACTTCAGCATCGCCCACGACCGGGCGGCGATCCTCCCGGTGCTGCGGGCGGCGCGGGCGATCGACCCGCACCTGCTCGTGCTCGCGACCCCGTGGAGCGCTCCGGCCTGGATGAAGACGAGCGGCTCGCTCTACGGCGGCTCGCTGGCGCCCCGGGCGGCCGCCGCCTACGCGCGGTACCTGGTGCGCTTCGTGCGGGCCTACGCCGCCGCCGGCGTGCGCGTCGCCGCCCTCAGCACGCAGAACGAGCCGGGCCACGCCGCGAGCGACTCGCCGAGCATGACCTTCACCGCGGCCCAGGAGGCGAGGTTCGTCTCCCGGCATCTGGCCCCGGCGCTGACCCGCGCGGGGCTGTCGCGGATCGCCATCCTCGGCCACGACCACAACTGGTCCGATCCCGGCCGCGCGGTCGCCCTCCTGCGCAGCTCCGCCGCCCGCGACCTGGCGGGCACGGCGTTCCACTGCTACGCCGGCGACCCCTCGGCCCAGAGCGAGGTCCACGCCGCGGCGCCGGCGAAGGCGGTGTGGGTCACGGAGTGCTCGGGGGGCGGGTGGTCGCCCGCCTTCGCCGAGGACCTCGCCTGGAACTCCACCCGGCTGCTCCTCGGCTCCCTGCGGAACTGGGCCCAGGCCGTCCTGTACTGGAACCTCGCGCTCGACCCGGACGGCGGACCGCACCGCGGCGGCTGCAGCTCGTGCCGGGGGGTGCTCACCGTGGGGCCCGGGGGCGAGGTGACCACGGGCGTCGAGTACGCGGTGCTGGCGCAGGCGAGCGCCGCGGTCGATCCCGGCGGCGTGCGGATCGGCTCGCCCGCGTCGGTGGCCGGAGTGGGCACGGTCGCCTTCCTGAACCCCGACGGCTCCCGATCGCTCATCGCCGTGAACCAGGCGGGCGCCGAGCGCACCATCGCGGTCGCCGATCCCGCGGGCGCGGTGACGAGCACCTCCCTGCCCGCCGGCTCGACGCTGACGCTCCGCTGGGGCGGGCGCCCGAGCTCCTAGCCGCCCGTCGCGGCGGCGGCGGCGAAGCGGTGCCAGGTCGTCAGGAGGGCCGCCGGCGGCACGCCCTCGGCCAGCCGGGCCACGGCCTCGACGGCGCCCCAGGCCTCCAGGCGCCCGGGGTCGAGCTCCAGCCGGGAGCGCAGACGCGCGAGGTGCGCGCGGGCGAGCGGCGCGAGCGTCCGCGGGCCGGCGCCGGGCAGGTGCGTCGGAGCTCCCCCGTCCTCGAGCGCCAGGAGGATGGACGAGCGCGCGACGTCGGCCACCGGGTCGCCGCACGAGGCGTCGAACCAGTCGACGACCACGGGGCCGCCGGCGGCGAGGATGACGTTGCCCGGGTGGAGGTCGCCGTGGCACACGCGCGGGGGTCCCGCGCCGGCCGGGATGCAGGCGAGCGCGCCGGCCAGCGCCGGGTCCAGGCCGGCCGAGCGGCGGATCTTGCTGGCCAGCCGGTCGCGCTGACGGGGCAGGACCACCGGCGGGACGAGCGCGAAGAGGGCGAGCTGCAGGTCGGCGAGCAGCGCGCCGTAGGCTGCGCAGCGATCGGGCCGGGCCCGGGCGCACGCCCACATCGAGGGCCCGGGCACCCGCTCCCAGACGCTCGCCGGTCGTCCGTCGAGCTGCTCGAGGCCCAGCAGCCGCGGGATCGGCGCACCGGCCGCCCGGACCGCCTCCCCGTAGCGCGCCTCGGCCTCGATCCAGTGGTCCGGCGTCGCACGCGCGGGGAGCTTGACGACCGCGTCGCGCCCGTAGGCGTGCACGGAGGAGCGCGTGCCACGTGCGATGAGCTCTCCGAGCAGTCTGGCCAAGGTCCGGTCCCGCGGTCGGTCCGCCGACCCTACCGGGCCCGCGCGGCGTCCGTGCCGGGCCGCCGCGCGGCGGGCCCGCCCGCGTCCGCCGCGGCGCCCACTACGCTCGCCGGATGCG